>NZ_JADJKN010000024.1:0-554774 GCF_016705985.1 Candidatus Aalborgicola defluviihabitans
CCTTTGACATGTACGGAACCTTTAGAGATAGAGGAGTGCTCGAAAGAGCCGTAACACAGGTGCTGCATGGCTGTCGTCAGCTCGTGTCGTGAGATGTTGGGTTAAGTCCCGCAACGAGCGCAACCCTTGTCATTAGTTGCTACATTTAGTTAGGCACTCTAATGAGACTGCCGGTAGACAAACCGGAGGAAGGTGGGATGACGTCAAGTCCTCATGGCCCTTATAGGTGGGGCTACACGTCACACAATGGCTGGTACAAAGGGTCGCCAACCCGCGAGGGGGAGCCAATCCCATAAAGCCATTCGTAGTCCGGATCGTAGTCTGCAACTCGACTACGTGAAGTCGGAATCGCTAGTAATCGTGGATCAGAATGTCACGGGTGAATACGTTCCCGGGTCTTGTACACACCGCCGGTCACACCATGGGAGCGGGTTCTGCCAGAAGTAGTTAGCCTAACCGCAAGGAGGGCGATTACCACGGCAGGGTTCGGTGACTGGGGTGAAGTCGCAACAAGGTAGCCGTATCGGAAGGTGCGGCTGGATCACCTCCTTTCTGGAAACTGCAATTTAATTTGAACGCTCACACTTATCGGTTGTTGGAAGATTGTCGCTAACGGCTAAGGATCAAACTTGGTCAAAAGTGACCGGCTTGGGTCTGTAGCTCAGTTGGTTAGAGCACCGTCTTGATAAGGCGGGGGTCGTTGGTTCGAGACCAACCAGACCCACCATCGTCGTCCAACGTCCTTCTGGATTTGGGGTGTAGCTCAGCTGGGGAGAGCGGCTGCTTTGCAAGCAGTAGGTAGCGGGTTCGAGTCCTGTCACCTCCACCAATCTTTCACTTCTTATCTGATTCCATAGGAATCAACACCAAAGCGGCTTCGAATTCTTCGGAAAATAGAGGTTGCTTTGTTGTTGATCGGGATTACCTGATCAATCGGCTGTTCTTTAACAATTTATAGAGTTTAATCAGCGTTGCTAACTTTAAGCTGCAAAGCTTGGCTATGTAAGGGAAACTGCACATTCGTAAAGGTTTAGTGCAGACCGTGCCTTGCGTAGTAGTAACATAATTTTGATTGCGTCAAAATGAATATCAAACTTCACGTTTGAAATTCGAGTTATTCAAGTTAAATTGGATACGGCATAACGCGTCAGGTGAAAGACCTGACAAACATTCCTTGAAGATGCTTTGATTCTCGCAAGAGACGTCAAAGTTATAGGGTCAAGTGAATAAGAGCACATGGTGGATGCCTTGGCAATGATAGGCGACGAAGGACGTGATAGCCTGCGATAAGCTTCGGGGAGCTGGCAAATTAGCTTTGATCCGGAGATTTCCGAATGGGGAAACCCACCTGCAAAGGTATCGCATAGTGAATACATAGCTATGCGAGGCGAACCGGGTGAACTGAAACATCTCAGTAGCTCGAGGAAAAGACATCAACCGAGATTCCGAAAGTAGTGGCGAGCGAAATCGGAGAAGCCTGTTAGTGATAGCACAAGACTTAACGGAACACTCTGGAAAGGGTGGCCATAGCGGGTGATAGCCCCGTACGTGAAAAGACCTGTGTGGTACTGAGCTAACGAAAAGTAGGGCGGGACACGAGAAATCCTGTCTGAATATGGGGGGACCATCCTCCAAGGCTAAATACTCATCATTGACCGATAGTGAACTAGTACCGTGAGGGAAAGGCGAAAAGAACCCCGGGAGGGGAGTGAAATAGATCCTGAAACCGTGTGCTTACAAAAAGTAGGAGCCCGCAAGGGGTGACTGCGTACCTTTTGTATAATGGGTCAGCGACTTACATTCAGTGGCAAGGTTAACCGAATAGGGAAGCCAGAGAAATCGAGTCCGAATAGGGCGTCAAGTCGCTGGGTGTAGACCCGAAACCAAGTGATCTATCCATGGCCAGGATGAAGGTGCCGTAACAGGTACTGGAGGTCCGAACCGACTAGT
Organism: Candidatus Aalborgicola defluviihabitans; assembly: GCF_016705985.1. Lineage (NCBI taxonomy): Bacteria > Pseudomonadati > Pseudomonadota > Betaproteobacteria > Burkholderiales > Comamonadaceae > Allorhodoferax (SeqCode) > Candidatus Aalborgicola defluviihabitans. The sequence goes on from NZ_JADJKN010000024.1 coordinate 1,951, forward strand.
GTTGCAAAACTAGCGGATGAGCTGTGGATAGGTGAAAGGCTAAACAAACTTGGAAATAGCTGGTTCTCTCCGAAAACTATTTAGGTAGTGCCTCAAGTATTACCGACGGGGGTAGAGCACTGTTTTGGCTAGGGGGTCATGGCGACTTACCAAACCAATGCAAACTCCGAATACCGTCGAGTACAGCTTGGGAGACAGAGCACCGGGTGCTAACGTCCGGACTCAAGAGGGAAACAACCCAGACCGCCAGCTAAGGTCCCTAAAACGGGCTAAGTGGGAAACGAAGTGGGAAGGCTAAAACAGTCAGGATGTTGGCTTAGAAGCAGCCATCATTTAAAGAAAGCGTAATAGCTCACTGATCGAGTCGTCCTGCGCGGAAGATGTAACGGGGCTAAGCCAGTTACCGAAGCTGCGGATTTGCAATTTATTGCAAGTGGTAGGAGAGCGTTCTGTAAGCCTGTGAAGGTGTCTTGTAAAGGATGCTGGAGGTATCAGAAGTGCGAATGCTGACGTGAGTAGCGTTAAAGGGGTGAAAAGCCCCTCGCCGTAAACGCAAGGTTTTCTACGCAACGTTCATCGGCGTAGAGTGGAGTCGGCCCCTAAGGCGAGGCAGAGATGCGTAGCTGATGGGAAACAGGTCAATATTCCTGTACCGATGTGTAGTGCGATGTGGGGACGGAGAAGGTTAACTCAGCCAACTGTTGGACATGTTGGTTCAAGCTTGTAGTCGTGCCTGGTAGGCAAATCCGCCGGGCTTAGATGAGGAGTGATAACGAGGCAGCTTGCTGCCGAAGTGAGTGATACCCTGCTTCCAGGAAAAGCCACTAAGCTTCAGCTACACACGACCGTACCGCAAACCGACACTGGTGCGCGAGATGAGTATTCTAAGGCGCTTGAGAGAACTCGGGAGAAGGAACTCGGCAAATTGACACCGTAACTTCGGAATAAGGTGTGCCTTTTAGTAGGTGAAGTCCCTCGCGGATGGAGCCCAATGAGGTTGCAAAAAATCGGTGGCTGCGACTGTTTATTAAAAACACAGCACTCTGCAAACACGAAAGTGGACGTATAGGGTGTGACGCCTGCCCGGTGCTGGAAGATTAAATGATGGGGTGCAAGCTCTTGATTGAAGTCCCAGTAAACGGCGGCCGTAACTATAACGGTCCTAAGGTAGCGAAATTCCTTGTCGGGTAAGTTCCGACCTGCACGAATGGCGTAACGATGGCCACACTGTCTCCTCCCGAGACTCAGCGAAGTTGAAATGTTTGTGATGATGCAATCTCCCCGCGGAAAGACGGAAAGACCCCATGAACCTTTACTGTAGCTTTGTATTGGACTTTGAACAGATCTGTGTAGGATAGGTGGGAGGCTTTGAAGTAGGGTCGCTAGATCTTATGGAGCCAACGTTGAAATACCACCCTGGTGTGTTTGAGGTTCTAACCTAGGTCCATTATCTGGATCGGGGACAGTGCATGGTAGGCAGTTTGACTGGGGCGGTCTCCTCCCAAAGCGTAACGGAGGAGTTCGAAGGTACGCTAGTTACGGTCGGACATCGTGACGATAGTGCAATGGCATAAGCGTGCTTAACTGCGAGACTGACAAGTCGAGCAGATGCAACAGGACATAGTGATCCGGTGGTTCTGTATGGAAGGGCCATCGCTCAACGGATAAAAGGTACTCTGGGGATAACAGGCTGATACCGCCCAAGAGTTCATATCGACGGCGGTGTTTGGCACCTCGATGTCGGCTCATCTCATCCTGGGGCTGTAGCCGGTCCCAAGGGTATGGCTGTTCGCCATTTAAAGAGGTACGTGAGCTGGGTTTAAAACGTCGTGAGACAGTTTGGTCCCTATCTTCCGTGGGCGCTGCAGATTTGAGGAAGCCTGCTCCTAGTACGAGAGGACCGGAGTGGACACACCTCTGGTGTATCGGTTGTCACGCCAGTGGCATTGCCGAGTAGCTAAGTGTGGAAGAGATAACCGCTGAAAGCATCTAAGCGGGAAACTCGTTTCAAGATGAGATCTGCCGGGGCCTTGAGCCCCCTAAAGAGTCGTTCAAGACCAGGACGTTGATAGGTCGGGTGTGGAAGCGCAGTAATGCGTTAAGCTAACCGATACTAATTGCTCGTGCGGCTTGACCCTATAACTTTGATTCACTGTAGAAGTGTCTCAAGGAAGTTATGCCAAGTTGACGCATTCAAAAATAACTGCTGTGTGGTGATCGCACTTCAGTGTCGAAAAGACAAGCTGATTAGCTCTATAAATTGGTCGCCTTGACAATAGTCAAGGTGGCAAAAAAGTTATGCCTGACGACCATAGCGAAGTGGTACCACTCCTTCCCATCCCGAACAGGACAGTGAAACGCCTCTGCGCCGATGATAGTGCGGATTCCCGTGTGAAAGTAGGTCATCGTCAGGCTATTACAGCAAAAAACGCCCCATCAATCGATGGGGCGTTTTTTTTTAACTTCCGTTTCTGATTTGATCGCTGTCTCTTTTGACTGCACCACTTCGAACAAGGTCGCCGACTAATGACTCAACCATACCTAAGGTGTCCAACTGAGGATATTGTTCCTGTCGTAAAAGTTCCATATATGGCGTTGTCGCTACCCAATTCAGCAGATACTCAAATGTGCAGGACTGGAGCTCAAGCAGCTTGAATTTGATTAGAACTTTGGCTGCGTACTGTTGGTGTTTGGCAGGGTGATCGATAAAGTAATTCAGACGGCTTCGGGCGATTCTTAGCGACTTTCTATAATCCGAAAAAGGGCGCCCATGCCCCGGAATCACGACTTTGGGCTCCAATGTTTCAATCAGATCCAGAGTCGCCCCAACTTCGGGAAATGCGCTGACACCTTCCAGCTCTGGAAATACCACGCCAAATCCTTCCTGCCATAGGGCATCGGCAGAAATCAAAACTCTTGAATGCGGCTCAATAACAGAATGGAATGTGGGTCATGCCCGGCTGCAGCGTGAATCTGCCAGAAGCAGCCCCCTAAACTCAACGTCTCACCAGGCGTCAGCAACCCCTCGAAAACGAACTTCGGACATTGCTGGCCGGTAGTCTTATAAGTCAGCGCATCTTCGTCCCAGCTTGACTTCATCCGCATTACCCGGCGGTATACGCGTCTGAAGCGCAGGATAGTGTTCCTGTAACGCCGCATTTCCACCGCAATGGTCACTGTGCAAATGCGTATTTATCAATAGATCCAGCGGGCGGTCACCCAAAACGGAATGCACCAACGCCACCGTTTGCTCGCTGTGCGTGCAATAGCCGCTGTCGATTAGTGCCGTATTCTCTTCACCCATGATCAGGACGTTGTTGGATGAGAGCCAGCCTCGCTCAAAGACGTGCATGCCAATAGGAAGAGCTGGGTTCATCGTCAGTATTTGGCAACAACGGTAAATGACGGGCAATGTATGGACATACGCGTGCTAACTCAGAGCACTGGTCACGCAGGCCCGCAAATCGGCCTCATTGGTTATGGACAGCGGGTCGGACAACCGCCGAATCCAGACAGACTCTCGCCGACGGATGGTGTCGAGAAACTCGCGTGCTCGCTGACCTTTTCCCGACATCTGGGCAAATATGTCAAATCCCGATTCCAGAAAGTTCTGCAGGGAACCTAGTCCGGCTGCTGAAGCTGGTTTGCGCATCATGCGCAGCATCATCCGCAAGCCCGGCGTTCGGGTCAGTCGATCCAGCTCTGCGCCAACCTGCAACACCATCTCCAGTTGCAGATTCCGATCAGACTCGCGCCCAACCAACAACCAGCATGCCAGGTACCGACGCACCGTATCAGTGTCCTGTGGAAAGGGGTAGCCCAGCCAAGCCTCGGCCATTTTTCGGTCCATTTCCTCCGTCAGTACGTGCAACTGTGCCATGGTCACGGCAGTCGCCACGACCTGTTTAGGGAACAGGCGTTGCAATCCGCCAGCAATGCGTGCGAACTGGGCATCCCGCAATGAATAGTCCCGGTCACTGTACAGATCGTCTAGAAAAAAGCGAGCCGCGCTGGCATATTCTGGTGACGCCAGCAGATCAGCGTATGTGCCCGCAAAGCGCTTTGCCTGAAAAGACTTCACTGCCCGCGTCGCATCGTGAAGACTGGCTGTGGAGACTGTAGCCTGTCGCAAGGCCGCTACCCGTGCTACGGCATTCCGAATGGTTTCTGCTGCTTCCATATGGTCAAGGAGTGTACCGAACTGACCCACGGTGGCTCGGCGCCCACTGCGCAAAATAAAGCTGAGATCGAAACGTTCAATAATAAAAGTGTGCGCTCACTGTCAAAAATATGTCAATATCCAGGTGCTTTGTATGAATTGCCCGATCGATTGTTTTCGGAATACAGCTAAAAAATGACTTCTACGTAACGAGATTGGTGAGCAAAGACTAGGGAATACCCTTATATTCCCTTCATGTATGAAGCCACTAGTTTAATCAAAGCCTCGTTGGAAGCGGGTCGTGAATTGTTACGCCCCCCTAACGAGGGTGAGAGTACAGCGGCCATCCCTCGTGCAGCACCATCGCTAGTTCCTATTCGTTCGCTTGGTGCCAACCATCGGGAGCGCATTGCCACTCACCTGCTGTCCTTGGAGCCTGCAGATCGCTATCTGCGATTTGGCTACTCGGCACAAGACGCTCAAATTCAACGCTACGTTGAAACCCTTAATTTTGAGCGTGACGAAATCTTTGGTATCTACAACCGCAAATTGGAACTGATTGCCATGGCGCACTTGGTCTATGCCAAGAATGAAGCTCATGGCTCCTGCGCCGAATTCGGCGTCTCTGTATCGCCGACAGCCCGCGGCAAGGGATACGGTGCCCGCCTGTTTGAACGCGCTGCCATGCACGCCACCAACGACGGAATTAACATGATGTTCATCCATGCCTTGAGTGAAAACGCGGCCATGTTAAAGATTGCCCGCAATGCAGGCGCCCGCATTGAGCGCGATGGCACGGAGTCTGAGGCGTATTTGCAGCTGCCCGCTTCCACGCTTGACAGTCGCGTAACCGAGTTGATTGAGGAGCAGGTCGCCCAGACCGACTACCGCCTGAAGGCACAGGCGAAGCAATTCTGGAGCTTCCTGGCGGATGTGCAAGCGGTCCGGCGCGGGGCCGTTGCTGACCACAGTAGCATGTCGTCCCGACTCTAGCAACGCCCTGGAAGATGGGGCGTCAGGCAAATCCGCTATCCTAGGGGGTCCGAAACAACGGCAGCCTTTGCCCCCCACGTCAGTGTCAGACCCCCATCCCGCGCGCATGCCCAACAAGGAAGACAAGCGTACCTTTTTGCGCAAGCTCGCCGAATTCTTGCACCCCGGCCCCGATTCGACAGAGGAACTCATCGAAACCCTGGCCGAGGCGGAAGACAACAACATCATCGGCGCCGAATCTCGTGTCATGCTCGAAGGTGTGATCCGCATGGCCGACATGACTGCTGGCGATGTGATGGTGGCGGCCACGCGCATGGACCTACTGAATATTCAGGCGCCTATGGATGAACTACTCCATACGGTGATTCATACGGCACATTCGCGATTCCCTGTGTATGAAGGCGAGCGCGAAAACGTTATCGGCATCCTGTTGGCCAAAGATCTACTCAAACTGCAGCGGGCCCCTGAATTCCACATCCGCGCCTTGCTGCGCCCGCCAGTGTTTGTGCCAGAAACCAAGGGGCTGAACGACCTATTGCGGGATTTTCGCGGCAACCGCAACCACTTGGCCATCGTTATCGATGAGTTTGGCCGGGTAGCAGGCCTGATCACTATTGAAGACGTGTTAGAACAGATCGTTGGCGAAATTGAAGACGAATTCGACATACCCGAAGACGAGGGCGATATTTTTGCATTAGCCGATCACACCTACCGGGTCAGTGGTGACACGCCCATAGAGCGGGTCAACGACGCCTTCACCGTCACACTGGCCGGTTCTGATCCAGACGACGAGTTCGACACCATTGGCGGCCTGATTGCCCACGAAATGGGTCATGTGCCCAAGCGGGGTGAACGCTACACGCTATGCGGCCTGGATTTCACTGTACTCCACACGAAAGGTGGTGCAGTGAGGTGGTTCAAGGTCGAGCCCGCTGCCGACTCCACCCACTAAACCATGTCTGGCTTCGCGCTGCGGCGACTCCTCGCAGAATCCGTCGCAGTTCGCTCTACTCTCGTTTTGGCAGTTGCCTACGCAAACGCTGCGGGAGTCAGCTGGCCGTTCTCCTTTGGCTTTGTCACAGGAGCACCACTGTGGTGGCTGCAAATCCTTGCAATGACGGTTTTTTTGGCTGTATTGCGTTCCAGCACCACTGCCCAGCAGGGATTCACCATGGGCTGGCTATTCGCCACCGCATGGCTGTGTGCTACGTTCTGGTGGCTGTATGTCTCCATGCATACCTACGCTGGTCTGCCGGCCGTGCTGACTGCGCTGGCGATTGTGGCGCTAGCGGCAGCGCTGGGTCTGTATTACGCATTCGCTGCGGTTCTGTATTGGCGGCTGTGTGGCCGTGGTCCTATCCTGGCACCCCTGACGTTTGCCGCCCTGTGGATCGCCGCCGAAATGGCCAGAGGAACCTGGTTGACAGGTTTTGGCTGGGGTGCCATCGCGTATGCCCATGCTGATGGCCCTTTGGCACTCTGGATTCCTTGGGTGGGTGCCTATGGCGTCGGCGCGCTGGCCGCCTGGCTGTCGGCGGCGGTGCTGGAAGTGATGAGCAGTGGCTGGGGTTTGCGGGCTGCCCTGGCTACTGTACTGGCACTGGGATGGTTGGTGCCTGGACTGTTGCCCACCTGGTCTACGTCCACCGGGTCGTTGAGCATTACCTTGTTGCAGGGCAATATCCCCCAGGATGAAAAATTCCAGAGTGGCAGTGGCGTACCCCTGGCCTTAGCCTGGTATGGCGATCAACTCAACCGCAGCGCTACCGACTTGGTGGTAGCACCAGAGACAGCAATCCCACTGCTGCCGCAGGATCTGCCTGAGGGATATTGGGAGGCCCTCATGACCCGGTTTTCTACACCCGGTCAAGCAGCGTTAATAGGCGTGCCCCTGGGCAGCATGGCACAGGGTTACACCAACTCGGTGGTCGGTCTTGCACCTGGGTTGCAACAGGTTTGGCGGTACGACAAACACCACCTGGTGCCATTTGGTGAATTCATCCCACCGATGTTCATGTGGTTCACCCGGATGATGAACATACCCCTGGGTGACTTCAACCGCGGTGCCGTGGGGCAAGCGCCCTTTGACTGGAAGGGGCAGCGCCTGGCGGCCAACATCTGCTACGAAGACTTGTTTGGTGAAGAGCTTGGCGTGCGTTTCGAAGACCCGGCCCGCGCGCCCACAGTGTTAGTGAACGTCAGCAACATTGGCTGGTTTGGCGATACCGTGGCAACGGACCAGCATTTGCAGATCAGCCGTATGCGCGCCCTGGAGTTCGAGCGCCCCATGGTGCGCGCCACCAACACCGGTGCCACCGCCATCATTGACCACACCGGTCGCGTGGCCCAGAGCCTGCCACGCACTACCCGTGGCGTGTTGGTGGGCACGGTTGAAGGCCGCACCGGCACCACGCCCTTTGCCTGGTGGGTTGCTCGGTTCGGGTTGTGGCCGCTCTGGCTGCTGGTGATCGCTATTGTTTTTGTAGCTACCCGGGTCCGTTCGACGAGGGCAGACTAAGGGTTTCGCCCCTGTAAAATCGGGCCATGCTCACATTTCAACAAATTATCCTGAAATTGCAGGCCTACTGGGCCGACCAAGGCTGCGCGCTGCTGCAACCCTACGACATGGAAGTAGGCGCCGGCACCTCGCACACCGCCACTTTTTTGCGCGCACTGGGCCCCGAGCCGTGGAAGGCCGCCTACGTGCAACCCAGCCGCCGACCCAAGGATGGCCGATACGGCGAGAACCCCAACCGCTTGCAACACTACTACCAGTACCAGGTGGTCCTGAAGCCTGCGCCCAGCAACATTTTGGAGCTGTATTTGGGCAGCCTCGAAGCCCTGGGTTTTGATTTAAAGAAGAATGACATCCGCTTTGTCGAAGACGATTGGGAAAACCCCACACTGGGTGCTTGGGGCCTGGGCTGGGAAGTCTGGCTCAACGGCATGGAGGTGACGCAGTTCACCTACTTCCAGCAGGTCGGAGGCATCGATTGCAGGCCCATCACCGGCGAAATTACCTATGGTCTTGAACGTCTGGCCATGTACCTGCAGGGCGTGGACAACGTCTACAACCTGACTTGGACCGATGGACTGAGCTACGGAGATGTCTACAAGCAAAATGAAGTCGAGCAATCCACCTACAACTTTGAACACAGCGACGCCGACTTTCTGTTCACCGCCTTTGCCGCGCACGAAAAACAGGCCAAGCATTTAATAGAACAGCAACTGGCGCTGCCGGCCTATGAGCAGGTGCTCAAGGCCGCGCACAGCTTCAACCTGTTGGATGCAAGGGGCGCCATTAGCGTGACCGAGCGTGCGGCGTACATTGGCCGCATCCGCAACATCTCGCGTGCGGTGGCGCAAAGCTACTTTGAAAGCCGTGAACGCCTGGGCTTTCCGCTGGCCCCGCGTGAATGGGTAGAGCAAATGACACCGAAGAAGGCTGCATGATGACGACCCAAAACCTTCTCGTAGAACTCTTCGTTGAAGAACTGCCACCCAAGGTGCTCAAGAAACTTGGCGACGCCTTTGCTACCCAATTGGCGGATCAGCTGCGCGCCCTCGGCCTGATCAATGGCGATTCCGTCACCACTGCCTACGCATCACCACGCCGCTTGGCCGCGCACGTAAGCCACGTCTGGCTCAAGGCTGCCGACAAAGCCGTGCAGCAAAAGCTCATGCCGGTGTCTGTGGGTCTGGATGCCAGTGGCAATGCCACGCCGGCCTTGCTAAAAAAGCTACAGGCCTTGGGTGCAGACACCAGCAACCCTGCTGCCACAGTGTCCGCACTCAAACGCGCGCTCGACGGCAAGGCCGAGGCCCTGTTTTACGACAGCCTGGTTACCGGCGCCACGCTGGACACCGGCCTACAAAAAGCGCTGGAGGAGGCGATTCGTCTGCTGCCAATCCCCAAGGTCATGGGCTATCAGCTGGAGCGCGACTGTGCCTTGCCGGGCTGGACCAGCGTGAACTTTGTGCGGCCAGCACATGGCTTGGTGGCATTGCACGGCAGCACCGTGGTGCCCGTTAAAGTGCTGGGCCTCACCGCTGGCAACAGCAGCCAGGGTCACCGCTTTGAAGCGGCGGTGTCGCCCGTAGTGATTGAGGCTGCCGACAGCTATTCAGCGACAATGGCCCGCGACGGTGCCGTTATCGCGTCGTTTGCCGAGCGAAAGGCCGAGATTGCCCGCCAGCTCGCGGCGGCGGCAGCCAAGTTGGGCAACGGCGTGCACCCCATTGAAGACGATGCATTGCTCGACGAAGTAACCGCCCTGGTGGAGCGCCCCAACGTGCTGGTCTGCCAATTTGAGCCAGAGTTTCTGGATGTGCCGCAAGAGTGCCTGATTCTCACCATGAAGGCCAACCAGAAATACTTCCCGCTGCTCGATGCAGCCGGCAAACTCACGCACCAATTCCTGGTGGTCAGCAACATCAGCCCAGCGGACGCCAGCGCGGTGGTTGGCGGTAACGAACGCGTGGTGCGTCCGCGCCTGGCCGATGCCAAGTTCTTCTTTGACCAGGACCGCAAAAAGACGCTGGCCTCGCGTGTGGATGGTCTGGCCAAAGTGGTTTACCACAACAAGCTGGGCACGCAAGGCGAGCGTGCGCAGCGCGTGGCCTTTATTGCCGCTGCCATCGTTCGACAAATCCGTGAAGCCATAGTGCCCTATACCGCGCTCGCCAAAGATGAAATGGACGTGCTGTCCAGCAAGGTGCAGCAGGCCGCTTTGCTTGCCAAGACCGATTTGCTGACCGACATGGTGGGCGAGTTCCCCGAACTGCAAGGCATCATGGGTGGCTACTACGCCCGCCATGATGGCCTGCGCGACGGCGTGGCAATTGCCATCGAAGACCACTACAAGCCCCGCTTTGCCGGTGACACCCTGCCACGCAACCACACCGGCAGCGTGGTGGCTCTGGCCGACAAGCTAGAGACCTTGGTGGGCATGTTTGGCATTGGCAACTTGCCCACCGGCGACAAAGACCCCTTTGCCCTGCGCCGTCATGCACTGGGCGTGATCCGTATCCTGATGGAGAGTGACTTTTCGCTCAACCTGGACACGCTTCTGGCCAACGCCACCAAGGCGTTTGCCGAGTTGATCGAACTCTGGCCCGAGAAAGAACAAGCTGACTTTGCCGCCAACCAGGCCAAGCTGGTCGACTTTATTTATGACCGCATGGCTGGTTCCCTGCGCGAGCAGGGCTATAGCGCGCAAGAGGTGGACGCGGTGCTGGCCCTGCGCCCGCAGCGGCTGGGCGATGTACCCCATCGGATGGCAGCTGTGCGTGCATTTGCGGCGCTGCCTGAGGCGCCCGCGCTGGCAGCGGCCAACAAGCGCATCAGCAACATCCTGAAAAAGGCACCCGAGGTGGACGCCCATGTCAGCGAAATTCTGCTGCAAGAACCGGCTGAAAAGGCCCTGTATGCCGCCATGCAGGCGGTAGCACCCAAGGCGCAGGCACAACTGGCGGCTGGTGACTACACCGCATCCCTGCAAACCCTGGCGGTGCTGCGTGAGCCAGTGGATGCGTTCTTTGATGGCGTTATGGTCAATGCCGAGCAACTCGACCTGCGCTTGAACCGCCAAGGCCTTTTGAAGTCTCTGCACGATGCCATGAACCGTGTGGCCGATCTTTCGCGCTTGGCGGCCTGACATGCGCCTCGTCATACTCGACCGCGACGGCACCATCAACGAAGACAGTGCCGAATTCGTCAAATCTCCCTCTGAGTGGCAGCCGCTGCCCGGCGCGCTGGAAGCCATTGCGCGCCTGAACCATGCCGGCTGGCATGTGGTGGTGGCCACCAATCAATCAGGTCTGGGGCGCGGCTTGTTTGATGTGGCGTCACTCAATGCCATGCACGCCAAAATGCACAGCATGCTGGCGGCGGTGGGTGGACGCATTGACGGTATTTTTTATTGCCCCCATGGGCCAGACGAAGGCTGCCACTGCCGCAAGCCTGAGCCGGGGCTATACGAGCAAATTGCCGAGCGCTATGGCCTTGAGCTGGATGATGTACCTGCGGTGGGTGATTCTCAGCGCGATCTGGTGGCCGCCGTCAACGCAGGTTGCCAGCCGCATCTGGTGCTCACCGGCAAGGCCGCAGCCTATCGGGACCAGCCCCTGCCTGACAGCTACCCACAGCAAACCGTGGTGCACGCAGACCTGGCCGCCTTTGCCGACTACCTGATCAGCCATGACATGCGCCCGTCGCAGGCGGCGGATCTTTAAATGGCCTTCATTCGCTCGGTTCTGCACATGGCATGGATGGCACTCACGGTGGTGCCCTACACCCTGGCTATTGTGCTGGGTGCACTCTTTGGCATGGGGCGCGCCCAGCGTTACCGCATTGCCAGTGCTTGGCTGAGCCTGAGCAGCCGGGCCAGTGCACGCGCCATTCTGGGAATCGAGACGCGTATCACCGGAATGGAAAATTTGCCGGTGGGCGAAACCACACCAGCGGTGCTGCTGGTCAAGCACCAGTCCACGTTTGAGACTTTTTTAATGCCGGCCATCATGCCGCACCCCTTGGCCTATGTGTTCAAGAAAGAACTGCTCTACGTGCCGTTCTTTGGCTGGTCGATTGGTCTCCTGGACATGATCCATATCGACCGCAGCTTGCGCACCCAGGCCTTCAAGCGGGTTGTGGCCCAGGGCCGCGAGCGTTTGGCACAAGGCATCTGGATCATCATGTTCCCCGAAGGCACGCGCATTGCCCGTGGCCAAAAGGGTGTGTATGAGACCAGCGGTACCCGTCTGGCGGTGCAGACTGGCGCTCCGGTAATACCGATTGCGGTCACCTCAGCCAAATGCTGGCCGCGCAAGGCTTTCGTCAAGACTCCGGGTATTGTCGACGTATCCATTGGCAAGCCCATTCCCAGCGTGGGTCGCCACCACAAGGAGTTGATGCAGGAAGTGGAAAACTGGATCGAGGCCGAAATGCGCCGGCTGGACCCCGAGGCTTATCGCTAGCCATTCACGGCTTACGTTGTGTCTACAATGCACCGTTTTCTTCAATACACGTTGGACCTGTTTGAGCCTCTAGCCCTCGCGGATAGTACACAACACGCTCCTGAAATTGTAGCATTCATCGCGCCTGGCGTTCCGCATGGCGAGGCCCAGGTGCTGAACCGGGTCATTGTTCCTGCCGTTTTTACCCATCCCCGCGCCAACCGTGAGCTGCGCCTAGGCGATGCGCAGGTGGCCTATTTGTTTCAGCGCGCCAAGCGGCGCACTATTGGTTTTGTGGTCGGCCCCGACGGTCTGGTGGTGCGCGCACCGCGCTGGACGCCGGTGTTTGAGGTGGAGTCTGCGCTGCGGGAGAAATCGCAGTGGATTACCCGCAAGCTAGGTGAGTCGCGTGAGCGCCAGGTGCGCCAGCACGAAGCCCGCATCACCTGGAGCGATGGCACGGTGTTGCCGCTTTTTGGGGGAAGTATGCGCGTGCTGCTGGACCCGACCCATGGTTTTGGCGCGGTGGGGGCGCAACTTGACGGCCCGCCAGAATCCGAACAAACCTTGCGCGTGGGCCTACCCAAATCCGCCACACCCGAGCAAATCCGCGATGCGGTGCAGGCCTGGCTGATGCGCCAGGCGCGCGCGCATTTCATCGATCGGTTGGACCATTTTTCGCCGCTCTTGCAAGTGCAGTGGAAGAAGCTCAGCCTGAGTTCGGCTGGCACTCGTTGGGGCAGCGCCCGCATCGATGGATCGATTCGTCTGAACTGGCGGCTGATCCATTTCCGCCCCGCTGTGATCGACTACGTGGTGGCCCACGAACTCAGCCACCTACGGGTAATGGACCACAGCCCGCGCTTTTGGGATACCGTGCGTAGCGTGGTGCCCGACTATGCCGAATTGCGCGGCCAGCTCAAGGACGATTCAATTCCGAAGTGGTAGGGGCCAGCCCAAACCGGTATACCCCATCCGAGCTCAGGCGGCGCTACAGCTTGCCAGCAAACCACAGGGCATTCGGGTGTGCCACGGATTCACCCGTGGCAGAGGATGCGATTACCGACCCTGAAGCTCTGCGCATCACCCCGGCACGCGGGCCGCCGCTGAATGGGTGGCGAAGGCTGCGCCGGGGTCGAGCTGTGCCCGCCGCCTGATGCAGATTTTAGGGGCGATGCTTGGGCGGAAGTGATGACGCCGCCAACTTGAAAGCCATTTGCTCCGTATGCAATGAAGGGGCGGCCAATGCCACCCTGCAACGCCCGGACCTGAACAAGCTGCTGGCCCAAGTGCGCTGGGCGACCGTTCTGGATCAGCGCTGACCCGCGTTGCGCGGCGGCACCGTCTTCAGGAAGGTATACAGCGCGTGGGCGTCGGTGTCGTTCAATTCGCGCAACGACTGAAACGGCATGACCTTGATGCCGCTGCCATCCGGGCGCTTGCCCGAGCGCAGCATGGCCACAAAGGTATTGGCATCGCCGTAGCGCAGCATGGCGCTACCCGCGCCGGGTGTCAGGTTGGCGGCTGCGGGCCAATCTGGCGGGCCGCCGGGAATGGTTCCGCCCGACAGGCCCGGGCCATGGCAGCCGATGCACATATTGGCCACATAGGCGCCGTGCTGGGCGTTGACCGCAGCAGCCACGGGCTGGGCCGGTGGCAGATGGTGGTCGATCTTCTCTGAAGCATCCCGAATCACCCCCAGACCGTACAGAGCCTTGACCGGCAGCGGCAATTCCACGACGGCCTCACCATCTGTGCGCGGTGCTATCGTACGCACGTAGCCCACGACGGCCGCCAGGTCGGCGTCGGTGAAGCGGTTGTAGTCTTCGCTGGGCATGATGAACACGGCGCGGCCGTTGGCCTTAACCCCGTGGCGAACAACGCGCTCCCAATCTTGCGCCGTGTAGTGCCCAACCGGCCCCCCGACCGTGATGTTGGGCGCGCGAATGCGCATGCCCTTGCCGTCGTTGATGAACTCACGCCCGCTGCCGTCGGGCCCATGGCATTCGGCACAGCCGCGCGAGCGGTACAGGTAGTGCCCGCGCTCCACACCCGTTGCGTCCGTCGCCCACGCAACGCCTTGCACGGCGACATCCACCGAGCGCTCGCGCTTGCGCTGGCCCAGCATGCTGGCGAACATCAGAATGGCGACCCCCAGCACGACCAGCAGTCCTAAACCCAACCCCAGGCGTTTGACCCAACCATGCATGACGGATCCCCCCAAAAGTGGAAGTTGATAGTAGTCAAGGACGCCTGGACTGTCGAGTACCCCACACATGGGGTCTTCCCGGGGGGCGTGTGCTACAGTGCGCCCATCGGGGTGTCAGCTCCCCGGTGTCGGGCCGATCAGGCCCCAAGATGGTGTCCCTTCCAACTGCTGGTAACGCAACAGGAGCAATCCGTGGACATCCAAAATCCGTCTGTTCTTTCCGTTGCCCCCCAAGCCCTTTAATGCCCGCTTTGGCAGTGCCGACACCCCGCTGGTGCTGGATGTTCGCCGCCAGCCTCGCTTTGACGAGAGCCCGCGACTGCTGGCCTGCGCCCAGCGCTGCGCGCTTGAGGAAGTGGCTGCTTTTGCCATATCCCACGCACCGCGAGCGGCTAATGTCTACTGCGTCTATGGCCACAACGTGAGTAAAGAAGCCGTTGTTACGCTGCGGGCTGCGGGTTGGGACGCACATAGGGTGGCAGGTGGACTGGAAGGCGGCCAGGATGGCGAGGACGATGTCCCGTAGATAGCCGATTGGCGCGCCAGGCCCGCACTGAGTTTTGCCAAGCGCACCGATTGGGGTGTGACCGGAGTGCAGCCCTCACGCTGGATCACGCGCGAGCGGCCCAAGATCGACTGCATTGCCTGCCCCTGGCTGATCCGCCGCTTCATCGATAACCGTGCCGAGTTTTTCTACGCGCCCGCCAGCCAGGTGCTGGCGCAAGCCAAAGAAAGCGGCGCAGTGGCTTATGACATTCTTGGTGCGCCGGTGTCCCATGTGGGCGAGCTATGCAGCTTTGATGCCCTGCTGCTGGGCTTTGACCTGCTCGATGCCGCGCTGAACCTGCTGGCCACCATCGTGCGCAGAGCCGATACCAACCGGCTCGATCTGTCGCCGCAGTCCGCAGGGTTGCTGGCCTTCTCCCTGGGCTTGTCACGTCTGCACGCGCAAGACGACCACGCCATGCTGGACGCCGCCCTGCCGTTGTACGACGCACTCTGCGCCTGGTGCCGCGACCGCGTCGCCGCGCAGAACGAATCCCACAACTGGAAGCCCGAAACCATGGTGGTGGGAGCACCCGCGTGAGTACAACGTCGCCCACCGCAACGCGCACTGTCTCCTTAACCGAGACCCTGCGCTTCTGGCTGAAACTGGGCTTTATCAGCTTCGGCGGCCCGGCCGGGCAAATTGCCATCATGCACCGCGAGCTGGTGGAAGAAAAACGCTGGATATCGGAATCCCGCTTCCTGCACGCGCCGAACTACTGCATGTTGCTGCCCGGCCCCGAGGCCCAGCAACTGGCCACCTACATTGGTTGGCTGATGCATCGCACCTGGGGCGGCGTCGTGGCCGGGGTGCTGTTTGTGCTGCCTTCGCTGATCATCCTGATCGCCTTGAGCTGGGTCTACGTGGCCTTTGGCAGCGTACCCTGGGTGGCGGCCGTGGTGTGGCATCAAGCCGGCAGTGGCCGCCATCGTGTTGCAGGCGGTGCACCGCATCGGCTCCAAGACCTTGAAGAAGCCCACGGTAGCCCTCGTACTTTGGGCGATTGCAGCTATGAGTTTCATAGCAATCTACGGGTTTAACGTGCCCTTCCCATGGATTGTGCTGGCGGCGGCGCTCATCGGCTGGGCTGGGTTCGCGCTGGGCGCCGGCGCAGTTTGCCGGCGCTGGCGGCCATGGCGCGGCCAAGTCCATGGCACTGACACCCGGCGAGATGGATTGGCTGATTGGTGACACCACGCCCACGCCGCCCCACGCGCGCTGGTCACCTGCGCGGATGGCCACTGTACTCGCCGTTGGCGCCGCCCTGTGGCTTGCCCCCATGGGCGCGTTGGTAGCCTGGCAGGGCTGGGACAGCACCTTGGCACAGATGGGCTGGTTCTTCACCAAGGCGGCGCTGCTGACCTTTGGCGGCGCCTATGCCGTGTTGCCTTACGTCTACCAGGGCGCGGTCGAGCACTTTGCCTGGCTCACAGGCGTGCAAATGATTGACGGCCTGGCCCTGGGCGAGACCACGCCGGGGCCGCTGATCATGGTCGTGGCCTTTGTCGGCTTTGTCGGCGGCTGGGCGCACCAGGTCCTTGGGCCGGATGCGCAGTTTCTGGGTGCGGCGCTGGCCGCCACGGTGGTGACCAGGTTTACCTTTTTGCCGTCCTTCATCTTCACCCTGGCCGGTGGCCCGCTGGTGGAATCCACCCATGGCAAGTTGCACCTGACCGCGCCACTGACCGCCATCACGGCATCGGTGGTTGGCGTGATCGCCAGTCTTGCTCTTTTTTTCATAGCGCATATCGCAGTGCCCACTAGGGCTGGCGCAGTATTTCCTGCAAACGTTGATTGGCTGGCGCTGCTGCGCTACAAGGCGGGGGTTATTCCCGTCATCGCCGTCTGTGGATTGGCGGGGCTGGTCCTTCGGTGAGGTGCTGAGGTTCGCTAACTGACCATCACGCTATCAATTGAGTAGCTGGCCGTGCAATCCCTACGAGGACTGCGCGGTTTTTCACCCGCGTGGGCACCAGCATGCCCCGCCACCCCGAGCGCTTATGTGGAGAAGGCGTTTCGCAAGTATCTGGAGTGCGGTATTTTGGCCCACGGCTTTGCGCGTCCGCTGCGAAGCCTGCGGTGACGACTTCCTGGTCGCCTTCTCCTGCCTGCCGGTGCGCCATTGGGTGGTACCCATGCAGCTGCGCTACGCATTTTCTTGAGAGTGGTGCAACAAAACCTTCAGACCCATTGCCCCGACGCTTCAAAGGCAGACCCGGCCAGCCTGCTCAAGGATGACGCGATTCCCAAGTAGTAGGGACCAACCCAAACCGGTACACCCCATCCGCGCTCAGGCGGCGCTGCAGCTTGCCGGCAAACCACAGGGCATTCAGGTGTGCCACGGATTCGCCCATGGCGAAGGTGGTCTGGTGCAGGTCTAAATCGCGTTTGAACAGTACGGGCAAGATGTCAGCGGCACTGCAGGCACGCTCGCTGCAGGCTTGCATCACTTCGGCCAGGCGCTCCTGGTGGTGGTCGTGTAACTGTTGAATGCGGATGTGCATGCCGGTAAAGGGTTTTCCATGTGAGGGCAGTACCAGCGTGTCGGCGGGTAATTCAAGAAAACGGTCAATGGAATCGAGAAACAGTTTCAGCGCATCAGACTCTGGCTCTTGCTCATACACACTCACATTGGTGGAGATGCGCGGCAGCATCATGTCACCGCCGATGAGCAGGTTGAGTTCTTCGCAGTACAGCGCAATGTGTTCGGGCGCATGGCCGTAGCCGCTGATGCAGCGCCAGGCACGCCCATCGATGGTCAGCACCATGCCGTCCATCATGCGGCGGTAGCTGGGCGGCACTGAGGGCACCAGCGACGGAAAGTAGCCCGTGCGTGCCTTGATCTGCTCCATCGCCTGTGGGCTGTTGAGCCCATGGCTGGCAAAGTATTCGGCTGCGCGGTCGCCACCAAAGCCGGTGGGGCCCAGGCAGCCCATGCGCGCCACCTGGTAGTCGGTGGCGCTGATCCATAACCGACATTCGCGAGCCCCCACGCTTGCGTCTTCGCTGCTGCGCTGCGCCCCAAGGGGGCTGGTCGCGGCTTGGGGCGGCCCTGCGCCACGCCCACTCCACCGTTCGCACAGCCAGTGCGCCAAGCCGATGTGGTCGGGGTGCATGTGCGTGACGATCACGCGCAGGATGGGCAGGCCCTGCAGTTCGTTGGCAAAGATGGATTCCCACTGCGCCTTGGCCTCATCGTTGTGGATGCAGCAGTCCACAATGCTCCAGCCCTCGACGCCATCGATGCTATCGCGCAGCAGCCACAGGTTGATATGGTTCAGTGCAAAAGGCAGGGACATGCGAATCCAGCGCACACCGGGTGCCACCTCCAGCGTACCGCCCGCCGGTGCGAGGGTCTCGCCCAGGGGGTAGTTGAGTTGCTTTTCCAGTTCGTTCATGGGAGGACCTTTTCTATTACATAATTGACGTTTACGTAAACGTCAATTGAATGGAGCATTCTAGGCGGCTATTGTCTTGACGACTGTCCCCTGTGTTGGACCACCCTATGAGCATCACCTTCACCATTGGCGATCTGGCGCGCGAGTTCGATGTGACCACGCGCGCCATCCGGTTTTATGAAGATCTGGGGTTGCTGGAGCCCCAACGCACCGGCCCTGGCGGGCGCAACCGCGTGTACAGCGGGCGCGACCGCACGCGCCTGAAGCTCACCTTGCGGGCCAAGCGCCTGGGCCTTTCGTTGACCGAGGCGAAAGAGATCATCGAGATGTATGACAGCCCGCGCGACACCGGCGCGCAGCTAAAGAAGTTTCTGGATGTGCTGGCCGTGCACCGCAAGCAGCTCGAAGACCAGATGACCGACCTGCAGGCCAATCTGGACGAGCTCAAGACCCACGAAAAAGAAGCTCGCACTCTGCTGGCCAAGGCAGCCTGATCACCAGTGCATTTCAATCCTCCCCCTTTACACACAGCAACAAGGAGATTCCCATGAGCCACCTGCCCGGACTGAACTACCAACTCGGTGAAGACATCGACGCGCTGCGCGATGCCGTATACGAATTTGCGCAAGCCGAGATCGCACCACGCGCAGCAGAGATCGACAAAACTGACCAATTTCCCATGGACCTGTGGCGCAAGATGGGCGACTTGGGCGTGCTCGGTATTACGGTGGGCGAGGAATACGGCGGCGCCAACATGGGCTACCTGGCGCACATGATTGCCATGGAAGAAATCTCGCGGGCGTCTGCCAGCGTGGGCCTTTCTTACGGCGCACACAGCAACCTGTGCGTTAACCAGATCAAGCGCAACGGCACCGACGCGCAGCGCGCCAAGTACCTGCCCAAGCTGATTAGCGGTGAGCATGTGGGCGCATTGGCCATGAGTGAGCCGGGCGCTGGCTCTGACGTTCTGTCCATGAAACTCAAGGCCGAAGACAAAGGTGGCTACTACTTGCTGAACGGCAACAAAATGTGGATCACCAATGGGCCCGACGCCGATACGCTGGTGGTGTACGCCAAGAGCGAACCCGAGCTCGGTGCGCGGGGCGTGACCGCCTTTTTGATCGAAAAAGGCATGAAAGGTTTTTCCATCGCGCAAAAGCTCGACAAGCTGGGCATGCGCGGCAGTCACACCGGTGAGCTGGTGTTCAACAACGTCGAAGTGCCACACGCCAACGTGCTGGGCCAAGTCAATGGCGGCGCCAAGGTGCTCATGAGCGGTCTGGACTATGAGCGAGCCGTTCTGACTGGCGGTCCGCTGGGCATCATGCAATCGGTGATGGACAACGTGGTGCCCTACATCCATGACCGCAAGCAGTTTGGCCAGAGCATTGGTGAGTTTCAGCTCATCCAGGGCAAAGTGGCCGACATGTATACCGTGCTGCAGGCTGGCCGTGCTTTTGCCTACACCGTGGCCAAGAACCTGGACCTGTTGGGGGTTGAGCACGTGCGCCAGGTGCGCAAGGACTGTGCCTCCGTCATTCTGTGGACCGCAGAGAAAGCCACCTGGATGGCCGGGGAGGGAGTGCAAATCTTTGGCGGTAACGGCTACATCAATGAATACCCGCTGGGGCGCCTGTGGCGCGACGCCAAGTTATACGAAATTGGGGCGGGCACCAGCGAGATTCGCCGCATGCTGATTGGCCGGGAGCTGTTCGCTGAGACAATGTAGGGTGTAGCCCCCACGGTTGCCCACTTCGTGTGGAGCCCTGCGGTGAAACATCGACCCGCGTTTAACGAATCGTTTTAATGAAACCAGCGATTGCCCGCACATTGACTACCCTTGTCCACGGCCTCCTGCGTGGACTTTTCCGAGCTTGGGTGCTGGTGGTGCCATTGGTGCTGGCGCTATCGTTGATCCGGCTGGGGCAATTGGCCTACTTTTGGCCCACCGGTTTTCACGTCTCCACCACCGACTTGGCCAGTGTGGTGGTGCAGGGCTTTCGCTTCGACCTCAAGGTCAGCGCAGTGGCCGGTTTTTTATTGTTGCTGGTGCTGCCCTGGGTCTCGGGCAAGGTGCAGGGGCGCATCGCGACGGGCGTGGCCTTTTTGTATGTGATGCTGTCGCTGGTCAACCTGCACTACTTCGGTTTTTACAAGACACCGATTGATTCCCTGGTGTTTGGCGTGGTGGAGGACGACACCTCCGCTGTGCTGCAAACCATCTGGCACGATTTTCCGGTGATATGGACGCTTTTGCTGGCACTTGCATTGACCGCCGGCTCGGTATGGCTGCACCGTGTGTTGCTGCGCCGACTGCGGCCGGATACGGTGCTGCAGTCGCGCCACATCGCTATTCAGTTGGCGCTGGCCATCGTCGTATTTTTTGCATTGGTGTTTGCCGGCAAGGGAACCCTTCGCGAGATGGCGTTGCAACGCCAGCACCTGACAGTGACCACCTCGCCCTTTTTGAATGACATGGTTCCCAATGGTCCCATCGCTTTGAAGTACGCTTGGGACAGCCGGGGCCAATCGCAAAACTTGCAAAACCCGCTGGTCGGGCTGAAAGCCATGGGCTTTAATTCGCCCCTGGCTGCCGCCGAAGCGTTGGGCCTGCGGCATGGCAGCGAGGCTGAAGTTAAGGCCGCCCTGACGGCGCATGAACCGCTGCCACCAGGTACACCCAAAAAGAACCTGATCTTCTTCCTGATGGAGTCGTGGAGCGCCGAGCCGTTGCTCTACCAGTCGTCCCAGTTTGATGTGCTCGGCCGCCTGGCACCTACGCTGATGGACCCGACCAAGGCTTGCCACTTCAGCAACTTCGACTCGGCCCAGCCTGGCACCCACCCGACGCTGGAGGCGATTTTGTTCTCGACTCCCATTACTCCGCTGACCATGGGCGATGTGGGGCGCAAGCCTATTCCCTGGTCCATTCCCAAGGTGATCAAAGATGCGGGCTACCAGACGCTCTTTGTCACCTCGGCGCGCTCCGGCTGGCGCGACCTCAACCGCGTGCTGGCGGTGCAGGGTTTTGACGAGGTGGTGGACGCCAACAACCTGAAAGAGTCCTACCCCGACGCCACCCTGGGTATCTGGGGCGTGTGGGATAGCTATGTGTTCAAGTACTTGGACAAGCGCCTTGCGGCGCAGCCCAAAGACAAGCCCCTGTTCGTGTTTGTGCTCACCAGCACCAACCACCCGCCCTACGACCTGCCCGCCGATTACCACCGTGTGCCGCGCGACATGAGCCTATGGAAGGGCGAGACCAGTTCTGACACCCTGCTGCTCAACCTGGATACCTACCACTACGCGGCCGACCTGCTGGGCGGTTTTGTGCAGTCGGTTCAAAGCGGCCCGCTCAAGAGCAATACCATCGTCGCCGCTACGGGCGACCACAACGTACGTTCCTTTGGCATGTATGCCGAACCGGCCCGGCGTTATCTGCAACGCCAGGTGCCGTTTGTGATCTGGGGTGAAGGCCTGCAGTGTGGCCCGCAGCAGGCCCTGCCGGCCAGCCACCGCGACATGTTCAATACCCTGTTGCCGCTGATCGGGGTCAACGGCCCTTACGTGAACGCCGGGCGGAACCTGCTGCGCACGCCGCAGGCGACACCCATGGATGCGCCACGCACCCTGTTTTTTCAGGGTGAATCCCGCAATGCCCAGGGCCAGTGGCAACTGGGCAACAAGGCCTCGTTTGCCTGCAGCTCACCGCCCGGCGCCCAGCCAGCTGCGGGCGAATGCCAGTTCAATGCGTCGGATGACCAGCAGGAGCGCGCACGCTTTGGCCTGCTGGACTGGAATGTGCGCAGTTCACTGAAAAAATGAAACCCTGTTTGAAAGGACTCCATGTCAACAAAACTCAGTGGCCTCTTTGACCACAACCGCGCTTGGGCGGCCCGCATGGAAGCCGAGCGGCCTGGGTTTTTTACCAAGCTCACGACGCAGCAAAACCCGAAGTACATGTGGATTGGCTGCTCTGACAGCCGGGTGCCCGCCAACCAGATCACGGGTTTGGAGCCGGGCGAAGTGTTTGTGCACCGGAACGTGGCCAATCTGGTGGTGCACTCGGATCTGAACGCGCTGTCCACCATCCAGTTTGCGGTGGAGCGGCTGAATGTGGCCCATGTCATGGTCGTTGGCCACTACGGCTGCTCGGGCGTCAGAGCCGCACTGGAAGGTGCGCGTATCGGCCTTGCCGACAACTGGTTGCGTCACGTCCAGGATGTGCGCGATCGCCACCGCGACATTCTGGACGTGATCCCGGAGCACGGTCGCGCTGCAGCGCTGAGCGAACTCAACGTCGTGGAGCAGGTGGTCAATGTGGCCCAGACGACTGTCATGCAAGATGCCTGGGCCCGCGGTCAGGATGTGACCCTGCATGGCTGGGTTTACGGTCTGCAAGACGGCCTGTTGCAGGATTTGCACATGACCGTGAGTGGTACCGACAGCCTGGACGCGCTGTACCGTGAGGCGTTGGCGGGTATCCGTTTGACACCGCGCCACGGTACGGCTTGATGCTAAATTAGCCTCTAGCCCTCGTCAAATATACGTAAACAGCTATTAAAATAATAGCGATTATGTTTCCAACGCGCCTGGACTCCTCCGTTGCCTACGACATCGCCAAGGCAATGATGGCTGGCTTCAACCGCCACTACCAGTTGTTCCGTACCGAATCCGCCCGCGCCAAGCACCGCTTCGAGACAGCCGACTGGCACGGTCAGCAGCGGGCCCAGCGCGAGCGCATCGAGTTTTATGACCTGCGGGTGAAAGAGTGTTCGCGCCGGCTGGAGCGCGAGTTCAAGGCCGGTGAGCTGTCCATGGATATCTGGCAGCAGATCAAGCTGCACTACATCGGGCTGCTGGTCAATCACCACCAGCCCGAACTGGCAGAGACTTTTTTCAATTCGGTCACCACCAAGATCCTGCACCGCAGCTATTTTCAAAACGACTTTATCTTTGTGCGCCCGGCGGTCAGCACCGAGTACATCGAGAACGACGAATCCGAGAAGCGCCCCACCTACCGTTCGTACTACCCCACGCGCGAAACCATGCACACCGTGCTGGCACAGATGGTGACCGACTTTGACCTGCAGCGCCCCTTTGACAGCCTGGACTATTACGCCGCCTTGGTGGGCGACACCATGATGGAGCGCCTGGGGGACGCCAAGCTGCGCGCCAACTTCCAGATCCAGGTGCTCACCGGGCTTTTTTTCCGGAACAAGGGTTGCTACGTCGTTGGCAAGCTGATCAACGGATTCAACGAATACGCGTTTGCATTGCCCATCCTGCACACCAAGTGGCCGCCTGTGGGGCAACTGGCGGATGACCGCAATGCAGCGGGTGACACCGCCGAGTACACCCGCGCTCACAAATCCAAGCTGGTGATTGATGCCGCGCTGTACGGCGAGGATGAACTCCTCATGCTGTTCAGTTTTGCACGGGCTTACTTCATGGTGGATATGGAGATACCGTCGGCCTATGTGCAGTTTTTGCGCAGCATGATGCCCAGAAAGCCGCGCAACGAAATCTACAACGCACTGGGGCTGGCCAAGCAGGGCAAGACCCTGTTTTACCGCGATTTTCTGCACCACCTGCGCCACAGCACCGACCAGTTTCGCATTGCGCCCGGCATCAAGGGCATGGTTATGCTGGTGTTTGACCTGCCATCATTTCCCTATGTGTTCAAGGTCATCAAGGACTATTACCCGCCGCAAAAAGACACCACCCGCGAGAAAATCAAGGACAAGTATCTGTTGGTCAAGCAGCACGACCGGGTGGGCCGAATGGCAGACACGCTGGAGTACAGCGGGGTGGGTTTTCCGCGTGCCCGCTTTACCGATGAACTGATTGCCGAAATCGAGCAATTTGCCCCTAGCCAGCTGGAGATCAGTGACCGTGATGGCGACGGAACGTTGGAAGTTTTTATCAAGCACGTCTACATCGAGCGGCGCATGATTCCGCTCAATATCTACCTGCAGGAGGCGTTTGATGCTGGAGGTGCCAACGCCAGCGACACCAGCCCTCCGGCTCTGCGCGCCCGCGAGCAGATCGAACGCGGTGTGGTGGAGTACGGCAACGCCATCAAGGACCTGGTGGCGGCCAACATATTTCCGGGTGACATGCTGTGGAAAAACTTTGGCATTACCCGCCACGGCAAGGTGGTGTTTTACGACTACGACGAGATTGAATACATCACCGACTGTAACTTCCGAAAAGTGCCAGAGCCGCGCAACGAAGAAGAAGAAATGTCCGGCGAAGTTTGGTACAACGTGGGCCCGCACGACGTGTTCCCCGAGACTTTTGGTCCCTTCCTGCTAGGCAACCCGGTCGTGCGCGCCATCTTCATGCACCACCATGGCGAGCTTCTGGACGTGGCCTTTTGGCAGAGCCACAAAGACCGCATCCAGGCCGGTTTTGTGCACGATGTATTTCCGTATGACAAAGACAAACGATTCCAGCCGCCGCATGGCCGACCGGAATCGCTGGAGGACTAAGCCAAGTCCGGGTTACGCATGGGCCGCAGCCAGTACCGCATTCAAAGTCTGGCTGGGGCGCATCACGGCGTCGAGCTTGGCGGTGTCGGGCAGGTAGTAGCCACCGATGTCGGCCGGCTTGCCCTGCACTGCCGCCAACTCGGCCACGATGGTCTGCTCGTTGTCGGCCAGCTGCTTGGCAAACGGGGCAAACTGGGCGGCCAGGGCGGCGTCTTCGGTCTGTGCGGCCAGTGCCTGGGCCCAATACAGGGCAAGGTAGAACTGGCTGCCGCGGTTGTCAAGCTGGCCGGTCTTGGGAGAAGGGTTCTTGTTGTTGTCCAGCAGCTTGCCGGTAGCGGCGTCCAGCGTTTTGGACAGCACAGTAGCTTTGGCGTTGCCGGTTTTCAGACCCAGGTCTTCCAGTGAAACCGCCAGTGCCAAAAATTCACCCAGCGAATCCCATCGCAGGTGGTTTTCTTCCACCAGTTGTTGTACATGCTTGGGCGCGGAGCCACCGGCGCCGGTTTCGTACATGCCACCGCCCGCCATCAGGGGCACGATGGACAGCATCTTGGCGCTGGTGCCCAGTTCCATGATGGGGAACAGGTCGGTCAGGTAGTCGCGCAGGATGTTACCGGTGGCGCTGATGGTGTCCAGGCCGCGGACCACGCGCTCCAGGGTGTAGCGCATGGCGCGCACCTGGCTCATGATCTGGATGTCCAGACCCGTGGTGTCGTGCTCGTGCAGGTACATTTTGACCTTGGTGATCAGCTGGGCCTCGTGCGGGCGGTACTGGTCCAACCAGAAGACGACTGGCATGCCGGAGTTGCGCGCGCGGTTGACCGCCAGCTTGACCCAATCGCGAATGGCTGCATCTTTAACCTGGCACATGCGCCAGATGTCGCCGGCTTCCACGTTTTCGGACAGCAGCACTTCGCCCGTGGCAATGTCCACAATGTTGGCCACGCCGTCTTCCGCAATCTCAAAAGTCTTGTCGTGTGAGCCGTATTCTTCTGCTTGCTGCGCCATCAGGCCCACGTTGGGCACGGTACCCATGGTTTTGGGGTCGAAGTTGCCGTGCCATTTGCAGAAGTTGATCATCTCCTGGTAAATGCGGGCAAAGGTCGATTCGGGCATCACGGCCTTCACGTCCTTCAGGCGGCCATCAGCGCCCCACATCTTGCCGCCATTGCGGATCATGGCAGGCATGGAGGCGTCCACGATCACGTCGTTGGGTGAGTGGAAGTTGGTAATGCCCTTGGCGGAATCGACCATGGCCAATTCAGGTCGATGCTCGTGGCAGGCATGCAGGTCGTGCTTGATTTCGTCCTGCTGTGACTGCGGCAAGGTGGCGATCTTTTCGTACAGATTGGCCATGCCGTTGTTGACGTTGACACCCAGCTCATCAAACAGTTTGCCGTGCTTGGCAAATGCATCCTTATAGAAGATTTTGACGCAGTGGCCAAACACGATGGGGTGTGACACCTTCATCATCGTCGCCTTGACGTGCAGCGAAAACATCACGCCGGTCTTGTAGGCGTCGTTGATTTCTTTTTCGTAGAACTCCAGCAGCGCCTTTTTGCTCATGAACATGCTGTCGATGATCTCGCGGTCCAGCAGCTTGGTCAGGGGCTTGAGCACCGTCGTCTTGCCGCTTTTGCCTACCAGCTCCATGCGTACATCGCGGGCCTTGTCCAACGTGATGGACTTCTCGCCGTTGTAGAAATCGCCACGGTGCATGTGCGATACGTGTGAACGCGAGGCCTGGCTCCATTCGGCCATTGAATGGGGGTTTTTGCGCGCATATTCCTTGACCGCCTTGGGTGCGCGGCGGTCGGAGTTGCCCTCGCGCAGCACGGGGTTTACGGAGCTGCCGATGCACTTGGCGTAGCGGGCGCGAATCGCCTTGTCTTCGTCCGTCTTGGGGTCTTCCGGAAAATCGGGAATGGTAAAGCCCTTGCCTTGCAGTTCCTTGATGCAGGTGATCAACTGGCCCACCGATGCGCTGATGTTGGGTAGCTTGATGATATTGACGTCTGCTTGCAGGGTCTTTTTGCCGAGCTCGGCCAAGGTGTTGGGCACCTTCTGGCCTTCAGCCAGGAACTCAGGAAATTCGCCCAGTACACGCGCGGCGACCGAGATATCGCTCTCGGTTACGTTGATGCCAGCTGGTGCGGTAAAGGCACGAATAATCGGCAGAAAGGACGCCGTAGCCAGACGCGGGGCTTCGTCGGTGAGGGTGTAGATGATGGTGGGTTGCTGGGTTGTCATTGCTGTCTCCATATATCGTTCTGGAAGGTGCGGCTGGGTCGCAGTCTGGCACCGAAGGTGGGATGTTGGCCGACTTTTCTTTCGGTCGGCTGACCTGGGGTCATTATTTTGCAATTGAATATCACATTGCGAAATTCAATGAATTTTGTCGTCGCTTTTTCAAACGGGTCAAAGAAATGTGTTTCTGAATTTCAAAGTGAGAGGAATACCACTTTGCGCTTCAACCGGGTAGCTGCTGTCGGCTATCGAGAGGTCGCAGAGAGGGCAGCAAGTGCAGGCCGAAGTCTGTCACAATTGACGTTTACGTAAACGTCAACTCAGGAGATACCAGCATGCCGGATTCCATCGTCATCGTCGGCGCAGCCCGCACGCCCATGGGCGCTTTTCAGGGCGACTTTTCTTCTTTGGCCGCCCACGACCTGGGCGGTGCTGCCATCAAGGCTGCTGTGCAGCGTGCGGGTATTGATCCTGAGCTGGTGACCGAAGTGCTGTTTGGCAACTGCCTGATGGCCGGCCAAGGCCAGGCTCCAGCGCGCCAGGCCGGCTTCAAGGGCGGTTTGCCCAAGAGCGCCGGTGCGGTCACGCTGTCCAAAATGTGCGGTTCGGCCATGCGCGCGGCCATGTTTGCCAATGACATGTTGGTGGCGGGCAGTCACGAGGTGCTGGTGGCCGGTGGCATGGAGAGCATGACCAACGCGCCCTACCTGCTGCCCAAGGCGCGCGGTGGCTACCGCATTGGCCACGACCGCATTTTTGACCACATGATGTTGGATGGCCTGGAAGACGCCTACGAGGCAGGTCGCTCCATGGGCACCTTTGGCGAAGACTGCGCTGCCAAGTACAGCTTCACCCGCGCCGAGCAAGACGCCTTCGCAACGACGAGCGTGCAGCGCGCCAAGGCGGCCACCGAGTCCGGCGCATTTGCCGCCGAGATCACGCCTGTCACGGTCAAGGGCCGCGGCGGCGATGTGGTGGTGTCCATTGACGAGGGTCCAGGCAAAGTGAAGCTCGACAAGATCCCCACGCTCAAACCCGCGTTCAAAAAGGACGGCACCATCACTGCAGCCAGCAGCTCGTCCATCAACGACGGCGCCGCTGCGCTGGTGATGATGAAGGCATCCACCGCCGCCAAGCTGGGTTGCAAGCCGCTGGCCCGCATCGTGGCCCACGCCACCCATGCGCAAGAGCCCGAGTGGTTTGCCACCGCCCCAGTCGGCGCCACCCAAAAGGTTTTGGCCAAGGCCGGCTGGGAAGTAGGCGATGTGGATTTGTGGGAAGTAAACGAAGCCTTTGCCGTGGTGCCCATGGCACTGATGAAAGAGCTGGGCGTGCCACACGACAAGGTGAATGTGAACGGTGGGGCTTGCGCGCTGGGTCACCCCATCGGCGCGT
The DNA here is from genome assembly GCF_016705985.1 of Candidatus Aalborgicola defluviihabitans. Taxonomy (NCBI): domain Bacteria; kingdom Pseudomonadati; phylum Pseudomonadota; class Betaproteobacteria; order Burkholderiales; family Comamonadaceae; genus Allorhodoferax (SeqCode); species Candidatus Aalborgicola defluviihabitans. Next base: position 30,347 of record NZ_JADJKN010000024.1, read on the forward strand.
CCGGTGCGCGCATCATGGTGACGCTGATGTATGCGCTGCAGGCACGTGGCCTTAAGAAGGGCCTGGCCACGCTGTGCATTGGCGGTGGCGAGGCTACTGCCGTGGCGATGGAAATGCTATAACTTTTATAGCTACATGTGTATATTCCATGAGGGCTAGAGGTGAATTTTGTAAATAGTCTCTTGGCGTAGCAGCCCTCAAGGGCGTGAACCGACCGTATTACGAGCATGAACATCCTCATCATCGGCGCATCCCGTGGCATTGGCCTGGAGTTTGCGAGGCAGTACCGCACAGCGGGTGACCGCGTGATCGCCACGGCCCGCGACGACGCGGGGCTGGAGCGCCTGCGCGCGCTGGATGCGGTTGCGCTCAACGTGGACGTGGCCAACCCGGCCAGCATCAACGGCCTGGCCCGGCAACTGGACGGCGAGAAGATCGATGTTGCGCTGTATGTCGCCGGAGTCATGACACGCTTTGATGCCCGTTCGTCACCCACCCAACCAGACTTCGACCACGTGATGCACACCAATGTGTTGGGGGCCATGCAGGCCATTGCGCAAGTTGCGCCGCTGGTGGAGGCGGCGCAGGGTCGCTTTGGTTTTATCAGCAGCGACATGGGCCGCATTGCCGGGGTGGTGTCCAGTTATAGCTGGGCTTACCGCGTCAGCAAAGCCGCGCTCAATATGGCAGTGGCGTCGGCCAAACACGATTATCCCGCGGCCATTTTTGCGGCGCTATCGCCGGGCTGGGTGCAGACGGATATGGGTGGCACCGGTGCTCCACTGTCGACGTATGACAGCGTGACCGCCATGCGCAACACATTGGCCCAATTGAAACTGGCGGATAGCGGCCGCTTCTTCGGCATAGACGGCAAGCCCATGGCAAGCTGGTAAGCCACTACAGCAATTCAGGAGACTTTTACATGTTGTTGACCCAAGACCAAGAGATGGTGCGCGATGCCGTGCGCGACTTTGCCCAGGCCGAACTCTGGCCCAATGCCGCCAAGTGGGACAAAGAGCACCACTTTCCCAAAGACGCCCACCAGGGCCTGGCCGCCTTGGGCGCCTACGGCATCTGCGTGCCCGAAAGCTACGGCGGCGCCAACCTGGACTACGTCACGCTGGCTCTGGTGCTGGAAGAAATTGCAGCCGGTGATGGCGGTACCAGCACGGTGATCAGTGTGACCAATTGCCCGGTCAATGCCATTTTGATGAAGTACGCCACCGAGGCGCAAAAACAGCAGTGGCTGGTGCCCTTGGCGCACGGCCAGATGCTGGGCGCTTTCTGCCTGACCGAGCCGCATGTGGGCAGCGATGCGTCCAGCCTGCGCACGACAGCGGTCAAAGAGGGCGATGAATACGTCATCAACGGCGTCAAGCAATTCATCACCAGCGGCAAAAACGGCCATGTTGCCATCGTCATCGCCGTCACTGACAAGTCAGCCGGTAAGCGCGGCATGAGTGCCTTCCTCGTCCCGACCACCGCGCCAGGCTACGTGGTGGCGCGCATTGAAGACAAGTTGGGCCAGCATTCCAGCGACACCGCGCAGATCAATTTTGACAACTGCCGCATCCCCGCCGAGAACCTGATCGGCCGCGAAGGCGAGGGTTACGGCATAGCATTGGGCGGGCTGGAAGGTGGGCGCATTGGCATAGCCGCGCAAAGCGTGGGTATGGCTCGCAGTGCGTTGGATGTGGCCGTGGCCTATGCCAAGGAGCGCCAAAGCTTTGGCACCGCTATCTTCAACCACCAGGCGGTTGGGTTCAGACTGGCTGAATGCGCCACGCAGATTGAAGCTGCGCGCCAGCTCATCTGGCATGCCGCCGCACTGCGCGACGCCGGACGCCCTTGTTTAAAGGAAGCCGCCATGGCCAAGTTGTTTGCCAGTGAAATGGCGGAGCGCGTGTGCAGTGCCGCCATCCAGACCCTGGGTGGCTACGGATACGTGAGCGACTTTCCGCTGGAGCGCATTTACCGTGACGTGCGGGTGTGCCAGATTTACGAAGGCACGAGCGACGTGCAAAAAATCATCATCCAGCGCGCACTCACTGCAGGTTGAACTCGATCTCCACCTGCACCGCGCGAGCAGTGCGGATAGGCTGAAAACGCCATTTGGATATGGCATCCAGCGCTGGCTTGCTCAAGCGCCGGTTGGTGGCGCGAACAATAGCCGCCTCGGCCACGGTGCCGTCGGGCTGCACAGTAAAGCCCACAATGACACGCCCGGTAACCACACTGGTGCGCAGTTCGCGCGGAATCTCTGGCTGCGGCTGGGCAATGGCGCGAAGGGGCTCTTCTTCCTCGTCTTCTTCCGCTGCAGCGACCACATGTTCCTCAGGCACAGGTATTGCGGCAGGCGCAGATGCCGGCGCAGATGCGGCAGCAATAGGCGCAACCACTGCACTGGCGGATATTGGTGCCGGCTGTGCGTTGGGTGTGCTGACCGTTTCGGTTATTGCTGGCGATTCTGTCGCAGTGCTCCGTATCTCGGGTTTACGGACTGTTGGAGCAGGGGCTTCTGGTTTGGGTCGCGGCTTCGCATTGGCATCGGATTTACGCTTGGGCTCGGCGTGCATGGTGATCCAGCGGTAAACACTGTCGGACTGTTTTTGCGAACGTTCCTGTGCGGCGGCGTCACTACCAGTTGGTGTTTGAGCGCCCAGTGGCGTGGCGAAGAGGGTCGCCCACGCGGCAATGCAACATGTGGTGAGTCCCTGGTGCAAGCGGCTTTTGACCGTTACAAGCCATGTAGGTATGGATGGAGTACGCAACAAATATCCTGTTCTGGAAAATTGGCAACCTATTGCAGCAGGATGACCACTGCGCGCGGTAGTATCGCGGTAAAGAACCGTTACCAAAATGGGGGGTTACCCCCACCACTCACCCAATATCTCAGGAGACCAGCATGCCCATCACCAAATCGTCACGTGACCTTGTGGACGAAGCCATGGAAGAAATTCGCACCTACCCGGTGGCCGATGTTGTAGCCCGCTTGGATGACCCCAAGACCCAGCTGGTGGACATCCGCGATGTCCGTGAACTGGTCGATGGCACCGTGGTAGGTGCCTTTCATGCGCCGCGCGGCATGCTGGAGTTTTGGGTCGATCCAGCATCGCCCTACTACAAGCCCATCTTCGGCGACGATAGCCGCGAATACATCTTGTTCTGCGGGGCTGGCTGGCGCAGTGCGCTCACCGTCAAGACCCTGCAAGAGATGGGCATGACCAACGTAGCCCATATCGAGGGGGGTTACGCCGAATGGATCAAGCAGGGTGCTCCCACGGAAACGCTGGAAGCCCAGAAGGCCCGCCGCGCAGCGGCCAAGGCTTAAGGAGACGGGGCTGCGCTGGCTGGCGCCATCACCGCGCGCAGACAAAAAGCCTGAATGGCAGTAATCAGCGCATCGCCGCCCAGTGCGTCCTGGCCCTGCTGTGCAGACAAGGGACTCACCAGGGATTCGGCAATCACACCCACCAGCGCTGCGGCGCTGATGCTGGGCACTTGCTCCGCAAACTCGCCGCTGGCCATGCCCTGGACCACCAATTCCGAAAACACATCGGCATAGGCCTGGCGGTAGAGCAGGCGCTGGGTGTCCACCAAGGCATCCACCGGTTCGGCAATCAGGGCATAGGCCAGACGCGGGTTGCGCAGGGCGCGCACGGCAAAGGCCGCAATGGCGCCTTGCAGGCGGTCGCTGGCGCTGGTGCTGTCACTGCCCAGCGTGGCGTCGCGCACGATAGCCACTTCCTTCTCCGTGGCAATGCGAAACACTTCGGCGCAAAGATGGGCCTTGGATTCGAAATGCTTGTACACCGCACCCGTGGCAATGCCTGCATTGGCGGCCACACTCACCATCGTCAAGGCACCAAAGCCGCCACCACTGACCAGTGCCAGAGCGGCGTCGAGCAGGCGCTGGCGTAGCTCGGCCTTACGGGCTTGGGTCTTTTCGGTGGGGCGGTAGGCCATGGCGTAGTGTGCGGGCTGGATCGGTGGAATGGGTCGTCACTGTAGCGCAGTGCCGGCATTGTAAAGGTCTGTTTACCAGCCGTTACCAAATAAAACGCTATCGTTTTGATAGCTTGTTGTGTATATTCGACGAGGGCTGGTGCCACTTTTTCTTTAGAGCCAAAAACCACGTAGCGATGAAGTATTGACAGCCATTGGTGAGTATGATGTACTGCGACAAATAGTGTGAACCTATATTCACAATTTGAAGTCACTGCCCGATGATTGGGTTGGACGCCCGCGCAAGGAGAAATTCCCATGTTGCAAACCACTGCCCCCGCTACTGCCCTGGCGGCCTCCATTGGCCACCTGGCTGAGACCCATATTGTGGAGAACCAGCCGCCCCATTTGCGGGACTACAACCTGTACCAGCAAGACGTGGCGCTGCGCGAGGCTGTGGCGCGCGAGGGTGCGGCCTGGGCCGAGGCCGACCTGCAGGCCTTTGGCGCGCTCACGGGTTCGGCCGAGCTGATCGAGCTGGGCTTTCAGGCCAACGAGAACAAGCCCGTGCTCTACACGCACGACAACTATGGCCACCGCATTGACGAAGTGCGCTTTCACCCGGCCTACCACCGCTTGATGCAGATTTCGTTGGAAAACGGCCTGCACTCCGCGCACTGGAACCAGCCCGGTGTCGGTGCCCATGTGGCGCGGGCCGCCAAGTTCTATTTGCAGGCCCAGGTGGAGGCGGCGCATGGCTGCCCGGTAACCATGACGTCTGCCGTGGTGCCAGCCCTTTTGCAGCAACCCGAGCTGGCTGCGCAGTGGCTACCCAAGATCACCGCGCTGGGCTACGACCCCCGCAATATTCCCATGGAGCAAAAATCTGCCATCACGGTCGGTATGGCCATGACCGAAAAGCAGGGCGGCTCCGATGTGCGCGCCAACACGGTCCGCGCGCACGCGCTGGGCGCAGGCGGCCCGGGCCAAGCCTATGAGTTGGTGGGTCACAAATACTTTGTCTCGGCCCCCATGTGCGATGCCTTTATGGTGCTGGCCCAGACCGAGTCCGGCCTGTCGTGCTTCTGGCTGCCGCGCTGGCGTCCGGACGGTAGCAAGAACGCCCTGCAAATCCAGCGCCTCAAAAACAAGATGGGCAACGTGGCCAATGCCTCGTGTGAGACCGAGCTGCGCGGCGCCTGGGCCCAGATGGTGGGCGGCGAAGGCCGTGGCGTAGCCACCATCCTGAAGATGGTCACCATGACCCGTTTTGACTGCATGGTCGGCTCCAGCAGTGGCATGCGTCAGGCCGTGGCCCAGGCGCTGCACCATTGCCACTACCGCTCGGCTTTTGGCAAGCGCCTGGCGGTGCAACCACTGATGCAAAACGTCTTGGCCGACCTGGTGGTTGAGCAAGAAGCGGCGCTGGCAATGACCATGCGCATCGCCCGCGCCCTGGACAGCGGCGATGCCAGCGAGCATGACAAGCTGCTGGTGCGCGTGGGCACCGCAGTGGGCAAGTACTGGATCTGCAAACGCACCCCGGCCCATGCCTATGAGGCCATGGAATGCATTGGCGGCAGCGGCGTCATGGAAGACTGCATCATGCCGCGCCTGTTCCGCGAATCGCCGGTCAACTCCATCTGGGAGGGCAGTGGCAATGTGCAATGCCTGGATATGCTGCGCGCGATGAGCCGCAGCCCGGGCTCGGTCGACGCCTTCATGGCCGAAGCGCAATCCGCCGCCGGTGCCGACCGCCGCCTGGATGCCTACGTGGCCCAATTGGGCGTCGAACTGACCGACCGCAGCGACATCGAATACCGCGCGCGCGGCGTGGTGGAAAAAATGGCGCTGGCTTTGCAAGGCGCGCTGCTGGTGCGCCATGGCAACGCGGCAGTGGCCGATGCCTTCTGCGCTTCGCGCCTGGGCGGCAACAGCAGCGGCCTGACCTTTGGCAACCTGCCGCGTGGGGTGGATTGCGCAGCCATCATCGAGCGGGCCACACCCCGGTTGTAAGCGCTACTGTGGCAAACTGGCCTGCACACCACAGGCCAAACCCATGACGATCGAACGGCGCAAGCCATGAACATCCAGCCGTCGGCCCTTCACGACGTTCAGGCGCTGTCCGAAAGTATGGGGCTGCAACTGCCGAGCATGGCCTATATCGTGGGTGCTCTGGTGTTCAGTGCCATTGGTTATGTGGCCTGGAGCTATGGCCGCAAGATGCAGCACACCCGCGTCAAATGGTTGGGCATGACGCTCATGCTGTACTCCTACGTGGCCTCTGAAACCTGGATTCTCTACCTGGCGGGCGTGGGTCTGTGCGTCGCGCTGTATGTGTGGCGTAACGAATAGCCGGTAATCGGGTTCGTGCTTATACTGTATGAAAATACAGTATTTTCATGACACCCACCGCAACTGATCTTCCCGACTACGCCGAGCTGCATGCCCTGAGCAACTTCAGCTTCCAGCGCGGCGCCTCCCAGCCTGAGGAGCTGGTGGAGCGCGCCGCCGCCCTGGGCTACAGCGCGCTGGCCATCACCGACGAATGTTCGGTGACCGGCGTGGTGCGCGCGCACCAGGCGGCCAAGCGGATCGGGCTGAAGCAACTGTTGCTGGGGGCAGAGTTTCGGGTGCCACTGGTGGATGATGCGACGGCGGGTGCTGCAGATAACGCGGGGCACTTCACAGCCGTGGTGCTGGCGCACAACCTGCAGGGGTGGGGCAACCTGTGCGAGTTCATCAGCGTCGCACGGCGCACGGCACCCAAAGGCCAGTACCAGGTGGGCTGGCATGGGCCCAAGCAGCAGGCCCAGTGGGTGCGGTTACAAGATTGCGAAGTGTTGCTGGTGCTGCCAAATGCTATCAATATAGAAGTAGCTTACGTAATATCGACGAGGGCTAGAGGCCTATTTGGTTCAAACTGTTGGCTGGCGTTGGAGTTGCCGCTGGGTGCTGAAGACGCGTTGACTTGTCACCGCAAGCAGCAGTTGTCGCGCCTCACGGGCCTGCCCCTGGTGGCGGCGGGTAATGTGCACATGCATCTGCGCTCCCGCAAGCCCCTGCACGACGTGCTCACCGCCGTGCGCGTGGGGCGACCGGTGGCGCAGTGCGGCATGGCCCTGCAAGCCAATGCCGAAAGGCACCTGCGCAGTCGTGCGCGCCTGGCGGCCCTGTATCCGCCCGAGCTGCTGGCCAATACCTTGGTGATTGCTGGCAAGTGCAGCTTCAGCCTGGAAGCCCTGCGCTACCAGTACCCCATGGAGTCGGTGCTGCCCGGCGCCACGCCGGCACAGACCTTGCGCCACCACTGCAATGAGGGCGCATGCGAGCGCTATCCACAGGGGGTACCGCCCAAGGTGCAGCAGCAACTGGAGCACGAGCTGACCCTGATTGCAGATATGCGGTACGAGATGTACTTCCTGACCGTGCATGACATCGTGCGCTTTGCCCGCAGCCATCACATCCTGTGTCAGGGGCGCGGCTCTGCCGCCAATTCAGCCGTCTGCTATTGCCTGCACATCACCGAGGTGGACCCGGAGCACGGCAACCTGCTGTTTGAGCGCTTTGTCTCGCGGGAGCGCGACGAGCCACCCGATATTGATGTGGACTTTGAACACCAGCGCCGCGAGGAGGTCATCCAGTACATCTACGCCAAATATGGGCGCGAGCGTGCCGCCATTGCTGCCACCGTCATCAGCTACCGCCCGCGCAGCGCCCTGCGCGATGTGGGCCGTGCGCTGGACATCCCCGAAGACCTGATCACCGCCATGGCCAAGGAACACCCCGGCATGTACGACCGCGAGGTGCTGGCCGGGCGTTTGCAGTCTGCTATCGAAAAAATAGCTACTAATGCAACAATTACGAGGGCTAGCGAAGATTTTCCTTCAAACCAACGGCTGGAACAATGGCTGGCGCTGGCCACGCAGCTGCAGCGCTTTCCGCGCCACCTGAGCCAGCACGTGGGCGGCTTTGTGCTCACCCAGGGGCCACTCACCCGCCTGGTGCCAGTAGAAAACGCCGCCATGAAAGACCGCTCCATCATCCAGTGGGACAAGGACGACCTCGACGCCGTGGGCCTGATGAAGGTCGATGTGCTGGCCCTGGGCATGCTCAGCGCCATTCGCCGTTGTCTGGAGCTGATCACCCACTGGCGCAACCTGCCCAGCCCCATGCGCTTGCAGGACGTGCCGCGTGAAGACCCCGCCACTTACGCCATGATCTGCCAGGCCGATACGGTGGGCGTGTTCCAGATCGAGAGCCGGGCGCAAATGAGCATGCTGCCGCGCCTGCAACCCCGCTGCTTTTACGACCTGGTGGTGGAGGTGGCCATCGTGCGGCCAGGGCCGATTCAGGGCGGCATGGTCCACCCCTACCTGCGCGCGCGTGCCAACCCTGCGGCCCACGCATCGCCTTACCCAGACCTGCGCAAAGCCCTGGAGCGCACGCATGGGGTGCCCATCTTCCAGGAGCAGGTGATGCAAATCGCCGTCATTGCCGCCGGCTTTACGCCGGGCGAGGCTGACGGCCTGCGCCGCTCCATGGCGGCCTGGAAACGCCATGGCAACGTCAGTAAGTACCACGACCGGTTTGTGGGCGGCATGCTGGAGCGCGGCTACCCACCCGACTTTGCCGAGGCTATCTTCAAGCAGATGGAGGGCTTTGGCGAATACGGCTTTCCCGAAAGCCACGCCGCCAGCTTTGCCATTCTGGTCTACATCAGCTGCTGGCTGAAAAAGCACGAGCCGGCCTGCTTTTTGGCCGCCATGCTCAACAGCCAGCCACTCGGGTTTTACGGCCCCGCGCAGCTGGTGCAGGATGCGCGCCGCCACGGCGTGGAGGTGCTTGCGGCGGATGTGTCGCACAGCGACTGGGATTGCACTCCTGACCCCAAACGTGTGCTCTGACCCCATCCGTTCAGGTCCCCGCGCAAACCAACCTGCCATCCGCCTCGGCCTGCGCCTGGTCAGTGGTCTGCGCCAAGAGGTAGCCCAGCGCATCGCCACCGAACGCGCCCGCGCACCATTCACCAGCACCCAGGACCTGGCCTTGCGCTGTACCCTGAACGAAGGTGATCTCAAGGCCCTGGCCAGTGCCGATGCCTTGCAGTCCCTCAGTGGCCACCGGCGCCAGCAGGTGTGGGATGCCGCCGCCTTGCGCCCGGCGCCCGCGCTGCTCAGGGGCGTGCCGGTGGAAGAGGCCCTGCTCGAACTGCCACCCGCACCCGAAGGCGAAGAAGTGGTGTTTGATTACGCCGCTGTGGGGCTGACCTTGCGCAGCCACCCGGTGGCGCTGTTGCGAGCGCAACTGGCACCCCGCAGGGTGCTGACCGCCGCGCAGATGGCCAACTTTGCCACTGGGCGACTGGTGCGGGCCTGCGGCATTGTCACCATGCGACAACGCCCCCAAACCGCCAACGGCGTGGTCTTTGTGACGCTGGAGGATGAGACTGGCAGCGTCAACGTGATTGTGTGGAAGGCCGTCAAGGAGCGTTTTCGCCAGGTGGTCTACCAATCGCGTCTGATGGCGGTGTACGGCACCTGGCAGCGCGACGACGACAGCGGCGGCCAAGTCCGCCATGTGATTGCCGGGCACTTGGTGGATCTCACGCCCTTGTTGGGAAATCTGGCCACCAGCAGCCGCGATTTTCATTGATCTATACCGGTGGTGCGTCCGGCAGAACGCTATAGACTCGCGCGCATACCAACAATCTTCTTCGGAGAGACAACATGAATTTACATGGATTGGTGCGGGCGCTATCGCTTGCCACATTGCCGCTGCTGCTGGTGGCCTGTATGGAAACCGCGCCCCGCGCTGGCGACACCTCTGCCGCACCGCAGGCAGGTGCCGCTGCCGGCCCCAGCTTTGGTAACGCTTCTCCCACGGCGGGCAGCTCCACTTCGGCCAAGGCCAACGCAGCAGCCGATGCTGCCGCCTACCAGGAAGTGCCCTACAAGAATGCCAGGAAAAGGGGCCCGGCCTTGATCGTCATTCCGGGTGAAATCAAGAGCAACAACGCCAGCTTCACCCAGCGCTTCTTGCCCAATAACATTGCCGACTTTGCGGAACTGGAGTTGTCGCAGGCCAATTTTCCCGTGCTGGAGCGGACCAATCTGGGGCCTTTGCTCAACGAGATTTCGTTGGCCTACAACTTGGGCAATGTGGCCAGTGCGCGCAAGACCATGCGCATGGGCAAGCTCAAATCCACCAAGTGGATTGTCAAGTTCGACATCCTCAAGGCCGAGCAGATTGCTGAGAACAAAAAAGGCTTTGATGGTCGTGCCGTGGGCGGCCTGATCAGCCAGCTCTCCGGCAGCCGGGGTGGTGCCGCAGCTGGCACCGTGGTGGGCTCGGTCAAGACCGGTGACGCCACCGGCGTATGGTTGATTGGCATGCGTTACAAGATCATGAACGCCAACACCACCGAGCAGGTAGCCCAAGGCTACAAGGAGCTCAAGATGGAAGTCGGCGCCACGACGACCAGCGTGATGGGCGTGTCTGAAAGCGCCAAGGGCGGCGTGGGCCTGGACACCATGGTGCAGCGCTTGGTGCAAACCGCAGTCTGGGATATTGACGCCAAGTACAAGTAAATCAACTGGCAAGCCCAGCCACCGCAGCGCTGGCGCTTGACGGGTGCCGCCTACCGCTCAGGAACGCGGTAGCGATTTGAGCTTGCGGTACAGCGAACGCTCGCTGACGCCCAGCTTGGCCGCCAGCTCGGCGCGGCTACCGGAGTGCTGCGCTACCAGTTGTTGCAAGGCATGGTTGTGCAGATCTTGCAAGGCCTGGGGCGTGGGTACAGTTAATGGGGGCCGGTGCGGTGTTGGTGCGGTGGGGCTGGCGCGCCGGCCCGACTGCAAAGCCTGCTGCACATGGACCTGTGTGATGAGATCCCCGTCGCACAGCAGGGTGGCGCGCTCCAGCAGATTGCGCAACTCGCGCACATTGCCGGGGAAATCGCAGCCCTGCAGCACGTTGAGGGCTTCGGGGGCCAACTGCAGGGAGCGCTTGGGTGCGACGCGCAGAAGCAGGGCCTCGGCAAGCAAGGCAATGTCGTCGCGCCGCTCACGCAAGGGGGGCAGGTGAATGGGGAAGGTGCTGATGCGGTAGTACAGGTCTTCGCGAAAGCGCCCCTCAGCCACCATGCGATCCAGGTCGCGGTGCGTGGCGGCCACCACGCGGATGTCGGCGTGGCGCAAGTCGGTACTGCCCACGCGGCGGTAGGTGCCACTCTCCAGCAGGCGCAACAGCTTGACCTGCATGCTCAAGGGAATGTCACCCACCTCGTCAATAAACAGGGTGCCGCCGCTGGCTGCCTCTACCAAGCCACCCTTGGCTGCGGTAGCACCCGTGAAAGCGCCGCGCTCGTGGCCAAACAGTTCGGATTCAAACAGGTTCTCTGGCAGGCTGGAGCAATCCACCGCCACCAGTGCGCGGCTGGCCCGGCTGCTGGCTTCGTGCACGGCCTTGGCCACCAGTTCCTTGCCGGTTCCCGATTCGCCCAGCAGCAACACCGCCGCTTGCGATGGCGCCACTCGCGCCACCAGCGCCAGCATGCGCTGAAAGGCCGGTGCGCGGCCAATCAGGCTCTGGGCCTCGGGCTGCCCATGGGCGACTTGCAGCGGCTCCATGCGCTCTACAAAAAACCCCAGTTCACCCGTTGCATCGCGCAATGGGGAGAGTTCAATGTTGACATATTCCTCACCCTGGGGCGTGTGGTGCAGGTGCAGCACCCGTTCGCGCTGACCGGACTCACGGGCCTGGGCCAGAGGACAGGATTCGCCCGCCTGGTCGCAGGGCACAGGGAAGTGGTGCGACACCTCGTAACAGGTACGCCCCACCACACTGCGCTGCGGACTGAACTGGCGCCGGTAGGCTGCATTGGCGGCCAGGATGCGGTAGTGCGCATCGAACAGGATGTGCGGTTCGGCCAACCCCTCCAGATAAGACACGAGTTCGGGCAGCGGCTGTGAGACGGGGTCGGTCATGTGCGTGCAGTATAGAACGACACCGCCAAACACTGCCATGTATATGTCAATTTTGGCAGTATGGCAGATGACGATCAAACTCTGGGAAAAATCGGCAATGCCAAGCCATTGAATTTAAAGGAATTTTTCTGAATCTCATGGCTGGCACGCTTCTTGTTAATAGCTATGGCAACCACTTTTGGTTTTGGCAGAAAGCAGACATGACCTCCATTCCCCCATTTGCAGCGGTTGCCTATACACACTGAGACGCCATGTACTTTCGCATCATCCATGACGAAACCAGCGGCGAGATGAGCTACCTGCTGGCCGACGCCGATGCCCGCGAGGCGGTCTTGGTGGACCCGCGTGGGCGTGATTTGCCGTTATTGCAATCCCTGCTCGCCGAGCGTGACTTGCGACTGCGTTGGGTGCTGCGCACGCACCAGCATGACGCCCTGCTGCCACAGGAACTGGCTCTGCTGGCACGTCTGGGCGCAACCATTCGGCAGGGGCAAGACGCCTTGGGCGTGCAGACCATCGGCCAGGGCGATCTGTTGGCCTTTGGCAATGAAGTGGTGACCGTGCTGGCCACGCCGGGCCATACCGAGGCTTGCCGCAGCTTTGCCTGGCGCGACCGCGTGTTTTGCGGTGGCCTGCTGGACGTGGATACCTGCCCCCACCAGCCGTACCCGGTGGCACCCGAGGCGCAGTGGGACAGCGTGCGCCAGCGGGTGTTCACCCTGGCCGACGAGACGCTGCTGTTCGTTGGCCACACCCGCCATGCGCAGGCTGTGACGACCGTGTTGCAGCAGCGCCGCTGGAACCCTTTCTTTGCGGGGCAGTCGCGTGACGAATTTTTGACGCACGCGGCCACCCTGCGCCATGCCACACAGCCCCTCGTTCAAGCCCAAGCCATACACTGATATGACGATCACTATTACCAAAGCCGCACCGCCGCCCACACAGACACCCTACGATGTATTAGGGGGCGCGGCTGGCGTGCAACGCCTGGTGCAACGCTTCTACGCACTGATGGATGAGCTGCCCGAGGCCTACCGAGTACGCAGCATGCACCCCGAAGACCTGCAAGGCAGCGCACAGAGCCTGTTTGAGTTTCTCTCGGGCTGGTTTGGCGGACCAGACCTGTATGCGCAGAAACATGGTCACCCCCGCCTGCGCATGCGCCACAACCCCTATACCGTGGGGCCGGTCGAGCGCGACGAGTGGCTACTGTGCATGACCCAGGCACTGAGCGAACAGGTGGCCGACGCACCGCTTCGTGACCACCTGATCCGCACCTTCTCGCAGATCGCCGACCACCTGGTTAACTCGCAGGGCCAAGTGGCAGCTGCATTCAATGACTAGCAAGGAAGCAACCGTGAATACCACCACCGACAAGCCGCGGGTCGTTATCCCCATCGCTGTCTCTCCAGACAAGAGCCCAATCGAGCCGCCACCGGATGCCGACCCCGAACTGGTGTCGCTGTACGAAGCCCACAAAAAAATCTACCCGCGCAGCGTGCAGGGGTTCTTTTCCCATTGGCGCTGGGCCATGGTCTGGCTGACACAAATATTGTTTTATGGTCTGCCCTGGTTGGAGTGGGGCCAGCGCCAGGCTGTACTGTTCGACTTGGGCGCACGGCGCTTCTACATTTTCGGTCTGGTTTTGTACCCGCAAGATTTCATTTACCTCACCGGCATACTGGTCATTTCAGCCTATTCACTGTTCCTGTTCACGGCCGTGGCAGGGCGCTTGTGGTGCGGCTACGCCTGCCCGCAAACTGTTTACACCGAAATATTTCTCTGGCTGGAGAAGCTGGCCGAGGGGGACCGTTCGGCCCGTATGCGTCGCGACGCAGGCCCCTGGAATGCCCAGAAAATTGGCCGCAAGGCTGGCAAGCATGCCATGTGGCTGGGCGTGGCCTTGGTAACCGGCTTTAGCTTTGTTGGCTACTTCACGCCCGTGCGAGAGCTGGCGGGTGCATTTGCGCATTGGCAACTTGGCTCATGGGAAATCTTCTGGACCTTCTTCTACGCCTTTGCCACCTATGGCAACGCCGGCTTCATGCGCGAGCAGGTGTGCAAATACATGTGTCCTTATGCCCGCTTTCAGAGCGCGATGTTCGACAAAGACACCCTCATCGTCACCTATGACGCTGAGCGCGGTGAACCCCGTGGCGCCCGCTCCAAGAAAGCCGACCCAGCCACGCTCAACCTGGGTGCCTGTGTGGACTGCAGCCTGTGCGTGCAGGTCTGCCCCACCGGTATCGACATCCGCAAGGGTTTGCAGTACGAGTGCATCGGCTGTGGCGCCTGCGCAGACGTGTGCGACACGGTGATGGACAAAGTGGGGTACGCCCGTGGCTTGGTGAAGTACTCCACCGAAAACGCCATCAACCAGCATTGGACCCGCAGCCAGACTCTGCGCCATGTGTTGCGTCCACGGGTGCTGGTGTACGTCGCCATTCTGGCCGCTGCCGTGATCGCCATGGCCGTGAGCCTGACGCTGCGCATTCCGTTCAAGGTGGACGTGGTGCGCGACCGTGGTGCGCTGGCGCGCATTGCCGAGGGTGGGCGTATTGAGAACGTGTTCCGCCTGCAAATCATGAATGCCACTGAAGCCACGCAACAGTTCCATATCTCGGTCTCAGGCATGCCGGGTCTGGAGGTGGTGTCGGAGAACGATGTGCAGATTGCTTCAACCGAAGCCCGTTGGGTGGCAGTGCGGGTGCAGGGCCCCATGGAAGGTACCGAAGGAGCCGCGCCGGGCTCGCATACCATCCACTTCGAGATCAAGGCCCAGGGCAATGTAGGCACCGTGGTCGAGAAAGCTGCGTTTATTGTGCCGCGTTGATCCAAAATGGCAGTCATGAACTTCTGGGACCAACGCTTTGCTGAGCCGGGCTACAAATACGGCACCGAACCCAACGCCTTTTTGCGTGAGCAGGCCACGCGCTTTGCACCCCACAGCCAGATCCTGGTGCCGGGCGACGGCGAAGGGCGCAACGGCGTTTGGCTGGCACAGCAGGGGCACTCTGTGACATCGGTTGACTCCTCTGCCGTGGGGCTCCAAAAGGCACGGGAACTGGCGGTTAGCCGCAGAGTGGAGATTGCCACCCAGTGTGTTGATCTGGTCGATTGGGCGCCCGTTGCTGGGACGCTGGACGCCGTGGTGCTGATCTACGCCCATTTGCCGGGCGCCATCCGGCAGTCAGCGCACCGCCGATTGGCACAAGGGCTGCGCGTGGGCGGTTGGTTGTTGCTGGAAGCCTTTCACCCCCATCAATTGGTGCATGCCAGCGGCGGCCCCAAGGATGTGGATATGCTGTACACGCCCGAACAACTGGACGCCGACTTTGAGGGCCTCTTGGACTGTGCCCTGTCCTGGCACGGCGAGACCCAACTGGACGAAGGCCCCGGTCACCAAGGGCTGGCCCATGTGACCCGCTGGTTGGGCAAACGTGTTGGATGAAACTGGCCGCTAGCCCTCGTCGAATTTACATAGGTCACTATTGTTTTTATAGTATTTAGAAAAGGAAAACTGGAATGAAAACCGCACACGATCTCGTAGCGACCGCCAAATCCCGCGTGCAGGAAGTAGCCTTGGCGGATGCGGAACAGGCCATCCGCAATGCCGATGTGCTGGTGGATGTGCGCGAGGCAGACGAATACGCAGCGGGCCATCTGACGGGCGCTGCGCACATGTCGCGCGGCATGCTGGAGTTCAAGTTCAGCGCCAACCCGGCGCTGGAGTCGCGCGACCTCAAAGTGGTGCTGTACTGCAAGACCAGTGGCCGCGCCGCCTTGGCCGCTGCGGCCCTGCAGGACATGGGTTACCTCAATGTGCAATCCCTTGCAGGCGGTTATGACGCCTGGACGGCTGCGGGCAAGCCCATCACCAAGCCAGAGACGCCATCGTTTGAATAAGCCTGTGGGCTCGTGGGCACCGGACGGGCCTTGAGGTGGATGCCGGCCAGCATGCAGCGCACCGAGCCACCGGCAGTTTCAATGGTGGGCACGTCCAGTGCCAACAGTTCCACACTTTGCTCCAGTGTCGCCACTTGCCGGGGCGTCAGCGCGCGTAGTGCCCGTGCTGACAGCGCGAGGATGCGGCCTTGGCTGCCTTGTAGTTCCAGCGCATTACCGGCAAATTCGCCAATTTGTGCGGCGCTGAGTTCCACCAACGTGCGACCGTTCTCTGCCAGGCGACTTCGTACCTCCTTGCGCCGCGCTGGGTCGGTAATCATGTCAAATCCGGCCATAACAAAGTCGGAGCCAATGCACATCAGCACATTGGTGTGGTACACCGCGCGACCCTGGGCATCGGTCGCGTCGAACAGCATGGGCTCGAAATTGAAATGGGTGCAAAAGCGTTCCAGCGCCAGCGGGTCGGCACGGCTGGACCGCACTGCGTAGGCGACCCGGTCAATGTGGTCCAACACCATGGCGCCGGTGCCTTCCAGGTACACGGCGTCCTGCTCCAATCCGGAGTAGTCGATCACATCCTGCACGCGGTAATGTGCTTTTAGAAGATCAATCACATCCCAGCGCCGCTCCAGGCGGCGGTTGGGTGCCGCCATGGGGAAGATGGCCACGTGCCCTCCGGCATGGGTAGAGAACCAGTTGTTCGGAAACACCGAGTCCGGCGTGGCCTGGCCGCAGTCGTCAAACAGGTGCACGGTTACGCCGGCGTCCTGTAGCCGGCGCGCCATGGTGCTGACCTCGCGGTAAGCGGCTTCTGCTACCGCGCCGGCGGTCTAACGTCGCCGCGTTGTTGGAAGGCGTTGTCGCCCAGGGTGTCGGGGTTGGAGCAAAAGGCGTGTGGCCGCACCATCACCACGGCGCTGGGCGCCTGCACCGAATGGGCGCTCATGCCAGCGCTGTTTGCAATGCCTGCGGTGTGGAAGCAGCGTTGCTGGTGCTTCTGGTGGTGCGGAGTTCAGCCGTGGGGCGTACCAATTGGTACAGGTCTTTCGGGTCGTCCAGTGCCGGAATCAGTGCCACATCGGCACCCAGGCGCAGCGCCTGGGCTTGGTCGTGCACAAAGCGTAAGGCAGAGAAGTCTTCCAGCGCAAATCCCACCGAATCAAACAGGGTGATCTGGTCAGCACTTTCGCGGCCTACCGCTTGGCCACTGAGTACCTGCCAGAGTTCCGTAACGGCAAACGAAGCGTCCATTTGCTGCAGATCGCCTTCGATGCGGGTTTGCGGCTCGTACTCCACAAATACCTTGGCGGCACGCAGCACATCGGCGTGCAGCTCGGTCTTGCCGGGGCAGTCACCACCCACGCCGTTGACGTGCATGCCTGGCTCCAGCAGGTTGGGCGTGATGATGGTGGCGTTGGTCTTGTCGGCCGTGACCGTGGTCACGATGTCGGCTCCGCGCACCGCCTCTGCCACGCTGGTACAGGGTACCAGGCGCAGGCTGGCCGCATCCGGGTTGTTTTGCAGGTTCCGCACCAGCTTGGCAGTGGCCTGTGCGTCAACATCAAACAGGCGAATCTCGTTAATGCCCACCAAGTGATGAAAGGCCATTGCCTGGAACTCACTCTGCGCGCCATTGCCCACCAGAGCCATGACGCGGCTGTTGGGGCGAGCAAGCGTGCGTGCGGCCAGGGCCGAGGTGGCGGCAGTGCGCAGCGCGGTGGTCAGCGTCAGCTCGCTCACTAGCAGCGGGTAACCGCTGGCTACATCGGCCAATACGCCAAAGGCCATGACCGTGGGCAGGCCACGCGCAGTGTTCTTGGGGTGGCCGTTGACGTATTTGAAGGTGAATGTTTTGGTATCTGCAATCGGCATGAGCTCAATCACGCCGTCGGGTGAATGTGCGGCCAAGCGTGGTGATTTGTCAAAGCTGTTCCAGCGCAAGAAGTCTTGCTGCAGGTAAGTCGCCATGCCCTGCAAGGTGGCCTTCAGACCCGTGCGGCGCACGATGGTGGCTACGTCTTGCGGGCTTAAAAATAGGGTGGAATAGGGTGTGGTGGATGTTGTGTTCATTTTTGTCTCCTCAGTACTTGCAAAGGGTTTGCAATCGATGGAAACAAGTGTGCTTGTTCGCCCAAACAATAACAATCGTCAAAAATGTACAAAAAACGCCAGTTTCTTATCCTTATGGCATGGTAAATTGCCATAATGGATGAAATTGACCACAAACTGATGTCATTGTTGCGTCAGGACGCACGCCTGACCGTGGCCGCGCTGGCGGCCAAGTTGCAAGTATCGCGCGGTACGGTCACCAACCGCATCCGCCGCCTGGAAGACGACGGCGTCATCGTTGGCTACACGGTTCGCCTGCGCCCTGATGTGCAGCACAACGAAATCAAAGCCTGGATGAGCATTGCGGTGGACGGCAACCAGACCCGCGTCGTCATCGCCTCCCTGCTGGGCGAACCCGGCGTCGCCACCTTGCACGATACCAATGGCCGCTGGGACTTGCTGGCCGAATTGCGGGCACAAACGCTGCAAGACCTGGCCTCGGTGCTGGAGCGCATCCGCCTGATCAAGGGCATCAGCAACACCGAAACCAGCATCCACCTGGAAACCTTCCGCGTTTCTTGAACACGTGGCCCGGGGGTGAAACTACGGTGTGTATGGCGGCACGGGTAATCCCCAGTTGTGTCGCAATGGCGCCTTGGAGACACTAGCGCACCCCCAAAAACTGAATCCCCATTCAAGGAGATACCCATGCGTTTTGCCAAACCCCTGCTGGTCGCATTGCTCTGTATTGCTGGTGGTGTCTACGCCACCAACTACTCTTTGTGGATCAATGGCCGCAGCAGCAACGCGCAGCCTGGTAACCATGCTGATTTTTCCTACTGGGGTCCGTCCAGCACGGCCGCTGGAGTGAACAAGAAGTCAGTCAACTGGGACGGATTTAACCGCGTTTCAGACCAAAACTACCGCATCCGTGACGCCCTGGACTGCTACTGCACCGGCACCAACTGGTGCTATGTGGCTGCGCACAGCGCTGGTAACCTGCAAATTGGCTATGCCTTGTCGCTGTACGGCGGCAGCGCTCGCAGCAAGAAGAATGCATCGCCCAATTCCTCGGGCGTTTGTGGCAATACCGATGGCACCACGCAAACCGGCTGGAACATCAAGTGGGTGGACGTGGCCGCTGGTGCTGGCGGCGGCAGCGAGCTGGCCAACGTGGGCAGCTGGGCAGTGTCCGACCCATTGACCTCTGATCTGAAGACCGCCACCGCCCGTGCGCTGTATGACCACAACCAGACCCGCGCCAAGTGGTTCTATATGTATGCCGGAGCCAAGGGCACGCTGTACTCGGGCGTGTTGCCGGGGCAGGACGACGAGGCTGTGGCCTACCACTCCTCAGGCGGCGTTTCTGGCAGCGGTGGTGCGGGTTTCTGCAATCCATCCGACTGGCTTTGCAATGACCTAACCATGGGCACCGCCGCCAACGAAGGTGGCAAGGCCAAGTGGAGCTACCACAGCGTCGCTTTCCGTGACAACACGGAGGCCTTCAACCATTACACCAATGGTGCGTGGGGCGGCGTGGTATCCAAGGTGCGCGCCGACATGGCCGCCAATGCCAACTAAAGGGCGGCTGGCTGCCAGCATGGACGGCACTGACGCTTGAACCGGCGCTGGAAGTTTTTGGGGCTGGGCGGCGCGGCCGTTGCACTAGCCGTGCTGGGCTGGTACGTCTGGGGTGCCGACCCGGTGGCTGATGCGAGCGCCACGTCTGCCAACCGGCAAGTTCAGTCAAGTTCTGCCACCACATTGGGGGGCGGTTCCGGTGGAGCAGGAGGGACTGGAACCGACGGCCGCTCGCCCTATAGCCCGGCCGGCCTGCAGGCCCGCCAAGAACAGCTGACGCTTTGGCGTGGCCGCTACGAGCGTGCCGAGCAGGTCTATTCCAGCTACCGCGATTCCACCCGTTATCCGCCGGAATCCCGTCCCATGGCCGAGCACCCGGATCAGGTGCGTCCCTTTGCCCCCATTTCTGAAGAGCTGAAACTGCGGGGCGCCAACGGTGAGGCGGTGTCCGGTATCCGCCTGCGCACCACGCAGGAGCGGGTGTTCCTGAGTGGCGCGGAAAGTGTCAAGTTCACCGTAGCGGCGGTGGACGACAGCGGCAACAGCCTGCCGCTGATCGTCCGCAATGCTTCGGCCCAGTCCATTCCCGATTCACGCACGCCCATTAAAGTGACGCAGACCTCGGTGGTGTTCTCGGACGATGGCGCGGGCGCCGACGACCAGGCCGGCGATGGGGTGTACTCCGCACGGCTCACGCCCTCCACACAGGGCTTTGCCAACTACTCGGGCACTATCCGCTTGCTGGCCGAGGTAGCCAGCGACTCGCGCCAGGGTGTGACCCAGTTTGACGTGGTGTACACGCCCGACGTGCCCGCCACTTGGGCTGGCGTGCGCGAGGCGTTGGAGGCCGGGTCACTGAACTTCTACCTCAAGGCCAATGTGCGACAGGCTGGGCGCTACGTGGTTAGTGCGCGGGTGGACGACGCCAACGGTGTGCCGTTTGCGCTACTGCAGTTCAACGACGAGGTGGCGGCAGGAAGCCGCGAGTTCAAGCTGCAGGTATTTGGTGCCCTGGTGTTGGACAAAAACCCGGCATTCCCACTGCGCCTGCGTGATGTAGATGGTTTCCTGCTGATCCCCGACCGATTCCCCGACCGTGCCACCATGGCGCGCCAAAGCGGCGTGGTCTACACCAGCGCCCGCTATACACGCGACCGATTTTCATCGGCCGAATGGAGCAGCGAAGAGCGCAGCCGTTATCTGGCCGAATACGGCAAGGATGCTGACACTGCCCGACGCCAGGTCGAAACACTGACCGAAAAATGATAGACGCCCCACGGGGCTACTCGGAGCGCAAGGCCTCTACCGGGTCCAGCCGTGCCGCGCTGCGGGCAGGCAGCACACCGGCCACTAATCCGATAGCGATGGCAATGCCTTCGGCCAACAGCACAAAGCTGATCGGCGTGTGCACCGGCAAGGCTGGCACTGCCAGGTGAATGATCTGGGCCAGGCCCATGCCCAGCACCAAGCCGATGATGCCGCCCAGCGCCGACAGCGCTACTGCCTCACCCAGGAACAGGCCCAGGATGGTGTTGCGCGGCGCGCCCAGCGCCACCAGCAGGCCGATCTCTCCGGTGCGCTCGCTCACCGCAATGGTCATGATGGTGACGATACCCACTCCACCCACCAGCAGTGAAATACTGCCCAGCGCACCCACTGCCATGGTCAGAATGTCGAGGATGTTGGACAGGCTGCGCAGCATGTCCTCTTGCGTGGTGATGGTGAAATCTTCGCGGCCGTGGCGCGCTTCCAGCAAGCGGGTAATGGACTTGACCACGCTGGCGGCGGGCACGCCTTCGCGGTAGGCGATGTCGATCTTCATCATGCCGTCGCGGTTGAACAACTCCATGGCGCGCGCCACTGGCACGTAGGCCGCATCGTCCAGGTCCACACCCAGAAACTGGCCTTTGGATTCGAGTACGCCAATCACGCGAAACTGCGAATTGCCCAGGCGCACGCGCTGCCCCAGCGGGTTGTCTGTGCCAAACAATTCTGTGGTGAGCTTGGAGCCCAGCACCACAAAGGCGCGGGCGTTTTCCAGTTCGTCGTTTGGCAAAAACTGGCCAATGCGTACGGACATGCTGTAGACGTTGAGCATGTCGGCCCCCACGCCATTGACGGTGCTTCGGCGCAGTCGCCCATTGGCGCCAATCTCGGTGTTGCCCCAGACCATGGCCGATACCCCGGTGACCTGGGGCAGCTTGGACAAATGCAGCGTGTCGTCCAGCGTGAGCGGCCGCACCGAACTGGGAATGCCGGTGGGTGCCGGACCCGAAGTCTTGACTTTGCCCGGCGTGATGCTCGCAATGTTGGTGCCAAATTGGGTGAATTCGGCCAGCACAAAGCGGTGAATGCCCTCGCCGATGGAGGTCAGCAAAATCACCGATGCAATGCCCACGGCAATGCCCAACAGCGTCAGAAAACTGCGCAGGCGTTGCGCAGTGACTGCACGCATGGCCAGGCGAAGGGCGTCGGTAAGCAACATGGTGTTAGTCGTCGCGGCTTACCGTTTGGAGAGAGCCTGCACCGGGTCCATCTGCGCGGCCCGGCGTGCTGGCATGACGCCGAACAAGATACCGGTCACCAGGGCGGTACCCAAGCCGGCTAGCACGGCCCAGTCGGGCGGATAGGCCGGAAACGTGGGGTACAACTGGCGAATCATCGCCGCACCCAGCAACCCCAGCACGTAGCCCACCACGGCGCCAGTGAACGAGAGCAGTACGGCCTCGGTCAGGAATACGGAGCGGATGCCGCTGCCCGTAGCGCCCAGCGCCTTGAGCAGGCCAATCTCGGCGGTGCGTTGGGTGACCGACACCAGCATCACGTTCATCACCAAAATGCCGGCCACGGCCAGGCTGATGGCGGCAATGCCTGCCACGCCCAGGGTCAGTGCACTGAGCAAACGGTCGAAAGTGGCCAGCACCGCGTCTTGTGTGATGACGGTCACGTCCAGCTCGCCTTCGTGGCGCAGCTTGATGATTTCGGTGATCTGGGCTTTGGCGGCGTCGATGGTCTCGCGGCCATGGGCTTCAATCATGATGCGAAACAGCGTGTTGCTATTGAACATGGACTGCGCCAGTGATACGGGCACAAACACCAGCTCGTCGGTATTCATGCTCAGGCCCTGGCCGGCGGCAGCCAGCACGCCCACAATGCGCACGCGCCGGTCGCCAATGCGCACCAGTTGTCCCAGGGCAGGGTTGGCACCGAAAAGCTCGTCGCGCACTTTGGCGCCAATCACCGCTTCGCTGTTCCCACGGCGCCAGTCGCCTGGTGCCAGAAAGCGCCCTTGGGCCATGGCCATTTTGCGCAGTTCCACGTATTGGGACGTGGTGCCGGCCACCAGCACCTCGCGCAGCTTGCCCTCAGCGCTGATCTCCGAGGTGCCCACGGCCAGCGGTGCCACGCGGGCCACGGCGCTGGCCCGCTCAAGTGCCTGGGCGTCGTCAATGGTCAGGTCGCGCGTCGTGTTGGTGATGGCGTTACCTGGGCTGAACCCCCCGGTCTGCGATCGACCGGGCAGCACGATAACCAGGTTGCTACCCAGTGACGAAAACTCGTTCATCACGTAGCGCCGCGCCCCATCGCCCAGCGCAGTGAGTATCACAACGGAGGCCACGCCAATGGACATAGCCAGCACCAGCAAGCCAGCGCGCAAAGGGTTGCCGGTGGCCGCGTCGCGCGCGAAGCGGATCAGGTCGGTGTTGCGCATGCTGGCTCGGCCTGCGGGTCACGGCACGTGTCGTGCTGGATGGCGCCGTCTTCCATCAGCAACTGGCGCCGGGCCCGGCTGCCCAGTGCGCCATCATGGGTCACCACGATCAAGGTCACGCCCTGGTCATTGAGGCCTTCCAGCAGGCGCACTACCTCTTCGCCGGTGCTGCGGTCCAGGTTGCCCGTGGGTTCGTCGGCCAGAATCATGGCCGGCTGCATGATGGTGGCACGGGCAATGGCCACGCGCTGGCGCTGCCCGCCAGAGAGTTCGTCCGGGCGGTGGTCGGCGCGATTCACCAGCCCGTAGTCCTTGAGTGCCTGCGCCACCCGTGCTGAGCGTTGTGCCGGCGCCAGCCCGGCCAGCACCATGGGCAAGGCAATGTTCTCGGCGGCGGTCAGGCGTGGCACCAGGTGAAAGCTCTGAAACACAAAGCCAATGCGCTGGCTGCGAACGCGCGCCTGCTCATCCGGCGAGAGGGTGGTCACATCGCGGCCTTCCAGCCGGTACACGCCGGTGTTGGGGCGGTCCAGCAAGCCCAGCAGGTTGAGCAGGGTGGATTTTCCAGAACCCGATGGCCCCATCACCGCCACGTATTCGCCAGCGCCAATGGAGAGGTTGAGGTTGCGCAGCGCGTGCACCTCGGAGTCGCCCAGGTGGAACACCCGCTCAATGCCAGCGAGTTCGATTTGCGCGGTCATTTCTTGGCTTTATCGTCCAGCACGTAGGCTGCGCCGGGCTTGACGCCTTCGCGTTCCAGCGAGGTCACCACTTTGTCGCCAGCGGCCAGGCCATCCAATACCTCGGTGAACTCCCAGTTGGCCAGCCCGGTCTTGATCTTGCGTTCTTGCAGCGTGCCGTCTGCGCCGGCCACCAGTACGCGGCCCCCTTCTTGCAGCGCTGAGGTTGGCACGCGCACTACCTTGTCGCGCACGGCCAGCACCACTTCCACGTCGGCGCTGTAGCCCACCAGAAGTTTGGGCGGCGTCTTGTCGGTGTCCAGCGTGGCGTCAATGTCCACCGTGCGGGCCTGCTTTTCTACTGCCGACACATAGGGTGCTACGCGCTTGACCTTGCCGGCAAAGGATTGTTTGGGTAGCGCGTCAAAGCTGATGCGCACGGTCTGCCCGGCGCTGATCTTGGGCGCGTCCACCTCGTCCATGGGGGCGCGCACATACAAGCAGGTGTCGTCGATCAAGTCAATTGCCGGTGGTGTGGGCACGCCGGGTGGTGAGGGTGTTGAGTATTCCCCTACCTCGCCCACAATTTTGGCCACGGTACCGGCAAACGGCGCGTACAGCACGGTGCGTTTTTGCTCCACCTGCGTGGCGCTCACGCGGGCTTGGGCTTGCACCACATCAGCCTTGGCGGCGTCGCAGGTGGCGCGCCGGGCCTGGGCGTCGGCGCGGGCCTGATCGTCACGCGAGCCGGAGACAAAGCCCTTCTGGAACAGGGCGCTCTGGCGTTTGGCCTCGGCTTCGGCATTGGCGGCCACGGTGCAAGCCTCGACAACCCGCTTTTGTGCACTTTGCACCTGGGTCTGGGCCAGGGTACTTTGGGCCTGCTGGTCGTCGTTCCACAGCTTCATCAGCAACTGGCCTTTTTTGACCTTGTCGCCTTCCTTGACGGCCAGCACTTCGATGCGCCCGCCCATGGTGGCCGAGAGCTTGGTGCGCAAACAGGCCTCCACCGTGCCAGCGCGGGTGTTGGCAATGCTGGACTCCACCTTGCCCTGGTCTATCTCCACCACCACCACGGCGATCGGCTTGGGCCGCTTGGCCCACCAGATGCCTCCCACCAAGAGGGCGATGATGAGCAGGGCCAGTGCCAGGCGGCGAATCAGGGATGAAGTCATATATGGGAAATTTGCTATAAAAATATGAGCGATTTACCCAATGTTGACGAGGGCTAGGAGGTCATTTTACTTAAAGAGCTACATCAGGGCAGTGGTCTTGTCCAGCGCAATGGCGGCATCCAGTGTGTCCAGCAACAGCTTGCGCACCTTGAGCTTGGTGCCCTTGTGTGCGCCTGGGTTGAGTTTCTGCAACTGCTGGGCTACTGCACGGGCGGTGGGCATCAGCTGCTCGGGCGGCACCACCTGATCCAGGAAACCGGCCATCACTGCACCCTGCGGGGTGAACATTTCTGCGTTGATGACGGCGCGTTGGAAGGCCGGTGGCGTCAGCCGGTCGCGCGCCAGGGTAATGCCCACGTGGTGCATGGTCATGCCAATCTTCACTTCGTTGAGGCCAATGCTGAAAGGGCCTTCCACCCCAATGCGGTAGTCCGCCGACAGCAGCACAAAGGCGCCCTTTGCCACAGCGTGGCCAGGGCAGGCAACGATGATCGGTTGGGGGTGGGCCAACATGCGCCGCGCCAAGGCAGAGCCCTCGCCCACCAGGTTAATGGCAGCCTGCGGGCCGGCCATCATGACTTTCAGGTCGTAACCGCCGCTCAGAATACCGGGTTGGCCGGTGACGATGACCACCGCACTATCAGCCTGAGCGCGGTCCAGACCACGGTTGAAGTCAGCAATCAGTTCGTGGGAAAAGGCGTTGACCTTGCCGTTGTTCAGGGTCAGGGTGGCAATGCCGTCTTCCAGGCTGTAGGCAACAAGTTCGCTCATGGTGAATTCCTGCAAAAAAACGAATGGCCAGTCTAACCGCTTGCTAGGTGCTCCACTGCATCCAGGGCTGCTTGCAGGCGTTGATCACCCGTGCCGGCGATGTGCACAAAAGGCAGGGCGGATTGGTGCAAGGTTTGCAACAGGCGCGCGTGCACGGTGGTGCGCATCGCCTCGCCATCGCGCTGGACTCCGTCGGCCACCCATGGAATGCCGGTTTCCAGCAGCAGAGTCAGCGCGTAGCGTTGGTGCAGTGCCCAAGCCTGCGGGTACAGCGAAGTGTCATGAAATACACAGTCGCTGTAGACGGCCGTGAGCAGCGGTGCTGTGTCGCAGACCACCCAGACCTTGCCTTGTTGGCGCGCCAGTTGCAGTGCGGCTTCTTCGAGCGTGCATTGTTCTTGCAGGATGTGGTTCTGCTCATCTTGCCGGGGGGTACGGCCATGGAGCGCGGTGAATCGGCGCAGGTACTCGGGCACCCACAGGGAGCCCAACTGATTTGCCAGATCACGGGCCAGGGTAGTCTTGCCGGTGCACTCGGCACCTAAAAGGCAGATGAGTTGGGGTCTCAAAATTCCACCGTCACCCGGGCCCGCACGGTGCGCGGTGTGGAAGGAAACAGGTAGGTGCTGCCCCAATACTGGGTGGGGGCCTCGCGCCAGTAGCTGCGGTCCGTCAAATTTTCCACGTTCAGGCTCCACTGCGTGAGCTTGCCAATCAGGCGGTTTTGGTAGCGCACACCCGCGTCCAGTTGCCATGCCGATGGCAGGGTCACACTGCCGTCGGCGGTGACGGTCTTGCCACTCTCTGAAGTGAGCAGACCGTTCAGGGACAAGCCGGGAAGTGATGCGATCTTGTAGTCGGCAAACAGCGAGGCCTTGGCCTTGGGCACGTTGGTGACCCACTGCCCCACCAGGTTGGGGTCCACGGCGGCGGTGTACTTGGCGTCCAGCACGGTCAGGCTGGCTTGCAGGGAGAGTTGGGAAGTCACCTGGCCCACTGCGGCCAGCTCAACGCCCCGGTGGCGCGCGGTCTTGCCGCCGGCCACCCGCAGTGGAATGCCGCTGGCGGTGGGCTGGTCATCGCCATAGGGTTTGTCGATGTTGAACAGTGCAGCGGATACCAGCAGGCGGTCATGTGCCTGCCATTTCACACCCACCTCGGTTTGCTCGCTCTTGAGGGCCGGCAGCACCTGGCCGGCATTCACATACTTGGTGGGTCGGTTTGGCACCGCCTCCAATTCCGCACCCTGCCCCCAACTGACATACAGCATGGTGCTGGTCACAGGTGACCACGCCAGGCCAGCCCAAGGGGTGGTCACGGTCTGCTCGAAGGCAATGGCGCGTGAGCCATCGCTGCGTTCGCTCGAACGGTTCAGGTGCGAGCTGCGCAGGCCGACAAAGCTTTGCACGCTGGCTGTCAAGTTGCTGACCAGCGAGGCCGAGGCATCCACGGCGCGCTCGCGGCTGTTGGTGTTGAGGTCCAGGGCCGTGCCATCGCCCGGCAACGCAATGGGGGTATCGATGTTGGTGGTGCCCACCCAGTTGTAGGCCTGCGTGGGGTTGAGTTCGGTCTTGGCATTGCGGCCACTCAAGCCCAGGCTGACGCGGTGCTGCACACCGAGCGCGGAGAACTTGCCTTGCAGCGTGGCATCCCAGGCCCAGGTGCTGCGTTCTTCGTTCTCGCTGCGGTAATCGTAGATGTCCACATCGCCATTGCCGCACAGGCCGGGGTAGACGTAATTGGGGCCGGTGCTGCAGCCGTCGGGGAAGGCTAGGCGGTCGTGGGTGGTGGTGCGTTGCATGCCCAGGCCCAGGCGGGCCTGCCAGTCGGTGCTGATGGTGTGATCGATGGCGAACTGGGCGTTGGTACCGGTGGATTCAAAGGGCTGCGACCAGCTCTGGTTGTTGAGGTTCAGGCGGCTGTACACCGGTGCGGGCAGGGTGTCAGCTACGCCATCACCATTGGCATCGAGCAGGCCCAAGCCAGGGACCGAGGGTTGCTTCTTGTGGTGATATTCCACATCGGCTGACACGCGGGTCGTGGGGGCGACTTGGGTGGCCAGCGCCACGCTGGCAAATTCGCGTTTGCCAGCGGCACGGTCGAACACGGAGTGCAGATCTTCAACCGCCAGATTGACGCGCACTCCGACAGCGCCCCACGCGGTGTTGGCATCCATGTGCACCTTGCTGCCGCCATTGCCATCCGCGCCCAGCGACACGGTGGTGAAGGCATCGCGCTGCGGCGTCTTGGTCACAAAATTCACCAGCCCGCCGGGTGCCGACACGCCGGACTGCAAGCCGGCCACGCCCTTGAGCACTTCTACGCGTTCCTTGTTTTCCATCGCAATGGGAGCGATGTTGGAAATGGGCAGGCCATTGCGCAAAAAGTTGGTGCCCGGGTCCAATAAAAAGCCGCGCACCGACAGGCCTTCGATGTAGCCAGTGGTGTTGTAGCTGTCAGCCAAAGAGGCGTCGAGCTTGATGGCCTGGGACAGGCTGCTGCTGGCCGTGGCGGCCAGCAAGTCGGCGCCCAGCACCGTGATGCTTTGCGGGGTTTTGGCCAAAGACTGGCCGAAACCGCCCACCTCGGCGCGTTCAATGTCCAGCACCGGGGCGGCCTTGCCCGTGACGGTGACTGCATCCAGGTATTGGGTGGTGGTTTGTGCCCCAACGGGCACGGCAAATAGCAGAGCCAACGCCGCGGCGGTGGGAGAAAGTTTCAGTGTGTGACGGGTTGCCATCGAAAGTCCTTTTGTCGACGGCAGGGGAGTGCAGACATGCCACGCGACCCCTCCATGAAGTGGACGCAAGCAGTTCAATCACGCTTCCCTGCGCAAGTATTACCTTGATCAAGTTCCAGGGTGTTATCTCAGCCGGATATCGCAAGACACCCAGCACCCCTAGCGTTTACAGACCGGCAGATTGCCGAACTGATGGCGCGATTGTAAACCCGGTCAGATCACGTTCGGTCGATCTTCCACTCCAGCGCCACCGATGTGGTGGTCTTGACCACGCCGTCAAAGTTGCCCATTTCGTCCAGCAGGGTGTTCATGCGCAGCGCGGTTTCAGCGCGCAACAGCACTACGTAGTCAAATTCGCCACTCACTGCGCAGAGCTGGCGCACCTCGGGCATGCGCTCCAGTTGGCGCACCACGTCGCGTCCGGATTTGGGTTGCACGGTGATTCCAACAAACGCTTGCAGACCTTGGTCCAGCACATCCTGCCCCAGCCGCAGCGTGTAGCCGGCAATCACGCCTTCGCGCTCCAGGCGGGCCAATCGTGCCAGCACGGTGGTGCGTGCCGTGCCGAGTTGGCGTGCCAGGTCGGCCGTGGACGTGCGGGCATTGGCCTGTAGCAAAGCCAGAAGATCACGGTCCAGTTGGTCGCGCAACCCGGCCGTACGTTGGGTTTGGGGTGGTGTGGCCATTTGGTCGATTTGTTAACGATGTATGACAAATTGTCATTCAATACATCTGTTTCGTCAAAGTGACTGTGCATTATGTCCGCCACCGCGCCTAAACTTTCTGCATACCAACCACTATTTCAGGAGACTTTTCATGCGCGTTGTTTTGATGGGTGCGGGCCACATTGGCCAGACGATTGCTACCTTGCTGTCCAACAGCGGGGACTACCAGGTCAAAGTAGTAGACCGCAGTGCCGATGCCCTGGCCAAGCTGGCCCACTTGCCGATAAAAACCGCGCAGGTTGATACGACCGACGCCGCCGCATTGCGCGCAGAGCTGAAGGGTTTTGACGCCGTCATCAACGCCTTGCCTTACCACCTGGCCATCATGGCGGCCACACAGGCACTGGAGGCGGGTTGCCACTACTTTGACCTGACCGAAGACGTGACCGCCACACGCGCCATCATGCAGATGGCCGACGGTGCCAAAACCGCCTTCATGCCGCAGTGTGGTTTGGCGCCGGGCTTCATCGGCATCGTGGCCCACCACCTGAGCAAAAAGTTCACCCAGCTGCGGGAAGTCCAGATGCGCGTGGGTGCCTTGCCGGCCTTTCCCACCAACTCGCTCAAGTACAACCTGACCTGGAGTGTGGATGGCCTGATCAACGAGTATTGCCACCCCTGCGAAGCCATTCGCGACGGCCAGATCATTGAAGTGCTGCCGCTCGAAGGTCTGGAACACTTCTCGCTGGACGGCACTGAATACGAAGCCTTTAACACCTCGGGTGGTCTGGGCACGCTGTGCGAAACCCTCAAGGGCCGCGTGCAAACGCTGGACTACAAGACGGTGCGTTACCCCGGCCACTGCGACATCATGAAGATGCTGTTGCAAGAACTGGGCATGCAGTTTGACCAGGAGAATTTGAAGAACATCCTGCGCAATTCCATTCCACTGACCATGCAGGACGTGGTGCTGGTGTTTGTCACCGTGAGTGGCGAGCGCGACGGCCAGTTGGTGCAGGAAGTATTTGCCCGCAAGATTTTTGCCGACCGCAACGAACAGGCCCCTTTGAGCGCCATCCAGATCACCACAGCGGCCGGCATTTGCGCTGCTGTGGACCTGTTCCGCGAGGGCAAATTGCCCCAGTCCGGCTTCATCCGCCAGGAGCAGGTAGAGTTGCCAGACTTTTTGGCCAACCGCTTTGGCAGCGCCTACCAGCAGTCGCGCCAGGTCGAGTCCATCGGTTAAGCCTTGTTGAGGAATCACCATGCCCACACATTCCACTGACATTCAGACCGTTCTGGCATCGCTTGGCGTGCCCGCCAGCGCCCATGCAGGCGGCGACCTGCGTTCACGCTCCCCCATCGATGGCGCCACGCTGGGCCAGGTCCATGCCACACCGCTGACCGAGGTGGCAGCCGTCATCGCGCGCGCCCATGCGGCGCAGCAGGCATGGCGCAGTGTGCCCGCGCCGCAGCGTGGCGAGTTGGTGCGCCTGTTGGGCGAAGAGCTGCGCAGCCACAAGCAGGCGTTGGGCACGCTGGTCTCGCTGGAAGCGGGCAAGGTGTTGTCCGAAGGCCTGGGCGAAGTGCAGGAGATGATCGACATCTGCGACTTTGCCGTGGGCCTGTCGCGCCAGTTGTATGGTTTGACGATTGCGTCTGAACGCCCCGGCCACCGCATGATGGAAACCTGGCACCCGCTGGGCGTGGTGGGCGTCATCACCGCCTTCAACTTCCCCGTGGCGGTGTGGGCCTGGAACGCCGCGCTGGCGCTGGTGTGCGGCAACGCCGTGGCGTGGAAGCCATCCGAAAAAACCCCCCTGTGCGCACTGGCGGTGCAGGCCGTGTTTGACCGCGCCTGCCAGCGCTTTGGCACAGTGAACACCGGCAACCTGTCGCAGTTGCTGATGGGTGTGGCCGATGTAGGCCAAGCCTTGGCAGACCATCCGCAGGTGGCGCTGGTGTCGGCCACCGGCAGCACCCGCATGGGCCAGGCCGTGGGTCCGCGCGTGGCAGCACGCTTTGGCCGCAGCCTGCTGGAGCTGGGTGGCAACAACGCCATCATCGTCGCGCCATCGGCCGACCTGGACATGGCTGTGCGCGCCGTGGCCTTTGCCGCCGCAGGCACCGCAGGCCAGCGCTGCACCACGGCCCGCCGTTTGATTGTGCACGCCTCCATCCATGCCGATCTGGTGGCGCGCCTGACCCGCGCCTTTGCCAGCTTCACCATAGCCTCGCCGCTGGAAGACGGCACCCTGGTTGGGCCGCTGATTGATAGCGCCGCGTTCGACGCCATGCAAGCGGCCCTGCAGCAATCACGCGAACAAGGTGGTGTAGTGGCTGGCGGAGAGCGGGTGCTGCAAGACCGCTACCCCAATGCCTACTATGTGCGCCCGGCCCTGGTGCAGATGCCCGCGCAAACGGCGGTGGTGTGCCACGAAACCTTTGTGCCCATCCTCTATGTGCTGCAGTATGAAACGCTGGAACAGGCGATTGCGCTCAACAACGGAGTGCCACAAGGGCTGTCCTCATCGATCTTCACTACCGATGTGCGTGAGGCCGAGCAATTTATGTCGGCAGCGGGCTCGGATTGCGGCATTGCCAATGTGAACATCGGCACCTCGGGCGCAGAAATCGGCGGCGCCTTTGGTGGCGAAAAGCAGACCGGCGGTGGCCGCGAGTCCGGCTCGGACGCTTGGAAGGCCTATATGCGCCGGGCGACCAATACCGTCAACTATTCACGTGAACTGCCGCTGGCGCAGGGCGTGCGGTTTGAGTTGGGGTAGCTGGGTGGCTTGCTACTGAATTAGGAGCTGCTTGCTTATGTTTGACGAGGGCTAGCGGCTCGTTTACCTAGCCAATTCTTTGGTAAAAGGGCTCAGGGCGGCAAAACTAAAATCGGGTATGGTGCAGGCGCTTCCCAAATAGGCAAACTATCGGTCAGTTTCTTGAACTTGTGGAGGAGTCCATATATTTAAGGGTTCGACGCAACCGCGAACTCATGCGCGAGTAGTTGTTCTGAAGTGTTAAACAAGTAGGGCATCGAGAAGCGGGTCAAGCCAGTCTCGCAGATAGTGGGCCAATGCCGCCACTGGAACCTGTGGATCAGGCGAAACCGGATCGAATGACGACATGGGGACTGGATATCTTCCCCGCCAGACGACCACCTCCCCGAGATCCCTACAGATATTCCTAAGTGCAGCACGGTCACCGTCGGTTTTCAGGACGTTTGAGAAACCCTTCCCAAAAACATCCGCAGCTTCTGCTAGAGCAAGTATGTTGTGTCCTTGGTTTGGCGGGATTCCACAACTCTTCAGCTCTGCATGTTTAGGTGATCCGTCGCCACTCATTGTTATTCTGATCTCGATCTTCTCTGGTGAGTGCTCGATGAGCCAAGCTTTTAGCGCCGTTTCCAGGGCTAGCCCGTATAACAGTTTTACCGTTTCGATCGCTTCGATGGCTAACTCTAAGTTTGGTATCTCGTTCTTCGCCTTCGCCCGTGATACCGCTTGCGTGACAAGCTCGACGAAGTCATCCCACAGAACATTGGCTGAGTGCCTTAGCGCTCGGGAGTGTTTGCGCCACGCCTTTGGATCAGTGGACTTATCGACGAACTCGGGAGCATGCATGCGACTTCTGACGCCTAATGGAAAAATGACCGGACCGCCACACTTTGCGGCGAAACCGCCTCCTGTAGGTGTGGGTCAGTGTCGATTGGCAAAATAGAGCTCATACAGTCTCACCTTGCATCCGTGCGTCTGCGCCACTTTCGACAGGTCAGAGTCCGCCGGGAGTAAGGTGTAGTTATTGGACTTGGAGTTGCCCCCAATTTCACGGACACTTTATTGTTCCCCAAGAAGGAGTCCGCGATGTCCAGACCGCACAGAGTAGCCAGTTATGCGACGACTTCAACGTATTCGACATGGCTTAGGCCAGGGGGAACCGGCAAGTGATCTTCGCGCAGACCCTCGACATGGAAGACGGTGGCATCCCGAATTTCATCTTCCGCCTCCGAAAGGGTTTTACCTGTTGCGACGCACCCGGGCAGATCCGGCACGTAAGCTGAGAAATTATTTTCTGCTTGTTCAATGACTATTGCGTAGCGCATAAAACCTCACTTTAGACCGGCCTGCTTGAGGACACTATTTAGCGTCCCTGGCGCCAAATTGTCGCTAGGCTTGTCCGGAATTGTTACGCGACCAAGCTTGCTCGCTTACTGTCATGTCACGAGCATAGCAGACCGTCCAAATTTACCAGGTTATCGAAAAATGTTGCCTCATGGCAAGCTTCTGGATGCCACGTCGCGTAACCTGTCTACGCGGGAAAATTATTGAACAAAACAGGCTGTAGCCCTCATCAAGATTACGTATGCAGCTACAAATATAATAGTAATCGTATGGGGTGTGGTTTGATCTGGCGTAGTGCCATGCCGACTTGAGGCGCCTGCTGTCAGTAAGTGCCCATGAAGTCTTTCTTGCCGATCTCTATGCCGTTGTGCCGCAGCAGGTTGTAGGCGGTCGTGACGTGGAAGAAAAACTGCGGCAAGCCGTAGGCCAGCAAGTACGACTGGCCGGACAATTTTTTCTCTTTGGGTGTTCCCGGGCGTAAAACAATGTCCAGTGTTTCGCTGCCCTCGAACTGACCAGCGGTCAAGCCATCCAGCACAGCGATGGTTTTGGATATGCGCAGCTGGAGTTCGGCAATGCTCTGCTCGTTGTCCTCGTAGGCCGCCACCTCGACCTGCGCCAGCCGTGAGCTGACACTCTTGGCAAAGTCGCAAGCAATCTGTACCTGACGGACCAGGGGGAGCATGTCGGGAAACAATCGCGCCTGCAACAAGGCTGCAGGGTCAATTTTGCGGTCTTGCGCGTGCGCATCGGCCTTGCTCAGCACGTCGCTGAGTGCCAGCAGCATCTGTTTGAAAACGGGAACACTGGTGGTGTAGAGTGAAATGGACATGGGATTCCTTATGGATAGAAGGTGTGCGGAAGAAACTCCCCCGGGAGGGGCACTCTAGCGGAAATGCCAGCGCAAGGCTGGTGAAAGGTTGCTCCTGCGCCAGAGTGAGTCACGCTGGGATAATCCTGTCGCATGTCAAATTTTTCAATTGATCGGAAATTGTTAGAGCCTCAGGCGTCTTACAGCAAGTCAAGGCTCGCCATTTCAATCATTGCATCCTGTGCCTTGCATGTGTTGCTGTTCGCAGTTTTTGCGCCGTCGTCTTTGAGGTTTTGGAGCAGCAAGCCGCAGGTGCGGGGCAACGGATTGGTGGTCAAGGCGCGATTCGTCCCGGTCGACAAATCTCTGGTCGCCGTGCCCAGCCAACGCAAATCACCGAACACTGAAAAGGCCACGGTGCGCGAGCAGGCACAGCCTGAGGCCAACAAGCCCGAAGAACCCGAAGCAACCGGCGCGCCGGGGCCTGCAAATGGCTATTGGCCTGCCGAATCGTTGGACACGCAGCCGGCGGTGGTTGAAGACATTCCTTTGGACATGCCCGAATTGCGCGGCAGAACCGAGTCCGGGACCATTGTGTTAAGCCTGTTCATCAATGCAGCCGGTGCGGTGGATGACGTGGTGGTCGAGACCTCAGACTTACCTGATATCTTTGCCGAGCTGGTGCGGCGCGACTTTTTGAAGGCGCGATTCAATCCCGGCCTGCGCGACGCAGAACCAGTGGCAACCACCATGCAGGTTGAGGTCACCATCCGGCCAGACGGGCAGAAATAAATTCTTTGGCTCGCTAGGACTCCACGTGCGACCCGCCTGCTGCACGGATGGACCCATTGATCTCGCGCAGATTGGTTTCAATCTTGGCGCCCAGCAAGTAGATGGCTAACAACATGAATGTGCCAAATGCGACGGCCGCCGCGATGGCACTGGATAGAGCGTTGCTGCGTGCCAATGCGATGCGGGCAGCCTCTGACAAACGCTCCTGTTCCACCCGGTCACTTTCGGCCTGTTCGAAGCGGGCCTTTTCATCTTGAATGGCGTCCCAAGCGTTTTTGTGGAAGTTCAACACCGGATAGAAAACGCTTTTGAGCTTTCCTTCCTTGCGCATGGCAATGATGCTGGAATCAGCCAGCGCCGCGCAGGTGAATTCGGTCGCTGCCTTGACCCAGCGCTCGCCCCGGCGCTTGTCGGCTGCGGCCTCTTCGATTTGGGTGCGCAAAATCTCCACCCGTTGCGCTGCTGCTGCGTTGTCTTCTTCCTCAATCTCGGCCCCCACCTTTTTTGCAAACTCGACCGAGCATCGGTACAACCGGGTGACATCTTCAAGGTAACGCAGGGTAGGGGCCAAGGGCTTTGGGGATGATTGCGACGGCTGTTGCTCACCGGCCTTGTCGTCCTTGAGCAGGTATTTTTTAAGATCGTCCATAGTGACCTGTTGTTCCGGCGCTTTTTGCGCTGGGGCTGGTTCGTTGGGTGTTTTGGCCATCTGATAGGCCACGTTTAGCCCGAGAGCAATGACAGCCAGCAATGCCAGGCCCATGAACACAAGCACGGCTACTTTGACAATTTTAAGAAAGAGCTCTTCGGTTTTTTTGGTCTGTATGGCCATTTTTTCTCCACTAGGGTCGTTGTTATAAATCCATCGTCGATCGCGCTTTGATAGGCACCTTCTTGGCGTCTGCAGCGCGTTTTTCCGTTGCCGCTTTTTCGGCTGCAGCCCGTTCTGCGGCTGCCTTTTCAGCAAGCAGGCGTGCGTTCTCAATCTCTAGCGCTTGTGTCCTGGCTGTTGCGGCGGTGGCATCGTCAGCTTGTCGTTTTGCTGTAATAGCCCGCTCTTCCGCTGCGTTTTCGATAGCTTTCTGTTCCAGCGCCTTCGCCGCTTGTGCCTGTTCACCTTGCTGCTTTTGGCCTGCAGGAGGCGGGGGCTCGCGCGCAGGTTCTGCCGGGTGAGTGGGTCGTACGCTCGTCTTAGGCACCACGGGCGACGGCTTGCTGTTGGCTCGCGCGCGTTGTTCCACCGCTGGATTGCTCAGTTCCAGATGACAGGCTCTGAGTTGGGTCTTGCCGTCTGGTGATTCCATCGGGCCACGCAACACCATACGTGAGCCACTCTGATTGCCATGCAGTCGAATGCGCCATGCCCTGCTGGGATCACCTTTCCAGTGGCCGCTGGCGTCCAGGGTCACTCGACCTGTTCGGTCGATCGACCCGGAGTAAGTTTCGAGGATTTCGTTATTCTGGCGCGTTCCGCGCATGGAGCCCATCGATGTGTTCAAGGTCACGCCGGCTGTGAACGCTTTGGTGGAGCGTGCGGATGGTGTCTGAAGCTCTCCACAGGCAAGGCCTCCCATCCACTCTCCATCCAATGTGTTGATCTGGCTGTATGCAAGTATGGGAGTCAATGCCGTTGCACACAGAATCCAAGCTCTGAGTGCGTACCCCTTGGCGGATGTGACCCGTCCAGACAGAATGATTTTCATGGTTGTGGGCTAGGATGGTTGAGTCAGTGAAAGGCGAAGTTTCGATTGCGTGTTTCAGAGTATCACACCGTTGTCTCGCTTGAAACAAAGCGGGAGCAGAGGTCGACGTTGCTGCCGTGACAAGGTAGTGCCAGAGCCGTTATGCTGTCGCCCTTGTTCAATGAAAGGTGACTATGCAAAGGTTGTACCCAACCAAGGCTTGCGTGGTGCTGGGCGCGTGGCTGCTATCCGCAGCTGCCGTGTGCAGTGCCACAGAGGTGCCCGCTCCACCCGTGGCGCCCATCCACGAAGTGATCGAGACGCTGCATGGCGTCACGCTCACGGACCCTTACCGCTACTTGGAAAATCTTCGTGCGCCGGACGTGCAGGAGTGGTTCAAAGGGCAGGGCGCTTATGCCCGTGCCACGCTGGACAGGATTGCCGGGCGGGATGCCATGGAGAAGCGCATCACCGAGCTGACCTCCGCCAGTGGCGATGCCATCACCCGCATCACCCGTATGCCGGGTGACCGCATTTACTACCTCAAGCGTGCCAAGGGTGAACGCCAGTTCAAGCTGGCCATGCGCGTAGGGACGCGTGGGGCTGAGCACATTTTGATGGACCCGGAAGTAGAGGCAAAGCGCACCGGCGTGCCCCATGCCATAAACTACTACCGCCCGTCCTGGGATGGCAAATACGTGGCCTATGGCGTATCTGCCGGTGGCTCGGAAGATGCTTCACTGCACATTCTGGATGTGGAGTCCGGTCACGACATCGCTGCTGTTTTTGAGCGGGTTCACCAACCCGACGTGAACTGGCTGCCCGACAGCCGCTCACTGGCTTTCAACCAGCTCAAGGTGCCCACGCCGGGCGAACCCGAGTCAGAAGCCTATATGGACAGCCGCGTGATGCTGCATACCGTGGGCGAAGCGGCGGACAAGGCCGTGGCCGTTTTCGGCCCCACGGTGACGCGCAACCTGGGTCTGGGCCGTTTGGATGTGGGTTCGCTGCTGTTTGTGCCGGGTAGCCCCTGGGTGATTGCCCGCACCACCGACACCACCCTGCCCGAAGGTTTTCTGTTTCTGGGTCGCGTAGCCGATCTGGGTAAGCCCACCATGGCCTGGACGAAGATTTCGGGCTATGAAGACAAGATCACCAACCTTGCCTTGCGTGGCAACGATCTGTTCTTTATGACCCATGCCAACGCACCGCGCAAGCATGTCATGCGCTTGGACTTGCGCAAACCCGAGCTTAAGTTTGCAGTGGAGGCGGCGGCCTCGCCGGCCACCGGCGTGATGGAGGACTTCGCACTCACCCGCGATTCATTGGTGACTGCGGTGCGCCACGGAACTGACATAGTGCTGCGCCGCTATGCCAAAGGCAAGCCCCAGGGTATGGATGTGCCCATGCCGTTCCAGGGGGCCGCCTATTTGAGCGATGAACCGGCACATGCCTACGGGGATGTGATGTACACCCTGAGTGGTTGGACCCAAATGCCGCTAACCTATGTACTGCGTGGCGAACTGTCGGTCAATTCCGGGCTGCGGGTCAACCCCGAACTGCCCAATCTGCCTGAATTGGAAGTGCGCAATGTTGAGGTCAGCAGTTATGACGGCGCGCAGGTGCCCATGACCCTGCTTTACCGCAGAGGGCTGAAGCTCGATGGCAGCAACCCGACGCTGCTGAATGCGTATGGTGCCTACGGGTTTTCCCAAACGGCGGGCTTCTCGGCTGCTCGCGTGGCCTGGTTCGAAAAGGGTGGTGTGTTGGCGCTGGCCAATGTGCGCGGCAGCGGCGTCAACGGTGACCCGTGGTACCGCGCGGGCCAGAAGGCAACCAAGCCCAACACCTGGAAAGACGGTGTGGCCTGCGCCCAGTATTTGATCGCGCAGGGGTACGCCACGCCTAAAACCCTAGCGGTGATGGGGACCAGTGCCGGCGGTATTTTTGTTGGGCGCGCGGTGACCACCGCGCCCGAACTGTTTGCCGCCGCCGTGTTCGATGTGGGTGTGATGGATGCCGTGCGCGCCGAAGACAGCGCCAATGGGGCCACCAACATTTCAGAGTTCGGCACCGCGAAAGATTCCCAAGAGTTCAAGGCACTGCTGGAGATGAGCACCTACCATCACATCAAGGATGGCACCGCCTACCCCGCCGTGCTGCTGGTCCAGGGCATGAACGATCCGCGTGTGGATGCCTGGCACGCCGGTAAGGCCGCTGCCCGTTTGCAGGCCGCAACCACCAGTGGCAAGCCCATCTTGCTGCGCCTGGATATGCAGGCTGGGCACGGCATGGGGAGCACTGCCACGCAACGCAACGCGATGACTGCCGATATTTACAGCTTCTTGCTGTGGCAAATGGGCAAATCGGCCTTGAAAGAGTAAAGGCCATGCCCATGCACCGTATCCCACTTTTTTGCCTGGCAGTATTGGCAACGATGGCCATGGCATCTGCTGCCATGGCCAAACCCCAGCCAGCGCGCGTGAGCCAGGCCGACATCATCAAGAACGCCGCGCCCGGCGACTGGCGCCGTCTGGACCCTGACAACACGCTGGTCATGGAACTCCAAGGCAAGCCCGTCATCATCGAACTCGCACCGCGCTTTGCCCCACAGCATGTTGCCAATATCCGTATCCTCACGCGAGAGGGCTTCTACACCGGCATTGGTGTCGTGCGGGTACAAGACAACTATGTCACCCAGTGGGCTGACCCCTATGACGAGGACAAGGACAAAGCCAAGCCCCTGGGCAGTGCACGCGCCAGCCTGCCTGCCGAGTTTTCTATTGCCTACAAGGGATTGCCACTGAGTCACTTCAAGGATGCAGACGGTTGGGCGCCGGTGAGCGGCTTTGTGGATGGGATGCCGGTGGCTGCCGATCCCGCCAAAAACAAGGCCTGGATTGCCCACTGCTATGGAGTGGTGGGCGCTGCACGCGGCAACCCGCTTGACAGCAGCAACGGCACCAGCCTATACGCCATCATTGGCCAGGCCCCACGGGTATTGGACCTTAATATCACAGTAGTTGGCCGTGTGGTCAAAGGCATGGACGTGCTGGCATCACTGCCACGCGGCCCCGGCGCCATGGGTTTTTATGAGAAACCGGAACAGGCCATTCCCATCACCCGCGCGCGCATGCTGGCGGACATACCGGTGGGCGAGCAGCCCGCCATCGAAATCCTGCGCACCGACACCCCTACCTGGACCGCCCTGGTGGAAGCCAGTCGCCACGCCATTGGTGGCTGGTCGGTGCACAGCGCCTTGCACAGCAATATTTGCAACCGCAGCGTGCCCACGCGCGACATTCCCAAGAGCACGCCATGAGTACAGCTACCCTTGCACCTCTGCACGCTACCTTCAAGCGCCTGCACCACTTCAGCCACCTGGCCTCCATTGCCGGGTGGGACCAGGCGGCCATGATGCCCGCCAAAGGCAACGAGTCTCGTGCCGCAGCCATGGCTGAGTTGCAGGTGCTGATGCACCAGACCCTGACCGACCCAGCCTTGCCAGCCCAGTTTGAAGCCGCAGCCAAGGCCAATTTGTCTGACACTGACCAGGCCAGTTTGGCCGAGATGCGCCGTGATTGGGCAATGGCCAATCGCCTGCCGCAAGACCTGGTAGAGGCGCAAAGCCTGGCCGCTGCCCGCTGCGAGCATGCCTGGCGCACGCAGCGCAAGGCCAACGATTGGGTCGGCTTTGCCCGCAACCTGAGCGAGGTCGTGAAGCTGGCTCGCCAAGAAGCACACATGCTGGCCGATGCCACCGGAGTCACGCCCTACGAAGCCCTGATGGACAAGTTTGAACCAGGTATGCGCGAGAGCACCATCACCGCGCTGTTTGGCGAAGTCAAGACTTGGCTGCCAGGACTGATCACCCAGGTGATGGAGCGGCAACAACACGAAACCGTAGTCGCCGCCATTGGCCCCTTTCCGGTGGAGCGCCAACGCGCCCTGGGCGTGGACGTCATGGGTCTGCTGGGCTTTGACTTTGAGGGCGGGCGGCTGGACATTTCTACCCACCCCTTTTGCGGCGGCGTGCCGCAGGATGTGCGCATTACCACCCGCTACAGCGAGGCCACTTTTGCGCCCAGCTTGTCGGGCATCGTCCATGAAACCGGACATGCACGGTATGAGCAGCGCCTGCCGCGCGATACCCTGCACCTTCCGGTTGGGCGTGCGCGTTCCATGGGCGTGCACGAGAGTCAAAGCCTGTCGTTTGAAATGCAATTGGCGCGCAGCCCGGCCTTTTTGCAGCTGATTGCACCGCTGATCAAGAGGCACCTGGGCGATCAGCCCGCGTTTGATGCCGACAACCTGGCCCGGCTCTTCACCCGCGTCCATCGTGGTTTTATCCGCGTCGATGCCGACGAGCTGACCTATCCGGCCCACGTGATACTTCGCTTTGAAATCGAGCGTGCCCTGATCGACGGCGAGATTGAGGTGGACGACATCCCCGCGCTGTGGACCCAGAAGATGCGCGACTACCTGGGCGTGGATGTGGCCGGCAATTACGAGAACGGTTGCATGCAGGACATCCATTGGCCGTCTGGCATGTTTGGCTATTTTCCCAGCTACACGCTGGGTGCCATGTACGCCGCACAGTACTTTGCCACCATCCGCACGCGGCATCCCGATCTGGATGCGCGCATTGCCGGTGGCGACCTGTCACCTGTGATGAACTGGCTGGACGCCAACATCTGGAGCCAGGCCAGCCGCTGGAGCACCGATGCACTGATTACCCGCGCCACGGGTGAACCGCTCAACGCCCTCTACTTCCGCCAGCACCTGGTGGGGCGCTACCTCAATGCCTAAAGGTGTGCGCTACGCTGGCCCGCTTTATTGCAGGCTGGCGCAGTCGGCGCCTCCAGTCAGGTGCACTTTTAGCGGGACGGTCGCGCCGTCCTGGTATTTGCTCCACACGGTTTCAGAAACGTTGCAAGTCCATGTCTTGCCGTTTGCACTCAGCACCAGCACATAGGTCTCGCGCCGTGCACCCTGGCGCTCAGAACCGATCGCGCCCACCCCACTGTTACCACCGAGAAAGTTGGCATTGAGGTTGCCCGCGCTGGGCCACACCGGCATCAACGATTCCTGCGTACCTGCCTTGACCGCGCGCACAGAGCGCCAGCGGTTGACGGAGTAGCGACAGCGGTCGTCGTACACCGGTTCTGAGCGGTAGCGCGGCGTGCACTCGCGCCGCTTGACAAAAGTGCCGTCACCCTTGTCGATGCGCTCGTCATGGCAAGTCTGGCCGTCCGCCACCTGGCGGGTTGAGCGTTGCTCGCGGTTGCGTGAGACGCCATACGCGTCCCCCGGCACACTGTCGCACCAGGCCGAGTCCGACACACGGCCCATCTGCTCGATCTGGATCTCGCGCGCCCAACTGCGCTGCGCCACGGTTGCCGTGGTTTCCTTGGTGCTGCTGAACAAAAAGACCAACCCAACCACCAACAATGCCAATGCGGCCAGTACCCAGCGCGCCCAGCCCAATCCGCGCCGGGGTGGTGGGGCTGGCGCAGCTACAGGCTCTGGCAGCGCGGCTGACGTGTCTGCCACCAAAGCCACAGGTTTGGTGCCGTCCTTGCCGGCCCCGCAATTGGTGCAAAACGCAGCGGCTGCCGAGTTGGGCGAATTGCAATAGACACAACGCCAGTCTGCGCCCACAAACTGGTGGTTCTTGGCCTCAACCTCTTCACCCGGCTTGGGAAAATAGCGCTTGGCCGGGTCTTGCGCCGTGCCACAGGTGGGGCAGTGCCGGTGGCTGTCGCCCAGCAGGCCCAACGTGCCGCACTGGGGGCAGTCCCAAAGCATTTCGTAATAGGTTTCTTGTTCGGCCATGGTGCATTCCGGGTTGCAAGCTCACAGGATTTGCTTGAGCGGGATTATGGCGTGCTGAGTTGCGTTGCGGCCACGCGGCAAAGACTGGGCGCGGCGCAAGGCTGGGAGATGACCAGCCGGGCAGCGAATGCGATGGAGCGGAAGTCAGCTTTGTGTCGATTGCCGAGATACAGCTGACAGATCAAGCTGTGACAAACCAGTCGTTTAAAACATTTGGGCTTTCATGCGCTGCCTGTATAACCCACGCGCCACCCAGAGAAACCATGCTCCACTACAGTGCCCCTATGACGAATACACCAGATCTGAAAACTTCCGCAACCGTCGCGACACTTGACGATCTTGCCAAATTGGCAAGCTACTCGCTCGTGGACACGCTCAATTGCGATCCTGACGCCAAAGCAAATGGAGTCGACCACGCACCGCGACAAGTCTTCACCGGCCACTTTGTTCCCGTCAATCCGACGCCAATCCAAGACTCTGAGTACGTTGCGCATAGCCAGACGTTTTTCCACGAACTTGGCTTCGCCGATAGCATGGCGCACTCGGCCGACTTCATGCGGATGTTCTGCGGTGACCTCTCGCGTGTTCCAGAGCCCATGCGCAAGATCGGTTGGGCGACTGGCTACGCACTTTCAATCTTCGGCACCGAGTACACCCAACAGTGCCCGTTCCAAACCGGCAATGGATACGGCGACGGCCGCGCAGTTTCCGTGCTGGAGGTCGTCATCAACGGCCAACGCTGGGAAATGCAGCTGAAGGGCGGCGGGCGCACGCCCTACTGCCGCGGTGCGGACGGCCGCGCCGTTCTGCGGTCGAGCGTTCGGGAGTTCTTGGCACAGGAATCCATGCACGCGCTGGGCGTGCCAACATCGCGGTCTTTGAGCTTGTACGTTTCGAAGTCCGATAAGGTCCAGCGACCGTGGTATTCGCAGGGGTCGCGCGCTAGGGACCCCGACAGGTTTATATCGGAGGCAGTCGCCATCTCGACACGGGTTGCACCGTCCTTCATTCGGGTCGGCCAACTTGAGCTTTTCGGTCGCCGTGCCCGCAAGCAGGAGCACCCGCAAGCGCTGCAAGAGCTTGAGAAGATTGTCCTGCACTTAATTGATCGCGAATACGGTGACGTCATCGACAAACATCT
This sequence comes from Candidatus Aalborgicola defluviihabitans, assembly GCF_016705985.1. Lineage (NCBI taxonomy): Bacteria > Pseudomonadati > Pseudomonadota > Betaproteobacteria > Burkholderiales > Comamonadaceae > Allorhodoferax (SeqCode) > Candidatus Aalborgicola defluviihabitans. Next base: position 73,947 of record NZ_JADJKN010000024.1, read on the forward strand.
CGGTACTGCCGAGAAAATTCTCTTGCTCGCGCGCGCGTTTCGCAGCCGCCTGACCGCGCTGGTGGCGAATTGGATTCGCGTGGGCTACTGCCAGGGCAACTTCAACAGCGATAACTGCGCGGCCGGTGGCTTCACACTGGACTACGGTCCGTTCGGGTTTTGCGAGGTGTTTAGCCCGTACTACCAGCCGTGGACGGGTGGCGGACAGCACTTCGCGTTCTTGAACCAACCCGTCGCAGCGGAGCGCAACTTCCATATGTTTTGTACTGCATTGCAGCCATTGCTCACATCACTGACGTCGCAAAAGGACTGCTTGCAACAGTTCGACGAAATTCGCAGTGGATTCTCGGCAGAGATGCAAACGCAATTGGAGCAAATGTGGGCATCCAAGCTGGGGCTCGGCACGTTTAACGCGGCATTGTTCAATGGGCTTCAAACACTCATGGCGCAGACGCCGGTGGACTACACCATTTTCTTCCGTGAGCTCTCAACACTGCCGGACGATATTGGTCCGCTCAAAAAAAGCTTTTACGGGGCCTCTGAAGGAATGGACGCGATCTGGTCAGCTTGGCTCGCCATGTGGCAGTCGCTGGTCGGTAGCAGTAGTGGTAGCGCAAGCACGGGCGACGCGAATGCTTCTGAATCCCGCTCCCGTGAGGATATCTCCACGCAGATGAAACGCGTTAATCCAAAGTACATCTTGCGCGAGTGGTTCCTTGCGCCCGCATACAGCCAAGCCAGCGCGGGGGACTACGCCTTGGTTCGCGAATTGCAGAAAGTGATGACGCAGCCCTACGCCGAACAGTCGCAGGAAGTGGAGGAAAAATACTACCGACTGAAGCCTACTGCGCTCTTTGACATCGGCGGCGTGTCGCATTTGAGTTGCTCGTCATGATGATCCTTTCATTGATCGGCCGGCGCGGCGCTGTTGGCGCTAATGCGAACTTGTCAGGGGGTGCTGGGATTTGGTGACATGGCTCCGCGGGGGGGGAGGGGGGGGGGGGGGGGGGGGGGGGGGGGGGGGGGGGGAAGCACTTACACGGGGTGCGGGGGGGCGGTTCCAGCCAGTCCGCGCTTCTGGTCGATTGTGAAAGTACCATTTCCAACGGACACGGGTGGCGTCGCCACGCGTTCCAACACCCTATCTGCCACCACGGACCGGTCTCGCCTACACAGCAGGCAATCCCAATGGCAAGCGCTTAGTACTGATACACCCCACGCCCCGACTTGCGCCCCAGGTGCCCGGCTGCAACCTTCTCGCGCAGAAGCGGGCAAGGGCGGTACTTGCTGTCGCCAAACTCGGCCAGGTACACCTCCATCACGGCCAGGCAGACGTCCAGGCCCACCATGTCGGCCAGGGCCAGGGGGCCTATGGGTTGGTTGCAGCCCAGCTTCATGCCGGCGTCAATGTCTTCTGGTGTGGCCAAACCTTCGGACAGCACGAAAAACGCTTCGTTAATCATGGGCACCAGGATGCGGTTGACCACAAAGCCGGGTGCGTTCTTCACGGTAATTGGTGACTTACCCAGCGCCTTGGCCATGGCCTGCACGGCATCGTGCGTGGCGTCGCTGGTTTGCAGGCCACGAATGATTTCCACCAGCGCCATCATCGGCACCGGGTTGAAGAAGTGCATGCCGATGAAGCGCTCGGCGCGGCTGGTCACGGCAGCCAGTTTGGTGATGGAAATGGATGAGGTGTTGGACGCGATGATCACGTCGGCCGGTACGATAGCGTCGATTTGCTTGAGGATTTTGACCTTGAGGTCGTAGTTCTCGGTGGCCGCCTCGATCACCAGCTGCGAGGCCTTCAGGTCGTCATAACTGGTGCTGCCTTTGATCCGTGCCAGCGCGGCGTCTTTGTCGGCAGCGGTGATTTTTTCTTTCTTGAGCAGACGGTCCAGGCTGCCGGCCACGGTGGCCATGCCCTTCGCCACGGCGGCTTCAGAAATGTCGACCATCACGACGTTGATGCCCGATGTGGCGCAAATCTGTGCGATGCCGTTGCCCATGGTTCCTGCGCCGATGATGCCTACTGTTGTGATGCTCATGATGAATAGATCCTGATAGATTAAGCTGGCTGACAAGCTCAATATAGTACCTGCAACCAGTGCCAGTCGAAGTCTGCGGAGTTGCTAATGCGGCACCATATCTAGGCAGAATGGTCAAAATTGTTAGCAAATGAGGCTGGCGCTTGAGTTCGTCTGATGTGTGATGCACAATGTTTGGGTAATATTTTTGGGGTGTACAAAATGAGAATGTTTATTGGTCTCGGCCTGATGGCTGCTTTGCTCGCAGGATGTGGTGGTGGTTCAGGTGGCACGGATTGCGCTGGAAGTGTGAACCGGTGTAACGTTCCGCCAGTTGCTATTGCAAGCGCTGCGCCGACTGTTTTGGTCGGATCAACGGTGTCGCTTGATGGCTCGAAAAGTATGGATGCCGACGGCAATCCGCTTACCTATTCTTGGGCATTCGTTTCCATGCCCGAGGTGAGTAAAACCACGATATTCAACCCCACATCCGCCCACCCCACGTTTGCCCCGGATATCGCCGGCATTTATGTCATCAGCCTGACGGTGAATGACACTAAGACCAATGGCGCTCCTGCAATTGTGACGATAACGGCCAGCGATACGAATCTGTCAATTACGCAAGCCCCGTTTTCGGCTGGCAGTACGATTCCATTGAAGTTTGCCGCAACCGTAGTTGGTGGCAGCAATATTTCACCTCAGTTGAGTATTGGTGATATTCCTGTCGGTACGGACAGGTTTGCCATTGTCATGGATGATGAAACCGCTCCGTGCCAACCCGGACTGGGCGCTTGCCGGCACTGGGGTGTTTTCAATTTGCCGGTTTCGAAGACCCTCATTGGTGAGGGGGAAGACTTGTTGTTGCAAAACGGCACTTTGTACGGTTCCAATAAAAATGGCACTGTCGGATACCTTGGCCCTGACGCAACTTCACAGCACACGTACAAGTTGACGGTGTACGCGTTAGCCGTTACCGCACCATTCCTCAGCTATATACCCGAATACAACCGGGCAAAATTCGAGATCGATTTCAAATCCTACATTCTGGGTAAAGCCACTATTACCGGTGTGTATCCCTAACTGTTGGGGACAATTGGGCGCAGCCAGTTGAGAAGACTCTGCGTCGAGTCGCCGGTCCATTTCCGATACTTTCCTGCCCGGTTGGCAAGTTGAAACCGGGCGGGTGAGTTTTTGCTGACGGTGTTTCCCTGAGCCTGTTGGCGCATTGTGTGCGGGCCAAGGTGGGGCATCATCAAATGCCAGTTCGGATTTGTGGAAGTGCGCTACCGTGGCCTGAAGAACAACATCGCAGAGATCTACACCATGTCTACACTGTCCCTCGGCGCTAACAGTGCGACCGCAGGCAAGATGGCATTTTGAAAATAGACCCCTAGCCCTCGTGAATACTACGTAAGTAGCTACTATTTTTATAGCAAATTGAAAATTTCTACTGCTGAATGGACAGTGGCTTGCAAGTCAGCATCGGTATGCGCGGCACTCATAAAACCGGCCTCATATAACGCTGGTGCAAAGTACACGCCGCGGTCCAGCATGCCGTGGAACAGCGTGTTGAAACGCTGGTTGTCGGTGGTCATGACCTTGGCGTAGTTCTGCGGCAGGGTATCGAACAGGAAGAATCCGAACATGCCGCCCTCAGAGTCCACACTAAAGGGAACCCCCGCCTTGTCGGCAGCGCCCTTTAGACCCGCCATCAGCGTTTGGGTCTTAGCCCCCAGGGCTTCGTAAAAGCCGGGTTTTTTGATTTCGCGCAGTGTGGCCAGGCCGCAGGCCGTCGCCACCGGGTTACCCGACAAAGTGCCAGCCTGGTACACCGGGCCCAAGGGGGCGAGTTGTTCCATCACGGCGCGTTTGCCGCCAAAAGCCGCCAGCGGCATACCACCGCCAATAACCTTGCCCAAGACCGTGATGTCGGGCTCAAAGCCGGGAATGGATTTTGCGTACACGCCTTGCGCACAGCGCAGACCCACGCGAAAACCCGTCATCACTTCATCAAAAATGAATAGGGCGCCGTATTGGGTACACAGTTCACGGCAACGCTGCATGAAGGGGATGGAGGCACGTACAAAGTTCATGTTGCCGGCAATCGGCTCAATGATCAGGCAGGCCATATCCTTGCCATGCAGGGTAAAAGCTTTTTCGAGTTGGGCGACGTCGTTGTATTCCAGAACCAAGGTGTGCTGCACCACTTCGGCAGGTACGCCGGCACTGGTGGCATGACCAAAAGTTGCCAGGCCGGAGCCGGCTTTGACCAATAGTGCGTCGGCGTGTCCGTGGTAGCAACCTTCAAATTTGAGGATCTTGTTGCGGCCGGTGGCGCCGCGTGCCAGGCGGATGGCGCTCATGCCAGCTTCGGTGCCGCTGCTGACCAGGCGCACCATGTCCATGCTGGGAACCAGACTGAGAATTTCTTCCGCCAGTTCGACCTCGCGCTCAGTGGGTGCGCCAAACGAGAAGCCGTCCAGCGCGGCCTTTTGCACCGCTTCCATCACGGCGGGGTGGCCGTGGCCCAGGATCATGGGTCCCCAAGAGCCGATGTAATCAATATAGCGCTGGCCGTTGGCGTCCCAGAAGTAGGCACCTTGCGCGCGCGAGACAAAGCGCGGCGTGCCGCCCACGGCCTTGAAGGCGCGCACGGGAGAGTTGACGCCACCGGGAATGACGTGTCGGGCGCGTTCAAAAAGTTGTAGGTTGCGGTCAGTGGCGGGTGTCATTGGGTGAGATTTCAAAGGAGGATTCTTGGGGAGGTTCGTCGTCGGGCTCGGGATGCGCCCAGAACAGACGATCGGGCAGCACATTGCCCATGCCGGGTCGAAAGCCGCTTTCCAGACAGCGGTCCAGGTAGCTCAGGGCTTCATTGGTGGCTTCCGTTAGTTCAGTGCCGGCGGCGATCAAGGCGGCCAGGGCGGCCGACAGGGTATCTCCTGCGCCAGAAAACACGGCCTCAAAGCGCTCGAACTTGTTGCTACAAAGCACCGAAGTGGGGGTGCACAGCGTGTTTTCGATGAATTGGTCCGGCAAAGGGATACCGGTGACCAGTGTGTAGGGCACGCCGAATGCATTGGCGGCGCGGGCAATATCGCGCGCGGTGGGACTGCGTTCGGCACTCCACTCCGGTAGCAGCCAGCGCGACAGGGTGCTGTGGTTTCCAACCAACACGGTAGTCAATGGCAGCAGCAGCTCCGTGTGGGCGTCTTGGTACAGATCAATCTGGTCTTCTTGCCACCACGACAGGTCGGGCATGTAGGCCACCAACGGGATGTCGGAGTAGTCCGAAGCCAGTTCGGCAATGGCGCTGAGGTTTTCTGGGGAGCCCACAAAACCCGTCTTGATAACTTGCACAGGAACGTCTTCGAGGATGGTTCGAGCCTGTTCTGTAACGGCTTCGTCGTCCATGCAAAAGTGGTCGTATACCTCGGCACTATCACGGGCGTAGGCTCCGGTGATGACGGGCAATGCGTGGGCGCCGATCGATGCAATGGATGTGATGTCGGCTGTGATTCCGCCCGCGCCACTGGGGTCATTGGCGTTGAAGACCATCACGCAACCATTGGCCCGTCTTCCTCGACTTCAATCTCGGCGGTGGGGTCTGGTAAGGACGACATGAATGGGCCTGTCTTAGGGTTTGTCAGCAGACAGAATGGCGCAGTTTGGACTGATACAGGGCATTTTGCCGATACTGCTTCGATACAATCCTTGCATTCTATTCGAAGGCCCTTTAAGCTGTGAGTGATACCAAGACGTGGATGTGCCTGATATGCGGTTGGATCTATGACGAAGCGGCGGGAGCCGTCGAACATGGCCTTGCACCAGGCACCCATTGGGCCGATGTGCCGATGAATTGGACGTGCCCGGAATGTGGTGCACGCAAAGAAGATTTTGAAATGGTTCAGATTTGAATGGCAAAACGTCCACCCATGATCAGGAGCACCCCTTTTGAGTAACGCAGCATCCAGTGTGAGAGTTCTGGTCATTGATGACAGCAACACCATTCGCCGCAGCGCCGAGATATTTCTCAAACAGGGTGGTCATGACGTGATGTTGGCAGAGGATGGTTTTGATGCCCTGGCCAAGGTCAACGATTACCAACCGCAACTCATTTTTTGCGACATCCTCATGCCCCGGCTGGATGGCTACCAGACCTGCGCAATCATAAAACGCAATGCGAAATATTCCGGTGTGCCTGTAGTGATGTTATCGTCCAAGGACGGTGTATTTGACAAAGCGCGGGGCCGCATGGTGGGAGCCCAGGACTATCTCACCAAGCCGTTCACCAAAGATCAGTTGCTGCAGGCCGTGCGGCAATTCGGGGCAGTAATGCAAGGAGCTAATTGATGGCAATAAATAAAGTACTCATCGTTGACGATTCAAAAACCGAGATCATGTTTCTCACAGATTTGCTGCAGAAGAACGGCTATTCAGTGCGCTCCGCAGAGAATGCCGATGAGGCCTTCAAACGTTTGGCTGAAGAAAAGCCCGACCTGATCCTGATGGATGTGGTGATGCCCGGCCAAAACGGCTTTCAGTTGACCCGTGCCATCAATCGCACACCCGAATATTCTGAGGTGCCGATCTTCATCTGTACCAGCAAGAACTTGGAAACCGACCGCGTTTGGGGCATGCGCCAGGGTGCCAAGGATTACATCACCAAGCCGGTGGATCCCGCTGAGCTGTTTGCCAAAATCAAGGCCTTGGGTTGATTCGGCAGTCTCATGGCCAATCGCGAAGCACTTAGGGAACTCCAGACTCGACTCGCTAGCCGTCTGCAAGCGGCTCGCACAGAGGGTGTGTCTGTAGCATGGCTGGCCGTGCGGGTTGGCGGGAGAAATCTTCTGTTTCCATTGGGTCAGTCCGGGGAGATCTTTCCCTTGTCCAGCCTACAGGTCGTGCCCTATGCGCGCGACTGGTTCCGTGGTGTGCTCAACATCCGGGGTGGGTTGTACGGGGTGGTGGACCTGGCGGCCTTTATTGCAATTGACACGGGTCATGCACGGGCCGAACCTGCCGGCCAAGAGCCCAGTGTCGTCACGCTCAATACAGCCCTTGATGTGAATTGTGCGTTGCAGGTAGACGGTCTTCTGGGTTTGCGCGGTGTGGATGCCTTTGTGTCGTCCGAGCCATCAGACCCAGATGCGCCAGCCTATTTTGGCAACCAGTTCAAGAACTCGGCCAACGAGCAATGGCAGGAAATCGATTTGCGTATCTTGTCTCAAACCCCTCAATTTTTAAGTATCAGCGCTTAGAACTCCGTAAGGTCCTACCATGTCCGTCGTCGATAAACTAAAAAATATTTTCTCCAAAAAGCCGTCTGAATCGGACCTGGATTCGCGGTTGAGTCTTGCTATGCCAGAGGATTCATCAGGCGTTGCCGGCGCCGAGACAGTTCAGGAGGACGAGGTGCCGGTCAATGCCCAGCGTGGCGCGCCCATGCGAGAGGCGGAATCTGGCGAGCCGATTGCTCAAGCGGCAGGCGATCTGGTATCGGTTCCTGGTTTGGGTACGCACTCGGTGGTGCAGCAGCAGCGAACGCTGTTTGGATTGTTGGGTGCTTCATTGCTGTTGCTGGTGGGTGTCGGTTTCTATGCCCTGAACCAATCGGACAAGGTGGCTCAGCAACTGGGTGCAACCGGTCAGGCCCTGATGCAATCTCAACGGTTGGCCAAATCGGTCTCTCAGGCCGTGGTGGGTAGTGCTCAGGCCTTTCCTGATGTGTCAGACAGCTCAGGCGTTCTCTCCAAGAACACGCGCGGCCTCCAAAGTGGTGACGATGAATTGCACTTAAAACCACTCGGTGAGGCGTATGTGCATGAGTTGGAAAAGATCATGCCTTTGGTGGATCGGGCCGAAAAGAGTGCCAAATCGGTGATGGGTCAGCAAAAAATCTTGACGCAAGTCGGTTCGGCGCTGCGTTTAATCAACCGCCAATCCTCGGATTTGCTGGAAATTGCCGAAGCGATTTTGGCAATGAAATTGCAACAGAACGCGCCTTCGGTCGAAATCTCCGCGGTGGGTCAACTTGTGATGTTGACCCAGCGTATCGGCAAGTCTTCCAACGAGTTCCTGACTGCGGAAGGCGTTAGTCCCGAAGCGGTGTTTCTGTTGGGTAAGGACTTGAATACCTTCAAGGAGATTTCCCAAGGGCTACTGTCGGGCAGTTCCGAGTTGCGCCTTGCGGCTTCCAAGGACGCCGCAACGCGTGAACAACTGGAAGCACTAATCAAAATGTACGAAGAGACGCGGATTCAGGCCAGCGCGATTTTGGGTAACTTGCAAGGTCTGGTATCTGCCCGTGAAGCGCAAGACGCCATCATTGCCGACAGCGAGCCTCTGCGCCGTAACCTGGAAGAAGTTCAGGCTGAGTTGCAGGCACAAACCGGTATCGGTGGTGGCGCACTGGCGCTGCTGATTCTGGCCGCTGTCTTTGCATTGAGCTGCGCGGGTGGTCTGTCGTATGTTCAGCTGCAGGATAGCCGTCGCCGCCAGGTCGTCGCAGAAGAGCAGCGAGTCGAAGCGGAACGCCAGGAGCACGAGGCCAAACGCGTCAACGACGCCAATCAAGCGGCCATTTTGCGGCTGATGAACGAATTGCAGACCGTGGCGGAAGGCGATTTGACCCAGGAAGCCACGGTGACCGAGGACATCACTGGTGCCATCGCCGACTCGGTGAACTATACGGTGGAAGAGTTGCGATCGCTGGTGGCCAACGTGCAGAACACTGCGTCACGGGTGGCGCAGACGACCTCGGATGTGGATGCTACATCCACCGAACTGTTGGCTGCCTCTAACGAGCAATTGCACGAGATTCGTGAAACAGGTCGTTCGGTCGTGGATATGGCGGGGCGCATCAACGAGGTGTCCACCCAGGCGCAGGAGTCCGCCACCGTAGCCCGCCAGTCGTTGCAGGCTGCTGAATCCGGTCTGAAAGCTGTGCAAGACGCCATTGGGGGTATGAACTCGATTCGCGACCAGATCCAGGAAACATCCAAACGCATCAAGCGACTCGGTGAATCATCTCAAGAAATTGGCGAGATCACCGAGCTGATTTCCGACATTACCGAACAGACGAACGTTTTGGCGTTGAACGCTGCTATTCAGGCGGCGTCTGCCGGTGAAGCAGGACGGGGCTTCTCGGTGGTTGCGGAAGAAGTGCAACGGCTGGCTGAACGTTCAGCGGATGCTACGCGCCAGATCTCGGCGCTGGTGAAGGCGATTCAGACCGACACCCAGGATGCGATCGGCGCTATGGAACGTTCCACGCAGGGTGTGGTGGCGGGTGCCAAGTTGTCCGACAACGCAGGTACTGCACTGACCGAAATTGACCGGGTTTCGCGGCAGGTGGCTGATCTGATTGAGCAGATTTCCAGCTCTGCCTCCCGCGAAGCCGGGTTGGCGAACGAAGTGGCCGAGAATATTCAGCACATTTTTGCCGTGACTGAGCAGACGGGTGAAGGTACTCGTGTTACAGCAACACAGGTGCGGGAATTGTCCCGTATGGCGGAAGAGCTACGCCAATCGGTGTCGCGTTTCAAAATTAGCTGATAGTCGCGCTGTACTTGCGCCCTCAGATTAGTGATTCCAGGAGAGCCCGAATCCATGTCTTCGAACTCTGCCGATTCCGGCGACAATGAACTGGCAGTCAGCGATCTAGGCCCTTTGGCTTGGGTTCTGGACGAGCTGCGAAAGTCCCTGGACGGCGCCACCAAGGCGTTGCGGCGGTTTGTGCGTGACGCGGAGTTGGCTCGTGGCTCAAATCTGGCCGAACTAGATGCCAGCCACTTGCGGATTGCACGCCAACAATTACACCAGGCTGTTGGCGCTCTGGAAATGGTCGGTTTGGGTGCGCCCGCCAAGATGTTGCGGGCAATGGAAACAGCGGCCCAACGATTTGTTCAGCGCCCCGAGCTGTGCAGTGAGGAAGCCGCCAACAAGGTCGAGCGCGCCAGCTTTGCTCTGACCGAATACCTCGAAGGTGTACTCAAAGGTAAGGCTGCATCATCTGTAGCCTTGTTCCCGCAATACCGTGCTGTTTTGGAGTTGTCGGGTGGTGAGCACGCGCATCCCGCAGACCTATGGGCCGTGGAATGGCGTTGGCTGGATGTACCTGCAGTACCTGTGGTCGACGCGCTGGGATATTCGCCGGGCCTTCGTGGTCACATGGATCAAGCAGTTCTCCAGGTCATGCGCAGTGGAGAATCCAAATCGGCCCGCCGTTTGGCCCAAGAGTGCGCTGGATTGGCCGCAGGCCAATCGATCCTTGAGCCTCGTGTTTTCTGGACCATCAGCGCCGCATTTTTCGAAGGCATCACGTTGGGTCTGTGCCCGGATGATGTCTATACCAAACGTGCAGCGTCACGCATTCTGCGGCAATACGCATCACTGGCCCGAGGAGATGCCAGTATTTCCGACCGTTTGGCCCATGAGTTGGTTTTCTTTTGCTCTTTGTGTATCCCAGCCTCGCAAGCTGGTGCCGAGGCGCTCAATGCAGTGCGAACAGTCTACGGCTTGGCACGGTACAAACCCGTCCAGTACGAAACGGAGCAGTTTGGACGCTTTGATCCCGCCTTGATGGTGCTGGCGCGCAAGCGCATTGCGGCTGCGGCTGAAACGTGGTCGGCATTGGCGGGTGGCGATACCAACCGGCTCAAGGTGGCTACCGAGCAGTTCGGCGCAGTTGCAGAGTCAGTGGTCAAGCTGCATCCTGAAAGTGGCGAACTAGGTCGTGCATTGATGCGCGCCATTGACGCTACGGTACGCACGGGCATTGCTCCGCCGGCACCTGTGGCCATGGAAGTCGCCACTTCCATTTTGTACCTCGAAGCAGCGTACGATGATCTGGATCCTACCGATTCCCATATGGCCGAACGCAGCGCCCGACTGGCGCAACGGCTGGAGCATGTCAGTAGCGGCGGGCAACCTGAGCCACTGGAATCCTGGATGGAGGAATTGTATCGGCGTGTGAGTGATCGGCAGACCATGGGTAGTGTGGTGGACGAACTGCGCACCACCTTGGGGGAAGTAGAGCGGTCACTCGACCAGTTTTTCCGAAATCCGCAGGACAAAGCACCTTTACGCGAGGTGCCCAGCCAGTTGGCGCAAATGCGCGGCGTATTCTCGGTGCTGGGTCTGGACCAACCCTCGCTGGCGGCCCTACGCATGCGGGCCAGTGTCGAACAGTTCCTGGTCGATGATATCGATGAAGGTGCCGTGCGGCGCGGCGTCTTTGAAAAGCTGGGTAACAGCCTGGGTGCCATGGGGTTCCTGATCGACATGCTGAGTTATCAGCGTGCCTTGGCCAAGAAATTGTTTATTTACGATGACGATGCGGGCGAGTTCAAGCCGCTGATGGGCCGCGAGCGCGCTACGGACGAGAAACTACCCGACGCGTTGGACGCTACCCAGACTTTTGTGATGGCTGCTACGTCGCAGCCGCAGGCGTCAGAAGCCGTCGTTCAAGTTGCGCCGGCAGTTGCCACTACGCCGTCGGTTGTGTCGAGTCCGGTCGCGCAGGAGTTGTCTGAAGACGAAGTCGAATTGATCGATATCTTTTTGGAAGAAGCCCGCGAAGTCGTACAGAACGGGCTTCTTGCGGCCAAAGCACTAGTCGAAGATCCGTCCAATCTGGCGGATCAAACCACATTGCGTCGTGCGTTTCACACGCTCAAGGGTAGTTCGCGCATGGTCGGCCTGAATGACTTTGGTGAATCTGCGTGGGCATACGAGCAGCTACTCAATAACTGGCTGGCTGAACAACGTCCGGCCAGCGATGAATTGATCCAGGCGTCCAGTACGGCCATGCACGCCTTCGGTCGTTGGGTCGATGATATTGCGGCGCATTCGCCTACGGTTTGGAATGTCCAGGATTTCCGCAAATCGGCCGACGCTTTGCGCCTGCGGGGTGAGTGGATCGCACTGGTCACGCCTGACGTAACGGAACCAGTTTCGTCCGTACCTGCGCCAGCCGGGGTGTCCGCTTTGGCACCTCAGGAACCTGCCGTCGTCATTGCACCAGAAGCATTGGAAGAGCTGACTGCAGAAGTTGCGCATGAACCCGCTGTGGCGGAACAACCCACCGTTGAATTCGCACCCATTCAGCCACGATTGGAAGAACACACGCGTCCAGATTTTGCCGCTACCCAAACGTTTGGTTTTGAGACCACGCAAGCGTTCGAGGTGGAAAATCAACGCAAGGCCGCCGCCGACTTTCAGGGGGCAACCGAGGTTACTGAAATTGACTTTGGTGACTTCGATTTTGGCGAGAAAGTTGTTGCAGACCAGTCTGATCTTCCCGCGATTGCATCGGTGCAGGGTCACTTTGCGCCGGATGTTGTCGCTGTTGAGATTGTCACAACCGAAGAAATGCCACTGGAGTCGCCGTCTGTCTCGTTCGAAGCGACAACGTTGGCACCTCTGCCCAGTTTAATGCCTGAGCCTGACACATCGGTAGCGGAATTCACCGATACCCCGGTGGAACAGCCGGTTGTAGTTCATGACCCCGAAGAGCAAGTCAAGGTCATTGGCAATTTGCGCCTGAGCATCCCTCTGTATAACGTGTATCTAAACGAGGCAGACGAGTGGTCGCGTCGTCTGCAGGTTGAATTGAGCGAGTGGGCACTTGAATTGTTGCCTCCATTGCCCGATTCGGTGGTGGCGCTGGCGCATTCCCTGTCTGGCAGCTCTGCCACTGTCGGATTCTCCGCGCTTTCCGAAATGGCACGACTGTTGGAGCATGCGTTACAGCACGTGCAATTGCACCGCCAAGGTACGACCGAGCAGGCGAAGGTGTTCTGTGATGCTGCAGAAGACATTCGTCGTCTGTTACACCAGTTTGCTGCCGGTTTCCTCAAGGAGTCCGATGGCGCCATCCGGCAAGCGCTGGAAGCCATTATCCAAACCGAGTTCCCCGCCCCCACGATCGACTCCATTGGCGATGTCTTGGACGACGATCTGATCGCTCCCGACGATGAAGAGTTGGTCATTCAGATGCCCGCTGAGGTGGCGCAGGTTGAAGCCCCTGTTTTGGCAACGGTCGAAGTTGAAGCGCCTGCGGCGTTGGTCATCAGTGCAGCACCCCTGACTGTGGCACAGGCGCACGATGACGATATCGATGCTGTCGACAACCTGGATGAAGACCTGTTTCCGATTTTCGAGGAAGAGGCCGTCGAACTTTTGCCGCAGTTGGGTTCAGCACTGCGCCAATGGGTGGGTCATCCCGACAACTTGGGTGCCCGCAACGAAGTATTGCGAGTGTTGCATACGCTCAAGGGCAGTGCCCGCCTGGCCGGTGCCATGCGATTGGGCGAAATGTCCCACCGTATGGAGTCCAGCATAGAACAGATTGGCACAGAGCACCTCCAGTCTGTCCAGTTAGAGCCTTTGTTGACCCGCTTTGACGGTCTGCAAGCCACCTTCAATGCGTTGGGGGCCGCACCCGTTGAGTTAGACGAACCCGTCCCCACAGTCGCCGCATTGACACCTGCGGGCGGAGACTCGGTCGTTACTGCCGTTCCCGGGGTAATACTGGCACCAGTCACTGTGCCGCTTAAGGCAATGCCACGCGGGGCCGCTACCATGCCCCAGCCACTGCGCCAGCTGGCCAGTCAGTCGGTTCGCGTGCGTTCGCAACTGCTAGACCGATTGGTCAATCAGGCTGGTGAGGTGATGATTTCCCGCGCCCGCATGGAAGCGCGCCTGACCCAATTGCGCTCGTCCCTGACAGACCTGAGTGGCAACCTGGACAGATTGCGCCACCAGTTGCGCGACGTCGAATTGCAGTCCGAATCGCAGATGCAGTCTCGACTGGCGCAGACCAAAGATTCCGCGCAAGCTTTCGATCCGCTGGAATTTGACCGATTCACCCGTGTGCAGGAGCTCACCCGCATGATGGCAGAGTCGGTACACGACGTGGCAACGGTGCAGCGCAATTTGCAGCGCTCCATTGAAGGAGCTGAAGACGATTTGATCGCCCAGGGGCGCCAGGCGCGTGAATTGCAGCGCGATCTGTTGCGCACACGCATGGTCGAGTTTGAAAGCATCTCTGAGCGTCTGTATGGCGTGGTGCGTCAGGCCTCCAAGGATGCGGGCAAGCAGGTCAAACTCGACATTTTGGGTGGATCGATTGAAATGGACCGTGGCGTTTTGGATCGCATGGCCCCTGCGTTTGAGCACTTGCTGCGCAATTCGGTTGCGCACGGTATTGAAAGTGCCACTCAGCGTACACAGGCAGGCAAGCCAGTCGCTGGCACCATCACCATCCAGGTCAACCAGGAAAGCAACGACGTGTCGGTCGCTTTCAGCGACGACGGTGGTGGTTTGCACCTTGAGAAGATTCGCGCCAGGGCTATTGCCAACGGTGTGGCTTCAGCTGACGATGCCATGAGCGAGGCGGATGCGGCGAATTTGATCTTTATGCCAGGCTTCTCCACTGCCGACCAGGTGACTGAGTTGTCGGGACGAGGGATTGGCATGGACGTGGTTCGCTCCGAAGTGAATTCGCTGGGTGGTCGTATCGAAACGGCCACGCACGAAGGTGCCGGAACCACCTTCAAGCTGGTGCTGCCGCTGACAACCGCGGTTACCCAGGTGGTAATGTTGCGGATTGGCGATTTCACCGTAGGTGTTCCGTCCGGGTTGGTGGAGACAGTGCTGCGCACGCCTCTGGCCACGATGGAGCAGGCCTATGCCCAAGATAGTTTTGAAATTGGCGGACAAACCATTCCGTTCTTCTGGGCTGGCGCATTGCTCCAGGTCTCAGCCCTCAGCAACGAAGTGCCGACCAAGACCCAATCGGTTGCAGTGTTCCGAAGTGCCGGCCAACGCCTGGCACTGCACGTGGATGAAATCCTGGGCAACCGAGAAGTGGTGGTGAAGAACCTGGGTCCACAATTGGCGCAATTGCCCGGTCTTGCCGGCGTGTCGGTGCTGGCTTCAGGTGCGGTGGCTCTTATCTACAACCCGGTCGCTCTGGCGGCGGTGTATGGTGAGCAAGCGCGAGCCTTGCATCGATCTGCAACCGTGGCTGCGCAGAGTGGCGCCGGGCAAGCGGATGCCAACCTATTGTCGAAAGTGTCCGCCGTCAATCAGGTTCCCCTGATTTTGGTAGTTGATGATTCGATCACGGTGCGCCGTGTTACCCAACGCTTGCTCAAGCGCGAGGGCTACCGTGTAACGCTGGCCTCTGACGGGCTGGATGCACTGGAAAAGCTGCAGGAAGAAAAGCCGACAGTCGTGTTGTCCGACATCGAAATGCCGCGCATGGACGGTTTCGACCTGGCCCGCAACATCCGTGCGGATGCCCAGTTGCGTGATCTACCCATCATCATGATTACTTCGCGCATTGCCGGCAAACACCGCGAGCATGCCAAGGAATTGGGCGTGGACCATTACCTGGGCAAGCCCTATTCCGAAGATGAGTTGCTGGGTCTGGTGCGCAGTTACTGCGCAGCAGCCGTCGAAGCCTAAAGCGTCTTGCGCACCACGGCGTAGCGCGCCAGAGTACGCGCCCTGGCCTGCGCATGATCCACAATAGGGAGCGGGTAGTTCTCGCCCAATTGGACGCCTGCGCTGGCCAGATCAGCCGGCCGTGCGAGCCACGGCGCGTGGATGTGCTTGGCACTCAAGCCAGCGAGCTGCGGAACATAGCGACGAATGAACTTTCCCTCAGCGTCAAACTTTTCACTCTGGGTAATGGGATTGAAGATGCGAAAGTACGGCTGTGCATCGCAACCACTGGAACTCACCCATTGCCAACCGCCATTGTTGGCTGCTAGATCGAAGTCGTTGAGCTGTTCCGCAAAATAGCGTTCGCCCCAGCGCCAGTCCAGCCCAAGGTGTTTAACCAAAAAGCTACCCACCACCATGCGCAGGCGGTTGTGCATGTAGCCGGTCTGGTTGAGTTGGGCCATGGCCGCATCCACCAGCGGGTAGCCGGTAAGGCCCTGGCACCAGGCAGTCAATAGGCTTTGGGCAAGGTCGCCCTCTTCCCAAACGATGCGATCGTACTCGGGCTTGAAAGCTGCGTTCGACACGTGGGGAAAGTTGGCCAGCACCTGAAAATAGAAATCCCGCCAGACCAGTTCAGCCAGCCATATGGAGGCGCCCACGCTACCGCTGAGCTTGCGTTGCAGTGCCAGTCCCACCAGTTGCCGGATCGACACCGTACCAAAGCGCAAGTGCACACTGAGGTAGCTGGGGCCTTTGACTGAGGGGTAGTTGCGCCGCTCGTCATAGTGGTCCATGCGTTCCCAGAAGTTGTCCACTAAGGCGTTGGCACCCACGGTGCCGGGCACGATGCCCAACGCACACAAATTGGTCGGTACAAAACCCAATGACTTGAGTTCCGGTACCGCCTTGGCGTGTGCAGCAGGGCGATCCGCAAGGGCACTGGCATGGGGTTCGCAGTCATAGTGCAGGGGGGCTTGGTCGCCCAGCCTGGATAGCCATGCGCGCAGATAGGGCGTGAAGACACCATAGGGCTTGCCCATTTGGGTCAGCACCTCGTGGCGCTCAAAAATGACATGGTCCTTGACGGTAATCAGGCGGATGCCGTAGGCCTGAAGCGCATCACGAACCATCGCGTCGCGCTCTATGGCCTGTGGTTCGTAATCGTGGGCCGCAAATACGGCGTCTGCGCCCAGTTCCACCGCCAGGGCGGGCAGCGCTGTGGTGGCAAACCCATGGCACACGATCAGTCCGGCCTGCGGTTTGCCGGCCAATTGGCGTAGCTGGACATCCAACGCAACCAGTGACTCACGGATGAATTCCACCCGGCGGTCGGCCCGGGGCAGCGAATCCAGAATGGCACGATCGAACACGAACGCGCAATGCACCTGCTTGCAGCACTGCAATGCTGCACAGAGGGCTGCGTTGTCGTGTGGCCGCAGGTCGCGGCGCAGCCAGACCAGCCCTGTATCAAATTCCTTGTGCATTGCAACCGTTAAAATCCGTTTATGTCCAGCGATTCTGCATCCATCAACCTCACGAATCATTTCCTGATCGCAATGCCCGGACTGGAAGATGCGATATTTTCCAAGAGTGTGGTGTATGTTTGTGAGCACACACCGCGTGGCGCATTGGGACTGGTGATCAACAAACCGGCCGACATCAAGATGGCCGCCCTGTTTGGCAAAGTGGATCTGCCTCTCAATCGCACGGATCTGACCGACAGTCCAGTGCTCCAAGGTGGGCCGGTGCAAATTGAACGCGGATTTGTGCTGCACGAACCGCTGCTCGCTGTTGCTGGCGATGCGCCGGAGCAAAGCCTTTACGCATCCACCATGGCCATTCCTGGTGGCTTGGAAATGACCACCTCCAAAGACGTGCTCGAAGCACTGTCTGCCGGAAATGGCCCACGGCGCGTTCTGGTCACGCTGGGCTATTCGGCCTGGGGCGAAGGCCAACTGGAAACCGAATTGGGAGAGAACAGCTGGCTCACGGTGGACGCCGACCAAAGCGTCATTTTTGATACCCCGGTGGAACAGCGCTACGACAAGGCCTTGTCGCTGCTGGGCCTGCAGTCGTGGATGATCTCAACCCAGGTGGGGCACGCATGAGCGTTGCACAGCCGCCCATCAATGAGCAGGCGGTGCCATCCCATTTAAATACCTTTCTGGCCATTGATTTTGGTCTCAAGCGCACCGGCATCGCGGTGGGCAACCGCATGATGCGCACCGCACAGGCGGTGGGTTCAGTGCACGCAGAAGGCGATGCACGTTTTGCCCAAATTGCCCTGCGTCTGAAAGTGTGGCAGCCCGACGCGATTGTGATTGGCGTGCCCTACCACCCGGATGGGGTGGCGCATGAGAACACGGCACGGGCCAAAAAGTTTGGCCGCCAACTTCATGGCCGTTTCGCTCTGCCGGTTTTTGAAGTGGACGAGCGCTACACCACCACCGAGGCATTGGCCAGTGGCGCAAAGGATGCCGATGCACAATCGGCCTGCATCATTCTGGAACAGTTTTTAAGGAGTTTGCTGTGAGCACTTTGGCTTTGGATGCGGAGGCGCTGTACCGCGAACTGTTGCGCGGAGTGCAATTGATGTGCCCAGCCACTACCCGCTTGGTCGGCATTACCTCGGGCGGCGCGTGGCTGGCCGAGCGCCTGCAAAAAGACCTCAACCTGCCCGGTGAGGCTGGCAAAATTTCTTCGGCCATGCACCGCGACGACTTTGCCCAGCGCGGCCTCTCCAGCGGTGGCCAGACGGTCTTGCCCTTTGATGTGAATGGCGCCGACATCCTGATTCTGGACGACGTGCTCTACACCGGACGCACGCTGCGCGCTGTACTCAACGAGCTGTTTGACTATGGCCGTCCGGCCAGTGTGAAGCTGGCCGTGCTGGTGGACCGGGGCGGCCGCGAGTTGCCGGTGCAGGCCGATTTTGCCGCCGCCCGAGTCACGCTGGCAGCGGATCAATCTCTGGCCTTGGCCCGCAGCGAGACCGGAGCCTTCAGCTTTGATGTGAAAGACGTCTGACATGCTCTACAAACGCAATCCCCAACTCAACCAGCATGGCGAGCTGGTGCACCTGCTGTCGGTCGAAGGCTTACCCAAGAGCATCCTGACCCATATTCTGGATACGGCGGCCAACTTTGTCTCGGTCAACGACCGCGAGGTCAAGAAGGTGCCTCTGCTGCGCGGCAAGAGCGTATTCAACCTGTTTTTTGAGAACAGCACCCGCACCCGCACCACGTTCGAAATTGCCGCCAAGCGGCTCTCGGCCGATGTCATCAACCTCGACATTGCCAAGTCCAGCGCCTCCAAGGGGGAGTCGCTCCTGGACACCATTGCCAACCTCTCGGCCATGGCGGCCGACATGTTTGTGGTGCGGCACAGCGAGTCCGGTGCGCCCTACCTGATCGCCCAGCACGTGGCGCCCCATGTGCACGTGATCAATGCCGGTGACGGTCGTCACTCCCACCCTACGCAGGGCTTGTTGGACATGTTCACCATCCGGCACTACAAGAAAAATTTTTCCAATCTCACGGTGGCCATCGTGGGCGACGTGCTGCATTCGCGCGTGGCGCGCTCGGACATCCATGCGCTCACCACCCTGGGCGCTGCCGAGGTGCGCGTGGTCGGCCCCAAGACCCTGGTGCCGTCCGACTTGGCGCCAATGGGCGTGCGCGTTTGCCACACCCTGGAAGAAGGTATTAAAGACTGCGACGTCATCATCATGCTGCGCCTGCAGAACGAGCGCATGAGCGGCGCGCTCTTACCCTCCATGCACGAATATTTCAAGTGCTTTGGCCTGACGCCCGAGAAGCTGCAGCTTGCCAAACCAGACGCCATCGTCATGCACCCCGGCCCGATCAACCGCGGCGTTGAGATCGACTCCGCCGTAGTGGACGGCAAACAGAGTGTGATCCTGCCGCAGGTAACCTTTGGCATCGCGGTGCGCATGGCGGTGATGAGCATCGTGGCGGGCAATGAAGCGGATCCCCGGAGCACCAAACTATGAAGATACTGATCCAAGGCGGCCGGGTCATCGATCCCGCCAGTGGTTACGATGAAAAAGCGGATGTAGCCCTCGTCGGATCTGCAGTAGTAGCTATTAAAAACATAGCGTCTGATTTTGTGCCAGACACCACCATCAACGCCAGCGGCTGCATCGTCATGCCGGGCTTGGTCGATCTGGCGGTGCGTCTGCGCGAGCCCGGCCAGGAGCATGCCGGCATGCTGGCCTCGGAAATGGCGGCGGCCGTAGCCGGTGGCGTCACCAGCGTGGTCTGCCCGCCTGATACCGAACCCGTGCTGGATGAGGCCGGTTTGGTAGAAATGCTGCGCTACCGTGCCGAACGGCTACACCAGGCGCGTGTATTTCCTCTGGGGGCGCTTACCCGCAATCTGCAGGGCGAAGTGCTGACCGAGATGCTGCACCTCACCCAGGCTGGCTGCATAGGCTTTAGCCAGGCCGAGGTGCCGCTGGCCAACACCCAGGTGATGCAGCGTGCGCTCCAATACGCCAGCACCTTTGGCTTTACCGTTTGGTTGCGCCCGCAGGAGCTGTACTTGGGCAAGGGCGTGGCGGCCAGTGGGCCGCTGGCCACACGCATGGGCCTCTCTGGCGTGCCGGTAGCGGCGGAGACCATTGCCCTGCACACTATTTTTGAGCTGGTGCGTTCCACCAGCGCGCGCGTGCACCTGTGCCGCCTCTCCAGCGCAGCGGGTGTCGCGCTGGTGCGCCAGGCCAAGGCCGAAGGGCTGCCCATCACCTGCGACGTCAGCATCAACTCCCTGAACCTCACCGATGTGGATATTGGCTACTTTGACAGCCGCATGCGCCTGAATCCGCCGCTACGCCAGCAGCGTGACCGCGACGCGCTGCGCGCTGGTCTGGCCGACGGCACCATTGACGCGCTGGTGTCCGACCACACCCCGGTGGACGAAGACGCCAAGGCCTTGCCGTTTGCAGAGGCTGAACCGGGCGCCACCGGGTTGGAGTTGCTGCTGAGCCTGACCCTCAAGTGGGCGCAAGACGCGGCCATTCCCCTGGGCCGGGCGCTGGCCACGGTGACCAGCCAGCCCGCTGCCGTGGTGGGTTCGGCATTTGGCCCCTTGGCGGCCAGTGTCGGGCGCCTGCAGGTCGGGGCTGAAGCCGACATTTGCGTGTTCGATCCCCAGGCTGCCTGGGTGGTGGAGCCATCGGCCCTGCGCAGCCAGGGCCAGCACACACCCTTTGGTGGCTACGAGTTGCCTGGGCGCGTGCGGGCTACGCTGGTGGGCGGACATCTTGCCTACGGCGGCTGATGCAGGAGCGGGCCGGGCGCCGTTGACGGGCGGAGCGATGGTGTGATGCGCCTGCGCGCGTGCTGGCGGCTGTTGCGAGTGGTCTGGCACATCCTGGTGGGCTTGGGCACCATCGTGCTGGTTTTTCCGCGCCTCTCTCCTGACAAACGCCATGCACGAATTCAGGCGTGGGCCCTCGAAATGCTTGCCTGCATAGCTATCACATTGGTAGTAAAAGGTAGCCCACCGGCCATTGGCCCGATGCTGCTGGCGGCCAATCACATCTCGTGGCTGGATATTGTGGTGGTCCACGCGGCCCGCCACTGCCGCTTTGTGTCCAAAGACGAAGTGGGTCGCTGGCCGCTGGTGGCGACGCTGGCCAATGCGGCGGGCACGCTCTACATCACCCGCGAGTCCCGGCGCGATGCCATGCGGTTGGTGCACCAAATGGCCCACTGTCTGCGCGACGGCGATGTGCTGGGCATCTTTCCGGAAGGCACTACGGGCGACGGCAGCACCCTGTTGCCCTTTCACGGCAACCTGTTGCAAGCGGCCATCTTGGCCGATGCACCGGTGCAACCCGTGGCGCTGCAGTTTGTGGATGGGTCTAGCGGTGCCATCAGCTTTGCGCCCTGCTATGTGGGCGACGATACCTTGCTGCAGTCACTCTGGCGCACCTTGTGCGCGGACAACGTGCAGGCGGTTGTGCAGTTCGGTACACCGGAGTTGGCCCAGGGCCGCGACCGCCGCGCTTGGGCAAGCGATCTGCGCACCACCATTACTAATTTGCGCAGTTAGCCTTCGCGCTTGAACGTGACCACGTGGTCCACCTGGAGGCGGATGCCAATCCATTCGCCAATGTGGTGGTCGTGGTGGCTGGGTACATGGGCTTGCACGATCTGGCCGCCAGCCAGGCGCAGGGTGTACAGAAATTCCGAGCCGCGAAACGCCTTGCGCACAATCTCGGCTTTGACTAGGGCATCGTCATCGTGCACGATATCGTCGGCGCGCAGCAGCACATCACACAAACCTGATTCGTAGGCTGAGGGCAGGGGGCATTCGGCGACGTTGCCAAGCTCGCCCAAGGCGGTGCGCACCACGGTTTGTCCATCCACGCTCACCAGCGTGGCCGGGGCGAACACGCCGTGACCGATGAAGCCCGCCACAAAGCGCGTGGCTGGGCGGTGGTAGAGCGAATAGGCGTCGTCCCACTGGTGCAGTTGGCCCTCGTGCATTACTCCAATCATGTCGCCAATGGCAAAGGCTTCGAGCTGGTCATGGGTCACAAACAGGGCCGTCGCCCCAGCCGCCTTGAGGATACCGCGCACCTCGTGCGCCAGGCGCTCACGCAGGTCCACATCCAGATTGGAAAACGGCTCGTCCAGCAGCAGCAGCTGCGGCCGTGGTGCCAGGGCACGCGCCAGCGCCACACGCTGTTGCTGGCCACCCGACAACTCGTGCGGGTGACGCTTTTGGGAGTCTGACAGGCCCACCCAATTCAACACCTCGGCAACGCGGGCTGCGCGCTCGGCGGCGGGCCAATCGTGGATGCCAAAGGCCACGTTGCGGCCCACGTCCAGATGGGGAAACAGCGCGTAGTCCTGAAACACCATGCCGATGCGCCGCTTTTCTGCTGCCACGTGGGTGCTTGCGCTGCTGACCACGTGCACGCCCAGCGCAATCGTTCCCCCGCTGGCGGTCTCCAGGCCGGCTACCGCGCGCAGCAGAGTGGTCTTGCCACAGCCGGAAGGGCCAATCAGCACACCGATGTCGCCGGCACGCAGGCCAAAGGACACCCCATCGACGGCGGCCTGCGCGCGACCCGTGTAGTGCACTTGCAGTTGGGAGACTTCCAGAAACATAGGCGGATTTTAGATGATTACAATTCTCATTTAGAACGAGCCACTGGTTCCATGCCCTCCTTAAAGTTGTCTTTTCCCTTTGTGTCGCGCTGGATGCTGCTGTTGTTCGTGGGTGTGCTCATGGCACCGGTCCTGTCGGTGGTGAGTGCCTGGCTTCCGATGGGTGAAGGTGCGGACGCGGCCATGGCCATCCTGCGGGAAATGGCATCCACTGTGCTGCCGGACTACGTGGGCACCACGTTGCTGCTGTGTGGGCTGGTGACGCTGGGCGTGGCATTGGTTGGGCTGTCCACTGCCGTGGCGGTCACCCTGTTCGAGTTTCCTGGGCGTCGCTTTTGGGAATGGGCGCTGCTGCTGCCTCTGGCCATGCCGGCCTATGTGGTGGCCTACGCCTATACCGATTTTTTGCAATTCAGTGGTCCGCTGCAGACCGGGCTGCGCAGTGTCTTCGGTTTGCAAGGCCGCGTATTTCCTGAAATTCGCAATGTACTGGGTGCCGCGTGGGTTTTTACTTTTACCCTCTACCCCTATGTCTATCTGCTGGCCCGCACTGCGTTGGGCGAGCGCACCGTGCACCTGATGGAAGCCGCCCGCTTGATGGGGGCACCATTGCGCCGGCGCTTGCGCGAAGTGGCTTTGCCGCTGGCGCGCCCGGCCGTAGCCGCTGGGGTGGCATTGGCACTGATGGAAACATTGGCCGACTTTGGCGTGTCCAGCTACTTTGGCATCCAGACCTTTACCGCAGGCATCTACAAAGCCTGGTTGTCCATGGACAACCGCATTGCTGCAGCCCAGTTGGCAACCCTGCTGCTGATTTTGGTGGCGCTGCTGCTGGGGTTGGAACGCCGGGCGCAGCGGCGCATGCGCTTTGCCGTGACCAAAGGCGCGCGCGCTGGTTCGGCCGATGCCCAGGCCGTGCGTCTGCAGGGCCACCGTGTGGTGGCGGTTTGGCTGTTGTGCCTGCTTCCCGTGGTGATGGGCTTTGTGGCGCCAGTGTTGTTCATGCTCAAGCCACTGATGGCGGAGTGGACGCAGCAGCCCTGGCCCCGGTTTATTGAATGGACGCTCAACAGCGTGCGCCTGGGCGCCATCACCGCAGCATTGGCGGTGGGAGTGGCGTTGTTGCTGGCCTTCAGTGCGCGGCGCAGCGCGCATTGGACGACGCGCGTTGCAACCCAGCTGGCGGGCCTGGGCTATGCCGTGCCCGGTGCTGTGGTGGTGGTGGGCCTGTTGCTGCCGGTGGGTTGGCTGCAGAGTTGGGCGCCTGATTGGCAACTGGGCTACTGGGTCACCGCCACGGTGATTGGCATTGTCTGGGCCTATCTGGTGCGTTTTTGCGCCGTGGCTCTGCAATCGCTGCAAAGCGGTTACGCGCGCCTGCCGCTGAGCCTGGACGATTCTGCCCGGATGCTGGGCGCCTCAGGCGCCCAAACGCTGGCACGGGTGCACTGGCCGTTGCTGCGCCGCTCGGTTGCTGCTGCTGCCTTACTGGTGTTTGTGGATGTGATGAAAGAATTGCCCGCCACCCTGGTGCTGCGCCCGTTCAACAGCGATACCCTGGCCGTGGTGGCGTACCAGCTGGCGCGCGATGAGCGACTGGGCGAGGCCGCATTGCCGTGTCTGGCGTTGGTGCTGGTCGGGTTGATTCCGGTCATCCTGCTCAACCGCACTTTGCGCACTTCTGCCCGCTAGTGCCATTGGGGCGCTGGTCGCCCTTGAACTGCTTCAATTTTTGCCCGGCAATTGTTGATGTATCTCAACAAATGCAAACTTACCAAAGATCAGGGATTACCCTCTGCTGCATTGCAGCGTACATTTTTGCCATGGACTCAATTGAGCCCTTTTTTCGGTAACTCAAGTCAAGAAGGACACATCCCATGGCAGCAGTAGCAGAGGAAATGGAAATCAAGAAAACCCCGTTCGTCATCGAATGGCGGGACGGTTTCAAGATCGGCGTGGCACAGGTAGACCAGGAGCATCGCCACCTATTTACCTTGGTGCGGGCGCTCAACCTGGCCAGTGTGGACCAGACGGTGGAAGAGCTGCTGGATTACGTGGTCACCCACTTTTCCAACGAGCAGGACATGATGGAAAAGAGTGGTTACCCTGCTTTTGAACAGCACCTTAAGCTGCACGAAGAGTTTGCCGGACAGGTAGCCGACTTTTTGGGTAGCGGCTCCGACTGGACGGAAGACCGCGTACAGGAGTTGCGCCGATTCCTGAACAAGTGGCTGATCGGCCACATCATGACCCACGACCTGCGTTTTGGTAAATGGCATGCCAGCCATGCGGCGCAGAATGCAGCTGCTTTGCGTGTTGCGGCACAGCCTAGCGGCTTCTTTGCCCGCCTGTTTGGCAGCAAAAAACAGTCCGGTCAGGGCATCACTTCGACGTATTCGTAAACCGCGCAGTCCATGATCTGCTTGCGCACCGGCAGCGTGGCCTGCTCAAACCAGGCCTGCGGGTTGCGTTTGTCGATTTCCTGACCCATGAAGCGGATCAGGTCGCAAATGGGTTCCACCACGTTGGCGCGGTAGCGCAGGTCGTTCTTCACATAGCCCAGGTACATGTTCTTCATGCAGTTGCCCCGGCACCAGGCGTAGGCCTCGCAGCTATGGCAGGGCATGGCTGGGTCTTGCTGTAACGGGCTCTTTTGCAGCCAATTGGTTTTGACGTCGCCCATCTTCATGGCCGGGGCGTACATCATGTCCGGGCAAGGGTAAATCTCGCCGTTGGGCATCACGTTGAGCAGGTGGGTGGAGACGCGGCATTGCGTGGCCCCGGCATACAGCTCTTGTGCCCGGGTGGGGAACAGCTTGTTGCGAACCATGCCCATCAGCGGAATCAGCGGGTAGAGCACATCGGTGCGGGAGAAGAATTTGTCGATCAGTTGCACCAGCACCGCTTTGCGCTTGTCCACCGAGTCGCCCGCGTACATTTCGTCGGCGACAAACTGCCAGTACAGGTAGTCAAACGGCGTGCCCTCAGACACCAGTTCGTCCAGCTCTTCAAAACAGGTGTCGGGGTTGCCCCACGTGACGCGGGCGGTGATGGAGCCGCCAATGTGTTCACGCACCTCGGTCAGGTTTTTGATCACCTGGCGGTAAATGCCCTTGCCCCGGTAGCCGTCGGTGGTGGCTTGTCCACCATCAATCGAGGCCAGCACGTTGGACAGGCGGTTCAGCGCCCATTCGGGCAGGTGGTCGATCAGCGTGGCGTTGGTCTGCAACTGAAAGCGGAATTTGGGAAAACGCTGCATTACCTCCAGCATCAGCGGCTTGTTGAGCGTAGGCTCGCCGCCGTAGAAGGTGACGTACACCTCTTTGCCCTGCAGGTGCTTGTCCACAAATGCGACCAACTGCTCAATGTCGTATTCCACGTGCACCTGCGAGCCCAGCACGTCGCCCACACCCAGTGAGCAGTAACTGCACTTCAGGTTGCATTTGAGGGTGGTGAGCAGTTGCAGCTCAACCCGACCGCCCACGATGGGATTGGGGTGCGATTCAGGAATCGTTTGGCCGGCTTTGGCGGGCAAAAAGTGGATGGGAGTTTCGGTGTGCATGGTGTGGCGGTCAAAAGGCGTTGGGCGCCGATGGTAAGCGCTGGATGCCGTAATCCGCAGTTCAAATGCCTGTTTCTGCACATTGTTTGACCCAGTCGGGGTTGTGCCGGGCATGGGTGGGTCGCGGTGGCCGGAAACTTATAAGCTTTTCCGACCTCTAGCCCTCGTGGAATAGGGCGATTTCGCTATTGTTTTTGTAGTGTGCCATTTGCTGGCAAAACCTGCTGTTCTGCCCGGCATGCCGCAGGGCGGGGAGGGGTGGTCCCGCTGCCCGGAATCGAACCAGGATCTAGCACTTAGGAGGCACTCGTTCTATCCATTGAACTACAGCGAGACTGGCTGCATTGTAAGGGCCACCGCCTCAATCGTAGGGCAGCGTAAAGATCAGGTCGATGGCGCTTTGCTCGCCCGTCTGGGCGCGGACCGTGACGCGGCGCGACAGGTCATAAAAGATATAAAGCGTGCCCAGGATGCCGCTCAGGCTGCGTTCGTAGGCCACGTAAAAATCACGCGACAGGCGCTTGCCCAGCACCACTGTGGTGGCGTCGGCGCTGGTGGCGCCGCCGCGTACGGACAGTTCATCCAGCCCGATGGCGTCCCCCAGACTTCCCGTTGGGGTCTTGCCATTGCCCCGCAGCAGTGCCAGTGCGGCCTGTTGCAGCATGGCCGTCTCTGCTCCGCCGTTCGCGGCGGCGCGTCCCAGAATCAGCCACGAAAGTTTTTCGGCATCGGGCAAGTCGGGCTCGGCATAGAGCCGGGCCACAGGCGAGCGTGCCGTTCCCCTGATCTGAACCCCGACGCGTTGCTGCAGGTTGGGACGAATCGCCAGGATGTCGAGATACGGGTTGTTGTAGGGGCCGGCAAACCGGAGCACGCCTTGTTCAATGCTGAGCAGCTGGCCATAGGCCCGGTACGTGCCACCCACCGTGGCCAGCTCGCCGGTGAGACGGGGCGTGAGGTCGACTCCGGCACTGCGCAATTCCAGGTTGCCAGCCAGCCGGGTGACAAGTCCGCTACCGCGCACCAAAAAGTTGGGCCCCAGGTCCAGGGTGATGGCCACATCGGGTAACACGCGTGGGCTCTTGGTTGCTGGGGTTGTGGCGGTTGTTTTGGCCACTGTCGCAGGTGCCTGTGGGTCGGCGGGTGCCCGCACCACCACATCGTCGCCCAACCGGGGCGCGGTGTCTTCCGGCAGGATAAAGAGAGCCTGGTCGGCCTTGAGGTTGCCGCGAATGGCCAGTTTGGTGTCATTCAGGCGCGCGGTCAGCGTGCCTGATACCACCAGGTTGCGGTCGGCCCGGGCGCTGACGCGCAGAGCCAGGGCGGTGGCATCCAGCTCCATGCGCACGTGCTGTAACGCACTGGCGCTGGCTGCAGTATCGCCGCCAGTGGAAGGTACCCATACGACCGAGCCCTTGACGCGGAGCAGGCCTCCGTTGGCGCCGCCCGCACCGAGCAGGGTGAAGTCGTCAATGTCCAGGCGCTGCCCGTCTAGCGTGGCGCGCAGTGACCCTTGGCTGAAATCCAGTCCATCCACCACTGAGCGCACGGCCAGATCCTGCGCCACCAGGTTGCCGCGCCATTGGGGTGCATTGCGGGTGCCCGACAGCACGGCGTCGGCGTCGAGTGAGCCGCGCAGTCGCCAACCCGGCGGGGCGAGCAGAGACCAGATTCCCACGGGAGGCAACTGCGCCTTGATGGTGGCACCCACGGCTGCGTCTGCGGGCCAGTTCCAGGAGCTGTCCTGGCGCTGCAGGCGGGTGTTGAAATCTGCCTGGGCCTTGCCGGCCCGTTCGCTGTCCCAGCGCAGGCTGGCGGTTAGCTGGTCGCCCTCGGCGGTGACCACCAGACGTGCCTCGCGCACCCCTGCGGCTAAGCTGCTGGCACCCGCTTCGGTCTGCAACAACAAGTCGCCGCTGGTGCGTTCCAGCGTGGCGTGCAGGCGCAAGGTTTCGGCGCTGGTGGCGTCCCATGCTCCACCAAACAACACGTCGCCACGCAAGCCCAGGTTGGCCATCTGGGTTTGACCGAGTAGATCCAGCCAGGCCAGCGGCAGGTCCGCAACGCGGCCCTGCGTGCGCCATTCGGTGCGCGCGCCAAGGCGTCCACTGGCCGTTTGCTGGGACCAGCGGGCGGGTTGCCAGCTTACCAAGGCAGAGCCCGGCACCGGCCCGCTCAAGCGAGCAGAGCCTGCCGACGTCTGCAGTGTGTGGGTTGTGCCGATTTGCTTGCTGTTGAACGTGACAGGGTCGCTTAACTGCAGGGTCCAGGTGCCAGGCTTCATGCGGTCCTGCGCTGTCAATTGGGCGGTATCCAGCAACGCTTGCCAGGCGCCTTCGCCCAGGCGCCCTCCGTGGGCCTGCGCCTGCAGGTTGAAGCGCTGGGTGCCAGTTTCTGCCTGGCCCCGGGTGGTCAGACTCAGCGAACGCAGGGTGCCCGATGCGTCCACCTGCCAGTCGCGTAGTTGAAGGGCTTGGGGAGCGGACTGGCCGGCGGTGCGCAGTTCGAGCTTGGGCACGCGTAGGCCAGCCTGAATGCGCAGCGCTTCGCCCTGGTTCTGCCAGCCGCCTTGCCAGTGGCCCGTGAATGCCGCGTTGCCCTGAACGGACGTTTGGCCCAGTGTGGTGGGTGCACCCGGCAGGCGGGCGATCCAGCGCGAGGCGAGTGCCGCGTCGGTTACGGTCAGGCGCACATCGCCCTCGCCTCGGTTGCTGGCCAGGTGCCCTGCCAGGGTTGACTGGGCGCCGGGCACAAGCAGCGTGAGTTGGCCTTCCATCGCCTGGGTGACCGTGTGAAAAGTCAGCTGACCTTGCAGTTGTGCGTCATCGGTCTGTACGTTCAGTTTTGCCAGTTTTAGCAGTGGCGCTTCCCATAGGCCTTGTGCGTGAACCGTCTTCAGCCGCAGGCCGTTGAACGTGCGCTGTCCGCCTGGGGTGCCCGCCGTGTTGGTATTGGCTTTGCCTTTGGCGGCTTGCAGGGTTGCTTCGAAAGCGATGCCCGACGGCACCTCCTGCGCGGTCAACTGGCCGTCCAACACGGCTTCGCCCAACCGTGAGTCCAGCGCAGCGGGGTTGATGCGGTAAACGCTGGCGCTGCCATTCCATTGGGCGGGCGCCGGGGAGCCCGTTGCGCTGGCGCTGGTGTTGGCGGTGGTGCTGAGCTGCCCTTTGGCTTCGATGTGGCCACCGGCACCCGTGGCTTTTAGCGACTCAATACTCCACTGACTCTTGGCATAGGTGACCGTGGCAACCAGGTTCTCCAGTGGCAGGCGTTGCTGGTTCCAGGGGCCGCTGAGCGTGTTGTTGAGCTGGATGGCAGCCTTCCAGCCTGTGCCGTCCGGGGTGACGGTGGCGGTGCCAGCCAAGCGTGTCTGCGGTGCTTGCGGCCATAGCGCAGCCAGGTCCAGTGCCTGCCAGCGTGCGTGGGCCTCGGCTACCGGCTGCGGCTGCCAGGGCTGGATGCGCGCGCTGACTTGGGCCTGCATCGCCGGCTGGTTGACGGGTGAAGGATGAGTGTGTTGGCTGTGGATCTGGCACCAGCGCTGCCTGTAGCTCCAGCGCGGCGTCGCGCCCGGCCAGTGGGCCGGTGAGGGTGGCGTGCGCCTGGACCAGCAAGGGCTTCTGGGTGGAGGGCAGGGTGGCTTGCACGGCGCCGTCAACTTGGACCGTCAGCGCCATGGGCGTGCGTGCCTGCAAGCTGCCTTTTACCTGGTAGTTTCCTGATGAAATACGTATCTGGCCCTCGTCCAATCTATGGATGTCACTATCAAAAACATAGTGACCAGAGAGTTCGGTGGCATTCAGCGACATGGACCCGGTCCATTCCACGGTGTCCACGGAAAACGGCACATCCACCTTCAAAGGCAAGCTCAGGTCCGTGGGCGGCACACGGGCATCCGGCTCACTTGGCGCGCGGCGGTCGTCAACGTGGAGGGTTTTGGCATTGACCTGGCCCAGCCGGAGTTCGCCGCCCAAAAGCGGTCGCAGCGACCAGGCAACCGTTATGTCGCGCAGCTCGATGCTGAGATCCCCTTGCTGCCAGCGCAACCAGCCAATACTTCCGCCACTGCGCACCGAGCCGGTGACCTCTTTGGCTTCCAGGGTCTGGCCTGCGGGCAGCCAACGCTGTAGCTGACCCAGGGCGGTTGCAAGGGATGTACCGGTGCCGGTCCAAGACCAAAGGGCCGCTGCCAGTGCCGCTGCCAACACCAGCGTGGCGGCCATCAGGTAAAGGGTGATGCGCAGTGCTTTCATCAAAAGTTGAAACCCACGTTCACATGCAGGCGCAAGCGTTCGACCGCGACGCCATACGCCAGGTCAATTTGCAGTGGACCCACCGGACTCTTCCAGCGCACGCCAACGCCAACACCCACCTTGGCGCGCAAATCAGCAGGCCTGTCAGCCACCGCGCCTGCGTCGATGAATACTGTGCTTTCCCAGTCTGTCAGGAGGCCGTTGGAGATGATGGGGCGTTGCCACTCCAGGCTGCCCGTGGCCAGGTAACGCCCGGCCGTGGTTTGCCCGTCGGGCAGTGTGATGCCCAGGCTTCGGTAGCCGTAGCCGCGCACACTGTTGTCGCCGCCTGCCAGAAACAGCTGGGTGCTGGGCAAGGCGACCCCGTCTTTGGCGAGCACGGCCCCCGCCTCTGCGCGTAGCGCCAAGCGCCCGGCACGCAGCGCGGTCTGGGTGCTGTCTGCCTGAACACCCAGTGGCGCAATACCGATCCATCGCGCCATCACGCGGCCATACGGGTCATTCTGGCTACCCAGCGTGGAGCCGCCGCCTACCTGCACACCCAACCCCCAGCCTTTGGTGGGGAAGACCGCGCTGTTGAAATTGCGCAGGGTCCATGCATAGTTGGCGCTCAATGCCTGGGCTATTGAGGGTTTGGTGGGGTCGCTGGTGGCGGTGTCCGCCCGCTCGTACTGCAGGTAGTAATTGCGGTCAATGCGGTCTCCGATCTGTCCGCGCCCAACTCGCAGGGTCTGGCTGTTGACGTCAAAGCTGCCCAGCGCCTGGTTCTGGAATTGTGCCGACGTGATCCAGCGCCAGTTGTCGACGTCGGGCGGCGAGGTGAGTTCGGACCCGAGGGTGCGGGACTCGCGGTCCAGCATCAGCTTGCTGACTGCGCGCCAGCCGATGCCCGGCACTTTGTGGTGGGTGTGTTCAACGGACAGGCGGGCGCCACCATCGGTGCTGGCCCCCAGACCGAGCACCAGTTTTTGCAGGCGCGCCTCGCGCAATTGCACCCGTACCGGTGCCGCTGTGGGATCGCCCGCAGTGTCGAGCGAGACAAAGGCCGAATCGAAGTAGCCGCTGTCCGTCAGGCGCTGCTGTGCGTTGACCATTTCCGACTGGTCGTAGATGGCACCCGGCGTCAGACGCGCCAACCGCGTGACCAGCTCTTCGTCATAACGCTTCAGCCCTTCGATGACCAGGCCACCCAGCTGGTAAGCGGGGCCAGAATCCACCGTGACGGCCAAGTGCGCCAGGCGGGTAACGGGGTCGATGTCGGCCAGTGTGGGAGCCAGTTGGCCAGTTGGGTAGCGCTGTGCAGTGAGTTCGCGCAGGGCCTGCTGCTTGGCGCTGTCCCAGCGCGCCTGGGTGAACCGCATGCCAGCCTGCAACGACCAGTCGTCTTCAATTTGCTGGCGCTGCGGCGCAGCCGCTGACTCGGCAAGAATGGGGCCGCTGAACTGCATCTGAACATCGGCCACCAGCGTGGGCTCACCGGGCACCACGGTCAGCGTTACCTTGCGCGTGGTTGCGCTGTCGCGAGGCGCTGCTTGGTCAAACCGGATGGAGGGGGTGAAATAGCCCAGCGTGCCAACCAGCTCCCGGGTCTCTTGCTCGGCGGTTGTCAGCAGACGCGCCAGCTCGCTGTCACTCAGGTCGGTAAGCGCGCGGTAACGCAGTAGCTCCAGATGGTTGGCCAACAGCGTGCGAATCTCGTCTGGGGCCTCTATGTGGAGTTCAAATGCGACGGACGCTGTTGCGGCTGTTGCGGCCGTTTGGGCCGGATTGGCGGACAGGTCTTGCGCCAGCAGGAGGCCAGGGGCGATGGCGACCATCAACCCGGCCAACAAAGCTTTCATTTAGTTAAATGCCGCATGGCCTCCTCGAGGCCTTTGAGGGTGAGCGGGTACATGCGGTTGTGCACGATTTGCTGCACCACGCTGATGCTCTGGCGGTATTGCCACACACCCTGGGGTTCGGGGTTGATCCAGGCAAACTTGGGGAAGGCGTGAATCAGCCGTTGCAGCCATTCGGCGCCGGCTTCCTCGTTGTTGTATTCAACGCTGCCGCCGGGCTGCAAAATTTCGTAGGGGCTCATCGTGGCGTCGCCCACAAAGATCAGTTTGTAGTCCTTGTTGTACTTGCGGATGATGTCCCAGGTTTCAAACTTTTCAGCAAAACGGCGGCGGTTGTTCTTCCACATGAAGTCATAGACGCAGTTGTGGAAGTAATAAAACTCCAGATGCTTGAATTCGGTCTTGGTGGCGCTGAAGAGTTCTTCCACGCGCTGGATGTGATCGTCCATGGTGCCGCCCACGTCCATCAGCAGCAGCACCTTCACATTGTTGTGGCGTTCGGGCCGCATTTTGATGTCGAGGTAACCGGCGTTGGCTGCGGTCTTGCTAATGGTCTCGTCCAGGTCCAGTTCGTCCTCATGGCCTTCGCGGGCAAACTTGCGCAGGCGGCGCAACGCCACCTTGATGTTGCGCGTGCCCAGTTCCTGGCTGTCGTCGTAGTCGCGGTAGGCGCGCTGGTCCCATACCTTCACGGCACTGCGGTTGCGCCCTTTGTCCTGCCCAATGCGGATGCCTTGCGGGTTCTGGCCATAGGCACCAAAGGGCGAGGTGCCGCCTGTGCCAATCCACTTGCTGCCGCCCTGGTGGCGCTCCTTTTGCTCTTCCAGGCGCTTCTTGATGGTTTCCATCAATTCGTCCCAGCCCATTTTCTGGATCTTGGCCAGTTCTTCCGGGCTGAGGTTGAGCTCCAGGCTTTTGCGCAGCCATTCCAGCGGAATGTCCTTGGTGAAGTCGGCCAGCATCTCCACGCCCTTGAAGTAAGCGGCAAAAGCGCGGTCGAACTTGTCGTAGTGCTTTTCGTCCTTCACCAGCGTGGTGCGGCTCAGGTAATAAAAGTCGTCGATCTTGTAGCCACTGGGCTCGGAATCATCGTCACTAGGAGGGGCTTTGGGGCCGACCACGCCTTTTTGCAGGGCTTCGAGCAGGGTCAGGTATTCCCTCACGGAAACCGGCAGCTTGGCCGCGCGCAGCGTGTAGAAAAAATCCAGCAGCATGGCGTGTTCCCTAGCGGGGGCGGTCCAACAGGTACAGCAGCTGGGCCTTGACGTCGGGCCATTCGCCGCTGCGCAGGCTGTACATCACCGTGTCGCGAATGGTGCCGTCGCGGCGCAGCGCGTGGCCGCGCAGTACGCCATCCTTTTTTGCACCCAGGCGTTCAATGGCAGCTTGGGAGGCAAAGTTGAAGTTGTCGGTTCGCCAGCCCACAACGTGGCAGTCCAGTGTCTCAAATGCATGGGTGAGCAGCAGCAGTTTGCAAGTGGTGTTGACGTGGCTGCGCTGGCTGCTCTTGGCGTACCAGGTCCAGCCAATTTCCACACGTTTTACGGCCGGCACGATGTCGTGGTAACTGGTGCAACCCAGCACTTGGCCGCTGGCTTGATCGGTCACGGCAAAGGCAAAGCGGTTACCGGCTTCGCGCATGGCCAGGGCGCTTTCAATGTAGCTGCGGGTTTGCTCGGGTTCGGGCACCGAGGTCACGCGGATGTTCCACAGCTCGCCATCGGCGGCGGCTGTGCGCAAACCGGCTTCGTGGGCCAGGGCCAGGGGCACCAGTTCTACGCCGCGTGCGCTCAGGGTGATGGTTTCAACAAAAGCCATGGTCTATCAATCCTTGTTCTTCGGTGCCTGGGCGGCACGCCAGCGCCGGGCCAGTTGCAGCCCCAAGCCGCCACCAATGCCCACCAGCAAAATGCCGCCAATGCTGGCGTTGCTGTAGCCGGTGGCAAAAATGTCCAGACCCAGCAGGCGCCCGGCCCAATAACCCAGCAGCGCGCCGCCCAAAAAGCCAATGGCGTCGGAAAGGCCTTCGAGCAGCAATTTGTTGTTCATGGTGCGAGTGTCAGGGCTTAACGGTTGTGGCGTTGCATGAACATCAATTTTTCAAACAAGGTGACGTCTTGCTCGTTCTTGAGCAGCGCGCCCACCAGTGGTGGCACGGCCATCTTGTCGTCCTTGCTTTGCAGTGCCTCTAACGGAATATCTTCGGACAACAAGAGTTTCAGCCAATCCAATAGTTCGCTGGTAGAGGGTTTTTTCTTCAGCCCGGGCAGGTTGCGGACTTCATAAAAAGTTTTCATGGCGGCGCTGAGCAACTCGGACTTCAAACCAGGAAAGTGCACGTCCACGATGCTCTGCATGGTGGCAGCGTCGGGGAACTTGATGTAGTGGAAGAAGCAGCGGCGCAGAAAGGCGTCGGGCAGTTCCTTTTCGTTATTGGAGGTAATGAACACCAGCGGGCGGTGCCGGGCCTTGATCAGTTGGCGCGTCTCGTAGCAGTAAAACTCCATGCGGTCGATTTCGCGCAACAGGTCGTTGGGGAATTCAATGTCGGCCTTGTCGATTTCGTCAATCAACAGCGCTACCGGTTGTTCGGCGGTAAAGGCCTGCCACAGTACGCCTTTGATGATGTAGTTGTGGATGTCCTTGACGCGTTCGCCGCCGTCGATGTCGGAGAGCTGCGAGTCGCGCAGGCGGCTCACCGCGTCGTATTCGTACAGACCCTGCTGTGCCTTGGTGGTGGATTTGATGTGCCACTGTAGCAAAGGCATGTTCAGCGCCTGGGCCACTTCTTCGGCGAGCATGGTCTTTCCCGTGCCGGGTTCGCCCTTGACCAGGAGCGGGCGTTGCAGCGTGATGGATGCGTTAACCGACAGCATCAGGTCCTGGGTGGCTACGTAATTCTTGGTTCCGTGGAATTTCATGGTGAAGGGTGTGCTGAGCAAAACAGTGAGGGGGAGTAAAACAAACAGCTTAGTGGCTGTGGCCGGCGCAAAGCGCCGATCTATATAATCAAAATTAGACTTACATCAAACAATGCCCAATTGTCCTTGCAAAATGAACAAACTGTTGCTTACTGTTTTCGCTACCCTTGTCGCCTCGGTGACCACTGTGACCGCCTATGCCCAGGAAACCAAGGGCGATGCCCAAGCCGGTGAGAAAAAAATTAACTTGTGTATCGGTTGCCATGGCATTGTTGGCTACCAGGCCAGCTTTCCCGAAGTGCACAAGGTGCCCAAGATATCCGGCCAGGATGGCAAGTACATTGCCGCAGCCCTGCATGCCTACAAAAAAGGCGAGCGCAAGCATCCCACTATGCGCGGTATTGCGGATTCACTGACGGATCAGGACATCGCCGATGTGGCAGCCTACTATGAATCCAGTGGCGTCGTAGCTGGCGCGGCAGCACCCGGCAAGGCGGCTGCTGGTTCTTCAAAGGCCATGGAACTGGTAGCCAAAGGTGCCTGCACCTCCTGCCACGGTGAAAGCTTCAGCCAGCCCATTGACCCCAGCTACCCCAAAATTGCAGGCCAGCACAGCGACTATCTGTTTGTCGCGCTCAAATCCTATAAGACCGAAAACAACCCCATGGTGGGCCGGGGTAATGCCATTATGGGCGGCATTGCCAAGCAGTTTTCCAACGCCGAACTCAAGGTTCTGGCCGATTACGTCGGCAGCCTGCCCGGCGAGCTCAAGACGGTGCCACAGGCCAAGTTTCGCTAGCCTGAGCGGCCGATTCGTCATCGCAAAGGGCCGCTGATTCAGCGGCTCTTTGTATTGGGGCTCTGGTTAAAGTCATGGTGCAGCCAGATGGCAGTCAAGGCGCGACTGACCGGCGTGCATTCCTCTTGGTCCACTGCCGCCAGAAGCACGGCGATCAGGCCGGAATCAGGGTCCATGAATAAAGAGGTGGTGGTACCGGCGGCCCCGCCGTTGTGGCCCACCGGGTGTCCATGCGTGCTGTCGATGGTTATCAGTCCCAGGCCCATGCGTTGCAGGGTCTTGGCTCCTGGCGGCGCAGGCATCACGTTGATCGGCTGGCGAAACAGGTCAAAGGTCGACCGTTGCAACAGACGGCCTGCCATCAGCGCCTGTGCAAAGCGCAGCAAGTCGGGTGCGGTGCTGACGCTATCGCCGGCGGGGTTGCCTTTGAAGGGTTTGAGTTGGGTGTGGGTTCGGGCCGATAATTGGCCGCGCGCACTGTCTGGCAGGGTGCGGAAGGTGTAGCCGACGGCCAGATTGGGCGTGTCTTCATCGGCCTCGAAGAAACCCGAATCGACCATGCCAGCCGGGTCGAACACGTGCTGCTGAACATAGGCAAAGTAGTCCTGCCCGCTGGCTTGCTCGATGATCGCACCCAGCAGGATGAATGCGACGTTGCTGTACTCAAATCGGCTGCCGGGCTCGAACGCCAAGGGCGTGTCCTGAAATAATGCAAAGTAATCCTGCACGGATTTGAGCGATGTCCGGCGCAGCGCAAATTCAGCTCCCCAGTACGAGCCAAAGCCGCTGGTGTGTGCCAGCAGGTGGCGGACAGTCACCTTGGCCCACCCCGCGCGGGCGGTGTGTTCAGGCAGCCAATGGGTCAGCGCGTCATCCAGCGCCACGCGGCCTTGCTCAATGAGCTGCCCAATGGCCACAACGGTGAAGAGCTTGCCGGTGCTGGCGAGCTGAAACCGTGTGTTGCGCAAGATCGGCAGTTTGGCCCAGCGCAGCGCATCACCGGCGGCGTGTTCAAACAGCACTTGATCACCTCGCGCCACTAACGCCACGCCGGCAAACCGACCTGCCAGGGCTTCAACCTGCATCAGGTCGGCGACCGGCCTGAAGTCCAGCCCGAAGTCCGACATTGAGGCAGGTTCAATCCCGCGTGGCATGCCGCTGCACGCAGGCAATGTAGGTGTCGCCCTGGGGTGGGCGGCCGGATTGCTGGCTTTCCCACAGCATTTCGCCCAGGCATTCCATCACTTCATGGTGCGCCTGGTGCAGGGAATTGCGTTTGTGGGTGAGTAACTCCACGGCCTGACGGATGCCGCGCGGCTGGTCGATGCTGCACTGCTCGCTGATGGACAGGTGCATGGAGAGGTGTAAAAACGGATTGGTGCGGCCTTCATCTGCCGTGCCCATGCTGGTCAGGGCAGCGTCCACGTCGGCAAAGTCAGTGGCGTATTCGGGGTGCTCATCCATCCACTGGGACGCTATTGTTTCGATAGCTTCCAACGTACTGCCGGCGAGGGCCTTGGCATAAACTGAGCAAAAGAAACGGCGAACATCGGCTTGGGACGGACTGAACATGGTGCAAGGTTAACATGGTGTTCGTGCCGTCCGCCATCATCACCGATCCCTACTTTTATGCTGTTTCCATTCCGGCCGTGTTGCTGCTAGGGGTCAGCAAGAGTGGCTTCGGCGCCGGATTTGGCTCTCTGGCTGTGCCCATGATGGCACTGGCAGTTACCGTGCCGCAGGCGGCGGCCATTTTGATGCCGGTGCTGCTGGTCATGGACATTTTGGGTATAGCGGCCTTTCGCAAAGACTTTGACCCGGTGTTACTGAAATTTTTGCTGCCGTTTGGTGTGCTGGGTATCGGTATTGGTGCGTTGTTGTTCAAGCTGCTCGATGCCCATACGGTGGCCGCCATGGTGGGGGGCTTTACGCTGCTGTTTTTGGTGCAACGCCTGCTGTTCCCACCGCGCCCCGACAGTGCGCCGCCACCGCGCTGGCTGGGCGCCTTGCTGACCACCACCTCCGGCTTTACAAGCTTCATTGCGCATGCAGGCGGGCCGCCCATTACCGCCTACATCATTCCCCTGCGCCTGTCGCCGGTGCGGTTCACTGCCACCATGGCTTTTTTCTTCTTTGTAGTGAATCTGGCCAAATGGATTCCTTATGGATTTCTGGGCCTGCTGGATAGCCGCAACATGCTGACCTCCCTGGTGCTGCTGCCCCTGGCGCCGCTGGGCGTATGGGTGGGTGTGCGCATGGCGCGTCGCATCAGCCAGGTGTTGTTCTACCGGTTTCTGTACGCCGGCATGTTCCTCACCGGTGTCAAATTGCTGTGGGACGGGCTGGCCTGATGCGCCAGCAGCTCAGGGCGTAAAGCGCAGGCCATAGTCATTGGCAAAAGCGTGGCAGGCCACCAGCATGCGCTGACGTTGGCGGTCCACGTCAGCCGGGCGGCTACAGGCAAAGTGCGAGTCCTGGCGCGCATAGCGGGCCAGCGCCTGTGATACCTGGCGTGCATCCGCCAGTGTGGCCGGTGCAACCGCCCGCAGAGAGGGACGGCGCGTGTGCGCCTTGTATTTCACTAGCCGAGCCAGTCGATTGGCCAGAGCCTTGGGCTTGCTGATGGAACGCACCAAGGGGCGATCCGCCACCATGGGTGAAAAATCCCGATTCACAGTGGCCAGCCAGTCGCGCCACTTGAATTCATTGAAACGGTGTGCCAGGATGCAGGGCGCCCAGGGGATGGCCATGGCATCGGCGCAGATGGCGCCATGCAGCGATTCCGCCATGACGCGTGAGCAGCCCTGCAGTTGCGCCACTACGTCGTCGGGAGACTGGCGGGGGTTGATGACCACCATGCCGGCGTCGTTTGCGACCCGAACCCAGTCATAGCTGTCCCAGGTTCGGTAGTGCGGAACCAAGCCAATCGGGCCGTCCGGCGTGCCGCCACGGCCGGCTTGCAGGGCTGGCCACAGCACGGCGGGGTCCCCCAGCGCCAGTTCGTGGGAGAGTCCAAACTCTTGGGCCGACAACGGGCCGCGAACCCAGCGAAAATCCCAGTTGGGGTCGGGCATGGCGGCGTGGGCCTCACCGATTCCCGAGCCGAGCACAATTTTTTTGCGCGACTGGTCATGGCGGCCGTCGAGCAGGGTGCCAATGCCGTACACCAGCATGTCTTCTTTGTGGAGTGTCAGGTCTGGAAACAGCCGGTCCCAAACCATGGTATTGAGGGTGTCACCGAAGTTGCCACCTTCGATAGGGCAGTATTTGATATTCATGCAGGTCAGTATGGAGCGCTGATTTGGTGGAACTGTTTCCGGTCTGTGAAGTCAAAGTAAAGATTGGCCACTGCGTCAGCCAGACTGCGGTTCAGGCGTTGACAAGTTGACGGGTACGTGGGCACAGTTCGCTACGCATTGATTCAAGAAGGTGATTGCATGAA
Source organism: Candidatus Aalborgicola defluviihabitans (assembly GCF_016705985.1). NCBI lineage: Bacteria > Pseudomonadati > Pseudomonadota > Betaproteobacteria > Burkholderiales > Comamonadaceae > Allorhodoferax (SeqCode) > Candidatus Aalborgicola defluviihabitans. Next base: position 113,389 of record NZ_JADJKN010000024.1, read on the forward strand.
AACTATTGTTGGCTGGGCTTTGGCTGCAGCGGCCTTATTGGGCGCGGTAGTGCCGCAAAGTGCCATGGCACAACGCCATGTCCGCGGCTGGCACGGTGATATTCGCCACTTCGACCGCTATGACCGCAACCATTGGCGTTCTGGTGCATGGCGCCATGGCTCGCATGGCGGGCGAATCGGTTGGTGGTGGGTGGCTGGTGGGGCGTGGTACTTGTATCCGCAGCCGGTCTATCCTTATCCAGACCCCTACCGGCCGCCGTTTGTGGTGGAACAGGCACCACCACCCGTTGTGATCCAAGTACCAGCTCCGGTGCAGTCGCAGCCTGGACCCCAGGTGGCACCGGCCCCCCAGTTCTGGTACTACTGTGACGCTTCCAGGGCCTACTACCCGTACGTGGCCACCTGCCCCGGCGGGTGGCAAACGGTGCCCGCCACCCCTGCGGAGGGTGCGCAATGAAGCACGCCTTATTACGTTGGAATGTTGTGCTGGCTGGCCTGTGCGTTACTGCGGGGCTAGCGGGCTGCGTGTCGGCACCCCAGGGGCCGCGTGTAGCCATCATGCCAGCGCCAGGCAAGCCGCTTGATCTATTTGCCGCTGAAGACCAGTATTGCCGAGGCTATGCGCGCCAGTCGCTGGGGCCAGATACCCGTGGTGAGGCTGCGGTAGGTTCTGCCGTGCTGGGCACGTTGCTGGGCGCCGCCATTGGTTCAGCCACCAGCACTCGTCGGTACAACAACACGGCCGCCGGTGCCGCCACCGGCTTGCTCATGGGTACGGCCATTGGTGCCGGTAACAGCGCGGACGAAGGGCGCAGTGCGCAACAGCGTTACGACATCGCCTACGAGCAGTGCATGGTCTCCAGGAATAACCAGTCGTCGCGCCACTATTACCGCCAGCCGGCATCTGTCGTGGTGATGCCCCAAGCTGCCCCAGCGCCTATGGCGCCGGCCTATCCGGCAGGGTCGTATCCACCACCACCACCGGGGTCGCCACCCCCGCCGCCGCCAGGAATGCCACTACCGCCACCATTGCCACCATTGCCACCACCATTGCCACCGCAGTAGGTTGGGTCAGGTAGGTTGGGCTGGTTGTTGGCCTCTTTCGCGCGCCATTTGTTCTTCGAGCTGTTGGCGCCCCTGTTTGACCACCGAAATCATCTTGGCGCTGTCCTTGTAGTACGGGTGCAGTTGTTCGAACAGTTCCAGGTTGTGCTGGCGAAAGCGCTGAGAAGCGTGCTCTGCCATTGCAGCCGATTGCCCCAGCAATTCCAGCACACTGCGCGCGCTCAAGAGGCTGGACTCAAACAGCTCCCGCTGCACCAGCATGACGCCGCGGTCGCGTAACTGGTTCCAGTGTGTGACGTCCCGGGCCCGGGCCACAATTTGCAGGTTGGGGAACTGTGCACGGGCCAGGTCCACAATGGCCAGCGACTGCGCCACATCGTCTACTGCCACCACCAGGACTTTGGCACGGGCGGCTCCTGCCGTGCGCAGCAGGTCCAGCCGGGTGGCGTCGCCATAAAATACGCGGTAGCCAAAGCGGCGCGCGGCATCGATCATTTCGGCGTCATGGTCCAGCACCGTGCAGGGCAGGCCCTGTGCCAGCAACAGGCGTGCAATGATTTGCCCATAGCGGCCAAAGCCCGCAATCAGGATGGGCGCATCCTGGGGTTCGGATATCTCTTCTGGCACTGGCACACCGCAATTGGCGTAGCGCGGCAACAGCAACCGGTCGATTGCTACCAGCAGCAAGGGGCTTACCAGCATGGATACCGCCACGGCCCCAATCAACAGCGAGGCGGTTTGCGCTGGTAGCACCTGGGCACCGGCTGCAGCCTGAAAGACGACGAACGCAAACTCCCCTCCTTGTGCGAGCAGCAGGGTGAGCACTGGGCGCTCCTGGAAAGGCAGTTGTAGACGCCGCGTCATGGTGTAAATCACAATCGCCTTGACCGCCAGAAACCCAACCACTATGGCAGCCATCTGCCAAGGCGCCTGGCGCAGCACGCCAAAGTCCACGCCCATACCCACGGCAATGAAGAACAGGCCTAGCAGCAAGCCCTTGAAGGGTTCGATATTGGTTTCCAGCTCGCGCCGGTATTCGCTCTCGGCCAGCAGTACACCGGCCAGAAAGGCACCCAGCGCCATGGACAGGCCCACGACCTGCATCAGTGCGGCAATGCCCACCACCAGCAATAGCGAAGCGGCCGTGAAGATTTCTGGCGTCTTGCTGCCCGCGATCCAGCGGAACAGCGGGCGCAGTGCCAAGCGCCCGCCAAGCACGATACCAGCGATGACCACTATTATTTTGATAGCTTCCCATGTAATGTCTGCGAGGGCTAGACCCTGATTTGCCTCTGAGGCATGGCCCAACAAGGGGAGCAGGGCGAGGATGGGGATGGCAGCAACGTCCTGAAACAGCAGGATGGAAAACCCGGCCTGGCCGCTGCTGGTTGGCAGGAGGTTGCGCTCGCCCATCACCTGCAGGGCTATTGCCGTGCTGGAGAGCGCCAGCCCCAGGGCGGCCACCAGTGCAATCGACCAGGGCACGCCCGTCGCTAATGCCAGCGCAAACAGCGCTGCCGTACAGCCCAGCACCTGGGCGCTGCCCCAGCCAAAAATAGGGCGGCGCAGACTCCACAGGCGCTTGGGTTCCAGTTCCAGCCCCACCATAAACAGCATCAGCACCACACCAAATTCGGCAAAATGCAGAATGTCCTGCACATTGGTTACCAGGCCCAGCCCCCACGGCCCAATGGCAATGCCGGCTGCGAGATAGCCGATGATGGAGCCCAGGCCCAGAGAGCGGCTCAGGGGTACCGCGATGACCGCGGCGCTCAGGTAGATGAAGCTGTTGGTCAGCCAGGTGGGGGTGTGTTCCATGGCGCTAACATAGCAAATTTTGATGCAGCCCCGCACCGTGTTCAACTGATGAGGGAGAAACAGGATGCCAGTCGTAGTTGTTGCCAATCCCAAAGGGGGGGTCGGCAAGTCCACCCTGTCGACGCATATTGCGGGCTATTTCGCGTCCCGCGGGCATGCGGTGATGCTCGGCGATGTGGACCGCCAGCAGTCGTCGCGCCTGTGGCTGGGTCTACGCCCAGCGGCGGCGCGGCCAATTTCCACTTGGGAGACGGACGTCGACCATATCGCCAAACCGCCCAAAGGCACAACCCATGTGGTGCTGGACACGCCCGCCGGCCTGCACGGCAAGCGCCTGAACGAAGTGATGAAGATGGCCAGCCACATCGTTGTGCCGCTGCAGCCCAGCGTATTTGATATTTTTGCTACCCGCGCGTTTTTGGACGAGCTGTTGCAGAACAAGCATGCCGGCAAGACCAAGATGGGCTTGGTCGGTATGCGGGTCGATGCCCGCACCATTGCTGCCGATCATTTGCACGAGTTTGTTGACCAGCTTGGCATTCCGGTGTTGGGCTACCTGCGCGATACCCAGAACTACGTGCATCTGGCAGCGCGGGGGCTGACCCTTTTTGATGTGGCCACCAGCCGGGTGGAGAAGGACCTGGCGCAGTGGCAGAATCTGTGTCTCTGGCTTGACACCTGAGTGCGGCGCGGCTGCCGTACAGTGCGGCCATGAAAACATTCCAACTGCTATCCGAGCTGCCACCCCTGATCGGCGAGGTCGTGGCCACCAGCGACTGGATCACCATCACCCAGGAACAGGTCAATCTGTTTGCAGAGGCCACCGGCGACCATCAGTGGATTCACGTGGACGAGGAGCGAGCCAAGGCCGGACCCTTTGGCGCACCCATTGCGCACGGTTTTCTGACGCTGTCGCTGTTGCCCCGTTTTTTCGAGGCTTCGATGCACATCGCGCAAGTCCGCATGGGTGTGAACTACGGTCTCAACAAAGTGCGTTTTGTGGCGCCGGTCCCTGTGGGCAGCCGCTTGCGTGCCCACATGAAACTGCTCTCATGCGACCCCATTGACAACAACGGCATGCAAATGATCTGGGAAGTCACCGTGGAACGCGAAGGTGCGACCAAGCCCGTGTGCGTGGCCGAATCCATTGCGCGCCACTACCCTTAAGTGTTCGTTATTCCCGAAAGCCGTTTTGTCGCCAGGCCTCAAATACGGTGACCGCCACCGCGTTGGACAGGTTGAGGCTGCGTTGCCCCTCCACCATGGGCAGCTTCAAACAGCGCTGGGGCGCAAAGTGCGCGCGCACCGAGTCTGATAGTCCCCGCGTTTCCGCCCCGAACACCAGCCAGTCGCCCCGCTGAAAGGCGGCATCAAATACCTTACCCGTGCCTTTGGTGGTCAGCGCAAACATGCGATCCGGCGCAGGGCGCTGATCGTCCAGAAACGCCTGCCAGTGGGTGTGGCGGTGCAAGGTTGCGTACTCGTGGTAATCCAGGCCGGCGCGGCGCATGTGCTTGTCATCCATGGAAAAGCCCAGCGGCTCGACCAGGTGCAGTGTGCAGCCGGTATTGGCGGCCAATCGGATGACGTTACCTGTGTTGGGTGGAATTTCGGGCTCGACCAGGACGATATTGAACATGGTCGCTATTGTCGGCTCACTCTGTTCGGGCGAAGACCAGTGCGCTGATGTGGGCGGCGCCGGCACGGCGCAGCACCAGTGCCGCTGCGTGCAGTGAGGCGCCGCTGGTCATGACATCGTCCACCAGCAGTACGGCTCGATCGCGGATCTGCTGGGCGCGTTCTGGCTCCAGTGCGTAGGCGTTGCGTACATTGCGCAGGCGTTCGCTGCGTGGCAGGGTTCGCTGTGGCGGCGTGTCCTGCACCCGCAGCAGCAGTCCAGAAACCAACTTGGCAGGTTCAAGCGCGCGCGCCAGCAGCAATGCCTGGTTGTAGCCGCGCTCTTGCAGGCGCTGGCGCGACAGCGGCATGGGAATCACCAGGTCAGCGCGCTCCAGCGCCGGCTCCACCCAGGGAGTGGCCCGCAGCACCCGTACGAAGCTGGCCGCCCACCCCGGTTGCTGGTGGAACTTGAAGTCGGCAATCAAGGTGGACCAAGGGTACGCATACGACACAGCCGCCAGGCATGCGTCCAATGGCGGCGGTTGGGTGATGCAGGCACCGCATTGCCCCACGCCGTCTGGCACGATCAGGGCGCAAGTACGGCAGCGGTGGGCGGGTTGCGCGAACGCCGCAACGCAGGCTTCGCACATCGGCTGCGCAGGCCAGGCGTGGCAAACGGCGCACTGGCTGGGCAGGCGCCGCGAAATCCCCTGAAGCAATTGGCGAAACATCAGGTCAATATACTCGGACGCAACCCCTTCTACTTCGTTGCGCGCGCAACGCCGCATCCTTTCGCCCATGCGTCCCGAACGTCCGCCTACCATCGCCTCCACGGCTGCCGCCCGCTGGAACTCCCTTTTGCCGACGATATCTCCGTGGTTGCACGAGGAAGTGGCGCGTCGCATGGAAGAACGCCTGCAGTGGATGACGATGCGCCCCGAAAGCTGGTTGCATTGGGAGCCGCTGCGCGGTGGCATGCAGGCGCACGCCTTGCTCACCGCGCGCTATCCCAAGGCCCAGTGCTATGTGGTTCATGCACTTGCCCAGCACGGTGAAATGGCCCGTAAGTCGCTCATCCCATCCTGGTGGAAGCCCGAGCGTTGGGTGGGGCCAAACCTGCAGTTTGCCGAGCCCGCGCAACCGGTACAAATGTTGTGGGCCAACATGGCCCTGCACATGACGGATGATCCGCAAGCATTGCTGGCCCATTGGCACCGCCTGTTGGAGCCAAATGGATTTTTGATGTTTTCATGCTTAGGGCCCGATACCATCAGCGAATTGCGTGCGGTCTATGCACAGAAGGGCTGGCCGCCTGCCTCGCATGCCTATACGGACATGCACGACTGGGGCGACATGATGTTGCACACCGGATTTGCTGAGCCGGTGATGGACATGGAGCGAATCACGCTGACCTTTGCCACGCCCCAACGCCTGCTGCAAGAGTTGCGTGAGCTGGGCCGCAACCTGCATCCCGAACGGTTTGGAGCCCTGCGCGGGCGTGCCTGGCACACACAGTTGTTGCAAGCGCTGGCCGCCTTGGCCCGACCGGGGGACGATGGGCAGTTGCAAGTCACTTTTGAAATCGTCTACGGCCACGCTTTCAAAGCGCCCCCGCGCCTTAATGTTGGCCCGGAACTAAGGGTTTCTCTGGATGAAATGCGCGCGAATTTGCGGCGGATCAAGAAAAATCACTCCCCCGATTGACAATGGGGCTTGACAGGCCGAGCCAAACCTTAATTTCCTTTGTTTTGCTCGGCTACAATTAACGGCTCAACGAGTTATGAGCCTTCCTGTACCCGTTCGCTGCCCGCAGGCGCAAACGGGGCTGGGTCTGGGCACCGTTCAATCCGATTCGACGAAAAAATGACCAAGATGAAGAGCATTTTCAAAACACTGACCACGCTATTGCTGGCAGGCAGTGCCTGGGCAGGCACGGCGACGTTTGCTTTGGCGCAAGCGGTCCACGATTTGCCTGGTGGACCGGCTGTGAACCAGTTGAACCTGCATCCACCCGTGACCAGAATTGCTGAAGACCAGCAGTGGCTGCATTGGTTCATGCTGATCGTGTGCACCATCATCTTTTTGGCTGTGTTTTCGGTGATGTTCTATTCCATCTGGAAGCACCGAAAGTCGCGTGGCCATAAGGCCGCTACCTTCCACGAGTCCGTTGTGGTGGAGGTGGTCTGGACGGTAATTCCCTTCATTATCGTGATCCTGATGGCACTGCCCGCCACCAAGGTGGTGGTCGCCATGAAAGACACCACCAATGCCGATCTGACCATCAAGGTGACCGGTATGCAGTGGAAGTGGGGCTATGACTACATCAAGGGCGAGGGCGAGGGCATTGGTTTTGTCTCCAGCCTTGATAGCGCGCAGCGCGAAATGTCCAATTCCGGCAAGCCACCTGCGACCGATGACTACCTGCTGAAAGTGGACAACCCACTGGTTGTTCCGGTGGGAAAGAAGATTCGCATCATCACAACCGCCACCGATGTGATTCACGCGTTTGCCGTTCCATCTTTTGGTATCAAGCAGGACGCAATCCCAGGTTTTGTGCGCGATACATGGTTCCGCGCCGAAGTAGAGGGCGATTACCACGGTCAGTGCATGGAATTGTGCGGCAAGGAGCATGCTTACATGCCCATCCACGTGAAGGTGGTGTCGGCTGCAAATTACTCCCAGTGGGTGGGTGGTGAAATGAAAAAAATGGCCGCCAAGATGGACGACCCCGCCAAGGTTTGGGCGTTGGAAGACATCGTGAAGCGCGGTGAAAAAGTGTATGCCGCCAACTGCGCAGCCTGCCACCAGGCCAATGGCAAGGGTGCAGGTTCGATCAAGGCGCTGGACGGCTCGCCCGTAGTTCAGGATGCTGACAAGAACCAACAGATTGCCGTGGTTCTCAATGGTCGCACCGTTGCATTGCCTGGCGGACAAACCAATGTGATGCCGCCGTGGAAACAACTAAGCGACACTGATATCGCCGCCGTCATCAGCTACACCAAAAACAATTGGTCCAACAAGACCGGCCAGGTCGTGCAGCCGGCCGATGTAGTGGCCTTGCGCAAGTAAGCCGCAGCCATTGCGCCCAAACGAATAGAGTGAATTGAGAAGGAAATCAGGATGAGTGCCGTTCTAGACCACCACGACCATGCCCATGACGACCACCACGACCACGCCCCCACGGGCTGGAAGCGCTGGGTCTATGCCACCAACCACAAGGACATTGGTACGCTGTATTTGCTGTTTTCGTTCACGATGTTGATGATCGGTGGCGTGTTGGCCCTGATCATCCGTGCGGAACTGTTTCAGCCCGGCTTGCAACTGGTTAACCCCGAGCTGTTCAACCAGCTGACCACCATGCATGGTCTGATCATGGTGTTTGGCGCCATCATGCCGGCCTTCGTGGGTTTTGCGAACTGGATGATTCCGTTGCAGATCGGTGCGGCCGATATGGCTTTTGCCCGCATGAATAATTTTTCGTTCTGGCTGATGATTCCTGCGGCGCTGATGCTGGTGGGCTCTTTCTTCATGCCCGGTGGTGCGCCTGCTGCCGGCTGGACGCTGTATGCCCCGTTGACTCTGCAAATGGGCCCTTCCATGGATGCCGGCATTTTTGCCATGCACATCCTGGGTGCCAGCTCCATCATGGGTTCGATCAACATCATCGTGACCATTCTGAACATGCGCGCCCCCGGCATGTCGCTGATGAAGATGCCCATGTTCTGCTGGACCTGGCTGATCACCGCCTATTTGTTGATTGCTGTGATGCCTGTGCTGGCTGGCGCCATCACCATGACGCTGACGGACCGCCACTTTGGCACCAGCTTCTTTAACCCCGCCGGTGGCGGTGACCCGGTGATGTACCAGCACATCTTCTGGTTCTTCGGTCACCCCGAGGTTTACATCATGATTTTGCCGGCCTTCGGCATCATCAGTCAGGTGATTCCGGCGTTTGCCCGCAAGAAGCTGTTCGGTTATGCCTCCATGGTGTACGCCACATCGTCCATCGCCATTCTGTCCTTCATCGTGTGGGCTCACCACATGTTCACCACCGGCATGCCGGTGACCGGCCAGCTGTTTTTCATGTACGCCACCATGCTGATTGCCGTGCCCACGGCCGTGAAGATCTTTAACTGGATCGCCACCATGTGGCAAGGTTCGATGACGTTTGAGACCCCCATGTTGTTTGCTGTGGGCTTCATTTTCGTGTTCACGATTGGTGGTTTCACCGGTTTGATTCCGGCAGTAGCGCCCATTGATATTCAACTGCAAGACACTTACTACATCGTGGCGCATTTCCACTATGTGCTGGTGGCGGGCTCATTGTTTGCCATGTTCTCTGGCTTTTATTACTGGTGCCCCAAGTGGACCGGTGTGATGTACAACGAAACACGTGGAAAGATCCACTTCTGGTGGTCTCTCATCGCCTTTAACGTCACGTTCTTCCCCATGCACTTTCTGGGTCTCGCCGGTATGCCACGTCGCTATGCCGACTACCCCATGCAGTTTGCCGACTTCAATGCCGTCGCTTCGGTGGGAGGCTTCTTTTTTGGCTTTGCCCAGGTGTACTTCTTCCTGTTCGTTGCCTTGCCGGCCATGCGTGGCCATGGTGAGAAGGCCGTGCAAAAACCCTGGGAGGGCGCTGAAGGTCTGGAGTGGGAAGTGCCATCACCTGCGCCGTTCCACACGTTTGAAACGCCACCCAAGCTGGACGCCACCGCGACCAAGGTCATTGGTTGAGCCACATGATGACGCCCGAACAAAAAAAAGCCAACACCAGAACCGGTTTGATTCTGGCCTCGATCGCCTTGATCTTTTTTGTGGGCTTCATGGCCCGCATGATCCTGCTGAGCAAATAAGCCATGCGTCTGCAGCGTGAGAATGTTGTCATGGTGCGCAAGCTGGCTGTGGTCACGGCTGCCATGTTCGCCTTCGGCTACGCGTTGGTGCCCATTTATAAATCCATTTGTGAGCTAACTGGCATCAATATTTTGGCCCTGGGCGAGCAGTCGATTCCCGGCGTCCGGGCGGCCCTTCCGGCCAATACGCAAGTGGATTTAAGTCGCAGCATCACTGTGGAGTTTGATGCCAATGCACGTGGGCCGTGGGAGTTCAAGCCGGCGCAGCGCTCGGTGGTTGTGCATCCAGGCGAGCTAACTACGGTGATGTACGAGTTTCAGAACACGCAAAATCGACGCATGACCGCGCAAGCGATCCCAAGCTATGCGCCCCAGCAAGCGCAAGCCCACTTCAACAAGCTGGAGTGCTTCTGCTTTAACCAGTACACGCTGGACCCAGGCGAGAAAAAATCCTGGCCAGTGGCGTTTGTGATCGATCCCAAGCTGTCCAAGGATGTGAAGACCATCACGCTGTCGTACACCTTCTTTGAAGTTGGGGGCAAGACGCCAGCGGCACCGGTGGGTGGTGGCGCGGTATGACCGCACCTGTAGACAAGGTGGTGGCACCTGCTTCGGGGTCGACGTCGGCGTGGCGCAGTGTCAAGTTGGTGGCGTGGTCTTTTTTTGGTATTCGCGGCAAGGCCGCCTACCAGGAGGATTTGGCCAAGGTCAATCCCATGCATGTGGTAGCCGCAGGGTTGTTGGGCATATTGCTGCTGGTAGTGAGTCTGATTGGTCTGGTTAATTGGATCGTTGCTAAATAAGTTTTCGAAGGAATGGAGCTGAAATGAGTTCAACAACAACACACGGGAAGACGCCGTATTACTTTATCCCCGGTCCCTCGCGCCATCCTGTCTTGGCCGCCCTGGGTCTGTTTTTCGTCATTCTGGGTGCATCCCAGTGGATCAATGGTGCAGAGTGGGGTAAATACTCCCTGATGGTGGGCTTGGCTTGGTGGCTGGGTGTGCTGTACCAGTGGTTCAGCCAGTCCATCTCCGAGAGCGAAGGTGGCCAGTACGGGCGCAAGGTTGATCTTTCGTTCCGCTGGAGCATGACCTGGTTCATCTTCTCCGAAGTGATGTTCTTCGGCGCCTTTTTCACCGCCCTGTGGTGGGCGCGCGCGCATTCTGTGCCGGCCCTTGGTAGTCTGGACAATGCCTTGCTATGGCCCAATTTCAAGGCCGTCTGGCCCGGTCTGGCCGCCGTCGGAGCCACTGCGTCGCCCGCAGGCATCGTAGAGCCCTTCACGGCCATGGGCCCATTTTGGTTGCCCACTATCAACACGGCATTGCTGCTGTCCTCCGGTGTGACGCTGACCATTGCCCACCATGCCCTGGTGTCAGGCAAGCGCAGCCAGACCATTGCTTTCATGTGGATCACGGTGCTGCTGGGCATCACCTTCTTGTGTGTGCAGGGGTACGAGTATTTCCATGCCTATAGCGAACTCAACCTCAAGCTCAGTTCTGGCGTGTACGGTTCCACTTTCTTCATGTTGACCGGTTTTCACGGATTCCACGTATTTGTGGGCATGTTGATGCTGCTCTTTATCACCCTGCGTTTGCAAAAGGGTCACTTCACCGCCGAACGCCACTTTGGCTTTGAAGGGGCGGCTTGGTATTGGCACTTTGTGGACGTCGTTTGGTTGGGCCTGTATATCCTGGTGTATTGGATGTAACCCTTACGGCGCCTCAATGCGAAAAGGCACCGCTTGCGGTGCCTTTTCGATGGTGATGACGCTTCGAAGGATGCCCAGTGCCGCTCACTTGCCTGGCTGGATACCAGTGGGTTGGATGTAGCCGAGCTTCCAGGCTAACAAAATGCCGGCGAACAGCAGGATAGACAATCCAATACGGAGCCCCAAGGCCCGGACCATCTTGCGGGAAGATTCGTTGCCGTTGTTCCCGCCGCGCAACATGAAAAAAAGAGCACCACCCAAACTGGCGAGAATGGCGATAAATGCAATGATTACAAGGCTTGTCATGCGCCGGATTATCGGATGAATGCCCATTTGAAGTTTGCCCTGATCACCGCGGCCACTGTGCTGGCGGTGGCAATCACTGGCAGCCTGGGGGTGTGGCAGCTCTCACGGGCAGCCGAGAAGCAGGCGCGCCAGGCGGACATGGACGTACAAAGCGCCAAGGCCCCATTGAGCGCTGCTGACCTCCATTTGGCGCCTGACCCGATGGCCCTGCAGCACCAGCGTGCCCGTTTGCGTGGTACCTGGGTAGCAAATAGCGCCATTTTTCTGGAAAACCGCCCCATGGACGGCCGCATGGGCTTCATTGTCTTGATGCCCTTTGCTCTGGAAGGCGTGAGCGGTAGCGCGCTGGTGGTGCAGCGCGGTTGGGTGCCACGTGGTTTTGAGGACCGCACACTGTTACCCCGGATTGCCACACCGGCGGGCGTGGTGGAAATCGAAGGCCGCATGGCGCTGCCACCATCCGACCTGTATGCCCTTGGTGCACCTACGGTTGGTGCAATCCGGCAAAATCTCGACCTGCCACAATGGAAGCTTGAAACCGGGCTGCCTTTGTTGCCCATTACGCTGCAGCAGATGGGTACCAATGCTGATGGGTTGTTGCGTGACTGGCCGGCGGTAAATCTTGGCGTAGAAAAGAACTATGGCTACGCAATCCAGTGGTTTGGCATGGCGAGCGTTTTTGTCGTGCTCTATGTCTGGTTTCAAATCATTCGTCGTTTTTTTATTCGCCCCAGGAACAATACACCCAATGTCTAGTGCCCCTCTCCCCGACGTCCAACCGCTGGGCCTGACCGTGCACACCTTGCCTGATGTGGGCGGCGTGGCCGACACGCGAACCCGTATGGGCCGCTGGAAGATGCTGGCCGTGTTGTTGGTGTGCGCGACACCAGTGATTGCATCGTATTTCACCTACTACGTGCTGCGCCCCGAGGGTCGTCGCAATTTTGGAACGCTGATTGATCCCCAGCGAGCCCTGCCGGATGTGCTCGGCACCACATTAGATGGCAAGACCATTAACCTGCGTTCTCTCAAAGACCAGTGGTTGCTGGTGAGCGTAGCCGGCGCCGCCTGTGATGTCCAATGTGCCCAACACCTCTACATGCAGCGCCAGTTGCGCGAGGGCCTGGGCAAGGACAAAGACCGTCTGGACTGGGTCTGGCTGGTCAGCGATGGCGCACCGGTTGCCCAGACACTGCTCCCGGCCCTGAAGGATGCCACTGTGTTGCGCGTGGCCGAAGCTGATCTGGCGCGCTGGCTGCAGCCCGAAAATGGACACGCGGTGGCAGATCACCTGTATCTGGTGGACCCCCTGGGTAACTGGATGATGCGATTCCCGCCGCGGATTGACACCCAGGGTGCGGTCAACGTTCGCCGCGACCTCGACCGGCTGCTTCGCGCATCCTCATCCTGGGACAAGGCAGGCCGCTGAGCGCCAAGAACAGTTTTTAAATTCATGCACGCTACCCTGTACGATTTCTCTCCCGTAGTCCGGATGCTCCTGATGGGGCTGCTTTTGGCATCAGGACCGCTGCTGATGGTGTATTTGCGCAACCGCCGCAGCACACCGCTGTGGCGGATGCATGCCCTGACCCTGGTCACCTTGTTTCTGACTTTTGATCTGGTGCTGTTTGGTGCTTTTACCCGGTTGACCGATAGCGGCCTGGGCTGCCCGGATTGGCCTGGTTGCTACGGCAACGCCAGCCCGCTGGGTGCCAGTGTTGACATCGCCGCAGCCCAGCAGGTTATGCCGACCGGCCCGGTCACACCCGGCAAGGCCTGGGTGGAAATGGTGCACCGCTATCTGGCCATGGGCGTGGGGGTGCTGATTACCGTGCTGGCGATAGCCGCTTGGTTGGGGCGCAAGTCCAAGGATGGTCGCGCGGTGATGAACCCCTGGTGGGCCGCAGCTACCCTGGTGTGGGTCTGCATACAAGGTGCATTTGGTGCATTAACCGTCACCATGAAGTTATTCCCGGCTATTGTTACGCTGCATTTGCTGGGTGGGTACGTTCTGCTGGCCTTGCTGACAGTGCAAAGCGTGATGCTGGCACAGCAGCAGGGTGTGGGGCCACCCATCAGTACAGTATCGGTGCGTTTGCGCTTGGCTGTGTTTTTGGCGCTGGCGCTGTTGACGCTGCAAGCGGCGTCTGGCGCCTGGGTTAGTACCAATTACGCGGTTTTGGCCTGTACCGAGTTTCCCCAATGCCAGGGGAGTTGGTGGCCGCAGATGGATTTTTCCCATGGTTTTGAAATTTGGCGGCACCTGGGCTTTGGCCAGGATGGAGAACACATCAGTTTCCAATCGTTGACGGCTATCCACTTCGCTCACCGACTCCTGGCCATGTTCACCCTGGTGCTACTGGCACTGCTGGCCGCGCACCTTCGATCCGTGCCAGGCCTGCGCAAGTTGGCGCGCAACCTGGCCGTTTTGTTGCTTTTGCAACTGGCCACCGGCCTCAGTAACGTGGTTCTGGACTGGCCCCTGGTTGCTGCCGTGCTGCATACCGGTGGTGCCGGCGCACTGATTGTGGTGCTGGTTCAAGCCCTTGTTTCCACCCGCGTCCAGCGGGTGGGACAGGCACATTTGGCAAACTCTACTGGGCTCAACGCATGACCACCGTGACCACAACCGCGGCGCAATCGTCCGTCTTTCGCCAGTTCTATGCGCTGACCAAGCCGCGTGTCATCCAATTGATCGTTTTCTGTGCCTTGATTGGCATGGTGCTGGCCGTTCCGGGGCTGCCCACGTTGGCGCAGACTGGTTTGGCTGCCGTGGCCTGCCTGGGCATCTGGTTGGTCGCTGCTGCTGCGGCTGCTTTCAATTGCATTGTGGAGCAGAGCATTGACGCCAAGATGAAGCGCACCGCCTGGCGGCCCACTGCGCGCGGCGAGCTGAGCAATACCCAGACCCTGCTGTTCTCAGCCGGGCTGTGCGTGTCGGGCTCGGTTCTGTTGTATGTGTGGGTCAACCCGCTGACCATGTGGCTGACCTTTGCCACATTTGTGGGCTACGCCGTTATTTACACGGTGATACTCAAGCCACTCACGCCGCAAAACATCGTGATTGGCGGGGCTTCAGGCGCGATGCCGCCGGTGCTGGGTTGGGCGGCCATGACTGGAGACGTTGGGCCCGAGGCGATGATCCTGTTCCTGATCATCTTCCTGTGGACGCCTCCGCACTTTTGGGCGCTGGCCCTGTACCGGGTGGAGGACTACCGCAAGTCCGGCCTGCCCATGCTGCCAGTGACCCACGGCAGCGAGTTCACCCGCCTGCAGATCCTGCTCTACACCTTTGTGCTGTTCGCCGCCTGCTTGCTGCCCTTTGTTTATGGCATGAGCAGTTGGCTCTACCTGGCTGCGGCCGTGGTGTTGGGAGCCGGTTTTTGCCTGTACGCCTGGTGGCTGTGGCGCGACTACTCCGATGCGCTGGCCCGGCGCACATTCCGCTTTTCCCTGATCCACCTCAGCGCGCTGTTTGCCGCGCTGTTGTTGGACCATTACCTCTTGTAGCCAGGATGCTCCGACCATGTTGAACCGTCGATTTACTATTACATTAATAGCGCGTTACGCCTTGTTGGCGGGGGCTATTGGTCTTTTTGCAGCGTGTTCACCAAAACAGGCAGCCTTTACCGCAGTGGACGTCACCGGTGCCGAATATGCCAAGAATTTTGAACTGGCTGACCACAACGGCACAGTGCGCCATCTGCAGGACTTTGCTGGCAAGGTGGTGGTCATGTTCTTTGGCTATACCCAGTGCCCCGACGTCTGCCCCACTACCATGACAGAGTTGGCCGAGATAAAAAAGGACCTGGGTAAGGATGGCGATCGCCTGCAGGTGCTGTTTGTGACCGTAGATCCGGCGCGCGACACCCCGGATGTGCTCAAGGGCTACATGGCCAACTTTGACCCCACCTTCCTGGCGCTTTACGCGCCACCGGACAAGCTGGCCGAGTTGGCCAAGGAATACAAGATTTACTTCAAGAAGGTCGATGGCAAGAGCCCCACCAGCTACACAATGGACCACTCGGCCGGTAGCTACGTGTACGATACCAAAGGCCAATTGCGCCTGTTTACCCGCTACGGCAGCGACCCCAAAGGGCTGACTGAAGACATTCGCATCCTGCTCAAGCAGGCATCCTAAGTAGAGCGGCGTTTTAAAAGAGGTTAACCATGGACACTGGAAAAATTTCGACCTGGATGGACCAAGCCCAACCCATCCTGATTGCATTCGGACTCAAGGCGTTGGGCGCAATTGCCGTGTTTGTGATCGGCCGCTGGTTGATCAGCCTGGTCACCAGTTTGGTGGGTGCCGCCATGACCCGGCAGAAGTTGGACCCGACGGTGCAGCGCTACCTGGTGAGCTTCATCAGCGTGTCCCTGAATATCATTTTGGTCGTTGCCATTCTGGGCTACTTTGGGGTGGAGACCACCTCCTTTGCGGCCTTGGTTGCCGGTGCGGGCGTTGCCATTGGTGCCGCCTGGAGTGGTTTACTGGGCAATTTTGCTTCTGGCATCTTTTTGCTGGTGTTGCGGCCTTACCAGGTGGGTGAGTACGTGATGGTTGGCGGCATAGAAGGTACGGTGCTGGAACTGGGCCTGTTCGGCACGACGCTAAACACGCCAGACAACGTTCGCACGGTGGTGGGGAACGGCAAAGTCATGGGTTCCGACATCAAAAATTACTCTGCCAACCCCTATCGCAGGGTTGAGCTGGTGGCCCAACTGGCTGGAAGTGCGGATGTGCACAAGGCTATCGGGTTGCTCAAAGAAGCGGTATCCAAGGTGCCCAACCTGGCCAAGGACCCTGCTGTGGACGTGGAAATTCTCGAGTTCAACGAGTTCGGCCCCAAACTGGCCGTGCGTCCCTACTGCAATACCCAGCACTACTGGCAGGTCTATTTCGACACCAACAAGGCCATTGCAGACACCTTGGGCGCAGCCGGCTTCCCAGTGGCAACCCGACCAGTCAAGGTCTACCCGGGGTAATCGGACGCCTCGCGGTGCGGCAGGGTAATGGGTCGCGCAAAACTCATATGTTATTTCGGCCTCTAGCCCTCGTCGAATCTACACAATATGCTACTTAAAACGTAGCATACCGGTTTTTCTGAGGTGATCCGATCAGGCGTATTCCGCCAGAGCCGTCTTCATCTTCTTCATCGCCGCCACTTCAATCTGGCGGATGCGCTCGGCGCTGACACCGTACTCAGCAGCGAGTTCGTGCAGGGTCATGCCGCCTGAGTTGTCGTCGTTGACCTTAAGCCAGCGTTCTTCCACAATGCGGCGACTGCGGGCGTCTAGGCTCTCCAGCGCGGCAGCGATGCCGTCCGTGGCCATCACGTCGCGCTGGCGCGCTTCAATCATGGTGAGCGGCTCGTGGCTGGTGTCGGTCAGGTAGGCGATGGGGCCAAAGGCATCCTCACCATCGTCGCCTGGGCTGGGGTCGAGCAGCACATCACCACCCGACATGCGGGTTTCCATCTCGATCACTTCCTCAGGCTTGACCTTGAGCTGACGCGCCATGGCCTCGATCTGATCGGGACTCAGGGTGTCGCGGTGGGTGCCCAGGTCGGCAGCGGCGTCTTCGCTTTTGAAGCGTTGCTTCATGGAGCGTAGGTTGAAAAATAGCTTGCGCTGGGACTTGGTGGTGGCCACCTTGACCATACGCCAGTTCTTCAAGATGTATTCATGGATTTCGGCCTTGATCCAGTGCAGCGCGTAGCTCACCAGGCGCACGCCCTGGTCCGGGTCAAAGCGCTTGACTGCCTTCATCAGGCCAATATTGCCTTCCTGAATCAGATCCCCATGGGGCAGGCCATAACCCAAGTATTGGCGGGAAACGGACACCACCAGCCGTAAGTGAGAGAGCACTAACTTACTGGCAGACTCAAGGTCATTCTCATTTTTTAGTTTCCGCGCAAACTCCTGCTCTTCTTCCAGGGTGAGCATAGGCAGCCGGTTGGCGGCGGAAATGTACGCGTCCAGATTGCCAAGCGAAGGGATAACCGACCAGGGGTTGGTCACCGCGAGGGCGGGTGCAGCGGATCCAATGGTGAGGGACATACCAGTACTCCTTGTGTGTCGGTTGCTATATTAGCACTCTCTATGACTGAGTGCTAACGCAAAAGTTCAATGCCCCCGGTCATTGCAGTGAGACTGGTTGCTGACTCCGGATTGCACGGATTCGACAGGGCTATCATTGGTCGTGACCAATCGGGTTACAACCTAGGAGTATGAATATGCAAGTACAGGTCCACACCGACAAACACATCGAAGGCAATCAAGAACGCTCCGAGTGGATTAATAAGGCGCTCCAGGACGCACTGCAACGATTCAGCAGCCACATCACACGCGTGGAGGTTCACCTGAGTGACGAACACGGCGGCAAACAGACGTTGCCGGAAATCAAGCAATGCACCCTCGAAGCCCGTTTGGACGGCCATCAGCCCCAAGTGGTCAAACACCAGGCCGCCAACCTCCACTTGGCCGTGGAAGGCGCCGCCGAAAAACTGGTGCGTCTGATCGATCACACCTTGGGTCGCATCGCGCACTGAGAACTCCATGAGTTTGCAAACCTGGTGGGTTTTTGTACTGATGACTTTTGTCGTATCGGCCACACCAGGGCCGAATATGCTCTTGGTCCTCAGTATGAGCGCCCGCCACGGCTTGCGCTCGGCCATCGCCACCATGCTGGGCTGCATGACAGCATTGCTCGCCATGATGAGTATTTCGGCCGCCGGTCTGGGTGCCTTGCTGCAGGTGTTTCCTGCAGTGTTTGATGCCCTCAGACTGGCCGGCGCCGCTTACCTGGTCTACCTGGGCGTCAAATGCTGGCGTGCCCCAGTTCAGGATCAGGCGGTGGATGCCGTCCCGCTGGCCACACCTGCGGTACGCACCAGCGCACTGTACCGCCAGGGCATGTTGGTTGCGGCCAGCAACCCAAAGGCCATCCTGTTTGCCGTGGCCTTTTTTCCGCAGTTCATTAACCCCGAAGCCGCAAAGGCTGTTCAGTTCGGAATTTTGCTGCTGACCTTTTCAGTGATCGAAGTCAGCTGGTATTTTATCTATGCCCTCAGCGGCAATCGCCTGGCTACCTACCTGCAGCGCGCCAGCGTGCTCAGGGTCTTCAACCGCCTGACTGGCAGCGCCTTTATCGGTTTTGCTGCGGTCATGGCCACCGTACGGGAATAGACGGCGGGTTCAGATGCTCCCAAAACCGTAGCGTCTTACGTATGTCCGACGAGGGCTCGCTGCCTGTTTTTCCCATATGAAATTGGCGAACGAAACTAGGTGTTTTCCAGGGGTGTGGATCAGGCAAAATGCACCGTGTATTTGATCATCTCGCCCAACGCGAGGCGGCATTGCGGACCATTCCGCCGATGCCGGAAACAAGAAGTATTTTGTGTGACGCTGGCTGGCATTCCGCCCCACGGCACATTCAAGAGGAGAACTACAGATGAAGCGTGACCCCATTTCCCCGCGCCGTGGCGATATCGTCATTCAGCCCATCAGCCATGATGTGCTGGCGGAGAAATACCTCAAGCCTGGTGAAACCGGAATTGATGATTTGTTCCAGCGCGTGGCGCGGGCCCTGGCGTCTGTCGAACAGGAAGCCGACCGACCCAAATACGAGGCACTGTTCCTCGACAACCTGTACGCCGGCGCCATTGGCGCGGGCCGCATCATGAGTGCCGCCGGAACCACCATTCAGGCCACTTTGATCAACTGTTTTGTGCAGCCCGTGGGCGACTGCATTCAAGGCGTCGACGGCGACGGTTACCCCGGTATTTACGAAGCACTGCGCGAGGCCGCTGAAACCATGCGACGCGGTGGTGGTGTGGGATACGATTTTTCCCGTATCCGTCCGCGTGGTGCAGCGGTCAAAGGCACGGCCTCCATGGCCTCGGGGCCTTGCAGCTACATCAATGTGTTTGACCAATCGTGCTCCACGGTGGAGAGCGCCGGCGCACGCCGTGGCGCGCAAATGGGTGTGCTTCGCATCGACCATCCCGATGTGCAGGAGTTCATTACCGCCAAACGCACCCCTGGCCGCTGGAATAATTTCAACGTCTCGGTGGGCGTGAGTGACGCCTTCATGCAGGCCGTGGCCAATGACCAGTCCTGGGACCTCGTGCACCCTGCCAAACCTGGCTCTACCCTGATGGAAAAAGGTGCGCACCAGCGCGCCGACGGTATGTGGGTTTACCAAACCCTGCCAGCGACCACGTTGTGGGACACCATCATGAAGTCCACGTACGACTTCGCAGAGCCTGGCATCCTTTTCCTTGACCACATCAACAAGGACAACAACCTCAATTACTGCGAGTCCATCTCCGCTACCAACCCCTGTGGTGAGCAGCCGCTGCCACCCTATGGCTGTTGCGACCTGGGTCCTATCATCCTCACTCGCTTCATCCGCCACCCGTTTGGCTTTGATGGTGTGCCGGCTTTTGACTTTGATGCGTTCGAAAAGTCGGTCGCCACGCAGGTGCGTGCGCTGGATAACGTGCTGGATGTGACCTTTTGGCCGTTGCCGCAACAGCGCGACGAATCCTCCGCCAAGCGGCGCATCGGCGTGGGCTTTACTGGCATGGGCAATACCCTGGCCATGCTGTGCCTGCGCTACGACGCGGCCGAGGGCCGCGAGATGGCCCAGCGCATTGCCATCAGCATGCGCGACGCCGCGTACACAGCCTCTGTCGCTTTGGCTCAAGAAAAGGGCGCATTCCCCAAATTTGATGCCGATGGCTACCTGGCCCCCGGTACCTTTGCCAGCCGCCTGCCCGAGGCGCTCAAACAATCCATCCGCGAGCACGGCATCCGCAACAGCCATTTGTTGTCGATTGCGCCCACGGGCACGGTGAGTTTGGCCTTTGCCGACAATGCCTCCAACGGCATTGAGCCGGCGTTCTCGTGGATGTACAAGCGCAAGAAGCGCGAGGCCGACGGCAGCAGCAGCGAATACTCGGTGGAAGACCACGCCTGGCGCCTGTACCGCGAGCTCGGTGGAGATGTCAACAAGTTGCCTGAGTATTTTGTCTCGGCACTGGACATGTCGGCCAGCAACCACATCGCCATGATGGAAGCGGTGCAGCCCTTTGTCGATACCGCCATTTCCAAGACGGTGAATGTGCCTGCCGATTACCCGTACGATGACTTCAAGAGCCTCTACCAGCAGGCCTGGAGCGCGCGCCTCAAGGGTTTGGCTACCTACCGACCCAACGCCATTCTGGGCTCAGTGTTGCATGTGGATACTCCCAAAACCGAGCCGGCCAAAGCGGTAGCGCCGGTGGTGGTAGACCCGATGCGGACCGTGATTGAGAGTCGCCCCAAGGGCGCACTTTCTGCCGTGGCAGAAAAAATCGACTACTGGACCCAGGAAGGCCACAAGACCCTGTACTTGCTCGTGTCCTTCCTTCCGGTAGCCACAGCTGACGGCAAAAGCACGGTGGACCGTGCTATCGAGTTCTTTATGCCAGTGGGGCAGAGTGGTGAGTCGCAGCAATGGATCACTTCCAGCATGCGCCTGTTGTCGTTGGCGGCACGTGGTGGCTTTTTGGAGCGCGCCCTGAGCGACATGCGCAAGGTTGCCTGGGATCGTGGTCCTGTGCGTCTGGGCACCCACCAGAAAGAAGACGGTACGCAAGTGCCGATGTGGCACGACTCTGAAGTGGCCGCCGTGGCCTACGCCATCCAGAACATCCAGGCCCAACGCAATATGGTGCAAAAACAGGGCGGTCGCCGCCGGGCAACCGACAGCCAGGTCGATACAGACGGTCTTCTGCCCCGCCAGGAAAGCGCACTGGCAACTGCGCCGCTGCCGGTGATGGCTGGCAAGAAGTGTGCGGAATGCGGCGCCCATGCTGTGATCCGCAAAGACGGATGTGACTATTGCACCCAATGCGGGCATGTGGGTAGCTGTGGATGACACCTGGGCGGCCCTCGGCTGAGGTGCTGGCCGCGTTGGATCGCCATTGGCGACCCCGCTATCTGCTAATCGCACCGCATCGCCTGGGTTTTTTCCTGGCAATGGTGGTGCTGATGGTTTCCTCAGTCTGGTGGGCGCTGGTGCAGCTGGATCGCGTCAGCGCCGCGGTGGCCCTGCCCTATACCGCATCCCCCACCTTGGTGCACGCTGCGGTCATGACCTTCGGGTTCATGCCGCTTTTTTTTACCGGCTTCCTGTTCACCGCCGCTCCCAAATGGTTGCGCGTAGAGCCGCTGGAGGCTCGTGCGTTGCTGGTACCCCTGTTGCTGCAGGCCGGCGGCTGGTTGCTGTGGGTGATTGGCATTCATATTCACATGTTCATGGTGCTGGCGGGACTGACGCTGGCCCTCAGCGGGCTGGCGCGCATCACCTGGTTGTTCTGGCGCTTGGTCTGGCGCAGTGCTGAGTCCGACCGGTTGCACGCACGCACCGTGGGGGTGGCTTGTCTGGTGGGTTGCATCAGCCTGGGCGGATTGCTGGCTAATTTGGTGTTGGGGGCCACCACTGTGGCCATGGCGTGCGTGCTGACTGGTTTGTGGGGCTTTGTCGTTGTGGTGTTTGTCACCGTGGCGCATCGGATGATTCCGTTCTTCACTTCCAATGCCATGCCGTTCATCACGGCATGGCGTCCGTTCTGGGCCCTGGGTGTGATGCTTGCGGCTGCCGTGTTCGAAGCCGTGACAGTGTGGGTAGAGCTTGATGGGCCGCTGCGCGGTCCCATGGCGCATTTTTGGATGCTGGCACGTGGTGGTTTCGAGTTGGTTGCCGGTGGCGTTTTACTGTGGTTGGCCCAGGTATGGGGTCTGACGCAAAGTCTGAAAAACCGGCTGTTGGCCATGTTGCATTTCGGATTCCTGTGGCTAGGTCTGGCGCTGGCCTTAGGCGGTGCAGCTCAGATTTTGGGCTTGTTGCAAGACGCGCCAGTGCTAAGCCTGGGGTCGTTGCACGCGTTGACCATGGGCTGCCTGGGCTCTTTGATGCTGGCCATGGTGACCCGCGTCTCCTGTGGTCACAGCGGGCGCGCCCAGGTGGCCGACCGCATTGCCTGGACCCTGTTCTGGCTGGTGCAACTGGCTACGCTGCTGCGTATCACCGCAGCGGCGCAGAGCACCTGGGCAAGTTGGCTACTGCTTCCCACGGCGATGATCTGGGCGGGCACCATGGCCGTGTGGGGAACGCGCCTGGCCAATTGGTATGGCCGCCTGCGCCCTGATGGACGCCCCGGTTAATTTGACAGGAACTTTTCGCCATGCCCGAAACCGACTTGGTCACCACGGTTGCCACCCTGATGCAAGCGCGCCAGACCATTCTGCCCAAGCGCCTAGTAGAGCCTGGCCCTGATGCCGGGCAACTTAAGTGCATCCTCAACGCCGCAGCCTCCGCTCCTGACCACCGGCAATTGCTGCCGTGGCGGTTCGTGCTGGTGCCTGCTTTGGCGCGTACAGTGCTCGCCGACGTATTTGGCACTGCGCTGTTGGAGCGCGACCCGCAGGCCAGTGCCGACCAGGTGCAGCAGGCGCAGGAGAAGGCGCACCGATCCCCCTGTTTGATGCTGGTTGTAGTGGATGCCTGCCGGGGTAACCCGGAGGTTGATCTGTACGAGCGCATTGTCTCCACAGGGTGTGCTGTGCAAAACATGTTGCTCATGGCAACCGCGCTGGGTTTTGGTTCTGCGTTGACCAGCGGCAAGGCACTCAAGTCAAAAGGGCTGCGGGGGCTGTTTGGCTTGCAGGAAGGCGAGCATGCGCTGTGCTTTGTGAGTTTTGGCATGGCACAGTCCGCCCGGCATCCTCGCCTGCGTCCTGCGGTATCCGACTATTGCAGTACTTTGGTGGTTGCATCGGGAAAGCAATTAACGGAATGAACGGACGGGCGACCATGTGCCCGCTCTGGGTCGGTATTGTCGTGTTCCAATAGCCAGATGAACCCTGATGCACACAAACTTTGGCAGGCACCGCAATGGGCATTTGCGGTCCTGCTGGCGCTGCTGGGCATGCTGGGCCCGTTTTCCATTGATACCTACCTGCCCGCGTTTGAGGGCATTGCCCGGTCGCTGGATGCATCGCCCGTGCAGATGCAGCAAACCCTGTCGGCCTACTTGTTTGGTTTTGCGTTTATGAGCCTGTTTCATGGCGCCATTTCCGACAGCTTTGGCCGTCGCCCCGTGGTGCTGTGGGGTTTGGTGGCGTTTACCGCGGCATCGGCCGGTTGCGCCATGTCGCAGAGCATTGGCCAGTTGATCTTTTTTCGCGCCATGCAGGGTCTGTCTACCGGGGCTGGCATCGTCGTGTCACGAGCCGTGATCCGCGACATGTTTGCGCCTTCGCAGGCACAAAAGGTCATGAGTCAGGTCACTATTTTCTTTGGCGTTGCACCGGCCATTGCGCCCATGGTGGGCGGCTGGATGCTGGTGCACGTAAGCTGGCAAGGCATTTTCTGGTTTTTGACGGGTGTGGGAGTGGTGCTGTGGTTGGCTATCTATCGGCTATTGCCGGAAACCTTGCACGCCACCCAACGCCAGCATTTTCATCCAACGCCGTTGTTGGCTGGTTACTGGAAGCTGGGCTCAGACCCCCGCTTTTTGTTGCTGGCTCTGGCCAGCGGTATTCCGTTCAATGGCATGTTCCTATACATCCTGAGCGCGCCGGTCTTTTTGGGCGAGCATTTGCATCTGTTGCCGCAGCAGTTTTTCTGGTGCTTTCTGATCACCATTGCCGGCATCATGGGTGGTGCGATGGTCAGTGGCCGGATGGCAGGCAAGATCGCCCCCAAACGGCAGATTCGCATAGGTTTTTCCATCATGCTGGGCATTGCAGTGGTCAACCTGGCTGCTAATCTGTTGTTTCAGGCGCATGTCAGTTGGGCCCTAATTCCCCTGGGCATTTTTTCCTTTGGCTGGGCCCTGATGGTGCCCGTGGTGACCCTGCTGGTGCTCGACCTGCACCCGGAGCGGCGCGGTATGGCGTCGAGCCTGCAAATGTTTATTGGATCTTCCGCCAATGGCCTCGTGGCGGGCGTAGTGTCACCCTTGGTGATGCATTCCACCGTGGGTCTGGCCGCAGCATCATTGAGCATGCTGTCCCTGGGTCTGTTGTCATGGACCTACATTCGTCGCCGCTGGCCAGAAATCGGACATGCCATAGCGCATGCGTAAGTCGTGGTGGTTCATTGCGGGTATCGTGGCCGGGCTCTTGGTCTGGAACGTACCTGTTGTCGCCCAGACCGATCAGCTGGATCGTATCGATGCCATTTACACCCTGTCGGAGCGGGATAACACTGCAGCCCTGGAGCAAATGCGTGCCCTGGGTGACGAATTGGGCAACACCACACCCTATCCGGTGCTTCGCGACTACCTCAGCAAGCGCATTTTGTTGGAGTTGGATTCGACACAAGTTGACTCTGCCAAGGCTTCTATCGCCCGTTTGCGGCAGTTGGCCCAGACCCAGCACGACAATACCGGCATAGCGTGGGCTCTGGTTTTTGAGGCAGCCATCCTGGTGCAAACTGCCAACCTCGAAGCGGCGGTGGCTAAGCTGGGAGAGGCACTGCCATTGGCCCGTCATGCGGGCGATCCGGCATTGCTGTGGCAAAACTACCGGATTTTGGGCAATGCCCAGTTGGCTTTAGGCCGGTTTGCCCAAGCGCTGGAGAGTTACCTGCAGTGTCTGCAATACGCCGACCAGCAGACGCGGCATTCGCAAATGGCTCGTCTTAGATCGCTCAATGCCCTGAGTACGGTTTACTCGGCCATGAAAAACCACCCGAAGTCACTGGCCGTCATTGACGAGGCCCTGGTTGTAGCCAAAGCAACGGAATCCCGCAAGATGCTGGGCACGCTATATATCAACCAGGCCAACCAGTTCGCGTTTCTGGGGCGCAGCAAAGACAGCGAGGTGGCGAATCTACATGCACTCGAGGTGGGCCGCAGCGGTGGCTTGGCCCGATTGGAGGCAACTGCACTAAACAATTTGGGCGACGGCTACCTGCGCGCCCATAACTTCATAAAAGCGGAGCAAGTCGCGCGTCAGGCGCTGGACAAATACCGGGAACTGGGCGACCGGGGCGGTGCTGCAGCCTCGCAATGCAATATTGGGTTTTCTCTGATGGGCCAGGGTCGCGTGGCACAGGGTGAGGCCCAGGTGCGCGATGCACTCCAGCAAATGCGCGAATCGGGTGCCCGCAGCGATGAAGAGGATGTCCTGGGAGAGTTGGGCCGCATGTATGAACACCTGGGCCTGTTCCGTGAGGCTGTGGCGACTATCCGTGAACAACAAACGCTGAGCAGCCAACTGTTTCGCGCTGATCGTGAAAAGGCAGTGGCAGCCCTGCAAGAACAGTTTGATGCGGTCCAACGGCAGAAGCAA
The DNA here is from genome assembly GCF_016705985.1 of Candidatus Aalborgicola defluviihabitans. Taxonomy (NCBI): domain Bacteria; kingdom Pseudomonadati; phylum Pseudomonadota; class Betaproteobacteria; order Burkholderiales; family Comamonadaceae; genus Allorhodoferax (SeqCode); species Candidatus Aalborgicola defluviihabitans. The sequence goes on from NZ_JADJKN010000024.1 coordinate 139,120, forward strand.
ATTGAACTATTGGCACGCTCCAATAGCCTGAAAGATGCCCAGATCAGCAACCAGCGCCTGCAGCAGATCGTGATTCTGCTGGGTGCTGTTGTTACCGTGATGGGCGGTGTGTTTGTTTACCTGTTGTACCGGCGAGTCCGCCGCGCCAACCTGCAACTGCGCGAGGCCAACCGACAACTGGAGTTCCACGCCGTGCGCGATCCGCTGACCGGCCTGTTCAACCGCCGTTCGTTCTTTGAATTGATGAGCAAGCGCGCCACAGATGGCGCAGGCGGACGCCGCGAGGACGATGTACCCGACGGTCTGCTGGTGCTGGACATTGACCACTTCAAGCGCATCAACGACAACCTGGGCCATGCCGGCGGCGACGCCGTGCTGGTGGAACTCGCCAAACGCCTGTGCAGCGCCGTGCGTGACACCGATATGGTCATACGCTGGGGCGGTGAGGAATTTCTCATTTTTTCTCCAAAGGCCAGTGCGGACCATCTGAAAAGTTTGGCCGAACGCGTGCTCAAGGTGGTGGGTGAAACGCCGGTGCTGGTAGGCGATACCCTGCTGACCGTGACCACCACCGGTGGCTTTTTGTCGCTGCCATTTTCTGGCGTGTCAGAGGCTGATTGCAATTGGGAAAAAGCCTTGCAGATTGCCGACATGGCGCTCTACCTGGGTAAAGTGAATGGCCGCAACCGTGCTTACGGTATCGCCCGTTTGCTGGTCCCCTTCGAGCAGGCCATGCCCGTGCTGGAACGCGACATTACCGCTGCCATCAATGCTGGCATGGTGGAATTGGTCGAAGTACCAGGGCCACAGCCGGTGGACGCCAACTGATTGTCACAGTGCGCGCTGCAAAGCGTGCTCAACGCGTTCAGCGCGAACACAATCCGTCAAAGCAGGTACTCATGACCATTTCGATGATTTCGTCATCGCTGTGCAAATCGGACATTTTCAGAAACTCCAGCACCGGATCACAAGCCCGGGCATACAAGGTGTACAGGACCGCTATTGCTGCAAGCTTGGGGTTGATCGCACCCTGCGCCTGGGCCTCTTCGATCCAGGCGCCTAGCCGATCGCTCACGTCAATCAAGCCGTCCATGTAACCCTTGTTGGCGATGAGAGTCGCCCGCAGGGTGGAGTTCTGGCTGGGCAGCGTTGGCATGTTGCCGCCAAGCTTGAGCCGCATGGTCCATTCCACTGTGGCGCGCAACTTGTCCAGTGGACTTTGTGTGTCGTCCAACCCGTCCAAAAAAGCTTGTGCTTGTTGCATCAAGTAGGCCATGGCGGCGGCGGCCAAGTCTTCTTTGCTGGGGAAGTGCTTGTACAGACTGGCCTTGGCGATGCCCACGTTGGCGGCCACTTCGTCCACGGTCATTGCGTCAAAGCCTTTCTCTGCCAATAGCCGGTTGACGACATCAATGATGGCCTGCTCGCGTGCTGCCAGCATTTGCGCTTTAAAAGACACTTTTGGAAGTTTTGAAGTAACCATGATGCGATTGCAGTCTTTGTGGTAATATAATGAACTAACTAGTCACAAAGTATACATTAAATGTTAATTTGAACCGTGACAGTTATTTTACAGGTTTGGAGACTAAAGCGTGGCATTCAAGGTTGCAATCATCGGTTCCGGCATTTCTGGCTTGGGCGCTGCCCATGCGCTGAGCGGGTACGCCGATATCACCCTGCTCGAAGCCGGCAGCTATTTTGGTGGGCACACCAATACGGTTGATGTCACTCTGCCTGATGTTCAGGGTCGCTCGATAACCCACGGCGTCGACACCGGCTTTCTGGTTTTTAACGAGCGCACCTACCCCAACCTCATCGCATTGCTGAGCCAACTCGATGTCCGCACCGCCAAGTCCGACATGTCGTTCTCGGTTCAAGCCCCACGGGGCGGCAACGTAACGCCGCTGGTTTGGAGCGGAACCGATCTGAATGGCCTGTTCGCGCAGCGCAGCAACCTGCTCAACCCGCAGTTTTGGGGCATGCTCAAAGACCTTATGCGCTTCAATGCGTTGTGCACCCGCCTGGCTGAATCAGGCACAGAGGCGCAAATGCAGCAAACGCTGGGTGCATTTCTGGATGAACAACGCTTTGGCAAGGCCTTTCGCGCGTGGTATTTCATGCCCATGATGGCTTGCATCTGGAGCTGCCCCACCCAACAGATGCTGGAATTCCCGGTGGCCACCATGGTCCGGTTTTGCCATAACCACGGCTTGCTGCAGGTGACCAACCGTCCGCAGTGGTGGACAGTGCAAGGTGGCGCGCGCCACTATGTGCAGGCCATTACAGATTCCATCACCGACAAACGCCTGAACAGCCCGGTAAACGCCTTGCGGTATGACGCAGAGGCCAACGGGGCCCAAGGTGGCGTCTGGGTACATACGGCGCAAGGACAGGAGCTGTTTGACCGTGCCATTGTTGCCACCCACTCCGACCAGGCACTGGCGATGCTGCCTGACGCCAGCAGCCAGGAACGCGCGGTGCTGGGCGCCATCCGCTACCAACCTAACGTGGCCGTATTGCACACCGATACCGCTGTCATGCCTCCCCAGCGTGCTGCCTGGGCCGCCTGGAACTACGAGTGCGCGCAGGACGCGCGCCAAGAGGAATCCCGCGTGTGCCTGCACTATTGGATCAACCGCCTGCAACCCCTGCCGTGGAAGGACGACGTGATCGTCAGCCTGAACCCGGTGCGCGCCATTGATCCTGCCAAAATCATTCGCCGTATTGACTATGCGCACCCCGTGTTTGATCTGGCCGCCATGGCTGCGCAACGACAGATGTCCGATATTCAGGGGGTTCGTGGCTGCTATTTTGCGGGCGCCTGGATGGGCTATGGCTTTCATGAAGACGGTCTCAAGGCCGGCATGGCCGCAGCCAAGACGCTGCTAAAGGACCGGGCCATATGATGAACACTTCCTCGTCGCCATTGCGCCCATTGCCCCACATTGGTTTTGGCGTCGTGCACCATGCACGCACGCGCCCCAGTGCCCACCGCTTTACCTACGGCACCTATTTCCTCATGCTGCCCATGCATCTGGAGCAAGCAGTGGACGAGGGCGCTGCCGCCGCCGAATTGCAGCCCAATCGGCCCGGCGCCTTGAGTTTTTTTGACGAAGACCACGGCGAAGGCCGCAGCGCTGCACAGGGTGGCGCTATGCCATGGCTGCAAACGCTGCTGCGCAGCCAGGGAATTCTGGATGCCGATGGCGATGTCTGGCTGCAAACCTACCCACGCGTGTGGGGCTACACCTTCAAGCCGGTGAGTTTTTGGTACTGCTACCGCGCCGCGCGGCACGGTGGCTCCCTGCGCGCCGTAGTGGCCGAAGTGAACAACACCTTTGGCGAGCGCCATTGCTACGTGCTCGATGCCCCTCAGTGGGGTCAAACTGTAACGGCTGACAAAGTGTTCCACGTCAGCCCTTTCTGCGAGGTGAAAGGGCGCTACGCGTTTTGCTTCACCCGGGAAGTAAAAGAAGGCCAAACGGTGGTGAGTGCTCGCATTGACCACCATGACGAGATTGGCCTGCTCATCCATACACGGCTCACAGGCGCACTGCAGGTACTGGACGCCCCAGCGCGCCGGCGTGCCCTGTGGCGCTACCCGCTGATGACGATTGGTGTGTTCTGGCACATCCACCGCGAAGCTTTCACGCTGTGGCGCAAGCGCGTTCCATTTTTCAGCAAACCTGCACAGGCCGCAGTTGTGGCGACCCGCAGCCATTCTTCACAACCTCCCATCTCCAAGCCCTGAAGCGAAACCACCATGCCCACTACACTTTCTGCCTCTGCCCGCTTGGCCTTGCCAGCCAACACCCCGTTCACTGCACGCCGCGTGCTACGCCTGCTGCAACAGCTGCGCGTGGGGGTTCTGACTATAGAATTGCCCGACGCCAGCCAACACCGCTTTGGCCAGGCGCATGAAGACCATGTGGGCTCATCTGTGCCCCATGCGCACTTGACGCTGCACAACTGGCAGGTGTTCACGGCGGCCCTCAAGAGTGGAGACATTGGCTTTGCCGAGAGTTACATCTCTGGCGACTGGTCCACCCCGGACCTGACAGGCCTGCTCACGCTGCTCAGCGCCAACCGAGCCGCGCTGGAATCTGTGGTGTACGGCACTTGGCTGGGGCGCTTGGTTTACCGGCTCAAGCACCTGGCCCAGCGCAATACCCGCACCGGCAGCCGCAAGAATATCCACGCGCACTACGACCTGGGCAACAACTTCTATCGTCTGTGGCTCGATGAAACCATGAACTACTCCAGCGCCTGGTTCAACGGCGACCGCAGCTTGCCGTTGCCACAGGCGCAAACCGCCAAGGTGCGCCGAGCGCTGGATGCGGTGGGCGTGAAAGCTGGCGACCGCGTGCTGGAAATTGGCTGCGGCTGGGGTGCGCTGGCAGAGCAGGCTACGCAGCACTACAACGCCAGCGTGGTTGGCGTTACGCTGTCCACCGAGCAGTTGCAGTGGGCCAATGAGCGGCTGCAGCGCCAAGGCGTTGCCACTGGGGCGGGCCAGCAGGCCGACCTGCGCTTGCAGGATTACCGCGATATCAGCGATGCGCCTTTTGATGCCATCTGTTCCATCGAAATGGTAGAGGCCGTGGGCCAAGCCTACTGGCCGCAATACTTCAGCACCGTGGCGCGCTTGCTCAAAGAGGGCGGCAAGGCCAGCGTCCAGAGCATCGTCATCCGCGACGATCTGTTTGAGCGCTACGTGGGCTCCACCGATTTCATCCAGCAGTACATCTTTCCCGGTGGCTGCTTGCCTTCGCCAGCCGAGTTTCGCAAACAGGCACAGGCGGCTGGTTTGCGGGTCGTGGACGAGGTGGCCTTTGGCGGCGACTATGGCCACACCTTGCACCTGTGGCGCAAGGCATTCCATGCCCGGCGCGACGAGGTGCTGGCGCTGGGCTTTGACGCCCGCTTCATGCGCATCTGGGACTTCTACCTGGCCTACTGCGAAGCCGCGTTCACCACTGGCGACATCGAGCTGATGCAGTTCACGTTGCAAAAGTAAACGCTATGAAAAAAGTAGTGGCCTACGTATATTTGACGAAGGCTATCGGTCTATTTTGCTTAGGCTTTTCGGTGCTGGCACAGTCGGTCGCGCCGCTGCCCGCTCCCGAAGAGGTGGTGGCTGTTCAACCGCCGCTGCAGCTGCGCGGTGGCAGCACCCTGACTTTCCTGGGCATGGGCATCTATGACACGCGCTTGTGGTCGACCAGTAGTTTTGCGCTGGATCAGTACGACCAATATCCCTTTGCGCTGGAGCTGCAGTACCGGCGCAGTCTCAGCGGCAAACTGATAGCAAAGCGCTCACTCCAGGAAATGCAACGCCAAAGCAGTTTTGACTCCACACAAGCCGATAACTGGCTGGCCCGCATGCAGGCGCTGTTTCCCGACGTAAAGGCGGGTGACCGCATCACCGGTTTCAATCAGCCCGGTGTCGGTGCGCGCTTTGCAGTCAATGGCAAACCAGTGGGTGAATTGCGCGACGCTCTGTTTGCCAAGCTATTTTTCGGCATCTGGCTCAGCCCCCAGACTTCAGAATCTGCCATGCGCTGCGCGTTGGCCCAGTGTTCGTAATGCAGAACAACGCATCCACCCCCTGGGGCCTTGGCGCGGGTTTGCGCTATGGGTTCTTGGGTTTGCCGCTGGCGTTTTGTGCGCTGCCGTTGTACGTGTTCATGCCCAATTTCTATGCCACGCAGTGGGGTGTTTCATTGGCGGCGTTGGGCACCTTGCTGCTGGCGTTGCGCTTGTTTGATGCGGTGTTGGACCCCGCCATTGGTCACTGGGTGGACCGGCTGGCAGCGGGGCCGTTTGCACGGTTGCTGGCCGCACTGGTCAGTGCCGGTGTGTTGCTGGCGTTGGCCTTTGCGGCGCTGTTTCATCCGCAGGTTGCAGCGGCCGATGCGCTGGCGTGGGCCGGCGTATCGCTGGCACTGACCTATCTGGGCTACAGCCTGCTCACCGTTGCCCACCAAAGCTGGGGTGCGCGCCTGGGGGGCGATGCGGTGCAGCGCAGCCGTGTTGTGGTCTGGCGTGAAGGGCTTGGATTGGTGGGTGTGGTGTTGGCGTCTATCGTGCCGGCGCTCTGGGGTGTTACCCCCACGGCAATCGTCATGGCCGTTGCGTTGGCGTTGGGGCTGTGGGCTTTGTCGGGTGCGCCACGGCCGCAAGCGCGGGTGGGCGCAGCGGCCCCATTGCCACTTCACCTGGATAGCCGGCAACTCTTGGCGCCCTGGACAGACCCCGCCTTTGTGCGCCTGCTGGTTGTGTTTGCGCTCAATGGCATTGCCACCGCTGTACCGGCCACACTGGTGCTGTTCTTCATTCAAGACCGGGTGCAAAGCCTGCCATCCATGCAAGGCGTGTTTCTGGGCCTGTATTTCATGTGCGCGGCACTGTCCATGCCCCTGTGGTTGCGGGTGGTGGCGCGGCTGGCGCTTGCACGAAGCTGGTTGCTGGGCATGGTGCTGTCGGTACTGGCTTTTGCAGGGGCTGCGGCAGTGGGCGCGGGCGATGCTTTTTTATACGGGGTGGTGTGCGTTTTGTCGGGTCTGGCCTTGGGCAGTGACCTTGCCGTGCCCGCTGCGCTGTTGGCGGGCATTACGGCCCGCGACGCCCGCCGCCACGGCGTGTACTTTGGTTGGTGGAACTTTGCCTCCAAGCTCAATCTGGCCCTGGCAGCCGGCTTGACCCTGCCACTGCTGGGCTGGCTGGGCTATGCACCCGGCGCGCGTGATGCGCACAGCCTGCAAGCCCTCACCCTGGTGTATTGCCTGGTGCCATGTGTGCTCAAGCTACTGGCCGCCGCCGCTCTTCACTACTTTTTTATACAAATGCGAAATGGAGAATCTTATGCAACGTAGAACATGGATCAGCGCTCTGGCATTGGGTGCCCTGGTGGCGTTGGGTGGATGCAGTACGCCCAAGGTGACCGATTACGCAGCACAGCGCCCCGTGCTGGACATGCGCGAATACTTCAATGGCACGCTGGATGCCTATGGCGTCTTCACTGACCGCAGTGGTGCCGTGGTCAAGCGCTTTACGGTGGTCATGGACTGCAGCTGGAATGGCAATGAGGGCGTGTTGGACGAAGCCTTTACCTATTCCGACGGTACGCACCAACGCCGCGTCTGGCGACTGACCGCACAGGCCGATGGCCGTTTTGTGGGCCGTGCAGACGATGTGGTGGGCCAGGCGCAGGGCCAGCAAAGTGGCAATGCATTTCAGTGGGCCTACACCCTGTCACTACCTGTAGACGGGCGGGTAATTGAAGTGCAGTTTGACGACTGGATGTACCTGATGGATGAACGCGTCATGCTCAACCGCGCGGCCATGTCCAAGTTTGGCGTGCGCCTTGGGGATGTGACCTTGAGCTTTTTCAAAAGGAAAGCCTGATGTCGTTGAACCCCCGCATGGCTCAGTGGTCGGGCAAGCGCGTGTGGCTGGTGGGCGCGTCCAGCGGCATTGGGCGCGCCACGGCCAGCGCTTTGCATGCGCAGGGTGCCGCCGTTATCGTCTCGGCCCGCAACGCCGGGTCTTTGCAGGAATTTGTGGCCCAGCACCCTGGTGCCCAGGCCTTGCCGCTGGACGTAACCGACAAAGCCGCTGTGCGTGCAGCAGCAGCGGTCGTGCAGCAAGAGGGCGGTATGGATTGCGTTGTCTTCTGCGCCGGTCACTACGCAGCGCAGCGAGCCGACGCGCTGGATCTGGATGACCTGCTGCGGCACGTGGAAGTTAACTACCTGGGCGCGCTCCACCTGCTTGATGCGGTGCTGCCGCATCTGCTGGCGCAGCCGGCAGAGCGGCGCGGCCACATCAGCCTGGTGGGTAGCGTGGCCGGTTACCGGGGTTTGCCCAACGGCCTGGCCTACGGCCCCACCAAAGCCGCACTCATCAATTTGGCTGAGACGTTGTACACCGACCTGCGTGCACATGGTGTGGGGGTGTCCATCATCAATCCCGGCTTTGTAGAAACACCGCTGACCGCACAAAACAGTTTCAAGATGCCGGCACTGATCACCCCTGCGGTGGCTGCGCAAGAAATCTTGCGTGGCTGGGCGCGTGGTGCATTTGAAATCCACTTTCCGCGCCGTTTCACCTGGGGAATGAAGCTGTTGGAACTGTTGCCATATCCTGTATTTTTTGCCACCATGCGCAGGCTGCAAACTACCTGAAGACCATGACCCCTTTGACCAATCCCGATCCCAACGGTGACTACCCTGCAGCGGTAGAACGCATCGTGCAGATGTTTGAAACCCTCTCGCCCGCGTCAGTCGAGCAGCTGGCTGCGATATACACCCCGCACGCCCGCTTCAAGGACCCGTTCAACGACGTGCGCGGCCTGCCCGCCATTCAGCACATCTTTGCCCACATGTTCACTGCGCTGGAAGCACCGCGCTTCGTGGTGACGCGCCGCATCCAGGATGGAAATCACTGCTTTTGGCCTGGGAGTTTCGCTTCCGGTTTCGACGCTTTGACACGCACACCGCGCAATGCATTCTGGGTGGCTCGCACCTGCAGCTCGCCCCCGATGGCCGCATCCTGGACCACCGTGACTACTGGGACGCCGCCGAAGAACTGTACGAAAAACTGCCCCTGCTGGGAGGCCTGATGCGCTGGCTCAAGCGGCGCGCGAACGCGTAGCGGCGGCGACAGCGATGACAAAGACCAGAATGCCCAACCACTTGATGGACGCGGCAATACCCGCCATCGGATAGAGCAACTGCGAGGCAATGGGTTCGCCACTGGTCAGCAGAAGATGCAGGGCATTCTCAGTGGCATCCCCTAGAGCGGCCACCGGAAGTGACCACCGAATTGCGCGATGAATTGAGCCACCTGCAAGCTGCGCCCTGGGCCACCGACTACCCAACAGCCAGCCAAACGTGGCGTACATAACCAGAAGCACAAAGTCGGCCGGCATGTGCGAGCGAAACAGCGCCACACCGCCCGCTTGCCACTTCGCTGTGACCGCAGTGAACGCAGCCTTACTGAACGTAAACTGCAGCGCGACGATACCTGGCGCTAAAGGCAATAAATAGATGGCAATGATGGCGAAAAGCACCAATGTTGCCAAGCCAAGGGCCAACACTGCACGCATGCCTTGCGCGTTAGGCATCAGCCGCTCGGCTATGCCGCAGCGGCCTGCATGCGATTGTTGTGCATATCGTGTTTTCTTTGCTAATGCAGCAGGAAGTCTTTGATGTCATTGGCAATGAGTTCTGTTTGAAGTGGGTTTTTAGGGTTTACCCAGAGCTGACACGCTCCATCTGGCGAGATCACTTTATCCAGAAATTTCTGGAGCCGGTTCTCTGAGATAAAAGTAGACCAATATTCTGGAGTAACCGTGTAGCGGTTTCCATCTAGTTCAAATTCGCAAAGAAGTTGGAAAGTCCAAGTTAGTCTTACGCCACCCCCTTGGCCAGGTGTCCCCAGGACTTTTTTCCATTCCTTGTCCGTGCATTGGGCCAATACTTTTTTCCAGTTTCGTCTGACAATTCGACCCCGAAAAAGAATGCTGATCAGTGCAAGAACCAGTCCAAAAATTGAAATTAAAAATAGCGCTGCTACTTTTAGGCCAGCAAAGATTCCACCAATGAAAAACAGTGCCCCCAGAACTGCTCCCCAATTCGTTTCCATCATGGCATATGGATCACGCGAGGGAATCGATTGGATACGCCATCCGCTTTCTTCTGCTGAATCTCCGACAGGTTTCATTGCAGATAGCGATCCTTCTTAAGCTTGCTTCAACGTTGAAATTCAGCAGGTGGCGTAGCCAGCCGATGGAATGATGGGATGGTCTCCCCCGTCTTTTTGCGCAACAGTAGCGATCTGCTCGTCATGGGCATAGGGATCAGGTCTTTGAAACGTAAGGAGTCCGACATGAATCCTACTACCGTTGCCGCCGATCTTCCAAAGACTGTTTTCAACTTGCTGTGGCCGATGAACATTGACGAATCTTTGAAACCTAACGCCTTACACGCACCCAGTTTGCGCGGTGGTTTCTCAACCGAGAAGTCAACCTGGTGGTGATGGAGGTGTGCGGCTCGGCCCACCGTTGGGCGCGTTGGCTTAACAGTTCGGACTTCTGAACACACATCAAGCGTTGCATGCGAGTTGATCGACCATCATGGCTAACCGGGTTCACCCCACACCGACAGACGCCGGAAAACGAGAAGCAGGCGCTTCCCAAACAACCAAAAAATCGATTAGTTTCTTGAACTTGTGGGGGAGTCCATATAAGAAGGGTTGAACTAAACCGCTACGCGGTGGCTAGTGCACGGTGCGCCGCCACTGCATTTGTGTTTCGGGGCTACTTGCATAGACGGGCCTTGAGGTAAAGCCTTGGAGTTGGGGAATGTTCCCCGGCTTTGAGGAGAAACCGCATGACACCCTTACGTCAACGCATGCTCGACGCCATGACCGTGCGCGGCCTGGCTGAACGGACCAAGGAGTGCTACACCGATGCCGTCGCCCGAATGGCACGCCACTACCACCGCAGTCCCGACTTGTTGAGCCCGCCTGAGATCGAGGCCTACCTGCTGCACCTGGTCAAGGACCGCAAGCTCTCCTACAGCAGCGTCAACCACGCTGCCAGCGCCAGCCGCTTCCTGTTTGAGACCGTGCTGGGGCGCGCCAGCGACATCGTCCACCTGCGCCCGCCCATGGCCCGTGTGCCACAGAAGCAGCCCGAGTTGCTCGCGCGCCAAGAGGTCACGCACCTGTTTGCCTGCTGCTCGCATCCGGTTTACCGAACCGTGTTGCAAACCATCTATGCGGCCGGTCTGCGTATCTCCGAAGCCTGCGCACTGCGCGTGGATGACATCGACAGCGCGCCAGATCGCATGTGCGTGCGGGTTACGGCCGGCAAAGGCGGTGCCGACCGCTACAGCATCCTCAGTCCAAGCCTGTTGGCGTTGCTGCGCCAATACAGCCAAACCTATGCTCCGCAGCGCAACCCAGGTCGCTGGCTGTTTGCCAACGCCAATGGCACGACGTGCGTCAACATCGAAGCCGTGCAACGCGCCTACCAAGCGGCCCGACACTGCGCCGGCATCGTCAAGCATGGTGGCACCCATACCCTGCGCCACTGCTTTGCCACCCACTTGCTCGAAGGTGGCGTGGACCTGTACACCATCAGCCGCCTCTTGGGCCACGGCCACATCAGCACCACCAGCCGTTATCTGCACCTCATCAGCCCGCAGTTCAAACCACCCAAAGACGTGGACCCATTGGACCTGCTGGCGGGCCTGCCCAAGACCTGAAACGATCACGGCAAGGCTGAGCGCGTGGCCACCCTGGCCGATGTGCTGCGCCAGCATGGTGCGGCACATCTGGTAAAGCACACCCTGTCCACACCCCAGGCCAAGGCCTGGCGCGGCATCGTCGCGTGCAGGACGGCGGCACTGGGGGGCCAGCAGCTGGCCTGTGAGACTTGTGGCCACAGCCACTGGCAATACCACTCCTGCCGCAATCGACACTGCCCGCAGTGCGGATCGCGTGCCAAGGACGCCTGGCTGCAGGGGCGTCTAGCGGATGTGTTGAATGTGCCCTATGCCCACTTGGTGTTCACGCTGCCGCACAGCCTCAATGCCCTGTACCAGTACCACCCGCGCTGGGTCATCGACACCCCTGTTTGCCAGCACCGCCCAAACACTGTCTGAGTTCGCGGCCAATGCGCGTTGGATGGGGGTTGGTGGTGGCACCCCGGCCTTCAGCCTGGTACTGCACACCTGGACCCAGGACTTGCGGTTGCACATCCATGTGCATGCGGTGATGGCCTGCGGTGTGCTGGTGCAAGATGATCAGGGTCAAGGCCGCTGGCACACGCCGATCCGAAAGCCCGACTTTCTGTTCCCGGTGCAGGCCCTGTCCAAGGTGTTTCGGGGCAAGTTTCTGGCAGCCTTGGGCCGGGCCCATCAAAGTACAGACATCGCCAATGATCCGCAGGGCGGTGCCATGGCCTGGGCACAACGCCAAAGAGATCTATACCGCCACGACTGGGTGGTGTATGCCAAGACGCCGTTGGGTGGTCCAGCACAAACGCTGGAGTACCTCAGCCGCTACACACACCGCACGGCCATTGGCAACGAGCGCATCAAGGCGCTCACGCACAGTGAAGTGGTTTTTACCGTCAGAGCGGATGACCAAGGGGGTAAGCGCACAGAACATTTACCCGGCTGTGAATTCATACGGCGCTACTTGTTGCACGTCTTGCCCACCGGTATCAAGCGGATTCGCCACTACGGAGTTCTGGCCAGTGCATGCAAGACGGACAAGCTCAAGCTCGCAAGGCTGGCACTACAGATGCCCAGCACCAACCCGCTGGCCCAAGAGTCGGCACAGGCGTTCATGGCGAGGGTGGCCAGGATTGAGACTATGCAGTGTCCGTGCTGCAAGGCGGGCACACTCAAGGTGGTGGCAACGCTGCCAGGGTACACACAGTTGCCGACACCGGGTAGCAGTGTGGCGGGGCAACCCAGGGGACCACCGTGAGGTGCACCAGGGGATGCCAAGGGATCAAGAAATTCGCACCACGTCCAGTGGTGTCTGAGGCAGTGTTGCGCCGCACGCTGGCTGGCAACTGCGTGCAGAACAATACCCGAGCGATCCAGCGAAAGAGCAGTGCCCAGCCCCGCAATGTAGGCAATCCGCGCACGGCGCAACGACACTGGGCTGGGTCATAATCTATTGACACAAGCGGGGGATTGGTTCAAACCCCCTATTGCCCAGAACACACGCCACCGTCTCGCAGGCGGTTCAGTCCAACATGGTTTATCTGCCGCGAATGACGTCCTCGCTTTGTGCCAGCTTTGTGGCGCGGCGGATAAACGCTGATTGTTCGACCTCAGTCTCGCTTGATCTAGGCACGGGCAAGCAGACATCGAAAAGAGGCTTGAATGACAAAACCCTGGTCCGCGTTCCGGAATGGCTGAAGCGCAGCCTCGTGTGCAGCGTTGACAGACTCCTCGCTTGAGTTTGCGGCGGCACGTGCTGCGACACCCGATGAGCGGAGGCCGCGTAACGCGACTTCCAGACTTTCGTATTTCCAAGGTGAGGCTACATCGAAGATCTCGATGGGCTCAAGACCGGCCGCGGCGGCGAATGCGCGGAGTGCGGATTCATCCGACAGCGCAAACGGCCCGGGCGCTCCCGCCGGCGGCGCAGGCATCAATGGGCGAAGCGCGGCTACCAAGGCCGCAGCTTGCATTCCTGCGGGTTCCCCCCAAGTCATAATGAGAACCAAGGCCCCTGGCTTTGCGACCCGTTTCGTCTCTTTCAACGCGATCGTTGGATTTCCGGCGTACTGCAATGAATTGAAGCCGGTCACGAAATCGAATGTGTTGTCCGGGAATGGCAGGTTCTCAAGTTCGCCAACGAGGAACTCCGCAGTACGAACTCGTTCTCTTGCAATTGCAAGAAGGGAAGGCGAAGCGTCAAGCCCCGCAACTTTCGCGCCGCGCTCCGCCGCAATTTGGGCGGCCATGCCAGCGCCGCAGCCGACGTCAAGATATGTCGTAGTGGGTCCCAAACCCGCTCGGTCGAAAGCGGCCAGGTAGACCGCGCGGCATTGTCCTTCTTGAATCTCCGCCCAGTCCCGTGCGTGCGCACCCCAAAGATTGCCGTTGATGGAAGCCGTTCTGGGTTTCAGTTCATCTGCCATCTTGTTCTCCGTGCGTAGACATCGATCGTAGTCTTTTTTTCAAAGGCGAGTTGAGTTTTTAGAGCCCTAACGAATGAAAGTGATTTCCCCGTCCCAAGCAAGCCGCGCCCCGTATGGGTTGCGGTTTACGGCAAGCTAGGCAACGACAGACTGAAGCACCATGATGGGTTGAAAAAGAAGCCGGATTCCGTGGTCAATCGTTGGCGCTCCGCTTTGAGGTAGGGTTAAGCATCAGTTGCGGCACTATGCGGAAGAGCCCCTTCTTCATTGCGCGCGGTCTGCTGGGTGGTAGACGCCATCGTTCAACGGCACTGGCTCGAGATCGAACGGGTTGATGCCTTCCAAGCAGCCAACGTTATAGCCGTACTGATCCGGGAACGAGCGGCGTTGATGATGGTGTAGATGCCACAGATGGAGCAGAAGTAGTGCTTGGCTACATTCGTATTGAACTGATAGAGCTTCAACGCATCTTCGCCCTGGATGACCGTGATGCCCGACAGCACAACCGATGCGACGATTGCACCCTTTCTGCGACAAATTGAGCAATCACATCGGCGTGGGTTGACAATGCCATCTGGTAGGTCAAGTTCAAGAACGACAGTACCGCAGTGGCAGGAGAGCCTGTGTTTTGTTTTGACGGCAACACCGCCGACGGACTTGATCATGCGCACCTCGCCAAGACGGCTGTTTCTGATGTCTAACGATTAGCGTTTATTTGCCGAAAGGGGTAGTCGTGGTTTCTTCCAACTTTGCCTCGCGGCAGATAAACACTAATCGTTAGACCGCACTTTTGGTGACCGCGCTAACCTTGCACGGAAGGGACTTCTTCCGTAGGAAAGCCGGCAGGTAGGACGACTTCAAGCATTTCGATGTCAGGGCTGTGACCAAGCTCGCGGTGGCGAATGTTCGGGGGCTGGTGGACACATGAACCTGCCTCGAGACGGACAACACCTTGACCTTCGTATTCGAATTCGATCCAGCCCTTGAGGACGTACACGAGTTGGAACTCGGTTTTGTGACGATGCGGTTGACTGGAGAACTCTTTTCCGGCTGCCGCTCGGATGATATGAGCGTCGACGCGCCCACTTGTAGCGTTCTTAATTCCGAGATCGCGGTACTCGTAGAAGGAGCGTAGCCCTCGTTCGAACGTGGCACCTTCAGCGTGCGAGGCGACAAAGCCTTGTGTGGTCATAGAGCATCCTTTCGATCACTCGGTGGCAGGAAAGCGGGTTTGTGTGACCTAACGTTGAAATTCAGCGGGTGGCGTAGCCATCCGATGGAATGACCGGTTAACGGGCATGTACATGTGGCCAACGCTTCGGATTGCGCACATTGTGAATTACGGCCAAAACGTGAACAAGATCATTCTTGACCGTGTAGAACACGCCATACGGAAACCGTGGCAAGAGTGTGCGGCGTACTCCCGGGACAATTTCCGCGTACAAAAGCGGAACCTACTCAAGGCGTTTAAGTTGAAGCTCAAAAGCCAACTCAAATTCAGAGCCGAGCCCTTTGCTTTTTTCTTCATACCAATCGAACGCTTCGCCGATTTCGCGAACGGCCCGACCGGAAAACTTCAGGCGGTACGCCACGAACCGCTTTTCAAATGTGCCTTTACTTGATCCCAGGAATATCCCGCCTCTGGGTTGCACTCAAAATCGGCCAAGCGCTCTTTGAGTTCGGTCTTTAGCTCGGGTGAAACCTCAATGGCATTAGGGAAGGCAGCAATGCTTTCCCAAATCACTTCAACGAGCTGAATGCGCTCCTGCACAGGCAGTTCCAAAATATCGGCAACAGAAATTTGGTTCATGGGATGTAGATTACCACGGACGCTTTGATACGCGTTAACGTTGATGATGACCCGCGAAAGCCGGGTTGATCAACCAGTTAAAGCCGTGCGACCCAATAGCCTGGCTGGCGACGATGGTGGGCGATGGCCAACACTTGAACTGAGCCATCGACTTCGCGGTAGACGAGGTCAAAGTGAAAAACCTTGAACATTGCACGTCGAATATCCGGGGCAAGAACAATGCGTGAGCGATCAGGCGACGCACAAACCCAAGCCAAAACATTTTGAAATTCGATGTGGTACCGCTTTCCCAACCCCACTTGAATTTCTTCATAGTGCGCGACCTGGCTTTTGTGTTCTTCGGCGGCCTCGGGATGAAGCCAATAGCTCACTTAAAAAGCGCCTGAACTTGACGCTCAAGTTGCTCGCCACTCACGAGCTTGACTCTCCCTGCGTCAATATCCTCCGCGCGACGACGCGCCTCATTCAGCCAGATATCCTGAATATCAGGTTCCGACGGTGCATCTAGGCTATCTAGCAACAAATGCACCAAATGCGCGCGCTCTGACTTGGGCAAGCCGAGTACAGATTGTTCGATAGCGGTTGTGGTCATGGCAAGATCGTATCACTGAACGGGGACGGCTTTAACGTAGAGGTGAGGGGCGCGAGCCGGCTTGCGGGCGAAGCGTCCAGCGCCAAAGGCGCGACCTCGACCGCCGGGTTAGAGCGCGGTTGCAGCCACGGAGAAAAGCGATGAACAGACGAATTGGACGATTTGCCATGAGCCGCCAGCTTGTGGAACGCGACCCAGAAACAGCACGCGCCGTCATGGGACGGGTAATCGTAGTGCGGTGCGAAATGATGTACATGTACAACACACTGGAATACATGGCGCTTTCTCCGGATTTCGACGAAGTGCCAGAGGGCATGATTGCGCCTGAATACGACGTGCATATCAGCGACAGCGGTTCGCGCATCGAGTTCAAGCGCTCTAACGTTTGCGCTGTCCGGCGTGCAGCACAAGCCGCAAAGCGGCAACCTTCGGCTGTATGTCCGTGACGAGCAACCTGTTAAACAATTTCAGTCCCACCAGCAATATAGAGGATTTCCACAAACGCCAAATGCTCCCAAATTGTTTCGGTCAGTACCCCAGAAACAATAGTACTCGCGCTCGTCCGGTTCAAACACCAGCCAATAACCTTCAGTCATCGCAAGGAGAAACCAGAAATTTTGGTGCCAAGTTCCCTATGCCGAAATCCAGGCTCAACGACAGTAGCCGACACTCGATCTGCAGCGGTTGCGTGCTGGCGAATGCCCATACGTAGGCGTTCAAAGTACGCGGCTTCATCCTCGCCTTTCGGAACGATGATCCCCGAAGTGTCGGCCAGATCCACCTCCAACTGTGTCCAGTACGGGTTTGCCTCGATCATGTTTAACGTAAAAATGACCGGACCACCAACACTTGCGGCGGAGCCGCCTCCTGCTGTTGTGGGACCGTGTCGATTGACTTGTTAACAGGCATCATGACGCTTTTCATATCCCACCAGAATCGAGACCTTCGGATGAGAACGCAAGTAGCGAACCGGTACACGCTGCCCCGCCTCCAGCAGAACACGACCGTCAAGCTTGCGAGTTACCGTGACTGGGGGTTGACCTCCCTCAGGAGCGTACGTGAAAGTAATTTCGGTCCAGATGAAGCGGCTTCCCTGAACATTGCATTTTAGGACCTCACCTTCAACCAAAACACCCCGCGCCTGCAGATGTTCGTTGGCCTTCGTCCGACCAAAACGATGGAAGCCCCACATCGCCAGGACGGAAGCAAAGCCAATCGCCGCAAACCAAAGTCGGTAGTCCATGCCTTTTAACGAGGCTGTAAAAAAACCCGATTTCCACGCGCGCCATTTCGGCTGCACTCGCTTCGCGGATCAGTTTTCATGAATTTTGTGTCCATCTACAAAGTGTGCCGCATTTTGGATCCGTTTCGCGCCTATTGACGGTTCTAGGGCCTCATTTCCACCCTATTGCGTTTTGTGCTGCCCCATGCCCGTCTTGGACAGCTTCTCAATGTTGTGCACCATGCAGTACAGGTTCCACTGCGTGTTGACCTTGGTGCGTCCTCGGTGGTTCAGCCGCGTCAGGCGCTTGTTGTGCCGGATGTTGGCAAACACCGGCTCCACGGTGCCAAAGCGCTGGCTGTATAGCTGGCGTCCCTTGGGCGAATCGATGGCTTGGCGCATGCGCTCGCTTGGGTTTGCGGTGTCTTTGGGCTTGGGCACAAAGCGGGTGACCTGACGACCACGTCCGTAGTTCGGTTTGATTGGGCCTTTGAGGCATTGCCCACTCAGCGCACAGGCATTGCAGTCGATCTCTTTGGCGGTGTACGTTTGGTAGTGCAAACCTCTTGATGAGAGGTAGATCGTGCCAGCACTAGTCATCAATTTCCCCGCAGGACACGTGGCCGTGTTGTTGTCGTTAAAGCTGAAGTCCTTGGGGCCAAAGCGTTTGACTTCTTGCTCTTGCCCGGTGGCCTTTTTCTCAGACAGCGGGTCGGGCTTGCCTTTGTATTTGTCCTGCTCCGCAAAGCGCTCATCGCGGTATCGCATTTGGTTGTCTGCAACCATTGCAGGAATGCCTTGCGCCATCAGCTGCGCGATGTTGGCATCACTGTGGTAACCCGCATCTGCGGTGACCAAGGTATCTGGTGTGCGATAGGGACTAGCCTGCTCAATCATGGGCAGCAGCATGGCTTGCTCGGAACCTGAACCAATGACGTCGGCTGCAATGATGATCTGGTGTGCACTGTCAACAGCGGCCTGTGCCGCGTAGCCTTGCATGACGCCTTTGCTGGTGGCCATCTTGGCACTCTGAGGGTCTGTGACATTGGATTTGAGTTCTTTGCCTTTGCTACCTATACGTTTGGGCGTGGTGCTCAGGAATTCCCGGGTGCGTGCTGCTTCTTTGCGCAGGGCGTCCATCTGGGTTTGGCGTTTGGGCTCTAGTACCTGCGTCTGTTCCAGGCCTTGTTTGTCTTGGGTTTGGTGCAGGGCCAGTATTTTGTCGGCTGCCTTCTCCAACCGATCGGCGCGGTGGCGCAATTCTTCATGGGTGCCACTGCGCTCTTTACTGGCATTACTGGGGAGCTTGACTCCGTCAATGGCGAACATCTCGCGTCCGATCAAACCTTGGGCATCGCAGGTCATCAGGACTTGGCTGAACAGGGGTTTGATTTGGTCGCTAAGGCTGCAGACGAACTTGGCGATGTGGGCGTGGCTGGGTTGGCTGTCGCCACTGATGGCGATGAACTGGACGTTGCGTTGGCACGCGGTTTCGATGGTGCGGCTGGAGATCAGGCCCTGGCTGTAGGCCAGCAGGACAATCTTGAGCATGACGCGGGGATCGTAGGCACTGGCTCCGACTTCATCGTTCTTGAACTTGGCATCCATGGCTTTGAGATCGAGTTCGTTGTCTACGAGGTAGTCCAGTGCGAAGGCGAAACTGCCGGGGACAATTTGTTCAGACAACACGACTGCAAGCAGCATGCTGTTGCGGTCCTGGGGTTTGTAGCGGGCCATGTTTTGCGCGGAGCGTTGGGGATGTAAACACAACGTCTTAGGCCACGCAGGGGTAGACGAAAAATGCCAGTGGGAGAGGTTTTTTTACAGCCTCAACGTTGGAGGCCATAGGCGCGCAGCGGCATCCTGCTGCTGCGTGTCCGCTTGGGCCGACTAGTTAGGCTGCGGCGATATGCTGTTTGCTTCATTGTGCTTCAGCGGTTTGATTAGATGACGAGCGGCTGCGTCGAGCAGTGAACCAAACAGAAATCACCAACGCAGCGATTGGCAAGAGCGCCAAACCAGAAAAGACCCACACCAAGAGGAGTTCGAGCATTTCCTCTTGCTCGTGCACGCCGCTTGGTAGAAGAGGCCAGAAGACTACGAGAAGAACTCTCCCTGCGGCATCGACAATCGGATGAGGCATACGTTCTACAAGTGGCCATGCATAAGCGGTCGTGTTGAGAAACGCTGCAGCCATGTACGAAATGACACACGCGCACAAGGTGAATGCAATTGCTCGGCCAAACATTTTGAAGAAGTGCATCAATACGCTCAATTCAGGCGAGCGGGCTAACGTAATGTCCAGAGCAAAACCTGCTCTAGAAGTTGGCCCATGCTCCATAAGCTGGAAGCAGAAGTCTCTTGAAAAGGGCTTGCGATATGGTTTGTTGACATATATACTGTATAAAACAACAGCTATAAATTTTCCATGAAACCCGACGCTCCACCACTGCATTCAGCGCGTTTGTTGGATCAATTGCGGGAGCGCATCCGGTACCTGCACTATAGCCTCAGTACTGAGCAGGTCTACGTCTATTGGGTGCGCTTTTTCATCAGGTGGTCGGGGCGTGGCGGCTCAATGCGGCACCCGCGTGACATCGGCGCGCCCGGGGTTGAGGCCTTCTTGACCATGCTCGCGACCGAGCGCAAGGTCTCGGCATCCACACACAACCAGGCGCTTAGTGCCCTGTTGTTTCTCTACCGTCACGTGTTGAACGTCGATTTGCCGTGGCTCAATGACGTTAACCGTCCTACGCAAAAGCGCCGCATTCCCAGTGTGTTGACCAAAGACGAAGTGGCTGGGCTACTGGCGCACATGGACGGCCCCGCCGCGCTGATGGCCCGCCTGCTTTACGGCACCGGTATGCGGCTGATGGAAGGCATGCGCCTGCGCATCAAAGATGTCGATTTTGACCGCCACGTCATCATTGTGCGTGACGCCAAGGGGGGCAAAGACCGGGTAGTGATGTTGCCCCGCTCACTGGCGGCACCGTTGCGCCTGCAGTTGTTGGCCGCACGCAGCCAATGGGAGCATGATCGCCAGGCGCAGCGTGGTGGGGTAGAAGTGCCGCATGCGCTAGACAGCAAGTACCCCCAAGTCGGCTACACATGGGCATGGTTCTGGTTGTTCCCGTCGCCCACGCTGTCCGTCGATCCCCGCAGCGGGGTAGAGCGGCGCCACCATTTGTATGAAGACCGGGTGCAGAGGGCACTGAAGAAAGCCGTGGCGCTGGCGGGTATTGCCAAACCGGTCTCCGTCCACACCCTGCGCCACTCCTTTGCCACCCACTTGCTGCAATCGGGCACCGACATCCGCACCGTGCAAGAACTGCTGGGCCACAGCGATGTGAGCACCACCATGATTTACACCCACGTGCTCAAGGTGGCCGCTGGCGGCACCAGCAGCCCGCTGGATGCCCTCTTGGCGCAAGCCCCATGAACGCCTTGCGCAATAGTGCGGTTGCCAGCCTCCACGCCGATGTCTGGCAGGCCGATGCGCTGGCCGGCGCGCCGGCGCGGGTGCTGGCCACGGGCGATGCGGTGCTGGACGCGCAGTTGCCCGGTGGCGGCTGGCCGCTGGGCGCGCTGACCGAGGTGTTGCAGCCTCCCGGTGTGCACAGCGAATGGCGCCTGCTGTTGCCGGCCCTGGCGCGCTGTGGCAGCGGGGCGGTGGTGCTGGTGGGTGCGCCGCTGGCACCCTTTGGCCCGGCGCTGCAGGCGCAGGGGCTGATGCTGCACCGTCTGCTGTGGGTAGCAGAGCCGGCCAGCGCACAGCGCCTGTGGGCCACCGAGCAGGCCTTGCGCTGCGCCGATGTGGACGCCGTGGTGGCCTGGCTGCACCCGGTGCGCGCCGAGCAGTTGCGCCGCCTGCAAATTGCCGCCGCCGAATTCAACAAGCTGCTGTTTGTGCTGCGCCCCGAACAGGCGCAGGCCGATTCCTCCCCCGCTGTGTTGCGCCTGTGGGTGGGGCCTGCAAGCCGCCAGCCAAATCAGCCCGATCACATGGACGCGCTGGCGGTGCGCGCCCTTAAACGGCGCGGGCCGCCGCTACCGCACACCCTGCACCTGGCGGCGCGCCCGGCCCGCTTGGTGCGCTTGCTGGCAGCCAGCCAGAGGGAAATGGGCCATGCACTGGATCGCACTGCAGCCTGCGTCTGATGCGCTTGATGCGCCGGTGTTGACCGACGCCACCAGCGCCTGGGCCTGGTGGGCGCTGCAATTCACGCCCCTGGTGGCGCGCCTCGAAGACGCCTTGCTGCTGGAAGTCTCCGCCAGCCAGCGGTTGTTTGGTGGTGTGGATGCTTTGTTGGCCAAAATCCTTAAGCCAAATTGGGCTGCAGCCCTCGTGGAATGTACGCAAGGCGCTACTTCTTTAATAGCGTTTGCGCGGCTGCAGTGCCAGCAGTCGGGTGCTCTGTCGGGCCACCATGCGGCGTGTGATCTGGCCGCTGACGCCTTGCCCCTGGCCACCCTGGCAGCGGCGCGCCCCCATCTGCCCACACTGGCACGCTTGGGTCTTTCCACCTGGGGGCAATTGCGGGCGCTGCCACGTGGTGGCCTGGTGCGCCGGTTTGGCGCGGAGCTGGTGGATGCGCTGGACCGTGCGTATGGCCAACGCCCCGAGGTCTACCCCTGGCTGACCCTGCCCGATGTGTTTGACGCCCCGCTGGAGCTGCTGGCCAGTGTGGAATCGGCGCCGGCCTTGCTGTTTGGTGCGCGCCGCCTGCTGGCGCAACTGCAGGTGTGGCTGCGGGCCCGCCAGCGCGGTGTGCTGGCACTGGAGCTGGTGTGGGAGCTGGACGCACGGCGCGGCAGTGGCTCGCAGGGGCGTCTGGAGTTGCGCACCGCCCAACCCACACAAGATATGGCCCACCTGGCGCGCCTGCTGGCCGAGCAGTTGGCGCGCGTGACTTTGCCGGCACCGGTTTTGCACCTGCGCATGCGCTCCCTGCAGACCCAGGCGTTGGCCGGCGAGAGCATAAGCCTGCTGCCCGAAGACGTGCGCCACGGCGACAGCCTGCACCAGTTGCTGGAGCGCCTGGGTGCGCGCTTGGGCGCTGAGCAGGTGCGTAGCGTGCACCTGCAGGCCGACCACCGGCCCGAGCACATGCAACGCTGGGGTGTGCTGGAAAATGCTACTAAATCAGGAGCTGCTTACGTAGCTTTGACGAGGGCTAGAGGCCAAATGGATCATCAAGAACCGGAGCAAGGCGCGTTGTACCCGACCTGGCTGCTGGCCCAGCCCCAGCGTTTGGGCGTGCAGCAGGGCCTGCCGCAATACCAAGGCCCATTAGCCCTGCTGGCAGGTCCGCAGCGCCTGGAGGCTGGCTGGTTGGAAGGGCGTGCCGCCCTGCGGGACTATTACGTGGCGCGCAGCCCGGTGCCGGGCTGGTCTGGGTGTATTGCGACCGTTTGGGTGCCGCCCGCTGGTACCTGCACGGGCTGTTTGCCTAGGCGGGCGTTAGGACACGGCTGGGCGCTACCGGTTCGATCTTGACCGAACCCACGTAAAAACCGTCATCTGCCACGCGGGCAGGGGCCACCACAATCGGGCGTGCGGCAATAGGTGCGCTCGGAATGCGGTTGAATTCGGGTTTGGCAGCGATGCCAATGTCAATGGTACTCATGGGGTTTCCTCCGTTGCAATGTGACGTTTGCTTCTGTGAGCAAACTGTCTCACGCCGGAATTACACCCCAAGGCGGCCCATTTGGCGCACACGCAGGCATGGCCGTCGGCAATAAAGTTCGAATTTGTGACTTATTGCCGCAAATTGGCCACCACCTAACCCTAACCCTAACCCTAACCCTAACCCTAACCCTAGCCCAAGCGCAGGGCGGTAAGTTCGTGGATGGCCGCCGCTCCGGCCAGGCCGATGCGGCCTTGGGTGATCAGCGCACGCACCTGCTCCATGTCGGGTGCCAGGCTGCGGTCCACCATCATGGCCGGCGATACCGAGCGCACCAGTTGCAAAATGCCTTCCAGCGCTTGCGAGCTTTGCAGCGGGCGCAAAAACTCAATGCCCTGGGCGGCGGCCAGCAACTCAATGGCCACGATGTACTCGGTGTTGCGCAGCATGGGCTGCAGGCGCCGCGCGGCAAAGGTGGCCATGCTCACATGGTCTTCCTGGTTGGCGGATGTGGGCAGGCTGTCCACACTGGCGGGGTGCGCCAGGGATTTGTTCTCAGACGCCAGCGCCGCCGCCGTGACGTGCACGATCATGAAGCCCGAATTGAGCCCCGCTTCGGGCGTCAAAAACGCGGGCAGGCGCGACACCACGGTGTCCACCAGCATGGCAATGCGCCGCTCGGTGATGGCGCCAATTTCGGCAATCACCACCGCCAGCGCATCGGCCACCAGGGCCACCGGCTCGGCGTGGAAGTTGCCGCCTGAAAGTAAAGTATCGGTATCCGCAAACACCAGCGGGTTGTCGGTCACGGCGTTGGCCTCGCGCATCAGGATGTCGGTGGCGTAGCGCATCTGGTCCAGGCAGGCGCCCATGACCTGCGGCTGGCAGCGCAGGCAGTAGGGATCTTGCACGCGGTCGTCGCCCACCAGGTGCGATTGGCGGATGGCGCTACCCGCTGTCAGCGCCCGGTAGGCCGCCGCGCAGGCCATTTGCCCCAACTGGCCGCGCACGGCGTGGATGCGCGGGTCAAACGGGCCGTCGCTGCCGCGCGCTGCGTCCAGCGTGACAGCGCCCGAGATCACCGCCGCTTCAAACAGGCGTTCGGTGGCAAACAGCGCGTCAATCGCCAGCGCGGTGGAGACCTGGGTGCCGTTGATCAGCGCCAGCCCTTCTTTGGCGCCCAGGCGAATCGACTCCAGCTTGGCGTGCTGCAAGGCGGTTGCGGCGGGCATGCGCGCGCCACCGTAAAACACTTCGCCCTCGCCAATCAGCGGCAGGCACAAATGGGCCAGCGGTGCCAAATCGCCCGACGCACCAACCGAACCCTGGCACGGAATGACGGGCGTGATGCCGAGGTTGTAAAACGCAAACAGGCGGTCAATCACCAGCTCGCGGATACCCGAATAACCCCGCGCCAGGCTGGCGGCCTTCATCAGCAAAACCAGGCGCACCACGGGTTCGGACATCGGCTCGCCCACGCCCACCGCGTGCGAGCGCAGCAGGTTGAGCTGCAATGTTTCCAGATCCGGCTTGGCAATGCGCTGGTTGGCCAGCTTGCCAAAGCCGGTGTTGACGCCGTACACAGCGGCGCCGCCTTCGGCCGCTTGGTGCACCAGGGCAGCACTGGCGCGAATGCCGACATAGGCTGCGGGGTCCAGCGTGAGCGGGGTGGGTGTGGCGTGAAGCGTGCGCAGCTGCGCCAAGGTCAATTGGCCGGGGTGGATGGTGGTCATATTTATCTCTCAATCACCCAAACATGGGCAAGTTCAGGCCGTTGTCTTTGGCGCATTGCAAGGCCATGTCGTAGCCCGCATCGGCATGGCGCATCACGCCGGTGGCGGGGTCGTTGAACAGCACGCGGTCCAGGCGCTCGGCGGCTTCGGGCGTGCCGTCGGCCACGATCACCACGCCGCTGTGCTGGCTGTAGCCCATGCCCACGCCACCGCCGTGGTGCAGGCTGACCCAGGTGGCGCCGCTGGCGGTGTTGAGCAGGGCGTTGAGCAGCGGCCAGTCGCTGACGGCGTCGCTGCCGTCCATCATGGCTTCGGTCTCGCGGTTGGGGCTGGCCACCGAGCCGCTGTCCAGGTGGTCGCGGCCAATCACGATCGGGCCACTCAGCTCACCGCTTTGCACCATGGCGTTAAAGGCCAGGCCAGCCAAATGGCGCTCGCCCAGGCCAATCCAGCAGATGCGCGCAGGCAGGCCCTGGAAGGCGATGCGCTCTTGCGCCATATCCAGCCAGCGGTGCAGGTGGGCGTTGTCGGGGAACAGTTCTTTCATCTTGGCATCCGTTTTGCGGATGTCCTCGGGGTCGCCACTGAGCGCCACCCAGCGGAACGGCCCAACGCCCTTGCAAAACAGCGGGCGCACATAGGCCGGCACAAAACCGGGGTAGTCAAACGCGTTGGCCACGCCAAAGTCCTGGGCCACCTGGCGCAGGTTGTTGCCGTAGTCCACGGTGGGGATGCCCATGGCATGAAAGTCCAGCATGGCCCGCACGTGCACCGCGCAGGACTCGCCCGCCGCTTGCGTGAGTGCGGCGTGCTGGGCCGGGTCTTGTTGCGCGGCCTTCCACTGTGCCACCGTCCAGCCACGCGGCAGGTAGCCGTTGATGGTGTCGTGGGCAGATGTCTGGTCGGTCACGATGTCGGGGCGCGCCAGTTTGGCGGCTTCGCCACCGGCCTGAGCCCGGCGTGCCAGCTCGGGCACGATGTCGGCCGCGTTGCCGCACAGGGCAATCGACACCGCCTTTTTCTCAGATGTGTACTTGGCAATGCGCGCCAGCGCGTCATCCAGATCAGTGGCTTGTTCGTCCACATAGCGGGTGCGCAGACGAAAGTCGATGGAGCTTTGCTGGCACTCGATATTGAGCGAGCAGGCACCGGCAAAGGTGGCGGCCAACGGTTGCGCACCACCCATGCCACCCAGCCCAGCGGTCAGCACCCAGCGCCCGGCCAGGCTGCCGTTGTAGTGCTGGCAGCCGGCCTCTACAAAGGTTTCGTACGTACCCTGCACAATGCCCTGGCTGCCAATGTAGATCCAGCTACCGGCCGTCATCTGGCCGTACATCATCAGGCCCTTGCGGTCCAGCTCATTGAAGTGTTCCCAGGTCGCCCACTTGGGCACCAGGTTGGAGTTGGCAATCAGCACCCGCGGCGCATCCACGTGGGTGCGAAACACACCCACCGGCTTGCCGCTTTGCACCAGCAGGGTCTCGTTGGGTTGGAGCTTGCGCAACGTGTCCAAAATGGCGTCAAAGGCCGGCCAGTTGCGCGCCGCCTTGCCAATGCCGCCGTACACCACCAGGGCGTCGGGGTTCTCGGCCACTTCGGGGTCCAGGTTGTTTTGCAGCATGCGAAAGGCGGCTTCAATCTGCCAGTTGGCGCAGTGCAGTTCGGGCCCACGCGGTGCGCGCACGGGGCGGGCTTTGCTGTCAGACCAGCGGGTGGTAGCGGGGTTGGACATGGCGATGCTCCTCGGGTGGCGTGTGGCAATGTGCGGCGGATGTTAACTTGTCTATACAACTTGTGTCAACTGGGATAAGATGCAACCATCCCCACTTGGCGAGCACACCGCTCTGCACCATGAAACCCGCCTACACCCAGGTCAAGGAATTTGTCCAGCAGCACATCAGCTCTGGCCAGTGGCGCCCGGGTGCCCCGGTGCCCAGCGAGGCCATGCTGATGCAGCAATTTGGCATCAGCCGCATGACGGTCAACCGTGCCCTGCGCGAACTCAGCGCCGAAGGCATGGTGACCCGGGTGCAGGGTTCGGGCACCTTTGTGGCCGAGCTGCACCGCATAGCCTCCAACCTGACCATTCGCGACATCCAGGAAGAAGTGCTGGAGCGCGGCCATGTGCACACCGCCCGGGTGCTGCTGTGCCACGCAGAGAAGGCCGGTGCCGAACTGGCGCGGTCACTGGGTTTGCGCAGCGGTGCCCGCGTGTTCCACAGCGTGCTGGTGCACCTGGAAAACGGCGTGCCCATTCAGTTTGAAGACCGCTACGTCAACCCGGCTGCCGCACCGCATTACCTACAGACTGACTTCACCCAGACTACGCCCACGCGCCACCTGCTGACCGAGGCCCCGTTGACCGAGGCCAGTTACTCCATTGAAGCCTGCTTGCCCACGCTGGAGCAGGCCAAGCATTTGGGTA
The DNA here is from genome assembly GCF_016705985.1 of Candidatus Aalborgicola defluviihabitans. Lineage (NCBI taxonomy): Bacteria > Pseudomonadati > Pseudomonadota > Betaproteobacteria > Burkholderiales > Comamonadaceae > Allorhodoferax (SeqCode) > Candidatus Aalborgicola defluviihabitans. Next base: position 166,201 of record NZ_JADJKN010000024.1, read on the forward strand.
TTGGCAAGCAGGAACCCTGCCTGGTACAGGTGCGGCGCACAGTGAGCGGTGCGCACGTGGCCAGTGTGGTGCGCCTGGTGTATCCCGGTTCGCGCTACAGCTTTGCGGGGAGTTTTCAAGCATGAACGCCGCCACGCGGGAAGGCTGGGTGGCGCAGCGTTCTGCCGTGTCCTCCGCCCGCTATGCAGGCTCCCCCTTTACCTGCGCAGAACGCTGCGCCACCCAGCCTTCCAGGAGGTGTGTGATGAGTTGGCATGTTGTTCACCTAGCAGATGTTGCAGCCACGCAATGGCGCAATGGCGGGGGGCTGACGCGCGAGCTGGCGTCTGGACCTGCGGGTGCAGATTGGCAGTGGCGCCTGTCGGTGGCCGAGGTGGCGGCAGATGGTCCGTTCTCGCGCTTCGAGGGCGTCACGCGCTGGTTTGCTGTGCTGCAGGGTGCTGGTGTGGTGCTGCGGGTGCAAACGCCATCCGACACCGCAACCCCCGGTGCCACGACGCACCGCCTCACCGTGCATGACGCCCCCCTGTGCTTTGACGGTGCCGCGGCCACCGATTGCCGCCTGATCGACGGCCCCACCCAGGATTTCAACCTCATGCTGCGCCAAGCCTGTCTGCCCGCGCGCATGGTGCGCGTCCACGCGAACGCCGAGGAGTTGGTGCATGCTAGCAAATTTGTAGCTGTATACGCAATTTCCACGAGGGCTAGCGTCCGATTTAATGCAGAAGAATTGTACGTACCACCGGCCACACTGGTGTGGCGCCATGTCACCAAGGCTGCTACGGTGCGCATTGCGTGCGAGCATGCGCTGTGGATGGAGTGGAGCGCATGAGCGCTGCCACAAATCTGGACCCATTGCCGCGCCGCCACCTTGGCTGCCGGTGCAACCACGCCCTATGGCCTGATCGAAGACGCTGCTCTGGTGGTGCAGGGCGACACACTGGCCTGGGTGGGCGCCCGTGCCGACCTGCCCGCCAACCTTCGCGCGCGCTGCACGGCGGAACACGATGCGGGCGGGGCTTTGGTGACCCCCGGCCTGATCGACTGCCACACGCATCTGGTCTACGGCGGCAACCGCGCCCACGAGTTTGAGCTGCGCCTGCAAGGCGCCAGCTACGAGGAAATTGCCCAGAGCGGCGGCGGCATTGCCTCTACCGTGCAGGCCACGCGCGCTGCCTCAGCGGGCGAACTGCAAGCCGCCAGCGGCCAGCGATTGCAGCGTCTGATGGGCGAGGGCGTGACCACGGTTGAAATCAAATCGGGCTACGGCCTGTCCCTGGAGCATGAACGCAAGTGCCTACAGGTGGCCCGCACGCTGGGCGCTACCCACGCGGTGGATGTGCGCACTACATTTTTGGGCGCGCACGCCGTGCCGCCAGAATTCGCAGGCCAGACCGACGCCTATGTGGACGCCGTGTTGCAGATGCTGCCCGCGCTGCACGCGCAAGGCTTGGTGGACGCGGTGGATGGCTTTTGCGAGCGCATTGCCTTTAGCCCTGCACAGATCGCGCGCGTGTTTGCCGCCGCCAAAGACTTGGGCCTGCCGGTCAAGCTGCATGCTGAGCAGTTGAGCGACAGCGGCGGCGCGCAACTGGCAGCGCGTTTTGGTGCGCTGAGTTGCGACCACCTGGAGTGGTTGTCGGACGCCGGCGCGCAGGCCATGGCGCAGGCTGGCACGGTGGCGGTGCTGCTGCCCGGTGCCTTTTATTTTTTGCGTGAAACCAAACTGCCGCCCATTGCACTCTTGCGCCAGCACGGCGTGCCCATGGCCATTTCCACCGACAGCAATCCAGGCAGCTCGCCCTGCACGTCGCTGCTGTTGATGCTCAACATGGCCTGCACGCTGTTTCGGCTCACGCCGGAAGAGGCACTGGCCGGCGTCACGCGCCACGCGGCACAGGCGCTGGGTCTGCGTGACCGCGGCCAACTGCTAGCGGGGCTGCGGGCCGATTTTGTGCTGTGGAATGTTCAGCACCCCGCCGAGCTGGCCTATGCGCTGGGAGCCAACCCGCACAGTCAGACCATCTTCCAAGGACAGGTGCTATGAACACCATCCCCACCCACAAAGAGCCCACCTGCACCCTGCAACAGGGCCGTGTGCCGCTGTTGGTGAGCATGCCGCACATCGGCACGGCCATCGCGCCCGACCTGCGCGCCCACTACATGCCGCGTGCCCTGCAGGTAGAAGACACCGACTGGCACCTGGAGCGCCTCTACAACTTTTTGGGGGAACTGGGTGCCAGTGTGCTCACGCCCACCTTGTCTCGCTATGTGATCGACCTGAACCGTCCGCCCGACGATGCGCCCATGTACCCCGGTGCGTCCAACACTGAGTTGTGCCCCACGCGCTTCTTCACCGGCGAGCCGCTGTACCAGGAGGGCCAGGCACCCGATGCGCAGGCGCGCGCCCTGCGCCGCGAGCGCTATTGGCAGCCCTACCACGATGCCTTGACTTCCGAGCTGGCGCGCTTGAAGGCCCAGCACGGCTTTGTGCTGCTGTGGGATGCGCACAGCATCCGCTCAGAAATCCCCTGGCTGTTTGAGGGCCGCCTGCCAGACCTGAGCATTGGCACGGCCAATGGTGCCAGTGCCGATGCGCGCATTGCACAGGCGGCCCTGCAGGCTTGTGCCGCCCACCCCACCGTGAGCAGTGTGCTCAATGGCCGCTTCAAGGGTGGTTACATCACGCGGCACTACGGCCAGCCCCACAACGGCGTGCACGCCATCCAGCTGGAGATGTGCCAGAACCTGTATATGCAGGAAGCCCCGCCATTCCACTACGCAGAAGCACGGGCCGCCACCATCCAGCCGGTATTGAAGGAAATGGTCGCCAGCTCTCTGGCTGCTTGCAGGAGTTGCTATGAAAAATGAAGCGCAACCGTTCTTTGCCCGCCAAGCCTGGGTTGCCGGGGCATGGGCACGCGATGTGCTGCTGGGCGTATCCAGCGACGGCCACTGGAACCGGGTGGAGCCGCACTGCACTGCTGCCGAGCAGGCCAGTGCCATCCAACTGGCCGGTCCGGTGCTGCCCGGTGTCGTCAATGCGCACAGCCATGCCTTTCAGCGTGCCATCGTCGGTCTGACCGAGCGGCGCACCCGTGGCGCGGGAGCGGACGATGATTTTTGGAGCTGGCGCGACCGTATGTATTCAGCCGCCAACTGCATCACGCCGCAGCAATTGGAAACCATTGCCAGCCAGCTCTATGCCGAACTGCTGGCCGGTGGCTACACCCAGGTCTGCGAATTCCACTATCTGCACAACGCACTGGGTGGCGCGCCCTATGCCGATGTGGCCGAGATGTCGCTGGCCCTGGTGCGGGCCGCGCGGCGTACCGGCATGGGGCTCACGCTACTGCCCACGCTCTACATGCGCGCCGGCTTTGCGGACGCCGCGCTGCGGCCAGACCAGCGGCGCTTTGCCTCCACGCCAGACAGCATTGCGCGCATGGTGGAAGACCTGCAGCGCCACACGCAAAACGATGCCAACATCAACGTGGGCGTGGCCTTGCATTCGCTGCGTGCCGTCAGCCCTGCGGCGGTTAAAGAGTTGGCGGCCTACGCCCGGCAAGCCCAATTGCCGGTGCACATCCACATTGCCGAACAGACCCAAGAGGTGGACGAATGCCTGGTCCATACCGGCCTGCGCCCCATTGAATGGCTACTGGAGCATGTGGAAGTGGATGCGCGCTGGAACCTGGTGCACGCCACCCACGCCACACGCGACGAACTGGCGGGTGTGCAGGCACGCGGCGCTGCCATCGTCATTTGCCCAGCCACCGAAGCCAACCTGGGCGATGGTGTGTTTGACCTGGCGGGCTACGCCGCCGTGAAAGGCGCGTGGTCGATTGGTTCGGACAGCCACGTTACCCGGCGCTGGAGCGAAGAACTGCGGCTGCTGGAGTATTCGCAGCGCCTGACCCAACGCAAGCGCAACCGGGCGGCACAGTGGCTGGGGGCAGAAAGCAGTGCGGCGGCCCTGTTGGAGGCGGCGCTGCGCGGTGGCCACAACGCCACCGGCTTGCCTGTGCGCGGCATTGCAGTCGGCCAGCGGGCGGATTTTTGCGTGCTGGACGCCAATGCGCCCTCGCTGTTGGGCATGCCAGCGGACCATGTGCTGGACGCTTTGGTTTTTTCCAGCCCGGACGCGCGCTTTGCATCGGTCCACGTAGGTGGTCAACCGGCTGCGTTGGGGAACGATGCACAGTTTGCGCAAGCCATGCACGCCCTGTGGGGCGGGTAGGGGACAATGGCGCTGCCATGAGCGACAACCTGCCTGCCCCCACCCCACCACAGCCCCGCAACCCCCTGCACGGTTTGACGCTGGAAGCCATCGTGACTGCGCTGGCTGCGCACTACGGTTGGGACGAATTGGGCGTGCGCATTCCGGTGCGCTGCTTCACGCACGAACCCAGCGTAGCCTCCAGCCTGAAGTTTTTGCGCAAAACGCCCTGGGCGCGCGAGAAAGTGGAAGGGCTGTATCTTTTTATGCTTCGCGAAGCCCGCCGCCAGGGACATGCCTGATATGCCACACCCATCCCCTGCCAACGACGTCACCGACCAGCGCCTGACCGATCTGGAGATCAAGGTCAGTTTTCAGGAAGACCTGCTGGACCAACTCAACACCATCATCGTGCGCCAGCAGCAGCACATTGACCTCTTGCTGCGCGAAGTGCGCCAACTGCGCGAGCAGGCGCCAGAAGGCACCGGTCAGCGCTTTACCCAGGCGCATGAGGAATTGCCCCCGCATTATTGAGAGCACTGCGACTGTTGCGCGCGTTAAAAAGCCCCGCAAACGGCACGCCGTGCGGGGCTTTTGAGAAGCGCGGTGCGCTTATTGGGCCATTGTTGCTGCCTTGGCCTGCTTCTTGGTGGCATGGGCGGCAGCGCGGTCCTTGCGGGCTTGGGCTTTGTCAGCCTTAAGCTGTGCTTTGTCTGCCTTGATGGTGTCGGCCGGGGCCTTGGCGGTCTTGTCAGCAGTCAGCTTTTCCTTGTCGGCCTTGATAGCTGCCTTGTCGGCAGTAGTGACAGGTGACTTGGCGGCAGGTGCTATAGCGGGCGTGGGTGTTGCCGCAGCTGCAGGGGCAGGGGCAGCCGGTGCCTGCGCGAAAGCGCCCAGTGAGAACAGGCTGGCGATCAGGGCAGTAGCGGTCAGGGTCTTGAGTTTCATGGTGTACCTTTCAGCGGTGGTTAATACCTACCCACAACGACACCACAATGCCCAGAGTTGACCGCTGTGTGCGCGGTGCGTGTAAAGGTCTGTAAAGCGCGGGGTTGTCGCCCCGTCATCCGGCTTTGGTTACCATTCCTACTCATCATGCAAGGCGTACCCGACTATTTCGACTGCCCTTCCGACCGCGCCGAGTTTCGCGCGGTGGCGGGGCGCGCCGGCGTCGAACTGTATCGGGCGCACATCGTGCACCACACCTTTGAGCCGCATACGCATGATGCCTATGGTTTTGGTGTCATCGAGCAGGGCGTTGAGCGCTTTCGTTACAAGGGCAGTGACCACCTGGCGCCGTCTGATTCCATTGTGTTCATGCACCCCGATGTGCTGCACACCGGGCGCGCCGAGACAGACGGCGGCTGGCGGTATCGGATGATTTATATCGACCCCACTGTGCTGGCCGACATTGCCGGCGACGCGGGTTGGTGGTTTGATGAGACCGTGGTTGAGCGGGATCGCCCGCGTGCCAAACACCTGACGCGCTTGCTAAAGGCGCTGTGGCAGGTGCAAGACCCCCTGGTGTTCGATGGGCTGCTGTCGCAACTTGTCGAGGGACTAAGCCCTTACGCTCGACGTCAGTCCAGTGCGCAACACCAGTCAGAACGACGTTTTGCCAACGTTATTGATTACATGCAGGCCCATCTGGGGGAGCGCATTGTGCTGGAAGATCTGGCAAGCGTGGCGGGCTTAAGCCCTTTTCATTTCCTGCGCCAGTTTCAGGCACAGTACCACGTCACGCCGCACCAGATGTTGATGGCGCGGCGTTTGTATGCCGCCAAACAGTGGCTGGCCCAGGGTGTGGCACCGGCCCAGGTCGCGGCGCAGGCTGGGCTCACCGACCAGTCCCATCTGACGCGAGCGTTTACCCAGCGCTACGGTGTGACGCCTGGGCGCTACCAAGCTCAGGTTACGCGCTAACCGTTGGCCAACGGCAATTTCGTACCCACAGCAATCTGGTACAAGACGCGCTCGCCTTTTCGCGGGACACTGCCAACTATCCAATGAGAAGGTGAGTCCATGTTGACAGGTATCGCGTTCGCCCTGGCCGCAGGGGTCATGTGGGGGCTGGTTTTTGTCGGGCCGTTGCTGCTGCCGGAGTACCCGGCGGCGCTGCAGACGTTTGGCCGCTATTTGGCGTTTGGCCTGATTGCCATTCCCCTGGCCTGGCTGGACCGTGTTGAACTGCGGCGGATGACCCGTGCAGATTGGCGGGAAGCGCTCAAGCTGGGCGCCATTGGCAACGTACTGTATTACCTGTGTCTGGCCAGTGCCATCCAACGGGCGGGCGGGCCGATGCCCACCATGATCATCGGCACCTTGCCGGTAGTGATCTCCATTAGCGCGAACCTGCTCAACCATGAGCGCGACGGCCGTCTGCCGTGGAGCCGCTTGGCCCCCTGTTTAGCGGTTATTTTGGCTGGCTTGGCTTGCGTGAACCAAGTCGAGTTGGCGGCACTGGCAGCGGAACCCGGTTCCGACTATGCGCGGTATGGCAGCGGCGCATTGCTGGCCTTTGGGGCCGTAGCATGCTGGACTTGGTATCCCCTGCGCAATGCCAACTGGCTGCGTGACCACCCAGGGCGCAAGCCGCGAGCTTGGGCCACAGCCCAGGGGCTAGCTACGCTGCCACTGGCGCTTGTCGGGTATGTGGCTTTTTGGGGCTGGTCGGCGGCCACCAGTAATCCGTTTCCCATGCCATTCGGCCCGCGGCCTTGGGCCTTTGTTGGTCTGATGCTGGCCATTGGGTTGTTTGCCTCCTGGCTGGGTACACAGTGCTGGAACGAGGCCAGCCAGCGCCTGCCCACGGCGCTGGTCGGCCAGTTGATTGTGTTTGAAACGTTGTCGGCGCTGACCTATGCCTACCTGCTGCGCGGCCAATGGCCGCAAACCTTGACCCTGGTGGGCGTGGCGCTGCTGCTGGTGGGTGTGGCGTGGGCGGTGCGCATCAAACCCGAATACGCAGTGCCGCCAGCAGGAATGGCCCCGTAGCGTACCGCGGGCCATTGGCTAGGGTCGCGTGTCGGGCGCGGGCGTGGTTGGCACACCCTGGTCCAATGCAACCTGGTGCTGGATGGCCATGGCCTTTTGAAATGCCGGACGCTGTTGCAAACGTGCCCAGTACGTTGCTACAGCGGGTGTGAACTGTGAACCCAAACCCAGATGAACGGCCAGCATCAGCGCATAGCCCACGGCTACATCAGCGGCTGTAAAGCGGCCGGCACACAGGTAAGCCTGCTTTTGCACAGCGGCATCTACAGCGCGCAGTCGGGCCAGAAACCAGCGGCTGTAGTCGTCAGCCACTTGGGGCTGCTTGCGCTCGGGCGGCTCAAAGTGGGTGTAGCGCAGCACCAGGGTTTGTGGAAAAGTGAGAGTGGCATCCCCCATGTGCAGCCAGTTGAGGTAGGGACCATAGGCATCCTCGTTGGAGGTTACATCCAGCACGCCAGGGCTGTGGCGCGCGGCCAGGTACTGGCAGATGGCACTGGACTCGGTCATGCGAATGTCACCATCGACCAGCAAAGGCACGGTGCCCAACGGGTTTTCCTGCAGGAATGAGCGGGCCAGGGCGCGCGGCGGAAAGGGCAGCATGCGCAACTGGTAGGGCAGCCCCAGTTCCTCCAACAGCCACAAGGGCCGAAACGAGCGGGCACTGACGCAGTGATAAAGGGTAATCACGTGGGGTTCTCCAGGGGCGGCATTCAAATGGCGCTATCCCAGTGATTGGATAGCCGCACCGCACCGTTGATGATGCCCACCATGGAGTAGGTTTGCGGAAAATTTCCCCACAGCTCGCCGGTTGTGGGGTTAAGGTCCTCGCTCAGTAGCCCGACGTGGTTGCGGTGCGACAGCAAGGCATTGAATGCCTCACGCGCCTCTTCGCGGCGGCCGATGCGCTCCAATGCGTCCACTCGCCAGAACGAACAGACATTGAACGTCGTCTCAGGAAAACCGAAGTCATCTTTGGCCTCATAGCGGCGCATAAAGGGGCCGTCACACAAGGAGCGCTCCATGGCGTCCATTGTGCTGATCAGGCGCGGATCATTGCGGGGCAAAAATCCTACCTCCGCCATGAGCAACACGCTGGCGTCCAGGTTTTCCCCGCCAAAGCTTTCCACATAGGCGTTGCGCTTTGCATTCCAAGCTTGGGAGTGAATGGCTGTGCGGATCGTCTGGGCCCGCGTTTGCCACAACGCGGCGCGATTAGTTAGTAACAAGACTCTGGCAATTCCTGCAAGTCGATCGCAGGCGGCCCAACACATCAGTGCTGAGGACGTATGCACCCGCGCACGGGTGCGCAGTTCCCAAATTCCGGCGTCGGGCTTGTCGTGCAAGCGCCATGCCTGCTCACCCATAGCCTCCAGGGCAGCAAAGTCGGCTGCATCGCCCCGGCGAAACAGGCGGTGGTCATGAAACGACTGTGCCGCCGCAAGAATAATGCTGCCATACACGTCGTGCTGAAAGTGCTCGAAGGCTTGGTTACCGACCCGCACCGGGCCCAAGCCCCGGTAGCCTTCAACCTGTGTGACGATGGATTCGGTCAGGGTCGCCTCCAGGCCAATACCGTAGAGCGGCTGGACATGCCCGTCTTTGGCGCCGCCCACGATGTTGTACAGCCAATTGAGGTACGCCTCCATGGTGCCAACCTCTGACAGGCTATTCAAGGCCCGCACCACGAAGAAGGCGTCGCGCAACCAGCAATACCGATAGTCCCAATTGCGGCCACTGTTGGGTGCCTCGGGCAGGCTGGTGGTCATTGCTGCGAGGATGGCGCCGGTTTCTTCGTACTGGCACAGCTTGAGTGTGATGGCAGCGCGTATCACCGCATCCTGCCACTCCAGCGGCACTGCCAGTCGGCGCGACCAGTGACGCCAATGCAGGGTGGTTTGTTCCTCAAATTCACGGGCGGTTTCGTCAATGCTGCCGGCCAGGGTCTCGTCAGACCCCAGCAGGAGACTAATGGGCTTGTCCAGTGAAAACCACGAGCCGTCCATCAGGTAGGTCAGTGGCATGCTGGTATTGAGTCGCACGGTATGGTGCGCCAAAACATAACGCACATGGTGGCTGACGCGCGTCACAACGGGTTGGGCGTTTGCCCAGTCGCTGTGGGGTTTGACGGTGATCCGAACGCGTGGATGCCCGGCCAGGGGGCGGACACGACGAACCAATTGCGCGGGTCTGAAAATTCGATCACGAACAATAAAGCGGGGTGCAAAGTCCACCAACTCGATCCCTTCTCCGCGATCGTTCCACAGTTGCGTTCGGACGATTGCCGTGCCAGAGTCGTAAGCCTGCTCCACGCGCGTTAGCCCTTCCAGCTCAACCGACATGGCACCCTCGTCAGTCAATCCATTCTTGCTGTTCAGTAGCGCATCAAATACCGGTGTGCTGTCGGGCCGGGGCATGCAGCACCACACGATGCTGCCTGCGCGCGAGATTAGCGCGCTGATCGTACAGTTGCCAATGACAGCCAGATCCAGGTTGGCGCCACGGTGGGTAGCTGGAAGAAGTGACGGCATAGTTGTTGTTCGGTGGTAATTGTGTGAATGGCGACCAGTTTATAGAGAATGATACATTTGAACAAATGAGTAATCGATTCGAACTGTTCCATTCACTATGGCACTAAAAACCATACGCATGCAACTGCGGTTCTTGTTCCCATTGGTGGTGACGTTGATTGCGGCTGCCTATTTGGCCGCACCGCTGATGGATCGGGTGACCTTGCGCTGGTTCAGCCGCGATTTGTATAGCCGTGGCGTACTGGTGACCAATGCACTGTCTGACTCTGTGGCGGATGCCATCGCGACCCAACGGCTGAAGCGGCTGCGCCCTTTGTTTGATCGCGCAGTAAAGGATGAGCGCCTGGTCGCGATTGGTTTGTGTGATACCAAGGACCAGTTCATTCTGGGCTCTGGCAGCTTTCCAACCAACTTGTCCTGCGCTGCAGCCCTGGAGGCCTCCCGCAAGCCGGAACCGCGGTTGACGCTGGCGTCGGGTGCCGTTCACGTAGGGGTGCATGACGTTATGGGGCGGCACGTGGTCACACCCGCGCCTGCGCCTGCGGGGGATACCGAGGTGGTAGCTGCGGCGGAACAGGTTGTTGTTGAGCCCGATACAGGACAAGACGAAGCGGCAAGCAATGTTGTCGTGGCGCGCTTGGTCCTATTGCATGACTTGAGCTTTGTTGATCGACGCAGCCAGGACACCCGGCGCTACCTGATCGGTCTGATTGCAGCGCTTGGACTGGTTATTGCCTTTATCACGGTGGTGGTCGCGCAGCTGAGTTGGCGCGGCTGGGTTAATGGAGCGAGGGCACTGATGCGCGGAGAAGGCCTGCTCTCGCCGCTGTTGCCATCACCCGAATTGGCGCCATTTGCGTCTGACCTGCGCGCGCGCTTGCGTGACCTGGAAGACGAGTACAAGCGATCCCAAGGCCCCGACACCGAGTGGACCGCGCAGCGATTACGCGCTTTGCTGCGAACGCAACTCAGTGGTGATCAGGTCATTGTGGTATCCAATCGCGAACCGTATATCCACGAGCACGGGCCCGATGGTGTGATCGTGAAGCGACCCGCCAGTGGCTTGGTCACCGCCGTAGAGCCGGTGATGCGGGCTTGCTCCGGAACCTGGATTGCCCACGGTAGCGGTAATGCAGACCGGGACGTGGTGGACTCACATGACCGTGTGCTGGTGCCACCGGGCCACGACGAATACCGGCTGCGGCGTATCTGGATGACCCCGGAAGAAGAGCAGGGCTACTACTATGGCTTTGCCAATGAAGGCATGTGGCCGCTGTGCCACGTCGCGCACGTGCGCCCGGTTTTCCGCGAGTCCGACTGGGAAGCGTACCGCGCCATCAACCAGCGTTTTGCCGATGCGGTGGTGGCTGAGGCCCGCAGCGAAGACCCGGTGGTGTTGGTGCAGGATTACCACTTTGCCCTGCTACCGGCCATGATTCGCAAGAAGCTGCCCCAAGCCACTATCCTGACCTTTTGGCATATCCCATGGCCCAACCCCGAATCGTTTGGCATTTGCCCCTGGCGGCGGGAAATACTGGAGGGCATGCTGGGCAGCACCATTCTGGGTTTTCATACCCGGTTTCATTGCAAAAATTTCATTGAAACGGTGGACCGTTACCTGGAAGCGCGCATTGAACATGAGCATTCAACTATCTCATTCCAGGAGAAAGAGACTCTGGTAGAGAGCTACCCCATTTCGATTGAATGGCCGGGGGAGGCCGAAGTGGCAGCTTGGGCGCCGGTTGCGGAGTGCAGGCGCCGGGTTTCTGAACGCCTAGGCCTGCCGGCAGATGTCTGCTTGGCGGTGGGGGTTGACCGCTTCGATTACACCAAGGGCATTTTGGAGCGCCTGAACGCCGTGGAGCGCATGCTCGAAAAGTGGCCTGTGTGGCGCGGCAAGTTTGTTTTGGTGCAGGTCGCCGCGCCCACGCGCAATTCGTTGGACGAATACAGTAGTTTCCAGGATCGCGTGGCGCGCATGACGGATCGCATCAATGGCCGCTTTGGTAAAGACAACTACAAGCCCATTGTGCTGCTTGCAGTGCACCATGAGCATGATGCGGTCATGGAGCTATTCCGTGCGGCAGACATGTGTGTGGTCACCAGCTTGCATGACGGGATGAATTTGGTCTGCAAGGAATTTGTGGCCGCCCGGGATGACCTGCAGGGCGTGTTGATTCTGAGCCGCTTTGCCGGTGCCGCACGCGAGATGCCCGAGGCGTTGATCGTCAACCCCTATCACGTTGAGGAAACCGCCGACGCACTGAACCAGGCGGCGACCATGCAACCGGCTGAACAGCGTGAACGGATGGCCAGTCTTCGCAGTACGGTGCAGGAATTCAATGTGTTTCGCTGGGCGGGCCATATGCTGTCCGACGCCGGGCGTTGGAGGTTGCGTGCGCGCATTGAGGCGCGTGTGCGAAGCCATCACCTCGACTGATATGAATGTGGGAAAGGAATACCTGACTTGATGCGTCATTTTTTTTCTGTAGGCGGTGAGTCCGCGCTAGCGCAGGTGATGTGCCGCAAACCCTTGTTGGCTTTCGACTTTGACGGAACGTTAACCCCCATTGTTTCGCGACCCGAGCAGGCGTTTGCCTCCAAGGCCGTCGCGCTTCGCCTGCATGCGTTGAGCCAGTTACTGCCGGTCGCCATCGTGACGGGGCGCACCATTGAGGATGCCCGCGAGCGATTGGGTTTTGTGCCAACCTACCTGATTGGAAACCATGGCGCGCAGGATGAGAACGATCCTGTCAAGACCGCGTTCCTCTGCGAAGGGCTGAATCCACTGCGAGAAGCGCTTCAAGCACACCAGGCGGAACTTGCTGCGGCGGGCGTTCGTGTGGAAGACAAGGGGTTATCTATTGCTTTGCATTACCGGTTGTCACGAAAGCGTGCACAGGCAGTGACTTTGATTCACAACCTGCTGGCGCCATTGGGCAGTTTGATTAAGGTGTTTGCCGGGAAGATGGTGGTCAACGCCATGGCTAAGGACGCACCCGACAAGGCGGATGCACTGCGCACACTTGTGCGGCGCAGTGGCGCAAGTTGCGCCTTTTTTGCCGGGGATGATGTCAACGACGAACCTGTTTTTGCCGCCGCTGCAGAAGACTGGTTTACCGTGCGGGTTGGGCGGGATGATCCAACGTCTAAAGCGAAATACTTTTTGGATGGCCCTGGCGAAATGGCCACGTTGCTGGACTGCATGTTAGCGGCACTGTCAAAGTGACGCGGGCGCACCATTGTTTCTGCGAAACTCGGCAGGCGTCTGGCCGCTCCACGTTTTGAAGGCGCGAATAAAGCTTTTCTCGTTCTGAAAACCCGCTGCCTGCGCCACCTGCTTGATCGGTTTGTGGGTACGCAGCAGCAAGTCGATGGCACGCTCTCGCCGCACGCTGTCCTTCAGTGTTTGCAGACTGGCGCCTTCTTCGCGCAACTGCCGGTGCAAGGTACGCGGTGACACATTCAGCAAGTGGGCCACTCCTTCGGCGTTGTGGGTATCGCTGGGGTGTTGCAGTAAGGCCTGGCGCACTTGCTGCACCAGCAGGCGGTCGCGCCGGTATTGCAAGACCGTGAGAGGCAGGGCGTTTTGCAGCATCTGCTGCAACGCTGCTTCATCCCTGCGTAGCGGCAAGTCCAGGTACCGCGCATCAAAAATGATAGCGGCTTGCGTACAGCCAAACTGCGTGGGAGCTGGAAATAGTACCGAATAAGCGCTTCGGTGTGCGGGCGCGGCAAAAGGCAGGTGAACACAGCGCAGTGCAATGCGTGAATCCACCAACCAGCATGCCACGCCCAACACATTGCGCAATACCGATACCAGACAAAATTCGCGCAGAGCGCCCATGTTGCGGTGCTCGGTGATACGGATGGTGGCAGTGTCTCCTGCAGTTTCCAGTGCCACAGTGATGTCGGGTGCAATCAACCCGTGGTGGCGGCACCAGCGCGACAGAGCCAGTTGCAGCGTGGGTGCCGAAATGGAGGCGCGCGCCAACATGCCATAGCTGCCCCAGGGCAGGCGGCGGCTGAACCAGCCCAGGGCCTCATCGTCCAGTTCCTGCATGGCTGCGTCGGAAATCCGCTCCATCTGCAGGGCGGTGATGCGGGCTTGCGAGTCGTGCAATAGGTCTGGCGCAATCTGTGCCTTCTGCAGAGCACCTGCCGGGTCCTTGCCGTAGCGGTGGTAGGCAAACACAATGGCTTGCACAAAGGCGATAGGTGTAGCGGCAACGCCCATCCCCCGGGCAGATGTCGGGCTGGCGGAGGCTGCGATTGGGCGGGCGACTGGCATAGCCAGAACTTTGTCGCAGTTTGGCGCAATTTGCAACCTTGGTGGCGGACCGCCTCGTGCCCATCGTCGCTATCCTACCCCCAAGGCCTTTTGTGCTTCCGACGCTTTCAACACAGGACACCGCCATGACACCCGACCCGGCATCCGCACACGCCGTCACCCCTTTGGTTTATAGCCTCTGCGGGGGCACGACCGATGTGCCCCTGATCGAGCAAACCCTGGGCGACTTTTTTGACGCCATGGTGGCGCGCCAGCCGGACCACCCGGCCCTGGTTAGCGTGCACCAAGGCCTACGCTACAGCTACCGCGAGCTCCAGACCGCCAGTAACCAGTTGGCCAGCGCCCTGCTGGGCCTGGGGCTGGAGACAGGCGACCGCGTTGGCATCTGGTCGCACAACAATGCCCAGTGGGTGTTGATGCAGCTCGCTACCGCCAAGGTTGGGCTAATCCTCGTGAATATCAACCCGGCCTACCGGGTGGCGGAAGTGGATTACGCGCTGAACAAGGTCGGCTGTAAGGCGCTGGTCACCATGCCGCGCTTCAAGACCAGTGACTACCTGGGTATGTTGCGAGAGTTGGCCCCCGAGTTGGCCAGCGATCCACCCGGCGCCCTGCAGTCCGCCCGCCTGCCGCAGTTGCGTACCGTGGTCTGGATCGACGAGCCCGGTCAAGCCGATGAGGGTGCAGGAGTGATGCGTTTTTCGAGCTTGCTCGCCAGCGGTAGCGCGGCGGACCCGCGCATCGGCACCATTGCCAAGACCCTGCGGTCCACGCAGCCGATCAACATCCAGTTCACTAGCGGCACCACGGGCTTTCCCAAGGGCGCAACGCTGACCCACTGCAATATTCTCAATAACGGTTTCTTCATTGGTGAGGCCATGCGCCTCACACCCGCTGACCGCCTGTGCATTCCGGTGCCGCTGTACCACTGCTTTGGCATGGTGCTGGGCAACCTGGCCTGCTTCACCCACGGCGCCACCATCGTCTACCCGAATGACGGTTTCGATGCCCTGTCGGTGCTGCAGGCGGTGCAAGCTGAGCGCTGCACCGGCCTGCACGGTGTGCCCACCATGTTCATTGCCGAGTTGGACCATCCGCGTTTTGCCGAATTTGATTTAAGCAGCCTGCGCACCGGCATCATGGCGGGTTCACCCTGCCCGACTGAAGTGATGAAGCGGGTGGTGGGTGAGATGCACATGGGCGAGGTCACCATTGCCTATGGCATGACAGAGACCAGCCCGGTGAGCTGCCAAAGCAGCACCACCACGCCACTGGAGCGGCGGGTGTCTACCGTTGGGCAGGTGCAGCCCCATCTGCACGTCAAGGTGGTGAACCCTGAAACGGGCGAAGTCGTCCCCGTGGGTGTGTCGGGCGAGCTTTGCACCCAAGGCTACTCGGTCATGCATGGCTACTGGGGCGATCCTGAAAAGACCGCCGAGGCCATCGATGCCGACGGCTGGATGCACACCGGCGACCTGGCCACCATGGATGCAGAGGGCTATGTCAACATCGTCGGCCGCATCAAGGACATGGTGATCCGCGGCGGCGAGAACATCTACCCCCGTGAGGTGGAAGAGTTTTTGTACCGTCACCCCCAGATACAGGACGTGCAGGTGGTGGGCGTGCCCGATCAGAAATACGGGGAGGAATTGTGTGCTTGGGTCATCGTTCGACCCGGACAGACCCTGGATGCTGAATCCATTCGCGCCTTCTGCAAGGGCCAGATTGCCCATTACAAGGTCCCTCGATACATTCGATTTGTGTCGGAGTTCCCAATGACGGTCACCGGCAAGATCCAGAAGTTCAAGATCCGTGATGAAATGAAACAGCAGCTCGGGCTGCACGAAGACAAAACCGCCTGAAAGAAGAGAACGTCGTATGCCCATACTCGAAACCCAACTCAATGCCCGATCAGCCGACTTCCAGGCTAACGCCGCCGCCATGCGCGCCCTGGTGGCCGACCTGAACGCCCAGACCGACAAGGCGGCCATGGGCGGTGGCAATGCTGCCCGTGCCAAGCACACCGCCCGTGGCAAGTTGTTGCCGCGTGACCGTGTGCACAACCTGCTGGACGCGGGTACCCCGTTTCTGGAAATTGCGCCGCTGGCTGCCATGGGCGTTTACAAAGACCCCGATGGCTCGGACGCCGCCCCCAGTGCCGGGGTGGTGGCAGGCATTGGTCGTGTCAGTGGGGTGGATTGCATGATTGTGTGCAACGACGCCACCGTCAAGGGCGGCTCCTACTTCCCCCTGACCGTCAAGAAGCACCTGCGCGCCCAGGAAATTGCCCAGCAGAACCGGCTGCCGTGTATTTACCTGGTGGATTCCGGCGGCGCGAACCTGCCCACGCAGGACGAGGTTTTTCCCGACCGCGAGCACTTTGGCCGCATTTTTTACAACCAGGCCAACATGAGTGCGCAGGGCATTCCCCAAATCGCCGTGGTGATGGGTTCGTGCACGGCGGGTGGCGCCTACGTGCCGGCCATGAGCGACGAAACCATCATCGTCAAAAACCAGGGCACCATCTTTTTGGGTGGCCCGCCACTGGTGAAGGCCGCCACGGGCGAGGTGGTCTCCGCCGAAGACCTGGGTGGCGGTGACGTACACACACGCCTCTCCGGCGTGGCGGACCATCTGGCACAAAACGACCTGCATGCCCTGTCTTTGGCCCGCACGGCGATTTCCAACCTCAATCAAAAGAAGCCGCTGGCCCCCGCCCTGCATGTGCCCGTTGCTCCCAAATTCGCAGCGGACGAGTTGTACGGTGTGATTCCCACCGACCCCCGCAAACCCTTTGACGTGCGTGAAATCATTGCCCGCATCGTCGATGGCTCAGAGTTTCACGAGTTCAAACCCCGCTTTGGCACCACGCTGGTGACCGGCTTTGCCCACATCGAAGGCATGCCGGTGGGCATCATCGCCAACAACGGCATTCTGTTCAGCGAATCGGCTCTTAAAGGCGCGCACTTTATTGAGCTGTGCTGCCACCGCAAGATCCCGCTGGTGTTTTTGCAGAACGTCACCGGCTTCATGGTCGGCCGCAAATATGAAAACGAAGGCATTGCCCGCAATGGAGCCAAGATGGTGACCGCCGTGGCTACCGCCAACGTGCCCAAGTTCACCATCATCATTGGCGGCAGTTTTGGCGCTGGCAACTACGGCATGTGCGGCCGCGCCTACAGCCCGCGCTTTTTGTGGATGTGGCCCAACGCGCGCATCAGCGTCATGGGCGGCGAGCAGGCGGCCAGCGTATTGGCCACCGTGCGCCGGGATGGTATCGAAGCCAAGGGCGGTGCCTGGAGCAAGGATGAGGAAGAGGCTTTCAAGGCACCGATCCGCCAACAGTACGAAGTGCAAGGCCACCCCTATTACGCCACCGCCCGCATTTGGGACGACGGCATCATCGACCCGGCGGATACACGCCGCGTGCTGGCGCTGGGCCTGTCTGCCACGCTCAATGCTCCCATCCCCGACGTCAAGTTCGGTATCTTCCGCATGTAAAGAGGCCGACCATTATGTTTACCAAAATCCTCATTGCCAATCGTGGCGAGATCGCCTGCCGCGTCGCTGCCACTGCCCGCCGTCTGGCCATCCAGACGGTTGCTGTTTATTCCGATGCCGACGCCGGTGCCAAGCACGTAGCGGCTTGTGACGAGGCCATCCACATTGGGGGCAGCGCACCCAAAGACAGCTACCTGCGCTGGGAAAAAATCATTGCCGCAGCCCAGGCCACGGGTGCCCAGGCGATCCACCCCGGCTATGGTTTTTTGAGCGAAAACGAAGAGTTTGCCCAAGCCTGTGCCAAGGCGGGACTGGTCTTCATTGGCCCCCCATCGTCCGCCATCAAGGCCATGGGTTTGAAAGCCGAGTCCAAACAGTTGATGGAAAAGGCCGGCGTGCCGCTGGTGCCCGGCTACCACGGTGCCGACCAAGACCCTGCGTTGCTGCAGCGCGAGGCCGACCGCATTGGCTACCCCGTGTTGATCAAGGCCAGCGCCGGTGGTGGTGGCAAGGGTATGCGCGCGGTGGACAAGGCCGAAGACTTCGCCGCCGCGCTGGCCAGTTGCAAGCGCGAAGCCATCAACAGCTTTGGCGACGACGCGGTGCTGGTAGAAAAATACGTGCTGCGCCCTCGCCACATCGAGATTCAGGTGTTTGGCGACACGTATGGCAACTACGTTTACCTGTTTGAGCGCGACTGCTCGGTGCAGCGGCGCCACCAGAAGGTGCTGGAAGAAGCCCCAGCGCCTGGCATGACTGAAGAACTGCGTGCCCGCATGGGTGCGGCGGCGGTGGAAGCGGCCCGGGCCGTGAATTACGTAGGAGCCGGTACGGTGGAATTCATCGTGGAGCAACCTGGAGGCTACGAGCACCCCGAGCAGATGAAGTTCTACTTCATGGAGATGAACACCCGTTTGCAGGTGGAGCACCCGGTGACAGAAGCCATTACCGGCCAGGACTTGGTGGAATGGCAGCTGCGTGTGGCCAGCGGCGAGCCGCTTCCTTGCAAACAGGCTGACCTGCGCATTCACGGCCACGCCATCGAGGCGCGTATTTGCGCCGAGAACCCCGACAACAACTTCCTGCCCGCCACCGGCACATTGCACGTATATGGCCTGCCCGCTGGCACCATGTTCGAGCGGTCCGACGAGGGCGTGCGGGTGGATTCTGGCGTGCGTGAGGGCGACACCATCAGCCCCTTTTACGACTCCATGGTGGCCAAGCTCATCGTGCACGGCGCCACCCGCGAACAGGCCTTGGCCCGCATGGACACCGCGCTGGCGCAGACCCATATCGTGGGGCTGGCCACCAATGTGCAGTTCCTGCGCCACGTCACCACCAGCGCATCGTTTGCCACGGCGCAACTGGACACGGCTCTGATTCCGCGTGAATCCGCTGTGCTGTTCAACCAGGAAAAGGTGGGCTTGCCGCTGGCAACAGCGGCCATGGTGTCGGACCTGCTGGTGGCAGAGGCCGCAATGGCACAGAAAGCCAACATCCATGGCTGGATTGATCCGTGGGCCCAACGCGACGGCTGGCGTTCGCACGGCGCCTCCAACCGCGACTTCATGCTGGAATTTCACGGTGAGCCGCACACGGCTAAGTTCACGCGCCTGCACGGCGGTGGTCTAGAGCTGAGCATCGATGGCACCACCGCCGCGTTGCACTACACGCCGCTGACTAACGGCGCGCTGGATGTGCGCTACGGAGACCTGCGCTCCACCGTACACTTGTATAAAAAAGGCGAAGTAGCCCACGTATTCACTGCGCAAGGCGCTACACAAGTTGTAGCAATCGACGCACTGGCCCACGCCGGTGAGGCGCAGGCGGAAGGCGGACGTTTGACCGCGCCCATGCCGGGCAAGGTGATCTCCTTTGCTGTCAAAGCGGGGGATGTGGTGAAGAAAGGGCAAGCCCTTGCTGTGATGGAAGCCATGAAGATGGAGCACACCATTGCCGCACCGGCCGATGGCACGGTGGTGGAGCTGCTGTATGCGCCGGGTGACCAGGTCACCGAGGGTGCCGAGTTGCTGAAGCTGGAAATTGCCGCCTGATGCGCATCAGCTTTTGCTGCACCGATACGGCGTCTGAGCCCTGGCTACAGGGGCTGCGTGCTGCGTTGCCCACAGCAAAAGTGTTGCTGTGGGAGCCGGGCGCGCCGCTAGCCGATTACGCCGTGGTGTGGGCGCCGCCCCAGCAATTCTTTGACGAGCAGCCTCAGTTAAAGGCCGTGTTCAACATCGGCGCCGGTGTGGATGCGTTACTCAAGCTGCGCCTGCCGCCCAACGCCCTGGTGGTGCGTCTGGACGATGCGGGCATGTCCGTGCAGATGGCTGAATACGTGTGCCACGCCGTTATCCGGCACTTTCGCGAATTGGATGCCTACGAGGCCGATACGCGCCAAGGCACTTGGTCGTTTCGCAAACCCCGTAGCCGGGCCGATTTTCCGGTGGGCATCATGGGGATGGGCGTTCTGGGTGAACGGGTGGCGCGGTCGTTGGTGGGGTTTGAGTTTCCGGTCATGGGCTGGAGCCGCACGCCCAAGTCGGTGGACGGCGTGCAGTGCTTTGCCGGTGAGCAGGGTTTTGCAGACTTTTTGGCCGCCAGCCGGGTGCTGGTGTGCCTGTTGCCGCTTACGCCTGAAACACGCGACATCATGAACCACGCCAACCTGTCCCGTCTGCAAAGCGGCGCCTACATCATCAATGTGGCACGTGGCGCCCATTTGGTAGAAGACGACCTGCTGGCGCTGCTGGACAGTGGTCACCTTGCCGGTGCAACGCTGGATGTGTTTCGCACCGAGCCGCTGCCTGCCGGTCACCCGTTCTGGCAGCACCCCAAAATTGTGGTCACACCGCACACCTCGGCTCGTACCCTTCGCAGCGAGAGCATTACGCAAATTACCAGCAAAATCACGGCAATTCAGCGCGGAGAACCTGTGGCCGGTGTGGTTGAACCCAGTCGGGGATACTGAGGCCCTGGCTTTTTACAAAGAGAGTTGTCATGGATTTGCCCCAACGCGTCAAACTGGTCGAAGTCGGTCCCCGCGACGGTCTACAGAACGAGAAGCAGCCGGTGCCGGCCCACATCAAGATCGAACTGGTGCACCGTCTGCAAGCTGCTGGCCTGACGGAGATTGAAGTCACCAGCTTTGTGTCGCCCAAATGGGTGCCACAAATGGCCGACAACGCAGAGGTCATGGCTGGCATCCACCGCCAAAGTGGCGTGCGTTACTCGGTGCTAGCACCCAATCTGCAGGGCTTTGAGGCCGCAGTCAAGACCCGGCCCGACGAGATTGTGGTGTTTGGTGCCGCCAGCGAAGCCTTTAGCCAGAAGAATATCAATTGCAGCATTGCACAGAGCATTGAGCGATTTCGGCCTGTGGTGCAGGCGGCGCTGGCTCAGGGCCTGACGGTGCGTGGTGCCATCTCCTGTGCAGTGGGCTGCCCGTATGAAGGCGAGATTGCCCCCGAGCGCGTGGCCCTGGTGGCGCGGCTGATGCACGACATTGGCGTGCAACACGTGGGCGTGGCCGACACCATTGGCGTGGGCACGCCGCGCAAGGTGCAGCGTGCGCTGGACGCGGCGCTGACCGTTTACAGCATTGACGAAATTTCCGGCCACTTCCACGACACCTACGGCATGGCCCTGGCCAACACCCTGGCCAGCCTGCAAATGGGTGTGTGGCAGTTTGATACCTCCGTTGCCGGCCTGGGTGGTTGTCCTTACGCCAAGGGTGCCACTGGCAATGTGGCAACGGAGGACGTGGTCTACCTGCTCAAGGGTCTGGGCATTGAAACTGGAATAGACCTCGATAAGCTGGTCGATGCCGGAAAGTTCATCAGCGACTTTTTGGACCGCAAGCCCAACTCGCGGGCCGCTGCTGCGCTGCTGAATAAACGTTTAGGTTAAGGGGTAGCCATGGAAACCCAGGATTTGGCGAATCTGCCGGAAGGCATGCAACGCGTCGCCGCCGCGCTCAAGGCCAAGAATCACCCCCACGCACCGGTTATGCTCAGTGACGCCGCCCGCACCGCCCAGCAGGCCGCCGATGCACTGGGCATTGCACTGGGGCAAATTGCCAAGAGCATCATTTTTCGCCGCCGCGCAGACGACGTGGCGGTGCTGGTTATCACCTCGGGCGACCGCCGGGTGGATGAGAAAAAGGTTGAAGCCCTGGTGGGCAAGCTGAGCCGTGCAGATGCTGATTTTGTCAAGGCCAAGACCGGGTTCAGCATTGGCGGCGTCTCACCCCTGGCCCACGCGCAGCCACCCGTGACGCTGGTGGACGAAGAGCTTTTCCGCTTCGAAGAAATCTGGGCCGCCGCCGGTCACCCGCATGGCGTGTTCAAGCTGCGTCCGCAGGATTTGGCCGCGCTGGCTGATGCGCCTACCGCCAACGTGACGCAGGCGGTGCACCCATGATTTCCCAAGATGCTATTGGATTGATAGCTGCTCGCGCAATATCGGCGAGGGCTATGACCGAAAATGTACCATCACCTTGTGTGGCGGTGTGCCGTATGGATGCGCAGGGTTACCTGTGTGAAGGCTGCCTGCGCAGCCTGGACGAGATTCGGCTCTGGAGCAGCGCCAGCGACGCCCAGAAGAAAGTGGTCTGGTCGCAGATTGAGCAACGCATTGCCCAATTGGCACCAACAGGAGGCAGCGCCGCGCCATGAAACACATCACTTTCTACCTCGATTTCATCTCGCCCTACGCCTATCTGGCGTTTGAGGAGTTGCCGCAGGCACTGATGGGGCTGAGCTACTCGGTCACCTACAAGCCGCTGTTGTTTGCTGCGCTGCTCAAACACCATGGCCAGCTTGGGCCGGCAGAGATAGCAGCCAAGCGCGACTGGACCTACCGCCATGTGCAATGGCTGGCACACAGCAAAGGCCGCACGCTGGATTTGCCGGCGGCCCACCCTTTTAACCCCTTGGGGCTGCTGCGCCTGGCCATTGCCACGAATGCGCAAGGTCAACCCAACCGCTATGTGTGCGAGACCGTGTTCAAGCACGTCTGGGTCGGCGGCCAGGATGCAGCCGACGCCACCCGGCTGGCCGCGCTTACGCAACAACTGGCCCCGTCGCGCAGCCCGGGTGATGATGCGGTCAAGGCCCAACTCAAGGCCCATACTGACGAAGCTATCGCCAAAGGGGTGTTCGGTGTGCCGGCGTTTGAAGTCGATGGCAAGGTGTTCTGGGGGCATGACAGCCTGCCCATGCTGCGCGCCTACCTGGATGGCAACGACTGGTTTGACAGCCCGGCCTGGACCGGCGTGGCCAGCCTGCCAGTGGGCGTTTCGCGCTAATAGGCAGTAGTGCGCAGGTTGCGCGTCAGCCACCAGCAGGGAACCCATGAAAAAATGTCCCTATGCCCAGCGCTTTTAACTTCACCGCATCTCCCTTTGACTGCTTGACGTCGGAGCAGCGCCGGCTGGTGCAAAACCATGTGGACATTGCCTACTTCCCGCAAGGGGAGACCATTCTGGCCCTGGGTGCCCAGCCCAGCCACCTGTTTGTCATCATCAAAGGCTATGTCCAGCAGTTTGACGGCAATGAAGTCGTCACCACCTACGGGCCCGATGACAGCTTTGATGGCCGGGGCCTGGTCGCCGGCAAGGTCAGTAGCCGCTTTGTGGCGGCCGAAGAGGTGGTGGCCTACCAGTTGGCCAAACAGGCGGTGAGCGACCTGATTGCCGACAACGCCACCTTTGGCGCGCTGCTGTTCTCCGACTTGTCCAACAAACTCAGCGCGTTGACCTCGCGCCAAAGTCAACATGAATTGCAGTCGTTGGCCATGGCCCGGGTGGATGCGGCTTTTATCCACCCGCCCCATTTTGTGGATGCCGGCACCAGCATTCTGGATGTCGTTAAAACATTCCAGGCACTGCGCATTAACGCCGTGCTGGTGCGTGATACCCGCACGACGCCAGTGTCTGTGGGCATCTTCACCGGAACGGGCGTGCAGAAGGCTGTACTGCGGGGTACGCCATTGGACTATTTGGCGGTGGGTGAATTGGCCAACTTCTCACCCATTGGTGTGCGCCCCAGCGACTTGATTGGCGATGCACTGGCGTCCATGATCAAACACAAGGTGCGCCGCCTGCTGGTGGCCGATGGAGAGCAAATCATCGGCATTCTTGAGGCCCTGGATTTGTTTGGCTTTTTATCCAACCAGTCGTACCAGATCAACGAACACATCCTTGCCGCCCAAGACCTGGAGGCACTCAAGCGCGCGGGTGTCCAGACTACGCGTCTGATTGCCCTGTTGCACCGCAACGGCACCAAGGTCAGCCTGATTGCGCGACTGGTGCAGGAGCTCAATCTGCGCCTATTCGAGCGTGCCTGGCATTTGATTGCCCCGCCCGACTTGGTAGCCAATAGCTGCCTGTTTGTGATGGGCAGTGAAGGGCGTGGCGAGCAATTGCTCAAAACCGACCAGGACAATGGCCTGGTCCTGCGCGACGGTTATGTATGCTCGCAGGACTTGGCAGCAGTGTGCCAGCGCTTCTCGGATGCGCTGGCTGACTTTGGCTATCCCGTATGCCCCGGCAACATCATGGTCAGCAACCCGCACTGGCGCCAGAGCGTGTCGGACTTCCGCCAAATGGCGCGGTTGTGGTCGGTCACCGCCAGCCCTGACAGTCTGATGGAACTGGCCATCTTTCTGGATGCCCATGCCGTCTGCGGCGACACCACGCTGCTGGAAGAGGTTCGCAATGCGATGTTCGACCTCACGTTCGGCAACGACGCCATGCTGGCGCGGTTTGCCGCCGCCATCCACTTCTTTGGCAGCAGCCAGGGCTGGTGGAACCGCCTGCTGAATCTGGGTGACAAAGGCGACGACCAACTGGACCTGAAGAAGGTGGGAATCTTTCCCTTGGTGCATGGTGTTCGTAGCCTGGCGCTGGCGCAGCGTCTGACCGAGGTGAGCACCGTAGCGCGCATCGAGGCCTTGGTGGCAGGCGGCAAGTTGCCCGACAAACTGGGTGCCGACCTGATTGACAGCCTGCACTTCTTCATGGGGCTCAAATTAAAGGCCGGCCTGCAAGAACTCGACACCGGGCGCGCGGTGTCGGGTGGCATCCAGACGGAAAAACTCAGTAGCCTGGACCGCGACCTGCTGAAAGACACCCTGGGCATAGTGAAGCAATTCAAGGCATTGCTCAGCCAGCGGTTTCACCTGGAGGCCCTGTAGCCGTGGGCATTGGCCCTTCCTCTCTGCGTTGGTGGGCGGCGTTCAAGCGCAGCTGGATGCTCTATCACCTGGGTGACCCGCGCTTTCGCTTCATGTGGGACGCGCCACCACCCAACGAATGGGTTGCACTGGACTGCGAGACAACCGGCCTGAACACCCGCACCGACGACATCATTGCCATTGGCGCAGTGCGTATTCGCGGCAACCGCGTCATGACCAGCGAACGCCTGGAATTGCTGGTTCGTCCGGACAAACAGCGCGTCACTGCGGACAGTGTGCGGGTGCACCGCCTGCGCGCGCAGGACGTCGCCCTGGGTGTCAGTGCAGATGCAGCGATGCTGCAGCTCATGCGCTTTATAGGCAGCCGCCCCTTGGTGGGTTACTACCTGGAATTTGACGTGGCCATGATTAACCGTGTGCTCTTTTCCATTTTGGGAATGGGCCTGCCGCAGGATCAGATTGAGGTCTCTGGCCTCTACTACGATTACAAATACAAGCAACTACCGTCCAACCGACGGGAGAACCCTGCCATTGATTTGCGCTTTGACACCCTGATGCGGGATCTGGATCTTCCCCTTTGGCCGGCGCACGATGCGCTGAACGACGCAGTCATGGCGGCGCTGGCGTTTGTGAAACTGCGGCACCTACGGTAGTCGCATCCACAGAATGTTGGCTGATCACCTTGCGAATGTGGTCTAGCGCGGGTTGCAGGTCTCGCCACGCGAACGTCTCAAAATCGGGTGGACGGTGCAAACTATGTGGGGTAGGCCAGTTGTGGGCACCACCTTTGCGCGCAAACACGATGCAGTTGGAGCCATATTGTTCAGGCACCACCCGCACGTTGCCCTGAAAGCTGCGCTGGATGCGCTCGACAAATTGTGGGTAGGCTTTGCTGCTCAAATGCAGATTGGCAACCATCAACCCGCCGCGCTCCAGCCATTGGTAGCAGTCATCGTAAAAGCGCTGCGAACCCAAGTCTGCTGGCAGGCCCTCCACGTCATAACCATCGATCATCAACACATCTGGGGCCGGTATGGGCCGGCGCACATACTCGGCGCCGTCGCCCATGAGCACCCGGAAGCGGTCACTGTCTGGCGGTATGCAAAAGACCTCCCGCATTGCCAGCACGTGGGGGTTTATTTCTATGACTGTTATGGTCGTTGACGGCAAATTGCGATGGCAATATTTGGCCAATGAGCCGCCGCCCAGGCCAATCATGGCAATGGTGCGCGGCTGCGCCTGGAACAACAAGAAACCCATCATCAGCTGGGTGTAGTCCAGCGTCAGGGCGTCGGGATCACGCAGGTCCATGCAACTTTGCAGATCACCGATGGCGAACTGCAGTGATTTGGTTGTCAGCGTCTCCTGGATCACGGGCCTGGCATGGTGCCGTTCAGTTGGTGAGCCGGTTCTAGGATTGGTGCTCAGCCTCATAACAGGGTATTTTGAACGCAGTTTCCCTCCCAACGACTTTCCCACAAAAGAAAAAGCCGGGCAATGCCCGGCTCTTTGATGGTGATTGTCAGACTGATCAATGACCAGAAGCGCCCGAGGCACCCAAGCCTGTTTCAGAGCGCACTTGTTGTGCTTTGTAGGCTGCGCGCTCTTTGGCGGCCTGCGGGCTGCGGTCCAGCACCGAGAACAGCCATACGCCGACGAAGCCAATGGTCATCGAGAACAGGGCCGGTGACGAGTAAGGGAACCAAGCCGAGCCTTTGGGGTTACCCAGTGTGGCTTCCCACACGGAAGGCGATACCACGGTCAAGGCGACCGAGGAGATCAGCCCCAGGAATCCACCAATCACGGCACCCTTGGTTGTGCAATCTTTCCACAGTACCGACATGAACAGCACCGGAAAGTTGGCCGAAGCTGCAATCGCAAAGGCCAGCGACACCATGAACGCAATGTTCTGCTTCTCAAACGCAATGCCCAGTAGCACGGCCACCACACCCAAAGCCAGGGTGGTCATTCGCGATACTTTCAACTCGGAGTCGCTGTCGGCGTTGCCCTTTTTGATCACGGTAGCGTAGATGTCATGTGACACCGCAGAGGCGCCCGACAGCGTCAAACCGGCCACCACGGCCAGAATGGTTGCAAATGCCACTGCGGAGATGAAGCCGAAGAACACGTTGCCGCCTACCGCTTTGGCCACCAGCACGGCTGCCATATTGGCCGAACCACCACCGCCCTTGATCACGCCGGTCGCGATATTGGCAAACTCGGGGTTGGTCAACACCAGCGTGATGGCGCCAAAGCCGATGATGAAAATCAGCACGTAGAAGTAGCCGATCCAGGTGGTCGCCCAGAACACCGACTTGCGGGCTTCTTTGGCATCCGGCACGGTGAAGAAGCGCATCAGGATGTGGGGCAAACCTGCGGTACCAAACATCAGAGCCATACCGAAGGAAATGGCGGAGATGGGGTCCTTGATGAAGCCGCCAGGCCCCATGATGGACAGGCCAATCTTTGCCGCCTCTTCCGGCGTTTTACCGGTGTTGGTTGCGATCAATGCCTTGACTTCCACGCCTTTGGCGAACAGCGCTTCAAAACTGAAGCCGAACTGTGACATCACCATAAAGGCCATGAAGGTAACGCCCGCCAGCAGCAGGCAGGCCTTGATGATCTGCACCCATGTCGTGGCCGTCATGCCGCCAAACAGCACGTAAATCATCATCAGCGCGCCGACGATGACCACGGCTATCCAGTAGTCCAGACCAAACAACAGCTTGATCAGCGAGCCCGCACCCACCATCTGGGCAATCAGGTAAAACGCGACCACTACCAGTGTGCCGGATGCCGCGAACACGCGGATAGGGGTCTGCTGAAAGCGGTAACCGGCCACATCGGCAAAGGTGAACTTACCCAGGTTGCGCAGGCGCTCAGCCATCAGGAAGGTGATCACGGGCCAGCCGACCAGGAAGCCGATGGAGTAGATCAAACCGTCATAGCCGGATGCCATCACGGCGGCGGAAATGCCCAAGAAGGATGCGGCCGACATGTAGTCGCCAGCAATGGCCAAGCCATTCTGGAAACCGGTAATGCCACCGCCGCCGGTGTAAAAGTCAGCGGCTGACTTGGTGCGACCTGCGGCCCATTTGGTGATGAACAGAGTCATCACGACAAAAGTGCCAAACATGCCAATGGCGACCCAGTTGGTGGGCTGCTTCTCCACCTGTCCCAGATCGGCACCGGCGGCTTGCGCGGCGGCTGCCGCCACGAGTGCGCTCAGCGCGATGAGAAATTGCAATCCGGCCTTCATTTGGAAGCTTCCTTCAGGATTTCAGCGGTCAGACGGTCGTATTCGCCATTGGCGCGACGGACATAGATGCCGGTAATGACGATGGTGAAAATGATGACACCCATGCCGATGGGAATGCCCAACGAGGTGACGCCAGCGCCAATGGGCTGTGCCAGGAACGACTTGTCGAATGCAATCAATGCGATGTAGCCGTAGTACACGACCATCATGATGATGGTGAGTAACCAGCCGAACGTGTTGCGCTTTCTGCGAAGTTCGTGGTACTTCGGGTTGGCCTCAATTTTGGCCACGATGGGATCAGTCATTGTTTTCCTTTTGACGGTTGATGTCTGCCTCGATAACGGCGGTGAATGGCCGTTGCCGGGGCTGGATCATGGTCGGAAGGTCTGACTAAGTCCTTACGGTTCTGTCGGAAATATCAGGATATTCCCTAGGTAAATTGGGCTATTTTTAGGTGATAGATGTACGGGTTATCACTAATTTTTTCATATTAAAAAAAATATTCATCGGGTTACTTCCTAATCCGTAAGTTTGCATTCAGTCTGGTGTCAGCCGCTGTTGGCGTGTCGTCAGAACTAGGTCAGAACCGGCACCCATAGTCCACCTACCCAGTCGCCCCTGGTGGTCGTATTTATTTCAATATTTGGAGACACAACTATGGCAAAAGTAGCCGCACGGCCGATGACGGCGGAAGAGAAGAAGGTGATATTCGCTTCCTCGCTCGGTACGGTTTTTGAGTGGTACGACTTCTACCTGTACGGCTCGTTGGCAGCCATCATTGCCAAGCAGTTCTTCACCAGTCTGGATCCAGGTTCCGCCTTCATTTTTGCGCTGCTGGCGTTCGCGGCTGGTTTCATCGTGCGTCCCTTCGGCGCGCTGGTGTTCGGTCGTTTGGGAGACATGATTGGTCGCAAATACACTTTCCTGGTGACCATCCTGATCATGGGCTTGTCCACATTCATTGTGGGTATCTTGCCTAACTACGCCACCATCGGTGTGGCCGCTCCCGTGATCCTGATTGCATTGCGCATGCTGCAAGGCTTGGCGCTGGGCGGTGAGTACGGTGGTGCCGCCACCTATGTGGCCGAGCATTCGCCGCAGGGCAAGCGCGGTGCCTACACGGCGTGGATCCAGACCACGGCCACCTTGGGCCTGTTTTTGTCCCTGATCGTGATCCTGGTTACTCGGACTGTGATTGGTGAGGCCGCATTCGCCGATTGGGGCTGGCGTGTTCCGTTCATTTTGTCCGTTTTCCTGTTGGCCGTATCGGTTTACATCCGACTAAGCATGAATGAGTCGCCCGCCTTCACCAAGATGAAGGCCGAAGGCAAGACCTCCAAGGCACCTCTGACCGAATCTTTCGGTCAATGGAAAAACCTGAAGATTGTGATTTTGGCCCTGATCGGTTTGACCGCAGGCCAGGCCGTGGTGTGGTATTCCGGCCAGTTCTATGCTTTGTTCTTTCTGACACAGTCATTGAAGGTGGATGGTGCAACCGCCAACATCATGGTTGCGGTTTCCCTGATCATTGGTACGCCGTTCTTCATCATCTTCGGTACCTGGTCTGACAAAATTGGCCGCAAGCCCATCATCATGGCGGGTTGCCTCTTGGCCGCGTTGACGTACTTCCCGGTGTTCGAGGCGCTGACCAAGGCCGCCAACCCCGACCTGTACGCCGCGCAGCAAAAGAACAAGGTGACTGTTACAGCTGATCCGAAAGAGTGCTCGTTCCAGTTCAACCCCACCGGCACCGCCAAGTTCACCAGCTCGTGCGACATTGCCAAGCAGGTGTTGGCGGGTGCTTCGGTGAGCTATGACAACGTAGCTGGCGCACCTGGCTCGGTGGCCAGCATCAAGATCGGTGATCTGGCGATCCCCAGCTATGCCGCCAAAGGGCTGCCTGCTGATGAAGTCAAGGCCAAGGATGCCGCATTCAAGAAGCTTGTCGCTGACGATCTGAAGGCTGCTGGTTACCCTGCCAAGGCAGATATGGCCAAGTTCGACAAGGTGATGGTCGCCGCCATTCTCACCTACCTGGTGATCCTGGTGACTATGGTGTACGGCCCCATAGCCGCCATGCTGGTTGAAATGTTCCCCACCCGTATTCGCTACACCTCCATGAGCCTGCCTTACCACATTGGTAACGGTTGGTTCGGTGGCCTGTTGCCCACTACGGCGTTTGCCATCGTGGCGCAGACCGGCAATATGTACAACGGCTTGTGGTATCCCATCGTCATCGCGGGTATGACATTCGTGGTTGGTATGTTGTTTATCAAGGAAACCAAGGACGTTGACATCTACGCCAACGACTAATACGTGTGTGAGTTGACGACCCCGGGCCGTGGTGGCCCGGGGTCTTTTTTTTAGGACGTCAGGAAACTTGTATGTGGAAAATTGCTGTGGGATTTATGATTTTTGCCGGCTTGGCTTTGTTCATTTTGAGCAAAGGCGGAGACATTGATATGGGCGGAGAAAAGCACGGCATCGAAGCCACGCACGAGGCTCCTGTTGCTGCTGCTTCCGAGCCCGCTGTGCCGGCGGCGATGGCGCCCGCCTCCAGCGCCAGTAAATAGGGGTTATCCTGAACTTCTTTGATGCACACTGCGTTTTAAAAGCGTGGTACAACTGAGCGAGAGATTCTGTTAAGGTTGCGCTTATGAAACTCATCAAGACGGAAACAGGTCAGCAAGCGTTCAAGACACGCTCGCCGCTATTTTCTGCACGGCAGCGCACGGCTTACATCATGTTTGATGGCGTCAAGACCGTAGATCAGGTATTGGCCGCTGCCACTGGCTTGGGTTTGACCCCTGAGGATGTGGACCACATGGTGGCGCAAGAGTTTTTGGCACCTGCACCTGGCGAGGCCTTGCTGGCCGAGGCCGAGGCCGAACATGTGGCAGCGGACAAAATTATCGCTGATTCATTTAGAGCACACACTGCGCAGGATCGCTACAAAGAGGCCAAACCCTTGGCCACCAAGCTCACTGCGTCATTGGGGCTGCGCGGCTTTCGCCTGAACCTGGCGGTGGAGTCTGCCGGCGGTTATGAAGAGCTGTTGGCACTGTTGCCCAGGATCAAAGAAGCGGCTGGTGCCAATGCCTGTGCTGAACTGGAACGCACCCTCACCCAATAGTGCGGGACTGTATTTTCAACGCCTGAACTTGCCGTCGATGCCGATGATGGACAGGTCGGCAAAGTCCAGGCCAGTGTGGTCTTCGGGGCTGTAGCTCACTTCCAGTCCACCCAGATCAAATTTTTGCAAGCTTTCAAGCGCATCGCGCAATCCGGCTGGCGTTGGCTTGGGCCCGGCGCGACGCAAGCCTTCCACCAGGACCTTGGCGGCGGCAAAACCCTCCATCATGGCTGGTGAAATTCCCGGCAAGCCCTTGGCCTTGGCTAGTTCCTGGGCCTCCTTGATCAGGCGGTAGGTCATGGCCCGTTCATTGGGAAAGACTTGGGTCACAATCACGCCGCGCGCGTTCTCGCCCAGCAGTTTGATGAAGCCTTCTGAGGCATTGTTCGACAGCGTCACTACCTGGGCGCTGGAGCCGGCGGCGCGCAGTGCCTTGACTCCGCTGGCCACAGTGCCCGATGAACCGAGGTACAGCACGGCCTGGGCCTCGCTGTGTACCACCTGGGCAGCCAATGCGGCAAAGTCGGCTTTGTCGCGCGGAAATTTTTGTAGCAGCACCGGCTTCAAGCTAGCGGCCGCAAAGCCCTTGTCGGCCCCTGCTGCGCCATCGGCACCAAACGAATCATCGGTTTGCAGCACGGCGATGCGCGTAATGCCCACGCTCACCAGATGGCCAATGGCCTTGATGGCCTCGCGCTGGTAGGTCGCCCGCACGTTGAACACCCAGGGCTGTACGGGCTCATGCAGCGCCATGGCGCCGGTGCTGGGTGCCACCAGCGGCACATGGTACTGCGCCAGCAGCGGTAGCAGGGCCTGGGCATGGGGTGTTCCGCGGTTCAGAAACAAGGCCAGCACATGCTGCTGCGTGATCAGTTCGCGCGCCACCTCCACCGTCTTGGCCGGATCAAACTTGTCGTCCACAGAAATCAGTTCGACCGGCTGTCCGTGCACGCCACCGCGCTGGTTGACCGCATCTAGGTAGAGCTTGGCACCTTCGGTGTTCTCCTTGACGCCGGCCGCGACCGAGCCGGTAAAGCCCGAGGGTTGACCGATGCGCAACTGTGCGTGCGCGCCCGCAGCCAGCAAGCTACCCAGTAGTACAGCGCAGAGCGTATGGGTGATTTTCATGGGGAGTCTCCTGCGAGTTCGGAAGTTGGATTGTGCGAACCTGCCACGGCTTTCGCCAGATGTGGATTTCCACATGCGGGTTTGCCCTTGACAGCGCATAACCCCGTTGCGTGTGCTGCCCCGGCAAATCCCTAGAATGATTGGCCTCATTCAAAAAAGCACCGCTACAAAATGACCCAGGGATTCATCCGCATTCGCGGCGCACGCCAGCACAACCTGAAGAACCTGGACCTGGACATTCGCACCGGCGAACTGACGGTGGTGACCGGCCCCAGCGGCTCGGGCAAGTCCAGCCTGGTGTTTGACACGCTCTACGCCGAAGGCCAGCGCCGCTATGTAGAGACCTTCTCGGCCTACGCCCGCCAGTTTCTGGACCGCATGGACAAGCCGGCGGTGGACAAGGTGGAGGGCGTGCCCCCGGCCATCGCCATCGACCAGACCAACCCGGTGCGCTCCAGCCGCTCCACCGTGGGCACCATGACGGAGCTCAACGACCATATCAAGCTGCTGTACGCCCGCGCCGCCAGCCTGTTTGACCGCCAAACCGCGCTGCCGGTGCAGCACGACACGCCCGAGACCATCTATGGCGAGCTGGCGCGCCGTGCGGCAGAGTCTGGCGAGCCGCGCTTGGTTCTGACCTTCCCCGTGGAACTGCCCGCCGCCACAACAGCTGAAGAAGTCATGCAGTGGCTGTCTGCCAGCGGCTTTACCCGCGTGCATGCCGAGCGTGACGGTCAGCGCATAGGCGCCCCTTTGGGGAGCGTGGGGGCTGTCAAGATCCTGGACGTGGTCGCTGACCGGTTTCGCATCGCCACAACGGAGAAAGCCCGCGTGCTGGAAGCCATTGAGCTGGCCCTCAAGCGTGGCAGTGGTCGGCTCAATGTTTATGTATTAAATGAGGCTCCAGCCCTCGTCGAATCTACACAACCAGCTACTGAATCAATAGCAGATGCCGTGCTGCCCACCTGGCGCTTCTCAACCGGACTGCACTGCCCGCAGAGCGATCTGCGCTACACCGACCCGATTGCATCCATGTTTTCCTTCAACTCCGCCGTGGGCGCCTGCGAGGCGTGCCGGGGTTTTGGCCGGGTGGTGGGTGTGGATATGGGGCTGGTCATTCCCAACGACAAGCTCACGCTGCGCGCCGGCGCCGTCAAGCCCATGCAGACCCCCGCCTGGCAGGAGTGCCAGGACGATCTGATGCGCCACGCCGAGGCCGCCGGCATCCCGCGCGACACCCCCTGGTACAAGCTCACGCCCGAGCAGCAGCATTGGGTGATCAATGGCTCGCCCAATTGGAACGGCAAGTGGAACCAGCACTGGTTTGGCATCAAGCGCTTTTTTGAGTACCTGGAGAGCAAGGCCTACAAGATGCACATCCGCGTGCTCTTGTCCAAGTACCGCAGCTACACGCCGTGCGGCACCTGTGGCGGTGCGCGGCTCAAGACCGAAAGCCTGCTGTGGCGCATTGGTACCCAGGCGCAAGCCGATGCGGTTCTATTGCCTTCCAAGCGGTTTATGCCGCAGGGCGTGCAATGGTCAAGGGAGCACCTGGAGGCACTGCCGGGCCTGTGTTTGCATGACCTGATGCTGTTGCCGCTGGACAAACTGCGGCGGTTCTTTGATGCCTTGCAGACCCTGCAGCCCGGCGCCTCAGAAGCCGATGCCAAGACGCTCAAACTCTTGCTGGAAGAAGTTTGCACCCGACTCAAATACCTGTGCGACGTAGGCATTGGCTACCTCACGCTGGACCGCCAAAGCCGCACCTTGAGCGGCGGCGAGGTGCAACGCATCAACCTCACCACCGCGCTGGGCACCTCGCTGGTCAACACCCTGTTTGTGCTGGACGAGCCCAGCATTGGCCTGCACCCGCGCGACATGAACCGCATCATTGTTGCCATGCAGCGCCTGCGCGATGCTGGCAACACCTTGGTCGTAGTCGAGCACGACCCGGCCGTGATGATGGCGGCGGACCGCATGATCGACATGGGCCCCGGCCCCGGCGAGAAGGGTGGCAGTATCGTGTTTGACGGCAGCACCGCTGATCTAAAAAGTGCCGACACCCTGACCGGTGCCTACCTGGGCGGGCGCAAGCAAGTGGGCATGGGCTTCAAGCGCATGGTGGCAGCCAACACGCCACGCCTGATTCTGGAAGGCGCCACCGAGCACAATCTGAAAAACGTGAACGTCGAAATCCCGCTGCAGCGCCTGGTGTGCATAACCGGCGTCAGTGGTTCGGGCAAATCCACCCTCATTCAAGACGTGCTGGCCCCGGCGCTGTTGCGCCACTTTGGCAAGGCCACCGAAACACCGGGCGCACACCGCAGCCTGCTGGGTGCCGAGCAGTTGAGCGAAGTGGTGTTTGTAGACCAGTCCCCCATCGGCAAAACCGCACGCTCCAACCCGGTGAGCTATGTGGGCGCGTGGGATGCGGTGCGTGAGATTTTTGCGGGCGCCGATCTGTCGCGCGAGCGCGGCTACATGGCCAGCAAGTTCAGCTTCAACGGTGGCGATGGCCGCTGCCCCACCTGTGGTGGCTCGGGCTTTGAGCACATTGAGATGCAGTTTTTGAGCGATGTGTATTTGCGCTGCCCGGATTGCGACGGAAAGCGCTACCGGCCCGAGATTTTGGAGGTGACGATAGAACGGGCTCAACAGCGTCTGAATGTGGCGGATGTGCTGAACCTCACCGTCAGCGAAGCCGCCACCATCTTCGCCAATGATAGAGATGTCATTCGCGCCCTGCAGCCGATTGTGGATGTGGGGCTGGAGTATGTGAAGCTGGGCCAGCCCGTGCCCACACTCTCGGGCGGTGAGGCGCAGCGCCTCAAGGTGGCTGGTTTTCTGGCTGACGCCGCCAAGAGCAGCACCGCCAGCCGCCAGGCGGTGGCGCGGCGCGGCACGTTATTCATGCTGGACGAGCCCACTACGGGTCTGCATTTTGACGACATTGCCAAGCTGATGCGCGCCTTGCGCAAGCTGCTGGATGCCGGGCATTCGCTGGTGGTGATTGAGCACAACCTGGATGTGATTCGGGCGTCGGATTGGTTGATTGATTTGGGGCCGGAAGGCGGGGAGGCGGGTGGCGAGGTGGTGGCACATGGCACGCCGGAGGATGTGATGCTGCACGCCACATCCCACACGGGGCAGGCGCTGCGGGAGTATGCGGCGGCTATGGGGGTGGTGCATGTGGTGGCTGAGCCCCGTGCTGCGTATTTGGGTCATGCGGTTGATGCTGTGTTGGCGCGCGCTGCCGGGGATGGGGGGCTTACTGACGCGTCGAACTCCATTCGTATCGTCAATGCGAAGGAGCACAACCTTAAGTCTTTGTCCGTTGACATTCCTCGTGGCAAGTTCAACGTCGTCACCGGCGTGTCTGGCTCTGGCAAATCCACGCTGGCATTCGATATTCTCTTTAACGAAGGCCAGCGGCGGTATCTGGAATCGCTCAACGCCTATGCCCGTAGCATCGTGCAACCGGCTGGTCGGCCCGAGGTGGATGCGGTGTATGGCATTCCACCTACGGTGGCGATTGAGCAGCGCCTCTCACGCGGGGGGCGCAAGAGCACGGTGGGCACTACGACTGAAGTCTGGCACTTTTTGCGCCTGCTGTACGTCAAGCTGGGCACGCAGCATTGCATCCATGACGGTGCTGCGGTGCAGCCGCAGTCGGCTGACAGCATTGCGGCGCAGTTGCTCAAGAATTTTCGGGGGCAACACATCGGTTTACTCGCGCCGCTGGTGTCCGGCCGCAAAGGTGTCTACACCGAACTGGCCGACTGGGCGCGCCCGCGTGGCTATACCCACCTGCGGGTGGATGGCAACTTTTTACCCACCACCGCGTTCCCGCGTATTGACCGCTTTAAAGAGCACAACATTGAGCTGCCCGTTGCCAGTCTGGACGTGAACCCGGCGCAAGAGGCACAACTGCGCGAGGCGCTGGCCACCGCCTTGGTGCACGGCAAAGGCGTGGTGCATGTCATGAGCTGCATGGACGGGTTGAAACAGGCCATGCTGGCTGGCACACCCGCTGTCGGCATTGGCACCGTGCAGGTGTTTTCTACCAAGCGCGCCTGCCCGGTGTGCGCCACCTCGTATGTGGAGCTGGACCCACGCCTGTTCAGCTACAACAGCAAGCACGGCTGGTGCCCGGATTGCGTGGGCACCGGTGTGGCCTTGACCAAAGAGCAGCGCAAGGTGTTTGACGATTCAGTCAAGGACGACGACAACAAGGGCCGCGAGCAAACCTTTGCCGAGGCCGATGTGGAAGACCTGCATGATGCCACCTGCCAAACTTGCCAGGGCACGCGCCTCAACGCCACAGCACGTGCGGTCACGTTTGCCGGCGTGGGCATTGCCGACATTGCGGCCCTGAGCGTGACTGATGTGCGCAAGTGGGTGCAGACCTTGCAGCTAGAAGGCGGCATGAGCACCCGTGAGGCCGACATTGCCCGCGACCTGGTGCCCGAGATCAAGAGCCGTCTGGAGTTTCTGGAGGAAGTGGGCCTGGGCTATTTGACGCTGGACCGGGGTGCGCCGACCTTGAGCGGTGGCGAGGCCCAGCGCATCCGCCTGGCCGCCCAATTGGGCAGCAATTTGCAGGGCGTGTGCTATGTGCTGGACGAGCCCACCATTGGTCTGCACGCGCGCGACAACGCCATTTTGCTGGGTGCCCTGCGTTCACTCAGTGACAAGGGCAACACGCTGGTGGTGGTGGAGCATGACGTTGACACCATTCGCCACGCCGATCACATCATTGACATTGGGCCTAGCGCGGGCAAGCGGGGTGGGCGCTTGGTGGCACAGGGGTCGGTGGCAGATGTGCAGGCGGCGGCTGATTCGCAAACCGGGCGGTATTTGTTGCATGCCATGCGGCATCCTTTGGCGGTGCGGCGTTACGTTGTTTCGTATGAGACGTCTTTGGTGTCTGCGGCGTTGTGGGCTCGCGCTGCGCAGGAAGCCGGTACGCCGGGGGCCTCATACGTCCTGCTGGCCGCCAAATCGGCCCCCGGCGCACCGGCTTCCTCCGCCGGCAACGTTGTTGGTTCCAGGGCCAAGAAGCTGTCGGCTAAAGCGGCCAAGGCTGCTGCGGAAGCGGCGCGCGCGATGGACAGTACGACTGCGAATGCCGAACTAGCTGACCGCACCCGCGTAACCGCCGAATATGCCGCCCTAGCCAACCACCGCACCGAGAGCCTCACTATCGCAGCTGCGGGAAGCCTGCCTCGGGGCTTTCCGCAGCGGAGCCAGCCACCAAAGCAGTGCCAAAAATCGACTGGCTCACAGTCCACAGCGCCAACCTGCACAACCTGCAATCCGTCACCGCCCACATTCCACTCAAACGCCTGGTCGCCATCACCGGGGTCAGTGGCTCCGGCAAATCAACCTTGGCGCGCGACGTGCTGCTCACCAACGTACACGCCGCCGTACAAAAGCGCAGCACCAAGGCCGGCCGCGATGCGCTGGACGCTGGGGAGCAAATTCCGTGGACGGGCTGCGAAAGCGTGACCGGGTTTGAGACCATAGACCGCGTGCTCGAAGTGGACCAAACCCCCATAGGCAAAACGCCGCGCAGTTGCACCGCCACCTACATCGGCTTCTGGGACACCATTCGCAAACTCTTTGCAGACACGCTAGAGGCCAAGGCGCGCGGCTATGCGGCCAACCGCTTTAGCTTCAACACCGGTGAAGGCCGCTGCCCCGGCTGCGAAGGGCAAGGTATACGCACCATTGGCATGAGCTTTTTGCCCGATGTGAAAGTGCTGTGCGAAACCTGCAAGGGCGCACGCTTCAACCCCGAGACGCAGGCAGTCACCTGGCGCGGCAAAAGCATTGGTGATGTGCTGCAAATGGAAGTGGACGAAGCGGTCGAATTCTTTGCAGCCATGCCCACCATCGCCCACCCGTTGCAACTGCTCAAAGACGTGGGCTTGGGTTACCTCACCCTGGGCCAACCGTCCCCCACGCTGAGCGGTGGCGAGGCGCAGCGCATCAAACTGGTGACCGAGCTCTCTAAAGTGCGTGACGACATTGGCAAACGTGGCAACAAGGCCCCGCACACCCTGTATGTGCTGGACGAACCCACCGTGGGCCTGCACATGGCCGATGTAGAAAAACTCATCCAGGTGCTGCACCGCTTGGTCAATGCCGGCCACAGCGTAATCGTGATCGAGCACGATCTGGATGTGATTGCCGAGGCGGATTGGGTGATTGACCTAGGGCCGGATGGTGGCAATGCCGGTGGCCAGGTGGTGGCGGCGGCTGCGCCCGAAGGTGTGGTCAGGCTGGGTACGCACACCGGGGTGGCGCTAAAGGCGGTGCTGGCACGGTAGGAGTGTTGCTATAAAAACAGAAGCGGCTTGCGCAATGGATTCGAGGGCTGCGCGGCATTTTTGTGCAACATTTCTAATGTCAGGCACGTGATCGGTCTGATCTGACTTGGCGGCACAATGCTGTGCGTAAAAACAGTTATTTTGCGGTGCGCCCGGCGCTCGATTTGCAAAGCTTTGGCATGGACTCACGCGAGTGGTTGCTGGCGCACGACAAAGTGCCGCTGGATGTGCAATCTGCTTGGGAAAAGGCTTAAAACCTCTGGCACGCGACCAAGAGGCGGATGACGAGCAGCCCACGGACGCCTTGCGCAGCCTGCGCCTGCACGGTGACTGTCACCCGGGCAATATCTTGTGGACGCCGCTGGAGGCGCCTGCCAGCAGCTTGCCCGGCCCGCACTTTGTCGACCTGGACGACGCACGCATGGGCCCGGCGGTGCAAGACTTGTGGATGCTGCTCAGCGGTGACCGCCAGCAGCGCACCCGGCAATTGGGCGCGCTGGGACGACCCGATTTCTGCCATCAACTTTCCGTGGTTTGGCTCCAGCGACTACTGGACAGGTCAGGTGCAGATGCTGCAAGGGCAGATCGGGGCCATGCAGGAAGCGCCGCTAGTGGTGTGAGCCACCAGCGGGTGCACCGGTTTTATTCAATCGTCAAACGCTGGGTGCTTGGGGCGACGACTTTCTTGGGCAGCGTCAGTGTCAGCACGCCGTTGTCGTACTTGGCTTTGGCTTGCGCCTGGTCGATGTCCTGGCCGAGCTGAAAGCTGCGAGCCACCGCGCCGTAAAAGCGCTCGGTGCGCAGCACCCGCTCATCCTCACTGGTGCTGTCTTGCTGCTTGACTTCGGCGCGCAGCGTCACCACATTGCCTTCAATACCCACATGGATGTCTTCCTTGGGTACGCCGGGAATTTCGGCGGTGACGGTGTAGGCGTCGTTGTTTTCCTTGACGTCAATCTTGATTTGTGACGGTGCCGGCAGAGGATCGCCGTGCAGGGGTTTGATGAAAAAACCGGGTGCGACATCGCGGAAGAAATCGTCCAACAGGCCGCTGCGATGGATCAAGGCGTTCATGTTTTTCTCCTTCAGGTCTAGGCTTCAACCGGCTGCCCGTCATCCCCATGATCACGGGTCCGTACCCTTTAGATAGGGCCTGGCCGGAGAAATTTCAAGACATGCCAAGCGCCTAAGCGGCCTGATTTGGCAGGTTTTGGCCTTACTTGCCGCTGAACACGCATGTGCACTTTCATGTGTGCGTGGTCGATGGGTTGTTTGAGGCGCTGCCCGGTGCACCCTCGGGTGCCCAGTCCTCCGAGTCTGCAGAGTCCGTCAACGCGCCGTCGATCAGGTTCCACCCGCCGCAGATCGACGAGGCCCCCATTACCCAGATGCAGGCCCAAGTGCGAGGGCCTCGCCCAACTGGTGCCGCCACCACGCGCGCACCGCCATCGGTATTACGGTGTGCTGGCCCCGAACTCGCCACTTCGAGCGGCGGTGATCGCCCGTATCTGCGAGGTGTTCCCGCTGATCTGCCCAAACTGCGGGGGCCAGATGCGCATCATTGCCTTCATCACATTCAGTGCCGACATCCACAAGATTCTCGAGCATATCGGGGTGGAGCCCGAGGCCCCGCGCATCACCCCGGCACGCGGGCCACCGCTGTGGGACGAGTGTGGTGCGCAGGCGGCGGACGATGGCGTGGCGGCTGAACCGGACTGGGATACGTCAAACCAATCTCCACCCGAGTATCCCGCCGATCAGCGCACTACTTGGTGACCCCGACAACTGTGGCGGCACCGCCGCCGGGGCGGGGCTGTGTCTGCAGGTCGCCTTTGCGGCGCATTGTGGTGACGGCGGCGAATTTCTTGGGGAAATCAGACTGGTGAATGTAGGTGCCGGTGCTTTGCGGGGCCCGTTTTGCAGTGCATACTTGGGCTCAGGTGGTTGAATTTCCTATCCTTCCAGGGGCAATTGTTACGACAACGCAGCCATGGAGAGTTGGAACCACAGCCTCAAGGTCGAGGCGATCCACGGCGAGCGACTCCAGTCGCTCGAACAAGCCAAAGTCCACGTGTTCGACTACATCGAGGTCTACTACAATCGCAACCGGCTCCACTCGACTCTGGGCTATCTCAGCCCCGAAGCGTTCGAGCTATCTTATTTCGCTTAAACGGGTGTCCGTAATTCGGGGGCAGGATCATACGCGTTCGTTGCATTGATGCTAATTGCGCTCAGTTTCCTTGCTCATAGCTACAGGAGTAGCTCAACCCTTTCGAGCATGCGGATCATGAAGCCTTTTTTTCATCGCACCAACCGCGACAATCGATTCGGGCCATTAGTCGCGCAGTTCGAATACGAACGGCCGCCACTTGGCAATCAACAACGCCCAGCCGCCGGTCGCCGCGAAAAATTGCGGCGACGTTGCGACCACGACATCAGGTCTGCGCTCAAACAGCCCAATCACGAACCCCATTAGCATGAAGCTCAGGTAGTCCAACGTGCGCTTGAGAAACCCTTCGTTCGCCGTGATGTATGTCTTGACACGTACAACGCGCACACCATCGACGTTTTCGACCTGTCGCTATGCGTTGCGATACCCGGCAAAGATACGGCCTTCAGGGAAATTCGGCGCAGATGTAATCACCGTCACTTCGGGTCCGGCCCGCACCCAGCGGATAGCGTGGTCATACAGTCGCGTTGCCGGCGCGTACCCCTCAGGCGGAAAGTTGTCGGACAGGAAAAGGATGCGCATGACGTTGGAACCCCTGATAACCCATTATTTGTTGTCATGCTGGCGGCAGCCACTCTTCATCTTCCGACAAGCTGGATTCTGCCCTGATCTGACAATTGGCCCTTTTCGGCGGTTTCCGAAACGGCTAAGCAAAAACGTTTTGCATATTTCCTGAACTCGACTCCACGTAATCGTGGTTTGCAGGTCGTGCATACCGAAAGGAATCAACACCAGCGCACACGGCTCGCTCACACCGAAACGAGGATGCCATGTACTCGAATTCACGGTTACATTGCTCCCACCTTGGCTACACCAGCGCAGATCCGATCCATCCGGCACCGCAACATCACCATTCGAAGATGGTTCCAGGCCGGGCGCGAAGCGGAAGGCCGCAACCGCTGAGTCAAACTGACCCGTGCGTGCGTCGGCAATGCTCAACGCGGAATCATCCAAAGTCCAGTGCCGACGATGAGTCACCGCGCCGCGCAGACGACGGTAGCCATCGTGAGCCGCTTCGATCCACAGGGATGCGCCTTTGCGGCCCCATGTCACATCCAGCGGCCGCGCGCGCCGTGCAACCCGGTAACTGCCCCATACCTCGGAAGAATCGACACCGTCCACCTGCACCGTGTTGTGCATTGCAGTGCCGCGTTGCAATATCCGTTCGGCGTTTGCTTCGTAGGTTGATGTTCCCCCGTTCACCAATACACGTCGACCGTGCAGCGACAATTCAAAGCTCAACGTATCTGCATGCGCGTGGCCCGGCAGATAGTCCGGGCCGATTTCGGCGACGTCGGCGATCACAACGGCACATTCGGTTTGCAAGCGTATGTAGCCGGAATTACGCAGCACCTCGATATCCGATAGCGGCTCATCAGGGGCATCGACGCCCACAGTCTGGGCATGGGCGGCCAGTTCTTTCACCTCTGGCGCAATGCCCAGCGCAAAGTCGTTGAAGAAGGCCACGCCTCCGTCCGGGTGAGACATCACGCGCAACCAGCGCAGCATGCTTGCCGAAGCGGTGGAATTTTCTGCCGCTATGCCTACCCGCTGCAACTGCGAAAGGATGTGGGCCTTTACCTCACGCTGGGGCAACCATCGCCCACGCTATCGGGTGGCGAGGCGCAGCGCATCAAGCTGGTGACCGAGCTCTCCAAAGTGCGTGACGACATTGGCAAGCGTGGCAACAAGGCGCCGCACACCCTGTATGTGCTGGACGAACCCACCGTGGGCCTGCACATGGCCGATGTAGAAAAACTCATCCAGGTGCTGCACCGCTTGGTCAATGCCGGCCACAGCGTAATCGTGATCGAGCACGATCTGGATGTGATTGCCGAGGCGGATTGGGTGATTGACCTAGGGCCGGATGGTGGCAATGCCGGTGGCCAGGTGGTGGCGGCGGCTGCGCCCGAAGGTGTGGTCAGGCTGGGTACGCACACCGGGGTGGCGCTAAAGGCGGTGCTGGCACGGTAGGAGTGTTGCTATAAAAACAGAAGCGGCATGCGCAATGTCGACGAGGGCTGAGTGGCCGTTTTGCGTCCAATTTGGCATTTTGGATTCGCAATCAGTGAGATCGCTCCAGACCGGCACCACCCTATGCCAGGCCCGCCTCACTCGTCGCCGCAGCATTCTCACCAACACCCGAGCGCACCCTGCCGTACAAGACGTTGGCCGAGCACTTTGAGATTTGGCTAAATCTCGCCAGCACCGGCCAGTTTGACGGTCAAAGCGACCACATGCGCCATCGGCCTATGTGGAGAAGGCTTTCCGCAAGTACCTCTAATGCGGCATGTTTGCCCACGGTTTTACAGCGTGCTGACGGACGATCGACACTGCCGTTGTGCTCTGCGGCGTGGATGGGGCGACCCCGCCTGATCTGCCCAATGTGTGGGGGCCAGATGCGCATCACCCCAGCCCGCGGGCCACCGTTGTGGGAGGGTGAGAGTGCACAGGAGCCCGGGGCGGGTCCCTGTCTGTGAATCGCAATTGCGGTTCATTGTGGTGTGGGTGCGCGTGTTTTGCGCGGCCAATTTTCCGGTGTGTACTTGGGCGCATACGGTTGAATTTTCTATTCCCTATACCGTTACAGTTCCCAGCACAGCGCGATTTCGCCCCTGCTTTTTGGCGAGGTACAACGCAGCATCGGCTGCCTGGATGAGCGCAGCAGGAGCCTGCACTTCACTGGGCACTACAACTGCCACACCGATACTGGCCGTAACACACATATAAGTTGAGAATGCATGGGGCAGCGCCGCAGCCTCTAGCTCTGCACAGAGCTGTTCGGCCATATTCAATGCGCCTTCTGCATCGGTGGCTGGTGCAAAGAACACAAACTCCTCGCCTCCGTAGCGCGCCACTATGTCGCTGCTGCGGGACACCGTGGCAGACAAAATACGTGCGAACTTGCGCAGACATTCGTCTCCGGCTTGGTGACCATAGCAGTCGTTGTATTTTTTGAACCAGTCGATGTCTACCATTGCCAGCGCCAGGGGCTGACCCAAGCGCATGCAGCGCAGCCACTCCGCGGCAAACAGCTTGTCAAAATGGCGCCGATTCGCAATACCCGTTAAGCCATCGATAGTGCTCAAGGCCTCCAGCCGTTGGTTAAGGACTTCCAGTTCAGTGGTGCGTTGGACCACCCGATCCTCCAAAATGGCTTCAGAGGTGCGCAGGTTCTCAACCAGGCGCTGCTGCGCAGAATCTTTATCACGGCGCATCACGTTGTAGCGGTCGGCCAGCGCAAAAGAGAGCAGCAACATTTCCAACGCAGAGCCAATCTGCGCTCCAGACGTCGTCCAAGCATTGGTCGGCAAAACGCCCAGCTGTCGCATCGCCAGCATTCCCAACGCCAACAACACCACCGCGAACGCCGCCATAAAAAAGTAGGCACTGCGCTCGCGCTTGTAGGCAGAGAACGTCCCCGTCACCAGCAACAGTAGCGCAGTGATGGCGTAGCTGATAACAAACAGCCGTGCAACGTGCTCGAACGACAAAAAAAACAGGCCACAAAACGCCACATTGATCCACACAAACAGCTTGAGCAACCGATCAAGCACGGGCAGTCGTTCAGCAGTAAACAGCATGCGCCGCGTAAACAGCAGGAAGGCTGTCAACGCAATGGCCAAAAATACATTGGTCCCCATCTTCGTGAAAAAAGGCACACCCCCCCAAATGTATTCGGCGCCAACACCCACAAAGGTCGCCAGCGTCAATACGCTAAAGGCGGCCGACACCAAGTAGAGCAAATAGCCCATATCACGCAGTGCCACAAACAGCATCAAGTTGTACAGAATGATTGCCAAGGCGCTACCAAAGTACAAAGCCTGAAACACATAGTCGGCCCGTTCGTGCGCATGAAAGGCCTGTAGCTCCCATAGTTTGACTGGGAGGATCATGGAGTTGGGCGTGGCAACCCGGAAAAACAGCATTTGGTCGGCATGGGCCGGCAAGCGAATGGGCAGCACAAAGAAACGGCTGGCGTGCGGGCGTGTGGCAAAAGGCAAGGCATAGCCGGTTTGCGTGGCCTGGTAGCCCTGGTCATCGACCGGCTGGTAGAACGTCAGATGGGCAAGTAATGGGTT
The DNA here is from genome assembly GCF_016705985.1 of Candidatus Aalborgicola defluviihabitans. Lineage (NCBI taxonomy): Bacteria > Pseudomonadati > Pseudomonadota > Betaproteobacteria > Burkholderiales > Comamonadaceae > Allorhodoferax (SeqCode) > Candidatus Aalborgicola defluviihabitans. The sequence continues at coordinate 211,098 of NZ_JADJKN010000024.1, forward strand.
GGAGATCTCCAACATCCGCACAACCGGCGCGTTACTGGTGTTCTGCACATGCAGACGCAGCCACATGGCGGACGCAGTGTAGGAAAAACTGAGGGATTCGCCAGACGCCGTGCCAGCTTTAAACTGGGCGGCCATATCGGGCTTTTGCACATCCTCCAGTTGCAGGCGCTGGCTACTGTCTTCGAACACCGAGAAATGGCTGGTCAACGAAATGGGGTTGGCATCCATGTGACCAATGTCCAGCACTGGATCACCGGCAGTTGCCTGGGTAGCCACCAAACACAGCCCGCAAAGCAACATCCAGAACCGGTACTGACTGCGCCCGCTGAAATGCAAGAGAGAGACTAGCAAGTGGGAGGTCATGGGGGCGACATCTAAGCCACTTGGGTGGCGTTGGGTGGGGAGAACGTCCATTATCGATGAACTTGGACGCTAGGACGTGTGGCAGCGCACTCCCATGAATTTGAGAACCCCCCGAGATTTTCTTTATGATCAGAAGTAAGAAATTTTTGATGAACCCAAGCCGAAGAACAACTGCCTCCGCCGTCCGGTTTTGTGCTCAATCGAAAATACTAGAATTGACTCCATGCCGTTCTAAACTGCACATATTGAGAATCCCCACTTGAATATAGTGTTCCACTGAATATCCCTAGATAAGCTATTTCAACCAACTCCTGAGATCTAAAGTAAAATTTATCATTCCAATTTTCGGATGATTTACCAATATCAGCAATAAGTAATTGAGAATCACTCTGGAATAGCAATTTCCCTACGATTCTGCTGAGATCTATCAAGTTTGGATTGCGTCCTAACAATCCTTGACAGACAGCGCCAGCCAGCCCGGATGCATGACACCTCATTTGCATCTGCCTGTGTTTGTCTGAGTTGCCCAAGACTCCCATTAAATCCAATAAGTTTTCCGAATGAACTAATGACTTTACATATAAATCACAAATCGATCTACAGAGATGCAAATTGACTACAAATCAAATAGTCGCATTTATAAAAACAATCACACTTATTGGCCGATGCTGACAATGGTTTGATATAAGAATATATAAATACAAATTGAGTATTCTTAAATGCTATTATGCTCCTTCTTCACTTTTTCAAGAAAAAGCTCCCATTTTGGTAGAACTTTCTCCGGCAAGTAACGGGACGAAATAGACTCTCCATTTTTACGCATTGTTTCCTGCAAGTAAGGGGCGTTGGTTTCATACAGCGCCTTTTTGAGAGCTTTTACCAGACTCATCGTTGCGTAGGGATCGAAGTATTCTGCAGCGTCTTCGTAAACCTCTCGATGAACGGGAATGTCAGAAGCAATTGTGATACCACCACTTGCCATTGATTCAACACCCGAAAAATCAAACCCCTCACCTAGGCTCGGACATACAGTCGCTACAGCGTGCCGGTAGAGGACGCGGAGATCAGGAGCGGGAACGGCGTTCAGCATAAATAACTGACCGCGATCAATCCAGGTTTTGAATCCTTTAATGATTTCTTTGAAGTTCCAGCCTAGAGTACCAACAACAACCAATTTTATATTAGGATCAATATCCGCTTTAATCATCTCCCATGCCGCAAGCAGGCGGGTATGGTTCTTTCTAGGCTCAATAGTTGATACCACCAGAATATATCTAAAATTGTCATCGAACAGATGTTTCTTATAGAAAGCTTCTTGTTCGCGCAAGGTCAAAAATTTTGGAGATAGTCCGAGGTCTTTACCATCTGGGTCCAAACCATACAACCGTGATCTAATAATACCCGAGACCCGCTCAAAAGATGAATTTTCGATGAAGTAATGGTGGGAAACCATGTTATAGATTGTTACCGCTCGATTGGCGACTTCTGGAAAGAGCCGAATCAAATCTCGTCGAGTTGCTTCTGATACACAGGCAAACCACGCGCCAGATTTAACATTACCCATCAAAGCATAGAAATGTGTTGCCTGATGGAGTGATTGATCTGAAATGGTGTGGGGCATAAAAATCGGAATGGCGTCGTGATATCGAATCACGAGAGCCGTTTTTGAATTTGTGCGACCTGGATAGGGCGTTTGCCCAATAAATATATCAAATCCTTGTGTTTCCAGCGTTGGATATACAGCATCTGAATAGAAGCTCATCGAATTCAATCCGACCATGTGCATGGTAGTCCATGGGATGGAACAAATCCGGTGGTCTGCCTTTGCAACCAAATCGAAATCAGAAGCAGGAAGTGTCTTGGCAAACAGTGTGCGCCAAGTAAAATCTTCAAATGAAGCTGACTCAAAACGAGTTAGTTTGACCATGCCAACATTCGTCAGAGTTAACAGTAACAGTTTTGAAGAAGATAGCCGCTTCTCAATAAAATCTAGCGCCACATCCAGCATGTTTCGGTATGGCTTTTCTGCCATCGAAACGACGACCCGTGAATAGCGATTAATCTTCTTGGCCTGAGTGAGCCTTTTCCAGAAAAATCCCTCATCCTTAGTCCCGCGCGCCAACACGCGATGGGATGTCTGTATCAATCCCTCGACATCCACCGATTCGATTTTTCGCAGTCCGCGGAATAGCAGGCGAACCTCTTGGGGAATGCCGGCAAACCCCTCAAGGGCGGGGCGCATTTCAAGTAAAACTTTTATTTTTTTGGCAGCTTGATCATTCATGTCTAGAAATTCCCTGGTTGCATTTGGCCGTCTTTATATTCATAAACAGTGTCGACATCGGGAAAATCAAATAGCATACCGTCGTGTATTGCGGTGGTGCGTTTTGAAGATGTCACACGCGTCATGAGCTCGCGCGGTGCTCGCCTAAACTAAATCGGCGAACTGGGACCATTGCCAATTCAGGGCAAAAAGCCGCCGCTGCATACGCTTCGCTGAACAGTCTTGATCGTGCGGAAACTAAAGAGTCGCCGGCCAACCTGCGGGGACAGGCTCGGCAAGGCTCTCGCGCAAACGGCGAATCATCCTACTCGTAACGTTACTGACTTCATAGACCATCATCGCACGATCACGCGCGCGACTCGCAATCTCCTGACATTCGAAATCGTTGTTACGGCACCAGTCCAGCTTTTCGGCTAGATCCGAGCAGTCGTTGGCGATAGGCACAAAGTGCTCCCACGGCGAAAACTGTTCAGTAAAAAAGGCGGTCCACGGCGATTCAAGCGAGAGTACCGTTGATCCGCTCATCATCTTCCATGCCCAAGCGCTCCAGGTGCGCGCGTAGCCGTCTGCATCGATGATGTAGCGATAGGCCAACTGTTCTGCGAGCGACACGTTTCTTCCAAGATAGACGTCAACGGCGAGACTCTGACTCGCGACGGTATTCCTGATCAGGCGCCGGGGATTTAGCGTTGCGTCTTCAGCCGGGACGAAGAAATTGGCGTTCTCACCGTGATCGGCTCCAGCAAGGACAGCCCGAGGTCTTTTGTTGGCCCAGACGATGCGATGCGATTCCACTTCCGAGAAAAGCTCAACGTAATTGTTTTGCGTGAGATAGTGGGCATCCACAACGACGCAGGCGCTCGGATCGTCCCGGTGCGCACCCTGACACATGACCCAGTGGCGCGTTGGACTCACGATAGGCACCTCACCTGCCTCGCCACGCCATTCGGTCCAGTCCGTCATATCCGGTGGCACTACCCATCGATAATTTGGCGAAAACAACGTTCGTTCGCGCCAAGCATCATAGAAGCAGTACGGAAACCAAATTGATGGAATCTCTAGCTGTGGCATGACACGCTCCGACAAAAAAGCAAGAAGCGTTTTAGTGCCGAAAGTGTGGAAAGTGTGGCTCACGTGCGTCGAATGTTGGCGCGCTAGCGCCTCAGGCGCACAGTACCAGCACTGCTCATCCTCAATCCACCCCATCAGGCAGACGTTTTGCGGCAGAGAATTGATGCGGCACGAAAACACCTGCTCGAAGGCATGGATTGACATGAACCGCATCGTATCGACGGGGCGGGCGAGTGGCCCCAACGTCATGCGAACGCTCATCGGTGAGCTTTTATAGTCTTCGAATTTGCTCATCCGGAAAAGGCGTTTGTCAATTGAATTTTCTTTAGAAAGTCGAACTTACTCGCCAGAAATGCGGCGAAACTGCCAGACGCCGGAGCTACAGCAATTTGCTCGGTCACGAGTCTACTTGAGCGACACGTGACAGTAAACAGTTCATCTCTGCGCGAGCCACCGTCGACAGCTCGGTACCCGGTTTGGGAAGGGTGTCGTGGCTCAAAATACCGCACTTTATCATTACATATTTGCGCACTGCGAGCCACGGAGCCGGGTTGTTGTTCGTAGCGAATGAGCGGCAAATGCGAGTCGAGAAAATCGTGCGCTTTGTCGCGCTTTCCTTCTTTTGACATACGCACAACGTCGACCAGCATGTAGGGGAAACAGTAGCCGGTGTTGGCGCCATCCGCGCACAGGTTCCAACGTCATGTGCCGTGCAAGAACTACCACCCAGCGTGCCTCCATACTCCAGCAAGCCAGCGTATTGGAGCGATGTAAAGCGGCTGACCAGTACCCAGTACTGCAGCCAGTTGCTCGGCCATGAGAGCCTCGTCGTTTGCGGTGCCGCTGTAATCGCGGCAAAAGCCTGGTTCAGGGTCTGCGGGGCGCTCACCATGGGCGGTGGCTATGGCGGTGAGCAGGGCCGAGTCAATGCCAGCTAACAGAAAATGGCCGACCGGTACGTCGGCAATCTGGTGCGCCTTGCCGCAGCCGCACATGGTTCAACTGGAGGACAGAAGTTGGTCAAAGTAGGCAATGGTCTTAACCAAGCCTTGTTGCAATTGCACTTGGGGCTGCCAGTCGTTCAGGTACGCGCACGCACGGCTGATGTCGGGCTGGCGCTGCAGGGGGTCGTCCGCTGGCAGGGGCATGAAGACCATTTTGGAACTGGAGCCTGTCAAGGCAATGACCAATTCGGCCAGTTGGCGGATGGTGAACTCCACCGGGTTACCCAGGTTGATAGGGCCAGGGAAACCGGGTGCGCCGTCGGCACCACGGGGCAAATCCATGAAGCGGATGAAGCCTTCGATCAGGTCGTCTACATAGCAAAAGCTGCGGGTTTGCTGGCCGCTGCCGTACAGGGTTATGTCTTGGCCCTGCAGCGCTTGCATGATGAAGTTGCTGACCACGCGACCGTCGTTGGGGTGCATGCGCGGGCCATAGGTGTTGAAGATGCGGGCCACGCGGATGTCAAGCTTGTGCTGGCGGTAATAGTCAAAAAAAAGGGTTTCGGCGCAGCGCTTACCTTCGTCGTAGCAGCTTCGGATACCGATGGGGTTAACGTTGCCCCAGTAGGCCTCAGTCTGCGGGTGGACGGTGGGGTCACCATAGACTTCGCTGGTGCTGGCCTGAAAGATCTTGGCGCGCAGGCGCTTGGCCAGCCCCAGCATGTTGATGGCACCGTGCACGCTGGTCTTGGTGGTTTGCACTGGGTCGTGCTGGTAGTGGATGGGGCTGGCAGGGCAAGCCAGGTTGTAGATTTGGTCCACCTCAAGGTACAGCGGAAAAGTGACATCGTGCCGGATGAACTCAAAGCGCGGATGGCCAAGCAAGTGCTCCACGTTGCGCTTGGTGCCGGTGAAGAGGTTGTCGGCACAGACAACGTCATCACCACGGGCGAGCAGCCGGTCGATCAGGTGTGAGCCCAAAAAGCCAGCGCCGCCGGTGACCAGAATGCGTTGGGTGGGGTTGTAGTTGCGCATATTGGGGTTCAGTGGGTGTTGCGGCCAATGCCTGCGTACTGAAAGCCAGCAGCGGCCATGAAATCAGGCTCAAAAAGGTTGCGGCCATCGATGACAACTGGGGTCTTCATGGCAGCCTTCAGGGCGGCCAGGTTGGGGCTACGGTAGGCCTTCCACTCGGTGACGATGATCAGCGCATCGGCACCTTGCACGGCTTGCATGGGTTTGGCTGCAAATTCAATGCGCTCCAACAGGGCGGGCGCATCGGCCAGGTCAAGTGCGACCACCCGCTGTGCTTCGTGTTCGGCCACCGGGTCATGCGCGACAATGCGCGCGCCGGCCCGCAGCAGCGCGCCGATGACGACCCGGCTGGGCGCGTCACGCATGTCATCGGTGTTGGGCTTGAAGGCCAGGCCCCACAGGGCAAAGGTCTTGCCTGACAGGTCGCGCCCAAAGCGCGCAAACACTTTGTTGACCAGCACGCTCTTTTGGTCGTGGTTGACGGCCTCAACGGCTTCCAGCATGCGCAGGGTTTGACCATGCTCGCGCCCGGTGCGAATGAGGGCCTGCACGTCTTTGGGGAAGCAACTGCCGCCGTAACCGGTGCCAGCATACAAAAAGCTGTAGCCAATGCGCGGATCTGAGCCTATGCCCTGGCGCACCAGTTCGATGTCGGCCCCCACCTGGTCGGCCAGGTTGGCCAACTCGTTCATGAAACTGATGCGGGTGGCCAGCATGGCGTTTGCGGCGTATTTGGTGAACTCGGCACTCTTGACGTCCATCACGCGGGTGCGCTCGTGGTTGCGGTTGAATGGGGCGTAGAGCTGGCGCAATATGGCCAGGGCTTGTTGGCCAGCGGCGTCCGCGGCCACGCCCAGGACGATACGGTCCGGGCGGGTGAAGTCTTCTACCGCTGCGCCTTCTTTCAAGAATTCGGGGTTGGATACGACGCTGAAGGTGGGGCTTGCACTGGCAAAACGTGCGTTGAGTTCGGCCTGTATGGCGGCAGATACTTTGTCGGCAGTGCCAACGGGGACAGTGGACTTGTCTACCACCACCTTGTTATCCGTCATGTGGCGGCCAACGTTGCGGGCGGCGGCCAGCACGTATTGCAAGTCGGCGCTGCCGTCTTCGTCTGGCGGGGTGCCAACGGCGATGAATTGCACGATGGCATGCGCCACACTGGCGGCCACGTCGGTAGAAAAGGTCAGCCGACCGGCGTCTATGTTGCGCTCAATCACTTCTTTGAGACCGGGCTCGTAGATCGGCACGCCTCCAGCTGTTGAGAAGGTCGATTTTGGACTGGTCGATGTCCAGGCAAAACACATGGTTGCCCAAGTCTGCCAGGCAGGCCCCGGCGACTAGGCCGACGTAGCCGGTGCCGATGATGGTGATATTCATGGCGTTAGTATCGGCCAGGCATTACCAGTTTGGTGGGGTTTGCCCACAGGCAATGCCCGGGCGGAACTGGCTGACATGTTGGAAGCTTCCCTGTAATCTTTTTGGACCAGTTCTTTTTGGTATAGCTCTTTGTTAAACCCCGTGATTTTAGTTAACTGGGCAATTTACCTGGTGCCGGACGGCGGCAAGGTGGGTGCCCAAGTGGTGGCAGCGGCAACGCCTGGGGGGGTCGTGTGTTTGAGCACGAACACGGGCAAGGCGCTGGAGACGGTGTTGGCTCGTTAAAGACGTCAGCCTCATTTTAATTTACCCGGATATAATTACTGAATTAATTAAACCCGGATAAATATATGACATGGTTAGACACCGCATGCACCGCGTTTGAGGGCAGTACCTGCATTGCCAGTGGTTCCTTGCGGGACGTGGCTTTGGCCACCAAGCCTGTGGTGGACCGCTGGGCCAGCAGCATCAGCCCGCCACCCGTGCTGATTTTTGACGATGCCACCAGCGAGGTGGTGGAACTGGATTGGCGTGGCTCCCTTGCTGATTTTCTGACACGGCTGAACGCACAAAACCACGCCATGACGCTGGCCATGCCACCCGCCTCGGTGGAAGAGGCGCCCACACCGGCCGAGGCCCCACGCGGACCGGGGCGGCCCAAGTTGGGGGTGTCACCCCGGGAAGTCACTCTGCTGCCGCGCCACTGGGAATGGCTGGCGCGCCAGCCCGGCGGCGCCTCGGAGGCTTTGCGCAAGCTGGTGGAAACCGCGCGCCTTTCATCCGAAACCAAAGACCGCGTGCGCCACTGCGGTGCGGTAACCTACAAATTCATGTCCACTATGGCCGGGCACGAGGCGGGTTTTGAAGAGGCCAGCCGTGCGCTGTTTGCTGGTGACCACGCGGGTTTTGCGGCGCGCGTGGCGCCCTGGCCCGCCGATGTGCAGGCCCATTTGCTCAAAATATCAACCCACGCCTTTGCGGCGTGACCAGAGAGTCCCATGATGGAAAAAAACGCCAATCCGGCTCAGCCCAAGGCAGCGCCACCCGTACTCTGGAAAGCCTATCTGGCCTTTCTGGTGCCCATGATCATCAGCAACATTTTGCAGGCGCTGTCTGGCACGGTGAACAACATCTACCTGGGCCAGATGCTGGGCGTGAAGGCCATGGCGGCGGTGTCGGCATTCTTCCCGGTGCTGTTTTTTCTGATTGCGTTCATGATCGGCCTGGGCTCTGGTGCCTCGGTACTCATTGGCCAGGCCTGGGGCGCCAAAAACCCGGAGCGTGTGCGGGCCATCACCGGTACCACGCTGATGGTGGGCATCTATTTCGGGCTGGTTGTCGCGGTCTTTGGTGGCACATTCACCGGCGCCTTGTTGCGGCTACTGGGCACGCCCGCCGATATCCTGCCCGATGCGGTTGCCTATGCCCGTATCAGCATGATCGCCGCACCCGGCATCTTTGTCTTCCTGCTCATTACCTCCATGATGCGCGGCGTGGGTGACACCAAAACACCGCTCAAGACCCTGATCATCTCCACCGCAGTGGGGCTGGTGGTCACGCCGGCACTGATTCAGGGCTGGCTGGGCTTGCCGCGCTTGGGCGTGTCCAGCGGTGCGTGGGCGTCGGTCGTGTCGTTTTCGACCGCGATTGCCTGGACTGCATGGCACCTGCTGCGCGTGAACCACCCCATGGCACCCAATGCGCTGATGCGGAAGCACTTGCTCGTGGACCGGGTGATTCTGGCCAAGGTGCTGCGCATTGGCCTGCCCACCGGTCTATCGATGATGACGGTCTCGCTCGCTGAAATCGCCGTGCTCTTTTTGGTGAACCGCTATGGCTCGCAGGCCACAGCCGCCTATGGTGCGGTCAACCAGATCGTGTCGTATGTGCAGTTTCCGGCCATCTCCATTGCCATTGCCGCGTCCATTCTGGGGGCGCAGTCTATCGGTGCCGGGCGCTCCCACCTGCTGGGCCAAATTGCCCGCACCGGGATCTGGATGAATCTGCTGTTCACCGGCGCGTTGGTGTTGCTGGCTTATGTGTTTTCGCGCAGCGTGCTGGGGCTGTTTATTACCGATGTGGCGGTGGTGGACTTGGCGCAAACCCTACTGCACGTCATGCTCTGGAGCGTGGTGATCATGGGCATGTCAATGGTGCTGTCCGGCCTCATGCGTGCCAGCGGCGTGGTGCTGTGGCCCACCGCTATCAGCATGTTCGCCATTGCCTGTGTTGAAGTGCCAGCGGCCTGGTTGCTGAGCCAGCGCTACGGCCTGAACGGTATTTGGGCGGCCTACCCCATTACTTTTTTGGTGATGCTGGGCCTACAGACGGCCTACTACCGCCTGGTGTGGCGCAAGTTGCCGATTCGCCGCCTCTGAGCCGTGTGAAATAAACCGATACAAACCGAAACCGCCCTGACACCCTGTATCGGTCTCTTGGCGGCACCATTGCGGTCATGTTCAACACATCCTTCGGGATTCGAAAGGTCCGCATGACACACTTCTTCCACCGTCACGTCAAACGTACCCTCATTGGCGTCCTGGGCGCCACCCTGCTGGTGGGTGGCCTTACGGCCTGTGGCCACCGCCAGCATGACTACGCTGCCAGCATGAGTGCCGAGCAATATGCGCAAAGGCGCGACAAAATGGTGGACAAAGTTGCCAGCAAACTGGACCTCACCGAAGACCAGAAGAAGCGCCTGGTTACCCTGGGCGACAAACTGTATGCGCAGCGCACCGCGTTGATCGGCCAGACCAAAGACCCGCGCGCCGAGATGAAGGCCCTGGTGGCCGGCGCCAAGTTTGACGCTGCCCGTGCGCAGGCCCTGGTGACCGAAAAAACCACCGTGCTGCAAACCAAGAGCCCCGAGGTTATTGCCGCTCTGGCCGACTTTTACGACAGCCTGAACCCTGCCCAGCAGCAAAAGGTGCGTGACTTTATGGAAGGCCGTGGCCGCTGGTTCCACCGCGGCTAAATCCGCCTGACGTCGGTGGGACAATGCCACATGCCCCGCATCCTGCTGATTGACGACGACGCGCAACTGGGCCCGCCCCTGGCGGCCTACTTTGCGCGCTTCGACATGGCGCTGGAGTGTGCCCTCAAGCCCAGCGAAGGGCTGGCGCGCCTGCGCCAGGGAGGTGTGGACGCTGCCATTCTGGATGTGATGCTGCCCGAGATGGATGGTTTTGCCCTGTGCCGCGCCATCCGCAAAGAGAGCGACATCCCCATCATCATGCTCACCGCACGCGGCGACGTGATGGACCGCGTGGTGGGGCTGGAGCTGGGCGCCGATGACTATGTGCCCAAACCCTTCGAGCCGCGTGAGCTGGTCGCCCGCGTGCAAACCGTGCTGCGTCGCCGCCTGCCCACCGCCGTGAAACCCCTGGCGACAGATGCCAACACCTTGGTCTTTGATGGTCTGGTGGTCAATGGCATCACACGTACCGTGCAGCGCCAGGGCGAGGCGGTGGACCTGACCAGCACCGAATTTGATTTGCTCTACTTGCTGGCGCGCGAACCCGGCAAGGTGTTCAGGCGCGACGACATCCTCAACCACCTGCGTGGCCACGAGGCCGAGCTCTACACCCGTGCGGTGGATATTGTGGTGAGCCGCCTGCGCAAAAAGCTGGAGCCGCTGGACTGCATCAAGACCCTGCGCAACGCGGGCTACGCGCTGGCCTTGGGCAAAGCCGCTGCATGAACACTCCGCAAAGACCCCGCTGGCACCACCGCGCCCGCCATGCCCTGGCCCACTCGCTGCGCGTGCGGCTGGTGGCCCTGTTCCTGCTGCTGGCACTGGCCATGGCCGGTACGTTTTTGGTGGGCATGCAATACGCGCTGGGTATTGGCTGGCGCGATGCTGCCAAGCCCCTGGTGGCCGATTACATCGACAAGCTCGCCGCCGAGTTGGGCAGCCCGCCCAGTGTGGAGCGTGCCCAGGCGCTGACGCAGCGCTTGCCTTTGAGCGTGCGCATCGGCGGCCCGCAGGTTAACTGGCGCAGCAACCCGCCCGACCCCGGCAGCGACCGTGGTTGGGGTGGCGACAAACGCTTCAAGACCGACGAGCCCCGTTTTTACGAACGCAACACCGCCGACGGCCACCGCATCCAGTTTGGCCTGAGCGTGCAGGACTGGCATGACCGCCCCCGCTTTATCGGCTGGGCCACGCTGGCCGGCCTGCTGCTGCTCACGGCACTGGCCTATGCCCGCGTGCGCCGCTTGCTGCGCCCGCTGGACGACATCCGCGCGGGTGCCCTGCGCTTTGGCGCGGGTGACTTTGCACAGCCCATTGCCGTGCGCCACGCCCACCACCCCGACGAACTGGGCGAGCTGGCCGCCACCATCAACACCATGGCGGCAGACATTCACCAGATGCTGGAGGCCAAGCGCACGCTCTTGCTGGCCATCAGTCACGAGTTGCGCAGCCCGCTGACCCGTGCACGGCTAAACACCGAGCTGTTGCCCGAAACCGCTGATGTGCAGCCCAGCCGCGAAGCGCTGCTGCGCGACCTGGCGCTGATGCGCGATCTGGTTACCGACCTGCTGGAGAGCGAGCGCCTGGCCAGCCCCCACGCTGCCCTGCACCGTGAGCCCACTGATCTGGCGGAACTGGTGCGCGAGGTGGTCGCTGCGCTGGATGGCGCGCCAGTTGTCACGCAGGCGCTGGCCACAGACCTGCCGCTGCTGCCGCTGGACCGCACCCGCATGCGCCTGTTGCTGCGCAACCTGCTGGAAAACGCCCTGCGTCACAGTGCGGGCGCGTCGGCTGCACCGCAGGTCAGCCTGCAGCGCCAGGGCGATGGCCGCGTCTGCCTCACCGTGCGCGACTATGGCCCCGGGGTGCCCGAAGATCAGTTGCCCAACCTGGCCCAGCCCTTTTACCGGCCAGATGCCGCGCGCACCCGCGCCGAGGGCGGCGTGGGCCTGGGCCTGTACCTGTGCAAGCTGGTGGCGCTGGCGCACGGCGCAAGCTTTGCCGTGCGCAACGCCGGGCCGGGCTTGTTGATAGAGGTTATGCTGCCACCATTGCCCCATGCGTAGCGAACTGCTCCCCCTGATCCAATCCCTGCGTGCCTTCGCCGCCGAGCGCGATTGGGCGCAGTTTCATTCGCCCAAAAATCTGGCCAGCGCCTTATCGGTGGAGGCGGCCGAACTGCTGGAACATTTTCAGTGGCTGACCGAGGTACAAAGCCAGTCCCTGATGCCCGATAAAACGGCCGAGGTGGCGGCAGAGGCGGCCGACGTGTTCCTTTACCTGCTGCAGTTGTGTGACAAGCTGGGTATCGACCTGATCGCCGCCGCACAAGCCAAGATGCTGGTCAATGCCCGGAAGTATCCGGTGGAGACCGCGCGGGGCAATAGCGCCAAGTACACCGAGCTTTAGCCTATTTCTCAGAGTGCCGTTCAGGTGCGCACCCGACCGTCACCCGTCAACATCGATATTTCGACATACTTGGACGCAACGTGGTCGGACGGTGAGAAGCTCACATTGAAACCGCCCATCGCATAGTTGCTCATACTCTCCAAGCCATTGATGAGCCCCTCGCGTGAGGTCTTACCCGTGGCACGTCGCAAGCCTTCGGTGAAGACTTTGGCGGCAATATAGCCCTCTATGCTTGAGAAGTTCACTTGCACGGCCCCTTTGGTTTTCTGTGTGGCCTCCACAAATTCGCGCGAGATGGGCTTGACGCTGTTGTAAGGCGTTGGCATGACCTGCGAGACCACGATGCCTGCGCCCTCTTTACCCAGCTCGTCAGCCAACGCTTGCGTGCCCACAAACGACACGTTGTAAAAGGTTCCGCCGTAACCGGCTGCGCGGGCTGCGCGAATGTAGGCGGCACACCCTTTGTAGGCTCCGATTTGCACCACTGCATCCGGGCTTGCTGCGTTGATGGTAGCTACCGCCTTGGCGACTTCCACCGAGTTGCGCTCGACAGTAGCCACTGCGACGGGCTTGAGATTGATCGCAGCCAAAGCCAGTGTGACCCCATCCAAGCCAGCCTTTCCGTAGGCGTCATTCTGATAAAAAACAGCGATCTTTTTGAGGCCCAGGGTCGTCAAGTGCTTGACGATCAGTGCCGTTTCGTCGTTGTACGACGCACGCAAATGAAAGACGTTGCGATGCAAGGGCGTGCGCAAAGCCATGGCCCCGGTAAAGGGTGCAAAGAAGGGCATCTTTGCTTTGACGGCCAGCGGCAATGCGGCCACGCTGGTGGGTGTGCCGATATAGCCAAACAGGCAAAACACATCGTCTTCAATGAATTGTTGGGTGTTCTGGATGCAGCGATCGGGTTCGTAACCGTCGTCGAGTTTACGAATCTCGACACTGCGGCCACCCACGCCGCCTTCGGCGTTCAGACGGTCAAAAAACATTTTGGCGCCAGCATGGAACTGAATGCCCAGTTGTGCGGCAGGGCCTGTAAATGGGGCCGATTGTCCAAGAATAATCTGGCCGGACTGGGCGTAGGCCTGAGGGACTTCGGACCATGCAGCAGCGCCGGCTGCAAGTGAAAACTGGCGTCTTGTAATCATGAGAACTTATTTTCGGGTCGAGGGTACTGACAGGAGTTTTATCACATCTGCGCGTTCGCGCCCCCCCACGGGCGATTATTTTCGCCCGACATTCATGTTTGAACCACCGTGCTGTTGGCGTCACTGCGCCGGAACAGGACGCAGCACCCAGGCCTCTTTGCCTACGCATGCGTCCCCTAGAATGCCAGCAAGGGAGATGCCGTGACGCCAGAGAAAAAAGCCAGAGTCAGCATTGATGCACTGCTTGTGCAAACAGGCTGGCACGTCTGCAACGTGGCCGATGCCAAATGCCTCCACTGGTGACCGACGAGGCCTATAGCGGTATTTACAACCGTTGGCTTTATCAACCAATACGTGGCCGTGGCTGCTGGCCTGGTTTTCAAACGATGGGTAAGGTTATGGGTAGAAGGCCGCATCTGCACGGATCAACCTTGCGGGGCAAGGCCCGCTGGCGGAGACTGTGAGATTCGAACTCACGGACGGTTACCCGTCGGCAGTTTTCAAGACTGCTGGTTTAAACCACTCACCCAAGTCTCCGAGGCGTTGTATTCTAACTGGCCTTGAGCGAGCCCTTCCACCCGACGGGTGAAATCTTCGTGTGTGAGTGGCTATACCCCGGTGCGGCTATATGTCGCGGTCCTCGGCACGGCGGGTGCGGGCACGTTGTACCAGCACCGTGATCAGCAGGGTCGCCGCTGCAGAACTGGTGAGCACCGGCGAGGCGGACAGCAAGTGCGCCAGTCCATCGACGGCATTGACGCTGACTTGCTGCACATAGTCCACCAGTGCAATCACGTCACCAGCTTGCACGTTTTGTGCATCTTCCATGCGCACATTCAGATCGGGCCAGCCGCTGCGAAAGCGGATGCTGGCAAAGATGCCGTTGGCCACGGCAACCAGCGACAGCACGCCCAGCGGCCTGATCAGGTGTTCCAGCAGGCGGCGGCGTTCAGCGGGCGGTGCGATTTCATACACCTGGCCCACCAGTTGCGCAATGGCAGCTTCCGAAACCGGGCCTTTGGCAGACGCCAGTGCGGCTGCGGTGGGTATTTGTGTGGGGTTCATGGGGGTGTCTCCTTACTAGAACGTTTAGCATAGACCCAAGTGTGACCGTGTGCTGTGTCAATTTGATGTTGAAATGCAACTCCATGTAAATAGGCCTGCAGCCTCCGTCGGTTATCGTTTCACCATGCATGCACACCGTTGGACGCAAGCCGTCCCCTTATTGGCCGTTCTGGGCTCCGTTATCGCTTTGGGTATTGGTACCTCGTTTGCCAAGCAACTCTTTCCTCTGGTGGGTTCGTTGGGCACCACGGCTTTGCGGGTTGGTTTTTCCGCTGTACTACTGGTGGTGCTGTGGCGGCCTTGGCGCTGGCCGTTGAACCGCGTCGATGCGCTGTCCCTGCTGCGCTATGGCGTGGCGCTGGGTTTCATGAATTTGCTGTTTTATATGTCGCTGCGGACCATTCCGTTTGGGTTGGCCGTGGCCATTGAATTTTCGGGGCCATTGGCGGTTGCCATGTTCTCGTCGCGCAAGCCGGTTGATTTTCTCTGGCTGGCGTTGGCCGTGGTGGGGCTGGGTTTGCTGCTGCCCATTGGTGAAGGCGCAACGGCACTGGACCCCGAAGGCGTGGCCTACGCACTGGCGGCTGCATTCTGCTGGGGCTCTTACATTGTGTTTGGCAAGCGCGTGTCCCATCTGCACGCAGGCCATTCTGTGGCGCTGGGCCTCACGGTGGCAGCCATTGCCGTGGTGCCGCTGGGTGCGTGGCAGGCTGGGGCTGCCTTGCTGCAGCCATCGGTGCTGCTGTACGGTTTGGGTGTGGCCGCCATTTCAAGTGCCATCCCGATATCGCTGGAGATGGTGGCCCTCAAGCGCCTGCCGCAAGAGGCCTTTGGCATCATGACCAGCATGGAGCCTGCGGTGGCCGCCGTGCTGGGTTTGATCATGCTGGATGAACACTTGAGCGCGTTGCAGTGGCTGGCCATTGTGTGCACCATGCTGGCTGCTGCCGGCAGTGCCATGACCGCCGGCCCGTCAGCCACCAAAAGCGTACCAGCCGACGTGGTGATGTAAGCCGGCAGCGAGTGGGTCAGGCCAACAGATCGCACAGCGTGCGCGCCACCACTTTGGTGGCGCGGCGCAAGTCTTCCAGATCCAGGTGTTCATCGGCGCGCTTGGCGTTGGATTCCAGCACCGTGCGGGGGCCCGCGCCGTAGATCACGCCGGGAATACCAGCCTCGCAGAACAGGCGCACGTCGGTGTACAGCGGCGTGCCCAGGGCGGGAATGGGTTCGCCAAACACCTGCTCGCCATGCTTTTGAATGGCTTGCACCAAGGGCTGGTTGCCAGGCAGCGGCTGCAAGGCGCGGGCCAACAAAATGCGTTTGATGTCGACCGTGACGCCGGGCAGGCTGGCGGCGGTGTCTGCAATCAATTGGCGCAGGCCCGCTTCCACCTCGGTCGGGTTTTCTTCGGGGATCATGCGCCGGTCCAGCTTAAAGGTGACGCGCCCGGGCACCACGTTGGTGTTGGTGCCGCCCTCGATGGTGCCAATGTTCAGGTAAGGATGGGTAATGCCCTCGACCTGGGAGGTAAGACTCAAGTACAGCGTGTTTTGCGCGTACAGCGCGGTGAGGATGCGGTTGGCCGCTTGTAGCGCATCCACGCCGGTGGACGGAATGGCGGCGTGCGCCATCTTGCCGTGCACCGTCACTTCCATCTGCAGGCAGCCGTTGTGCGCGGTGATGACCTGGTAGCTAAAGCCCGCCGCAATCATCAGGTCGGGGTGGATGATTTTGTGGCTGAGCAACCAGGCTGGGCCCACTTCGCCGCCAAATTCTTCGTCGTAGGTAAACAGCAGTTCCACGCTGCCGTGGGTGGGTTTGGCCACCGCTTCCAGCGCGCGCACGGCAAAGGTGTAGGTGGAAAAATCGCACTTGCTCACGGCGGCGGCGCGGCCATAGATTTTGCCGTCGGCAATCTCGCCGCCATAGGGGTCATGCGTCCAGCCATCGCCGGGCGGCACCACGTCGCCATGGGCGTTGAGCAGCACGGTGCGGCCTGGGCCATATTTGCGGCGCACCACCAGGTTGGTGATGGATTGCAGCCCGGCGGCGTGTACTTCAGCTTGTGGCACGGCGTGTTTTTCTGCGGCAAAGCCAAAACCCTGCAGCAGCTCGGCCGTGCGCTCGGCGTGAGGTGCGTTGTTGCCCGGTGGCGTGTCGGTGGGTACGCGGATCAGTTCTTGCAGAAAAGCGACTTGCGCGTCAAAGTGGGCGTCAATCCAGGCGTCGAGTTGGTCGTAGGTGGTCATGGGCAATCAGTCCGATGCAGGGGTAGCGAGTTGGTTCAGCAAGTGGGCAAACGCGTCCACGGCGAGTTGCATGTCGTCGCTGGTGGTGGATTCGAGCGGGTTGTGGCTGATGCCGCTGTTCTGCCCGCGCACGAACAGCATGGCCTGGGGCAGGATGGTGTGCAGCTTCATGGCGTCGTGGCCGGCGCCGCTGGGCATGCGGTGCAGCGGCACACCCAGCGCCTGCACAGCGGCCTCCCAGCGGGCTTGCCAGGCGGCATCGCTGGGGGCGGCGCTGGCGCGCATCGTATCGGTCAGGTTGAGCTGCACGCCACGGCGCTCGCAAATGGTGTGTGCGGCTTGCACCACGTCGGCGGCCAGGCGGTCGCGCTGGGCGTTGCTGGGCGCGCGCAGGTCCAGTGAGAACTGGCAGTGCCCCGGCACCACATTGACGGAACCATTGGGCACCTGCAACTGCCCCACCGTGCCGACCGAATCTGCATCTTGTGCGGCGCGGCTCTCTACGGCCAGCACCAGTTCGGCCACGGCGCACGCGGCATCACGGCGGCTGTCCATCGGCGTGGTACCGGCATGGCTGGCCATGCCCGTGACTTCGCCCACGTAACGCGCCGAGGCGTTGATGGAGGTGACAACGCCCAGCGGAATATCCAGCGCGTTGAGTACCGGGCCTTGCTCAATGTGGACTTCCACAAAACCCCGGTAGTCGCTGGCGTTGCGCTTGAGGCCAGGGATGTCGTCCACGCACAGCCCGGCGTGCTGCAGGGCGGCGCGCATGGTGGTGCCATTGGCATCCACCTGGTCCAGCCAGGCGGGTTCAAAGTCGCCGGTGAGGGCGCTGGAGCCCAAAAACGTGGCCTTGTAGCGCTGGCCTTCTTCTTCGGCAAAGGCGACGATCTCCAGATCAAACGGCAGGCGCTTGCCGGCTTGGGAGAGCTGCTGCACACAGGCCAGCGGCACGTAAATGCCCAGGCGGCCGTCGTACTTGCCGCCGTTGCGCACCGTGTCGTAGTGGCTGCCCGTCAGCAAAGTCTTATGAAAAATCGGGCTGTAGCCCTCGTCGGATATACGTAATGCGCTATCACGTTGGTAGCAACCCACTACATTGCCCACGGCGTCGATGTGCACCGTGTCACAGCCGGCAGCCCGCATGTCGGCGCTGATCTGGGCGGCGCAGGCGCGGTGCGCGTCGGTCAGGTAGGTCACGGTGAGCTGGCCGAGTTCGGCGTAACCGGGGTCGGTGTGCTGGGCGAGCGCCTCTTGCCAGTCCCACACGCGGTTGCCTTGTGTGGGCGTGATGTCAAATAGATCGTTCAGGCGAATTTCGGCAATGCGGTGGATATTGCGCAGGCACTCCTGGCGCTCAAAGTCGGGGTGGCCCTGCAGGCGCCGCGCAAACGTGGCAATGATCTCGGCCTTGGGCAGACCCGTGCCACGCGGCCCGCGCACCGCCAGGATAAAGGGCCAGCCAAAGCGGGCGTTGTAGTCGCGGTTGAGCTGTTGAATGGTCTCAAACTCCGCCGGTGTGCAGTGCGTGAGACCCGCCTTGCTTTGCTCGTTGGCAGACTCGGCGGTCAGGCTCTGGTCCACCATGGCTTTGCCGGCCAGTTCGGGGTGGGCGCGGATCAGTGCCAGTTGCGGCTCAATACCTGCACCCGCCAGCACCCGCACCATGGCGTGCTTGAGCTGGGCCAGGCTGGTGAAAGGCCGCTCGGCCAATGCACCCCGGGCAATCCACGGCGAGTGTTCATACAGGCCGGCCAGCCATTGCGTGGCTTCTTCCAGCGGTGCGGCGTTGAGTTGGGAGAGGGACAAAGCCATGGCGTCTTATGCGGTGAAGGGGTGGGTGGCTTTCCAGTGCCGGGCAATGTCCACTCGGCGGCAAACCCATACGTCGTTGTGCCGGCCAATGTGATCCAGAAAGCGCTGCAAGGCGGTGATGCGCCCGGGGCGCCCCAACAGGCGGCAGTGCATGCCAATGCTCATCATCTTGGGGGCGTTGAGTCCATCTGCATCGCCTTCGGCATAGAGCACGTCGAACGTGTCTTTGAGGTACTGGAAGAACGGGTCGGCATACGCATAACCCTGGGGCAGGGCAAAGCGCATGTCGTTGCAATCCAGCGTGTAGGGCACGATGAGCTGCGGCACCACCGTGCCATCGGTCTTTTGCACCTGCATCCAAAAGGGCAGGTCGTCGCCGTAGTAATCGCTGTCGTATTCAAAGCCGCCGTAGTCGGCTACCAGGCGGCGGGTGCGCGGGCTGTCGCGCCCGGTGTACCAGCCCACGCCGTGTACGGCGTTCGGATCGTCCCGGCGGGTGCCGGTGAGTTGGGTGATGGCGTCCATGCACAAGCGCATGTGTTCGCGTTCGGTGGCTTCGTCCACGTTTTGGTAATGAATCCAGCGCCAGCCGTGGCAGGCAATCTCGTGGCCCAGCTCCATCAGGGCGGCGGTCAGCTCGGGGTGGCGCTGCAAGGCCATGCCCACGCCAAAAACGGTGAGCGGCAGGCCGCGCTGCTCAAATTCGCGCAGGATGCGCCAGACACCGGCACGCGAGCCGTATTCGTAAATACCCTCCATGCTGATGTGCCGGTCCGGGTAGCTGGCGGGGTTGGCCATTTCGGAGAGAAATTGCTCGGAATCCGCATCGCCATGCAGCACACAGTTCTCGCCGCCTTCTTCGTAATTCAGCACAAACTGCACTGCCACACGGGCGCCGCCGGGCCACTGCGCGTGGGGTGGTTGTTTGCCGTAACCGATCAGGTCGCGCGGGTAGGGCTGGGTGCTGTCGTAGTGGTTCATGGCGTGAGGGTGAGTGAGGCTTCCACATGGCACAGGTGTTCGTCCATCAACCGCAAGGCCAGTGCTTCGTCGCGCGCCTCCAGGGCGGCCACAATGGCGCGGTGCTCTGCGTGCGAATGCTCGGCTGCACCGGCGGATTGGTACATCAGGGTGATGAGGGCGCAGCGCGAGAGCAAATCCATCATCAAATGGGCCAACACCTCATTGCCCATGAGCTGCGCCATGTGCACGTGAAAGTCACCCAGCAGCACGGTGCGCCCGGACACGTCACCGCGCATCACGGCGCCTTCTTCTTCCAGGATGTGGTCTTTGAGGGCGTTGATGTGCTCGATGGTGGCTTGTCGGATAAACGCCTGGGTCATGCCGGCCTCCACCATGCGGCGCACGGCAAACACCTGCCGGGCCTCAGTGACTGAAGGCGCGGCTACAAAAGCGCCGCGCGCCGGCTCCATGCGGATCAGGCGGTTTTGCGAGAGCTTGAACAGGGCCTGGCGAATCAGGGTGCGCGATACCCCAAACTGGTCAGCCAGGGTTTGCTCGACCAACTTGGCGCCGGGTTGCAGGCGGTGCTCCACGATGGAGCGGGTCAGGGATTCAACAATGAAACCGGTGGTGGTGGAGTCCATGCGGCGCATGATAGCTACAAATCCAAAAAGTGTATACACTTTGAGATTACCACCGAAACCGACCAAAAGGATGCCGCCATGGGCTTGAGCACACACGTACTGGACACCATGCACGGCACCCCGGCAGCGGGCATGGCGGTGGCGCT
Source organism: Candidatus Aalborgicola defluviihabitans (assembly GCF_016705985.1). Taxonomy (NCBI): domain Bacteria; kingdom Pseudomonadati; phylum Pseudomonadota; class Betaproteobacteria; order Burkholderiales; family Comamonadaceae; genus Allorhodoferax (SeqCode); species Candidatus Aalborgicola defluviihabitans. The sequence continues at coordinate 231,594 of NZ_JADJKN010000024.1, forward strand.
GTACACCACGCAGGACGACGTGGCCACGCTGGTTACATCATTCGTGCTCAACCCGGATGGTCGCAACCCCGCCGGCATGTTGATTGAGCACGCCAGCCTGCGCACAGGCACCTACCGGCTGGTGTTTGATGTGGCGGGCTACTTCAAGGCGCGCGGCGTGGCCTTGCCTGAGCCCAACTTTTTGAACCGGGTCAGCCTGGACTTTGGCGTGGCCCATGCCGACCAGCATTACCACGTGCCACTACTGGTCAGCCCCTGGAGTTATTCCACGTACCGGGGTTCCTGAAGCGGCAATGGCCCAGCGCTGACCGGCCTGGCACCGGCAGAACTTCCTGCACCTGAAAAATCGTGAAGGGAGAGTTGCGTTTTCTTTTTATACGCGGCAAGATAGGTCCGGTTTTCAGGGTTTTTTTACTTTGGAAAGACTGCCATGACCAGCCCCACTTCAAATGCGCAACAGCCCGATGTTTCTGGCCTGATCGCCGCCATTGCCCGCAACATCGAACCCGGGGGGTTGGCCAAACACCTGGAGCCTTTTCGCTGGGCGGTGTTGGCCGACTATATGCAACCGCTCACCCGCAAGCGCGGGGAACTGCTGATTGGCCAGGGCGATACTGATCGCAAGTTGTATTTTTTGGAGTCTGGCGACCTGAAGGTGGACATGCACACGCCCAAGGGCATCATCCACCTGGCCATCGTGGGGCCGGGCAGCGTGGTGGGCGAGGGCAGTTTCTTCTCGCACCTGGCGCGCAGTGCGGCCGTGTCGGCCTACAGCGACTGCAAAGTGTGGGTGCTGACCCCAGCTAATTTTGACCAACTCTCCCACGCCAATGCCCACGTTGCGCTGGCGATGTGCATGGCTGTGGGCACCGTTCTGGCCACCCGCATGCTGGACATGAGCCACCGGCTGGCGGTGATTTGACCCGCGCTTGCGGCTTCAAAAAGCCCAGGTCGCCACCACATACCCCTGACGCTGATACGGCATGTGGCGCACCGTGGCGCTATCGGGCCCGGCGGTGGTGCGCAGCCCCATCGCAATACTGACGCGCTCACCGGTCCATGCCACCGAGGCCGTGGCCAGCACCCCCTGATCGGCTGGCATGTACAAGACATCCAGCGCCGGTTGCCAGCGCTCATGCTGCCAGCTCACGCGGGCATACACATTCTTGGGCCAGGCCTCCACCAGCAGGCTGATTTGTTGCTCAAAGGTCCAGGTTCCGCCAACGAGTTGTTGGTCACCCCGCACCGAGGCATGCAGCTCCAGCGCGTCGCTGGCCACCCAGGATGCCGCAATGCCCAGGCTGGCGCCACTGCGCTCTCCCTGACGGGCAAAGACGTGCCAGTCCACCGCGCCGCTGTGCCAGTAGGCGCGTGCGGCCAGCGCGGCTTCTTGCGCACCGGTGGCAAACGCCTCTTGCGTGGGGTTGACCCAAACCACCGACCAGGCTGTGTCGGCGTCAAAACGTTCGGCCATCAGCAGCGGGCGGCCTTCCAGCGGCTCGGGTACCAGGGTGCGCCGCACTTCCTGCTGCACCATGTCGTTGGGGCGAAAGCCATAGCCCACATCCCATGCCACCACCCGTTTACCCGCGCTCCACAGCCAGCCCACGGCGGAGCCTTGTGCATAGGCTTCGTTGAAACGGCTTGGGGTGATACCAGGGGCCTCGTCCCCCTGCTGTGCCTGCATGGTTGCACCTGCGTGAAGGGTGACCGTGCCCAGCGTTGTATTGCCAAGCAGTTCGGCCTGCAACGTATTGCTGGACGGTTGCATGGTGTGGTACGCATGGATCTGGCCAGAAAAATCGGTGCTGTCGGCGTGAGCCGCTGGTGGTGCCAGGGCGGCCAACACCGACACGGCGCACACCACGGTAAAAGCAGACTTGCGCATGCTCACTCCAACGTGGTGTTGCGGGCCAAAAACATGGGGTTGAGCCATTCCCCGGGCACGGTGCGGTCCTTGCGGGCCAGGTACTTGATGCGCGTTTCTTTCTTGTTGCTCAACTGGTCCATCAACACCATCTCCGACACAGAAGCCGGTTTGGCGTTTTTGTCCACCACAAAGCGCGCCTGCTTGGCCAGTTTGTCGGACTGCACAAACAGGTCGGCGCGCACCGGTTCGTGGTGAGCTTTGCCAATCCACAACTCGATGCGCTGGTAGGTTACGCCCTTGCGGGCTGCCTGAAGACTCAAGTGCAGGCACATTGGGGCTTTTGCGTCAGTCGTGCAGGGTTCCTCGCCCACCAATTGGCCGGTGTAGTCGCCGGCCCAGCGCAGGGTGGCAATGTCGCCGGTAGAGGCGTCGCCCAGCAGCTTCTGCATGGGTGTGATGCGCATGGGGCGCTGGCTGCCGGGCATGACCAGCCAAAAGTCGTCGCCCAGCATCAGCACCTTCTGGCCTTTTTCCACGGGCGACTGCATCAGCACCAGGGATTTGCGGTCTGCCTGGGCAAAGACGGTGTAGCGGCGTTCCTTGTCGGGGCTGCCGTCGGTGTTGAAGACGCTGATTTGGGTTTCGACCTGCAGGTTGTCCGCGCTCATGCGGTAGTGGTCAGCGTCCTTGAGCAGGGCGTTGATGTCCTGCGCGTGGGCAGGAGCGGTGGCAGCGGCGATTAAAGCCAGTGCAGCCAGGGCGGTGAAGAAAGTGCGTTGCATGGTGTTTCCTGAATAGTCTTATGAAAAATCGGACTCTAGCCCTCGTCGGGTTTACGTAATGCACTATAAAAATAATAGCGTCACGTATGCGCAAGCGCATCCACCACGGCCATGTTCACGGTCTTGCGCGCTACCCAGCTGGACGCCAGCATGGTCAGCAGCACCATGGTGGCCAGTGTGGCGATGTACATCGTGGGGTCGATGGCAATGGTGAGTGGATAGCCTTCCGAGCGGCCAGGCGGCGCGGGCATGTTGACCGGCACCACGTACAGCATCAGCGAGAGTCCCAGCGACAGCGCAGCACCCGTCACCGCACCCACGCCGCCCAGCACCATGCCTTCCAACGCCAGCGTGCGCAGCAGTTGGCCCGGCAGCGTGCCCATGGCACGCAGCGTGCCGATCTCACGGGTGCGTTCAATGATGGCCATGGCCATGGCATTGGTCACCACAAACACCACGATGACGCCAATGATGAAGCCCAACGCGCCGAAGATACGGTTGTACAAATCACGCACCGACTGGTAGAAGAAGGCCTGGTCCATCCAGGTCTGCACCGTCAGTTGCGGAAACTGGGCCGCCAGGCGTTGCTGCACGGGCTCTGTGGATTCCATGCGGTCCAGAAAGATGCCCAGGCTGGAGACACGTTGGGTGACCAGCAGCTTTTGCGCCGTGACGATGTCGGTGTAGACCAAGCGCTTGTCGATGTCCGGCACCCCGGTGGAGAAGATGCCTTTGACGCGAACGTCCATCGCGTTTATGGCGCCTTCGGTGGTGCTCGTCAAGAGCGTGAGGCTGCTGCCGGGCGTGGCCTTGAGGCTGCGTGCCAGGCCTGCGCCCAACATGACTTCTGCGTCTGTGCTGCCCGAGGCGAGCACTTGGCCGGCCGTCATGGTCAGGAACGGGCCTTTGACGCCAAACTCGCTGTCCGGTTCTACACCGGTGGCCATCATGATGGTGGATTTGTCGCCGTTGCTGATCAGGCCGTTGATTGCAATTTTGGGCAGCACCTGGCGCACTGCGGGGTCGGCCAGCAATTGGGTGCGCAACTGCGCTACGTTGTCCAGGCCATGCTGTAGTGGCATGTCTTCATCTTGCGTGAACTGGGCCGGTGTGCCCAGAATCAGGTGGCCGCTGCTGCGCGCCGCAGCCTGGGCCAGCGCCTGGTAGGTGCTAAGCGCAAAGCCACCGGCCAGCAAAATGGCGGCAGTACCCAACGCAGCAATCGACACCGTGACCAGCGAGCGGCGGCGGTTGCGCAGGGTGTTTTGAATGGCAAATTTGAGCCACATGCCCATGGTGTTGTTCATGATGATTGAATCCTTCCGTCCAGCAGGGCCACCACGCGGTCGCAGCGCAGGGTCAACCGGCTGTCGTGGGTGGCGATGACAAATGCCGCACCTTCGGCGTGGCCGCGTTCGCGCATCAGGCCCAGCACCTGGTCGGCGGTGTGCGAATCCAGGCTGGCCGTGGGCTCGTCGGCAATCACCAGGCGGGGCCGCTTGATCAGGGCGCGGGCAATGGCCACGCGCTGGCGTTGGCCACCCGAGAGTGCATCGGGGCGGTGATGTGCGTGGTCTTGCAGGCCCACGGCTTGGAGTTGTGCCGCTACGCGTTCGCGCCGCTCGGCTGCGGGTACGCCAGCCAGGAAGAGTGGGTAGTCCACGTTCTCGGCTACCGTCATCACCGGTACCAGGTTGAAGCTTTGGAACACAAAGCCCAACGCATCGCGGCGTAAGAGCGTGCGTTGGTTTTCATTGAGGCCGTTCACACTCTGGCCGTCCAGCGCAATCTCGCCCGAATCGGGCGTGTCAATCAGCCCGCACAGGTTGAGGATGGTGCTCTTGCCGCTGCCCGACGGGCCAGTCAGCGCCAGCAGTTCGCCGCGCTGCACGGTCAGGTCCACGCCCTGCAGGGCGGCAATCACGTGCTGGCCCAAGCGGTACGTTTTGTGCACGCCGTGCAGTGCCACGACAGGTTGGTGAGCAGGGTTCATGGTGCAAGACTCTTCAGCAGAGCTTGTGCCTGCGCGGTCTGGGGTGCCTGCTGCTGCACGATCAGGTCCAGGTAGCGCTTGGCATCCGGGGTGTTTTCGGCTTTGCTGGCTTCTTTGGCCGCCTTGATCCAGACGCTACCGCGAAAACCCAGTGGCGCGCCAGCCAACAGCGGGTTGCTCACCACGTCGTTCAGCAGTTTTGTGCCACGCTCTTTGCGGTGCATGAACTCGGGTACGGCCAGAAAGGTGTTGGCCGCGACAAATTTCACCTCCAGCACGCCGGGGGTGCCGTTTTGCACGGGGGCGTTGTGCGCGGGCGTGAGCAGAGTCAGTGCCTTGTCCAACTGCGCCAAACCGTCTTCGGCGAAGCCCATCTTCTTCCAGGGCAGCCAGGTGGTGGTGGCCTTCATGGCGGTGGCGGCGCCCGCATAGGCCAGCAGCACCGGGTTGGTAGGCTCTGTTTTGACCAATTCCGAAAAGGCTTCTGCGGCAGGGGCAATGGCACTGTTGTCGCCGGAACCTGCTTGCAAAAATACCTTGAAAGCGCTTTGAAACTGCGGCTCGGGGATGGCGCTGGCGGTGCTGGCCAGACCGACAAAGACGGCGCTGACCGTCAACAGGCGGACACGCCGAAGAATGGTGAAAGCTTGCATTGCAGACTCCTGAAAATGATTCGAGGAGTGCAGTGTCTAAAGCCCGTGGTGCGGGCGCATCCGCTTTAAGACGGAATGGCGCGTAGCGTCGCCAAATGCGCTACCGTGGCGTGAAATCCGGTTGCATTTGTGACTGACGGTACTTAAAAACCCTCCGCATGAAAACTGTGCAGCCCACTCATGTGCTGGCCGCTTCGAGCGCCAGCGCCGCCCGGTGCAAGCCCAGCAGTCGCGCGCGCTGCAATTTGCCGGTGGCGGTCAGGGGTAGCGCGTCGACCCAATGCACCCAGTGCGGTCTGCGGTAAGGCGGCAAGGCCTCAATGCCTGCCTCGATGCGCTGCGCCGCCACCGCTTGTTGCCCCGGCACTGCCACTGCCAGTAAGGCCAGGGCGGTAAGCCCAGCATCAGTTGAAACGCCTATGCACGCCAGTTGCTGCAGGCTCGGCCCGCCCGCTTGGCCTAGCGCCTGTTCGACCCACAGTGTGCTGACCCAGCGTCCACTGATCTTGAGCATATCGTCGTTGCGCCCGGCGTATTCGAGTCGGCCGCCGTCCCGGAGCAAGAACATGTCACCCGGGCAGTACCAACCGTCCTGAAAACCGTCGGCTTGCGCTTGCGGCCGGTTCCAGTAGCCCAGCGCTACGGTGCTGCTGCGCAGCCAGATGCGCTGCGGAAGCGCTGGATCGGCACCCGGATCGCGACGCAGTTGCGTGCCGGGCGTGGGGAGTAGCCAGCCCTGATCACTGTCGCTGTAAAGCATCAGACACAGCGTCTCGGACGTGCCGTAGCCACTGACGATCTGCTGGCCCGTTGCCTCACGCCAAGCGCTGCGAACCGACGCCGGCAAGAACTCACCGGCTGAGACAACCTGGCGAATATTTTGTTGACCGAGTTGCTGGGCCACTCCGCTTTGCAACATTCGGCTGTAAAGCGTGGGCACGCAAAACACGATGGTCGGGTGGTGCTGGCGCACCATCGCCAGCACGCGCTCGGCTTCGGGCCACTGCCGGTCCAAGATCACCGTGGCGCCAGCACGCAATCCGGCCAGCAGGCTATTGCCCAAGGCGTAGGCGAAGAACAGTTTGGAGCTCGCATACAGCCGGTCAGTCGGACGCAGGCCAAGCACACCCGTGGCGAAGGCATGCGGTTGCAGTGCCACCCGCTGGGCGTGAATCACGCCCTTGGATACACCCGTCGTGCCCGAAGTGCCAATCCACAATGCGGGCGCCTGTGCGTCCTGCAGTAGCGGCTCGATCGGGTCGGCCTGCGCGAGCGCGCGGCACCAAAATGAATTTTGCGCACCACTGGCCACCAAAACCGGCGCCGGGTCCATGGCGGCCACCAGGCTTGCCAGCACAACCTGGCTGTCAGCCTCGTGCCAGACAAATCGCACGTCACTTTCCTGCAAAATGGGCCCCAACTCGGCAGCGCTTAAGCGCGGGTTGACGCCAATGGCCACGCCACCGGCCCAGATCACGCCCAGGTAGGCCACCACCCAGTCAATGCTGTCGGGCGCCAGCACCACCACCCGCTCACCGGGCTGCAAGCCCAGCGCACGCCAGCTGCCCGCCGACTTGCGCACGCGCGTGCGCAAGTCGGCATAACTAACCCGCTCGTCGCCACACTCGAGCGCAATGGCCTGGGCCGCACCCGCTTCGAGCAGGGTCTGGGCCGCGTTCATGGGAGCGATGGAGTTCATGCTCAACCCATCCAACGAACCAGGAACAAACTCAGCACCGGGAAGAAAATCAACAGCAGCACGCGCACCGCGTCAGAGATCATGAACGGTACGATGCCGCGAAACGTCACCGACATTGGCACGTCGCGCGCCAGACTGTTGATGATGTAGACGTTCATACCCACCGGCGGCGTGATCAGCCCGATCTCGACCACCATCAGCGCCAGAATGCCGAACCAAATTGCCTTGTCGGTTGGGTTCAGGCCCCAGTAGTCCAGCCCCATGATGATTGGAAGAAAAATCGGGATCGTCAGCAGAATCATCGACAAGCTGTCCATCACGCAGCCCAGAAACACGTAGATCACGATGATGGCCAGCAACACCAGCAAGGGCGGCAGTCCCGAGCCCTGCACCCAGGTGGCCAGCTCGGCTGGCATCTGTGACAGGGCCAGGAACACATTGAGCACATCGGCGCCGAGCAGGATCAGGAAGATCATGGCGCTGGCCTCTGCGGTGGCGTACAGGCAATCCATCAACCCACCCAGGCGCATGCCCTTGGTCACCGCGATCACTCCCGTGCCCAGTGCGCCTACGGCGGCAGCCTCGGTGGGGGTGAAAACGCCACCATAAATACCGCCGATCACCAGCACAAAAATTAGCAGTACTGGCCACACGTCGATGAGGGCGCGCAAGCGTTCGGCCCAACTGCAACGCGGGCCAGCCGGACCTGAGCCAGGGTACACACGCACGTAGATGCCGATGGCGACCATGTAGCCCAGCGCAGCAATGATGCCAGGCACCATTGCTGCGGTAAATAGTTTGGCGATGTTCTGCTCGGCCAGAATGGCATAGATCACCAGCACAATGGATGGTGGAATCAAAATACCCAGCGTGCCGCCGGCCGCCAATGTGGCGGTGGCCAGACCATCCGAGTATTTCAAGCGCCGCAATTCTGGCAGCGCCACTTGACCCATGGTGGCGGCGGTTGCCAGTGACGAGCCGCAAATGGCCCCAAATCCGGCACAGGCGCCCACCGCAGCCATGGCCATGCCGCCGCGCCAGTGGCCGATGAGCGAGCCAGCCGCACCAAACAGCGCCTTGGACAAGCCGCCGCGCGACGCAAACGAGCCCATCAGCAAGAACAGCGGCACCACCGACAGGTCGTACACCGAGAAGCGCCCGTAGGCCACGGTTTTGAGGTAGCTCAGCAGCGGCGCCCATCCGGCCATGGTGACGTAACCCGCCACGCCGGTGATGAACATCGATATGGCAATCGGCACGCGCAGGGCCAGCAGCAGCAGCATTACGCCAAAAAAGCTAACGCCAATGGCGGTGCCGCTCATGGCGTACGCTCCTGCCACTTGACCCAGGCACTGTAAAGCGCTGTGAGCGCGAGCAAGGCAAATGAAGGCGTCATGAGCAGCGTGGCGTACCAGGTTGGCACGCCCAGCAGCATGGAGCTTTCCTGGCTGGCACGCAGCTCCAGGGTGCCAATGACCATACGCCAGGCCACTCCTGCGGAGCACAGGGCCAGCAGCAGTGCGCCCAGTGCATCAAGTGCGTGTTTGGAGCGCTGGGCGAGACGCTCCGTGAAAAAGTCCACCATCACATGGCTGCCGCGCATCTGGCCCCAAGGCAGAAACGCAGCCACCGCCACCGCGCAGCCTAGTTGCACCAGTTCGAAGTCGCCTTGCAAGCCCTTGGAGGTCAGGAAGCGGCTGGCGATGCTGGCCACCGACATCAGCGTGATGGCTACCAAAATCATCCCGCCCACTGCTGCAAAACCGCGTGATACGTAGAACAGCCAGCGTCCGAACGCATCGGGTGGCGGTGGCAACGGCGTGCCAAGAGATTCGGCCAAGTGGAGTCCTTAAGAAGAATGCAAGAGTTCCCCGGGTTTTGCCTGCTTCAGGCCGCGTTGCGCGAGGAAATTGCCTTGACACGCCCTCAGACGCGCGCGGCCTTTCAGCCCACGCGGCAGGGAACTATTGAGGGTCGTATTTCTGGATCAAATCGTGCGCGCTTTTGAGCAAGGACTTGCCGTCAAAGCCTTTGGCCGTGACTTCGTTGACCCAGGAGTCAACCACCACCTGACCGGCCTGCTCCCACTTGCGCAACTCGTCCAGCCCGATGGTGTTGAACTGGTTGCCGCGATCGGCTGCCAGCTTGCGTGCGCCGGTGGCCGACTGATCCCACACCTTGCCCACCCAGGCCGAGGCTTCAGCGCCACTATTGGCGTCAATCACCTTCTTCAACTCGGGCGAAAGGCTGTCATATTTGGCCTTGTTCATGGCGAAAATGAAAGCGGTGGTGTACATCGCGCGCGAATTGGGATCGCTCTCGCTGTGAAACTTTACCAACTCTTGCACCTTGACCGAGGGCACCACTTCCCAGGGCAGCATGGCGCCGTCGATCACGCCCTTGGACAAGGCGTCCGACACCTGCGGCACCGGCATGCCCACTGGGGTAGCGCCCAGAGCCGCCAGGAACTTGTTGGTCTGGCGCGTGGGTGCGCGCAGCTTCAAGCCCTTGAAGTCGGCCATGGTCTTGATAGGCCCCTTGACCAAGTGCAATTGACCCTTGTCATGCACGTGAAACAAAATTGGATGGACGTCCTTGAACTCGGTCTGGTCCAACTTGTTGACCTGAACGTACTCCCACAATGCACGGCTGGAACCTTCGGCGGTCTTGGTCATGAAGGGCAGTTCAAACGCCTCGACGGCCGGAAACCGCCCGGCGCTGTAGCCCGGCAGCGTCCAGACGATGTCGGCAATGCCGTCGCGCGCCTGGTCAATCAACTGCGGTGGCGTACCGCCCAACTGCATGGCCGGGTAAATTTGGCACTTGAGCTTGCCAGCCGACTCCTTGTTGATCTTGTCGCACCAGGGCGTGATGAACTTGGCGTGCGCGGTGGAGCCGGGCGGTAGAAAGTGCGCTACCTTGAGCACCACCTCCTGGCTCCAGGCGGCACTGGCGCAGGCGGTGAGGGTGATTGCGGCCAGCAACGTGCGAACGAAGGCGGGACTTGTCATCATCGGGCTCCTTGTCGGGATTTAAATAGTGTATTTCGAGTACCAGTATCTGTGGCTGGTCGGATGCTGTCAACCGCGCGAACCCTCAGACTGGCTGAGCAGCCTCTCTTGTCCAAGCCGAACAAGGCGACGTTGAGTCGCCTCATTTACTACAGCTGACCTTCGGTGAGCGTATCCAGCTGGAACTTGCCGCTTTGGTCCCACAACCAGGTGTCGGTATACGTTACGCGCCCCATTATGGCTGGCGCCGGATAGGGCGCTGCCTGGCGCACGGTACGTTCAATCTCGGCCATCACCTCGGGTGCATGTTTGGGTGCACGCATCCAGTGCAAGGCCATGACGGCACCCTGCTTGTTGATGTCTACCTGTAGTACGCCAATGGCGTACAGCATGGGTGGCAGTTTGCCTTCGAAGATGCGGTGGCTGTTTTTGGCGTAGAGGTGGCTGGCGGCGAAGCGGCGGTATTCGCGCGGCGTGCGGGCGTTCGTTGGGGACGGCGGCGCGTTGGGTGTTGTAGTAGTCTGTGTTGCGGATTCTGGCATCGTGCTGGTCTCGGGTGACGGTTTGACGGGTTCGCTGGTGCAGGACACCAAAAGCAGCGACGCGAGTGCCATGGCCCAATACGCGCGAACTCTCCCCGCCTTGGGGTGAAGGCAATAGTGGGGTGGCTGTGGGTAGACGGGCATGGTGGTGGGCATCTCGGGTTGCACGGGCATACTCTGCGCAGGTTGGCCCCACTCTAACGCGTCAGGGGCCACTTTGGTCAACGCAATAGGTATCTGAATGTGAGTGATTTGACGCTTTTGCTGCAACATCTGGCCCATACGCCCGCCGTGTTGGTCACTGTGCGCTCCACCCGTGGCTCCACGCCACGCGAGGCCGGTGCCTGGATGGCAGTCTTTGCCGACACCACCATTGCTACCGTGGGTGGCGGACGTCTGGAATGGGAAGCGATTGCCCACGCTCGGCACCTGCTGCAAGAGCCAAACGTTGCGACGGATAGGGTGCGCTACGCCCTGGGCCCCAGTCTGGGCCAGTGTTGTGGGGGTGATGTTGTGTTGCAGTTTGAACGCGTCCAGGCCAGTGATGCACCGCGTCTGTGCAACGCATTGGCCGAACTGCGCACGCCCGTGGCTCTGTTTGGTGGCGGCCATGTGGGGCGTGCCTTGGTGCAGGTGCTGCTGCATTTGCCCGTGGATATCACCTGGATTGACAGCCGCGACGAAATCTTTCCCGGTGGCCTGCCCGCCAATGTGTGTTGCGAGCATTCCGACCCAGTGCAGGCAGCAGTGGCTGATTTGGCGCCACAATCGCGGGTGCTGATCCTGAGCTTCAGCCACGCCGAAGACCTGGATGTGGTGGCCGCCTGTTTGGCGCGCCAACGCACCCGGGGTGACTTGCCTTATGTGGGCCTGATTGGCAGCAAGACCAAGTGGGCGTCGTTTCGCCAGCGCTTGGAAGCCCGTGGATTTACCGAAGCAGAACTGTCCCACGTGACCTGCCCGATTGGTGTGCCGGGCATTGCGGACAAGCGCCCCGAAGTCATTGCGGTGGCCGTGGCAGCGCAAATTTTGCAAGTGGCTGGGTAAGGTCGTGCTGCAGGGTGGCGATGCACCGGTGCGATACTTCATACATGCAGTCCAGCGCGCCAACATCCCCCAGACACCGAACCTACGAAGACATGCAGGCCCTGTTCACAGGCACCCTGTTTGTCGCGCTTGGTATCAGCATGTTTGGGCAAACCGGCCTGCTCACCGGGGGTATGACCGGGGTGGCTTTCTTATTGCATTACGCCACCGGTTGGAACTTCGGCCTGCTGTTTTTTGCGGTCAATGTGCCTTTTTTTGGCCTTGCCTGGAAGCGTATGGGCAAGGCGTTTACGGTCAAAACCGGTATCGCTGTGATGCTGATGACACTGCTGACGAATGTGTTACCCAAGCTAGTGCATTTTGATGTCCTCAATCCGGTATTCAGCGCCATCATGGGTGGGCTGCTGATGGGGGCTGGCATGCTGATTTTGTTCCGGCACCGGGCCAGTTTGGGTGGCTTGAACGTGCTGGTTTTGTACCTGCAAGAGCGCTTTGGCTGGCGCGCGGGGCGTATACAAATGGCGCTGGACTGCGCCATCGTGCTGTGTTCATTTGCGGTGGTGGAATGGTGGTACACCGCGCTGTCGGTGTTGGGTGCCGTTGTGCTGAATCAGACCCTGGCCACCAACCATCGGGCCGGGCGCTACATGGCACTGTGAAGCCGTATTACGCAGGTGCTTTTGCACTGCGCGGCCAGTAAGCCCACAGCACACCAAACAGGCAGACCAGCAAAATAAACCCCCATTCCATGCCGCCCTGACCCGGTCCGACCACGTACCAGCCGTTTTGCATGTGCACGTGCACCAAGCCAAAGCAGACGACCACGATGTGTACCAAGCAGGCGGGTATCACCCAGCGGTCAATGATCAACGCAAGGCTGGCAGCGGTTTGAATCAGCAATACCATCCAGGCCAACTGCAGGCCCATGGGGTAGCCCAGCGCGCTGAGGTATTCGCCAAAACGCGGGATGTCTTCCATGTGGGCGAATCCGTGCAGTGGGTGCATCAAAATGATCAACGCCACTCCGATTCGAACCACAGTGAGTCCACCAACGGGGTCGCTGGGGCTTAATTTGTACCATTCGTTTTTCATGGTGTTTGTCTCCGGATGAGAGGGCGAATGTAATTGCCCCTTTCGTTGTAAATCTTTGCCGCGTAGGCCTACACGGAGTGGCAAAAGTGTATACACTTTGCCGTCGCGCCTCGGAGAACACATCTCATGGAAAGTTACCTGCTGGACTGGGCCAACCTGCTGCTGCGGTGGGTCCACGTCATCACCGCCATTGCCTGGATTGGTTCATCCTTCTACTTTGTGTTTCTGGACAGCAGCCTCACACCGCCCGAGGATGACGATCAGAAGCGCCAGGGCGTGAGTGGCGAGTTGTGGGCACTGCATGGTGGCGGCTTCTACCATCCGGTCAAATTTGCGGGGGCGCCACCGCAATTGCCCAAGCACCTGCACTGGTTTTACTGGGAGAGCTACAGCACCTGGCTGAGCGGTTTTTCGCTGTTCACCGTGTCCTACCTGTGGAGCGCCAGTACCTATTTGGTCGACAAGTCGGTGATGGACTGGTCGGCCTCGGCCGCCATTGCGGTTGCTCTGGCTTTTTTGGTGGTGTTTTGGCTTGCATACGACGGCATTTGCCGCGTGTTTGGCCAGCGCCAGAACGGTGACACCATTGTCGGCGCTCTGGTGGCGCTCTTGGTGGCGGTGGCCGCTTACCTGGCCTGCCACTGGTTTGCCGGGCGCGCGGCCTTTTTGCTGGTGGGTGCCATGATGGCGACCGCCATGAGTGCCAATGTGTTCTTCTGGATCATTCCTGGCCAAAAGACGGTGGTGGCCGACATCACTGCCGGGCGGCCCGTGGACCCCATCCACGGCAAGCGCGGCAAGCAGCGCAGCGTGCACAACACCTATTTCACGCTGCCGGTGCTGTTTGCGATGTTGAGTGGCCACTACAGCTTTACCCACACGCACCCGCAAAACTGGCTGGTGCTGGTGTTGATGATGTTCGCCGGCGCCGCTATTCGCCAATTCTTCGTGCTGCGCCATGGTTTCAAGCTGGGGCGCAACGGCCACCCCTGGCCGTATGCGATGGGGGGCGTGGTGGCGATTGCGGGTGTGTTGGTGTGGCTTCGACCGGCTTCGGTTACTTCAACAGACACTATGAATTCAGGAGCTACTCACGTAGATTCCACGAGGGCTGGGGGTTCAATTGGCTACAAGACTTTGCAACCCATCCTGGCGCAACGTTGCTACCAGTGCCATGGCGAGGCGGTTCAGATGAAGAATGTGCGGCTGGATTCGCCCCAAGGGGTGCAGCAGCACGCGCAGGGCATCTACCAACAGGCGGCAGTGGCCAAAACCATGCCCTTGAACAATGCCACCGACATCACCGAAGCTGAGCGCGGCCTGATACGTGCCTGGTTTGAAGGTGGCGGGGCCATTGAGTAATTGCCATGCCACTACCGGACCCGCACACCGCGCCACGGCAATTTCTGCAAGCACTCTACCGCACGGCAGTTGAACACGCCCTGCCAGCCCACCGGTTGGCCGCATTCTTGCCAACACCTCCCACGCAGCCCGGCGCACGCACGCTGGTGCTGGGTGCCGGCAAGGCAAGTGCCGCCATGGCACAGGCGTTGGAGGCTGCGTGGCCGCAGAACGTATCCTTGAGTGGACTGGTGGTCACGCGCTATGGCCATGTGCCACCCCGTGCTGCACTGGCCGCCGTTTCGCGCATTGAGGTAGTGGAAGCCGCCCACCCGGTGCCCGATGCAGCAGGCCAAGTGGCCGCGCAACGCATATTGGACCTGACGCAAGGTTTGACTGAGAGCGACCTGGTGATCTGTCTGGTATCAGGTGGCGGCTCGGCCTTGCTGAGCCTGCCCGCGCAGTGGGAGGGCGGTCGATTGCAGCTGCACGACAAGCAGCGCATTAGCCGCGCTTTGCTGGAATGCGGCGCCACGATTGGCGAGATGAATTGCGTGCGCAAGCACCTCTCTGCCATCAAGGGCGGGCGCCTGGCTGCAGCCTGCGCACCGGCGCGGGTGGTTACGCTGCTCATCAGCGATGTGCCGGGCGACGATCCATCGGTCATCGCCAGCGGCCCCACGGTGCCCGACCCCACCACCTGTGCCCAAGCATTGGAGATATTGCAGCGCTACGCCATTGCCATTCCGGATGCGTTGGCCCGGCGCCTGCAAGCCGGAATGCTGGAAACGCCCAAGCCGGGTGCTGCAGTGTTTGCCCGCAACGCGGTGCACCTGATCGCTACGCCGCGCCAATCGCTGGAAGCGGCCGCGCAGGCGGCCCGTGCAGCCGGTGTGGCGGCCTATATTTTGAGTGATGAAATGGAGGGTGAATCACGCGAAGTGGGCCGGGTTCACGCCGCATTGGCACGTGCCGTAGCCCAACACGGTCAACCCTTTGTCCGGCCCTGCGTGCTGCTAAGTGGCGGTGAAACCACGGTCACCCTGCGCGCCCAACCGGTGGGAGTCAGCAGAGGGCGGGGCGGGCGGGCTGGTGAGTTTTGCCTGGGCCTGGCGCAGACCCTGCAAGGGCAGGCCGGTGTGTACGCCTTGGCAGCGGATACCGATGGCATTGACGGCGTAGAGGACAACGCTGGCGCCTGGGTGGTACCCGATACCCTGGCGCGCGCCCAAGCGCAAGGCATGGCAGTAGAAGACTATCTGGATCGCAATGATGCCTATGGCTACTTTTTGGCCCTGGGTGATTTGCTGATCACCGGGCCAACTTTCACCAACGTGAACGATTTCCGCGCGATCTTGGTGGTTTGATGTATCAATTTGTTTCAAAATGCAGAACAGGGGTAAACACTGATTTTGTCTGCATCATTGTTTGATCCTGCTCAATATGGCTTGACCTTGGTCACGGCAAAGTCCCGACCATGCTTGCCGTCCAAACCACTTTGTCCGAACACCCTGCCGAAACCGTGGTGAAGGGAACCGTGTTGCTGCGGCGTTCTACCGCTACCGATACGGTCATTTATATTGAATCGGGCCGGGTTGCGCTTGGCGTTCTGGGCGCGCACGACGCTGCCGGAACCATTGAACACCAGTTGGGTCTTGTCGAAGGGCCTGCTTGGCTGGAGGCCACCGCAGCCGTTTTGAATGTACGCAGTGCGGTGGATGCCGTGGCGCTGACCGAAGTGAGCTTGCGCCACGTGTCGCTGCCCGCCTTTCGGGACTGCCTGGACACCTGCGAGTCAGGCGTGCAATCCATGTTGCTCGATATTGCCCGCGCGCACCGCCAGCAGACCGAATTGGCCGTCAGCCGCCTGGCCAAAGACGCCGAGGCGCGTTGTGCCGAATGGCTGCTTAACCACGCCGAACCCAGCGACAAAGGCGGCTGCATGGTCCAGCTGCAGCTGCGCAAGCGCGCCATTGCGGCCCAATTGGGTATCGCACCTGAGACGCTGTCGCGGGTGCTGCGCCACTTGCGCGAGTTGCGCCTCATCAGTGGTTCTGGCCGGGTGGTGGATCTGGTCGACCCCGCCGGGTTGCGCAACTTGGCAGGCCCCAGTGCGCCCTGCCAATGTGGCCTGATCTGATACCGCTCTGACCGGTAGCCCGGTAGCCCTTCTTACTGGGTCTGGTAGCCCATGGTCTGTGGCAGCCACAGCACGATGGGCGGGTACAGCGTGATGGCCAGCAGCAGCAACAGCAGCATCACCAGAAACGGCCAGCCTTCCTTCATCATCTCGCCAATGGGAATGCCGGTGAGCGCCTTGGTCACAAACAGCAGCATGCCAAAGGGCGGGTGAATCAGCCCGATCATCATGTTCAGCACCACCAGCACGCCAAAGTGCACCAGGTCAATGCCCAGCAGCTTGGCCGCCGGCAGCAACATGGGCACAAATACCAGCAGCAACACCGACACATCCAAAAAGCAGCCCAGTACCAGGAACATCACGTTCACCAGCAGCAAAAATGGCACCTGGCCCAGGTGCATGCTCTCTACCCACTGCGCCATCGCCTGCGGCACACCCTCGGCAGTAAAGGCGTAGTTCAGCATGAAGGAGCCTGCCAGTATCAGTGTGATAACGGCACTGCCCCGCGTGGACTCCATCACCACGCCCCAAAACGTGCGCCATGTCAGTGCACGGTACACCACGCCCGCCAATATCAGCGCATGCAACGCGGCCACGGCTGCGGCCTCGGTGGGCGTAAATACGCCAGAGTAAATGCCGCCCAGCAACACAATGGGCATCGACAGCGGCAGCGCACCCCGAAACAAAATGCTTGGCCACTCGCGCATCGGCACCGGTTCCTCGCGCGGCATGTTGCGCCGCGTGGCAATCACATGCACCACCACCATCATCAGCACCGCCATCAAGAAGCCGGGCACCACCCCACCCAAGAACAGCGCCCCCACCGATGCGCCCGACACCAGCGCATAAATCACCATGGGAATGGATGGCGGAATAATCGGACCCAGCGTAGCGCTGGCCACCACCACCGCACCGGCAAAGCCGCGCGAATACTCGGGCTTTTTGAGCATCTGTTTGATGGTCACCAAGCCTGGCCCCGCCGCATCGGCAATGGCGCTACCGCTCATGCCCGAGAAGATGACGCTGACCAAAATATCCACCTGCGCCAACCCACCACGCATGCGCCCCACCAGAATGCGGCAGAAGTCAAAAATGCGCTCGCTGACCGTGCCCGCATTCATGATGTTGGCCGCAAACACAAACAGCGGCACCGCCAGCAGCACATAGCTGTTGTACAAGCCATTGCCCACCTGCTCGGCCACCAAGCCCAGGTCTTGCCCCTTGACCAGCAGGTAGGCAAAGCCAGAGACCAGCATGGAGAAGCCGATGGGCATGCGCAGGAGCATGCCGGCTACCAATACGCACACGAGTGCCATGATGCCCATGTTCATGACAAATTACGCAGTTCTGTTTCCAGACTCTCACCTCGCACCGCCTGCCAAATCGCCCAGGTGCTGCGCACCACCAGCGCCACCATCAGCAGCACAAAGGGCAGGTACACCCACATCATCGGTATTTCCAGCACGGGCGTGCCCTCGCGCGCCATGAAGTGCACATAGTCCCACGTGGCGGGCAGGCCCACCAGCGCCAGGCCGCCAATCATCAGGTTGCCCACAATCAGCATGACCTGGCGAGTGCGCCGGCCCATACTGTTCCACACCAGATCAAACACCACGTGTTCGCGTTCGGGCACCATAAAAGCCGCCGCCCACAGAATGACCCAGATGTAGAGAACGACGGCCGCCTCGTCCGTCCATGGCAGGGGCTGGTTGAAGCCAAAGCGCGCCCCGATTTGCACCAAAAAGACGCCAAACAGCGCCAGAAACAGGGTGCCGCCAATGGCATTGGCAGCGGTCTTGAATCCATGGAACATGGAGTGGGCTATTGCGTGGCGTTGATGCGTTCAACCAGACCTTTGGGCCAGGTCTTGGCGTAATCCGAAGCCTGGTAGGTGGCTTGCACGGATTTGCGAAAGGCCGCAACATCGGGCGTGTTGACCTGCAGGCCCTGTTTTTTGAAGAAGTCCACCAATTGGCTTCTTCCTGAACCGTGTTGTCGTTGTTGTACACGGCGGCGGTATGGGCAGTTGCGCTGACTTTTTGCTTTTGCGCGCTGCTCAGTGCATTCCAGGTTTTGTTGGAAATGGCAATGAACAGGCTATCGACCAAATGGCTGGTCAGCACAATCTGTTGGGTTACTTCATAAAACTTGGCGGCGCGCACGCTGGGCAGGGGGTTGTCCTGGCCATCAATTGTGCCGGTCTTCAGGCCCAGATACACCTCGCCAAAGGCCAGCGGCGTGGCGGTGGCGCCCAGGGCGTTGCCCAAAAACAGCCAGTCTTTGGAGCCCGGCATGCGCAGCTTGATGCCTTTCAGGTCGGCAGGCGTCTGCACCTTGCGCGCTTCGCGCAGGTTGAGCTGGCGCGTGCCCAGGTAGCAGGTGGACAAAATGGTGATGCCCATTTTGTCCGACACGGTCTTGAACAGCTCCGCGCCAATGGGGCCACCAAACACCTTTTGCTGGTGCGCCGGGTCGCGCAGGATGTAGCCCGCCGTAAACACCGAAAACTCGGGCACCAGCTTGGCCAGATCGGCGGCAGAGACCGAGGTCAACTCCAGGTTGCCGCGCGCCATGGCGGTTGGCTCTGCGCCTTGTTTGAACAGCGTGGCATTGAGGTTGATCTGCGTGTCGAACTCGCCCGGTGCGGCTTTGTCCAGCGCGTCTTTGAACACGGTCCACATCTTGGCGTGCCAGGCATCGGGCACAGCCGGTGTGGAAATACGCAGCATGGTTTTGGCTTGTGCCCATGCGGGCAGGGCGAATGCGCTCAGGCTGGTGGCAGCCGCCAACAGCGTGCGGCGGGTGAGGGTGCGGGAATATGTCATCGAGGCGATTTTGACAGGTCCGCCTCACGCAGGAAAACCTGCCGGAAGCTTGGCCTGTAGTGCGCGCTGGTATATGTTTACTCTTAACGGGGTTGAATGTGCGTACGAATCCACTGAGCCAATGTGGCTTCGTCGATCTCGCCGGCTGCGACATCCAGGATCGTCAGCGTTGCTTCGGCTTGCGTTGCCTTCAAACGAAACCCGTTGACCATCAGGAACAAGCCTATGGCCAAAAATGCAGCCCGCTTGTTCCCATCGACAAAGGCATGGTTTTTAGCGAGTCCGACACCATACGAGGCCGCCAGACTTGCCACGTCAGGTTGCTCGTACAGCGCCAGATTCAACGGACGCGCCAGCGCGGAGTCCAGAAGCCCTTCGTCTCGCAAGCCACTGGCACCGCCGTGTTCGGCCAGGCTTTCGTCGTGCAGCAACAGCAAGACCTTGCGATTGAGCCATTTCCAGTCGCTCACTTGGCCAACTGATGAAAAGTGTCCCGGTATTCATGCATGAACTCGCGGCCAGCCTGGAGTTGCTCTTCCAGTTCAGGGTCGTAGGGCGTCAACGTGACTCCATTGGCTGCCTCGGTCCAAAATAGGGTGTCACCCTTTTCCACTTTCAAGCGCGCCAGCAACTCCTTGGGGAAAATGACCCCCACCGAATTGCCAATTTGGGTGAGTTTGAGTGCAGACATGGTTCAATCTTTCAAGTTATAACGTTTGTTATATTAACTAAAAATAAATTTGCCTGCAAGCCATTGCCATAATTGGTTTCCCCATACGTGGAACTCCATCGGCTGGCAGCAGGCTGGTGTACCGCTGATACAGCTCAAACAAAAACGCCACCCGCTTAGCGTCGTTCTACCAGCTCTTCTTGCCACCGATGGCCGACGCGGGTTGCGCGCCGGTCTGGAACTGGGCGCAGGCCTTGAGCACTGCCTGTGCTGCGATTTCGATAGCGGCTTACGCAGTATTGAAGAGGGCTACAGCCCAATTTGACTCTGAAGTGTAGCGAGTCCATGCACGTTCAACCAGAATGGTGGATGTGGTGTGGTGGGGCCGGGAGCTAGAAGCTCCCGCCTAACCAATTGGGTGTCACGGCAAATTCGCTTTGATCGTCTGCTGCCAAACTTTGGCAAGTTTTTGCCATCCAGATTCATTGGGATGAATTTCATTGAGCCAATCGTTGCTGCTTCCAGTTTCACCTGCAACCGCCGGGGTCAGCGTACCGCAAGTTGGAACCAGAATGAGGTTGTTTCGCGGGTAAGCCCATGCCTCGACCGTAGCTCGGACGTCCTTAAAAATCTCATCAGTTAGATCATGCCAATAGCCCGGCGGGATGTTGTTCTTGACGAATGAATCAAACAGCCACGACCGCCCGTTTCGAATTGCGGGGGCATTCCGTGCAGTCGGAGTGTCGTAGCAGTTAAGAAAAATGGGGACATTCGCATGCCGGCTCGACTGAACGACCTGGTATAGCTTTGCGAAACATGGATCCATGTATTGAGTGGTTAACGCCTGCACTGCAGTTGGGTTTAAGCAATCACGACCATTGGCAGGAATGGGGTTTGCGGAAAAATCGCGCAGGATGCCTTGTCCAGGGCCTGGGTCACGTGCCGCATCGATGAAGTCGTTGCCACCGGCACTAAGCAGCAATCCATCAAACTTCCAATTGAACTGCGTGTTCACCCACATTTTGAAGTCGCGCTTGGCGCAGTCACCAATTCTGCGCATCGTGTCACCAAACATTGCCACGTTGATGATCAAAACATCGTCTCCGCCCGCGTCCATCGCAGGGGCGAGTTGCTGTAGCAAAGAAGTGCTGAACATGGCGCTTCGATCCATCCAAGAGTCTCCTTCTGCGAGGAATCGATACTTGAAGGATTGTGGAACCAGACCGTTCTCAATATGGCCGGCGAACTCGTTCCCATAGATAACCAAACTGGACATGACTTGCCTCCATGAGAGGGATTGAACTGGTCACAAATCGTTCCGACATTCGACTGGCTGAGGTTACAGACGCTGCAAGCTGCGCAACACATTTTCTGCCGTGGCCGGTGCCTGCAAGCGCACGGGGCTGCCGTCGCCCACTGACGCAATCGCATCGCGAATGGCCTCATACACGCCAATGGCCAGCATGAAGGGCGGCTCGCCCACGGCCTTGCTGCCAAACACGTTGTCTTCGCGGTTGGGCTCGGGCCACAGGTCGATCTTGAAGTGCGCGGGCACATCACCCGCCGTGGGGATTTTGTAGGTGCTGGGGGCGTGGGTGGTGAGCAGGCCCGAGTCGTTCCACACCAGTTCTTCGGTGGTGAGCCAGCCCATGCCCTGTACAAAGGCGCCTTCAATTTGTCCGATGTCGATAGCGGGGTTGATGGAGCGGCCTACGTCGTGCAGGATGTCTACCTTGAGCACGCGGCTCTCGCCGGTGAGGGTGTCGATAGCCACCTCGGTGCAGGCGGCGCCATAGGCAAAGTACAAGAATGGTCGCCCGGTGAGCGTGGTTTTGTCGTAATGGATTTTGGGCGTGCGGTAGAAGCCATCGCTCCACAGCTGGATGCGGTTGGCATAGGCCATGTTCACCACGTCATTGAAACTGCGTGTGGTTTTCGGTGACAGCACCTGCCCACCTTCGAAGCGGATGGCGCCGGCGCCGCAGCCGTCCAGCCCGCACACAAAGGCCGCCAGGTTGTCGCGGATGTGGCGTGCGGCAAACTGGGCGGCGCGGCCATTGAGATCGGTGCCGGTGGAGGCCGCCGTGGCCGATGCATTGGGAACCTTGCTGGTGTCGGCGGCAGTGCACAGCACGCGCGCAAACGGAACGCCCAGCTCGTCGGCCACGATTTGCGCCACCTTGGTGTTCAGGCCCTGGCCCATTTCGGTGCCGCCGTGGTTGACCTGCACGCTGCCATCCAGGTACACATGCACCAAGGCGCCAGCCTGGTTGAACAGCGTGGCAGTAAAGCTGATGCCAAATTTGACCGGCGTGATGGCGATGCCGCGTTTGAGGACGGGATTGGCAGTGTTCCAAGCCAAAACTGCCTCTCGCCCTCGTCGATATTGCGTAGACAGCTCTATTTTTGATAGCAATGGTTGGAGGATGTTGTCTTCCACGCGCATGCCGTAGTGGGTGGTGTCACGCTTCTCGCCGGTGCCGGGGATGGCCTCATTGCTGTACACATTGCGCAGGCGCACGTCCAGCGGGTCCAGCCGCAAATGGCGGGCAATGTCGCCCAAGATGGCTTCGATGATGATCACGCCTTGCGGGCCACCAAAGCCGCGAAACGCAGTGTGGCTTTGGGTGTTGGTTTTGCAGCGGTAGGAGGCAATCTCCACGTTGGGCAGGTAGTAGGCGTTGTCGGTGTGGAAGATGGCGCGGTCGGCCACCGGCCCAGACAAATCGGCGCTGAAGCCGCAGTTGGCGGCCATCATGATCTTGAGTGCGCTCAGGCGCCCGCTGGCGTCAAAACCGGCGCTGTATTCGTAGTAGAACGGGTGGCGTTTGCCGGTGACCATGAAGTCGTCATCGCGGTCCAGGCGCAGTTTGATGGGGCATTTGAGCTTGTGCGCCGCAATGGCCGCCCACACCGCCAGGTGCCCGGCTTGCGTTTCTTTGCCACCAAAACCGCCGCCCATGCGCCGGCACTCCACGCGCACGGCGTGGTTGTCCAGGCCCAGGGCGTGGGCCACCCAGTGTTGTACCTCGCCGGGGTGCTGGGTGCTGGAGTGGATGAGCCACTGGTTTTGTTCTTGCGGCAGGGCGTAGGCAATTTGGCCTTCCAGATAAAAGTGCTCTTGGCCACCCACTTCCAGCGTGCCGTCCAGCCGGTGCTGGGCAGTGGCCAGGGCGGCATCGGCATCGCCCCGGCGCACAAACACTGGCGCCAGCACATAGCTTTGGGCCTTGAGCGCGTCTTGTGGTGTGAGGATGGCGGGCAGTGCGTCGATGCTGAGTTGTACCTTGCGCGCAGCGCGGCGGGCTTGCATGACGGTTTGGGCCACCACCAGGCCAATCACTTGCCCAATGTGTTGCACCGTGTCGGTGGCAAATACCGGCTCGTCGCCGGCAAAGGCGGCCAGCATGCGCTCGCCGGGAATGTCGTGCGCCAGCACCACGTCCACCAAGCCGGGCATGGCGCGTGCGGCGGTGCAATCCACGCCGCGCAGGCGGCCATGGGCCACGTTGGACAGAATGGGCGCTGCGTACAGCGTGCCGCGCACCTCGGGGATGTCGTCCACATAGGTGGCGTCACCGGCTACCTGGGCCACTGCGCTTTCGTGTGGGTGGGAAGCGCCGGCTGCGGGTGCCGATGCGGTGGGGGCGTGGGTGCGGCTCATGCGGCTGCTCCACTGGTGTCGGTCGGGGTCAGTTGCCGCAGATCGGTTTGCACCGCGCCCTGGCTTTCCAGCCAGAAGCGCTGCAGCAGGTTGCACAACACCGTGCGGCGGTAGGTGCTGGAGGCGCGCATGTCGGAGATGGGGGCAAACTCGGTGCAGAGTGCCGCCATGGCGCGGTCCACCGTTTGCTGGGTCCAGGGTTGGCCGCGCAACGCGGCTTCGGTTTTGCTTGCCCGCACCGGTGTGGCTGCCACGCCACCGGCGCCGATAGAGGCCTGTTTGACTTGGCCGTGCGCGATGTGCAGGTTGATGGCCAGACACACGGCCGAAATATCATCCTCAAAGCGCTTGGACACTTTGTAGACCTTAGCCCGTTCCGTGGCCGTGGCCTTGGGCACTTTGATCCAGGCCAGCACTTCGTTGGGGGCCATCACGTTTTGGCGGTAGCCGGTGTAGAGGTCTTCCAGCGCCAGTTCGCGGTGGGCGATTTGTTTGCCATGCTGGCGCATCAGCACCACGTTGGCACCCAGCGCAATCAGGAGCGGCATGGAGTCGCCAATGGGCGAGCCGTTGGCCACGTTGCCGCCCAGCGTGCCGCTGTTGCGCACCGGCAGGCCGGCAAAGCGCTGGGCAAATTCGGCCAGTTGGGGGCGGTCTGCCACCAGGGCGGCAAAGGCGTCGGTAAGCGTGACGGCGGCGCCAATGGCGATGTGGTGCGGGTAGTGTTCAACCCGGCGCAGTTCGGCCACCTGGGTCAGGTCCAGCACGCATTCAAACTGGCGGTGCTGCTTGGTGACCCACAGGCCTACATCGGTGCAGCCAGCCACCAGTTGCGCTGCAGGGTGCTGGGCCCGCAGCGCCAGCAGTTCGGCCAGGCTGTGCGGGGATTTATATGAAAAATCGGCCTCTAGCCCTCGTGGAATATGCGCAAGCCGCTTCAAATTAGATAGCACTTCAGCTTCATTGACGTGGACCTTGGGGTGCGTCTGCATGGTTTGCGTTGCGTCCAAGATGGGGCGGTAGCCGGTGCAGCGGCACAGGTTGCCCGACAGCGCGGCCTGCGCCTGCTCGCGGGTGATGGCGTTATCGCCAGCCGTCTGGTACAGGCCAAACAGGCTCATCACAAACCCCGGCGTGCAAAAGCCGCACTGCGAGCCGTGGCAGTCCACCATGGCTTGTTGGACTGGGTGTGGCTGGCCCTGCGCATTGGCCAGGTCTTCTACCGTCCACAACGCCATACCGTCCACCGAGTGCGCCAGTCGGATGCAACTGTTAATGGCGCTGTATTTGAGCCGGTCGCCGTCGGCCTCGGCCACAACCACGGTGCAGGCGCCGCAGTCGCCCTCATTGCATCCTTCTTTGGTGCCGGTGCAGTGCAAGTCTTCGCGCAGCACCTGTAGCAGGGTGCGGTTGGCGTCTATGGCGGGGAGGGTGACGATTTCTCCGTGTCGGACAAATCGCAAGGGCTGGGCTTTGGTGGGCGTTGGCATAGGTGCACGGACCTGTCGTTTAGCTGCGGGCCCCGCTGGCTTTGGTGACCATGCCATAGACGACCAGCAAAACGATGGCTCCGACGACGCTGGCAATAAAGCCCGCGCCTTCACCCACCTTGTACCAACCCAAGGCCTGCCCGCCGTAGTTGGCAATAAAAGAACCGGCAATTCCCAGTACTGCCGTCATGATCATGCCGATCTTTTGATCACCCGGGAGCAGCGCGCGCGCCACCAAGCCCACAATAAAGCCGATGATTGCCATCCAAACGTATTGCATAGACTGTCTCCTTGAACGATGTTGGTTAAACAATGGTACGTGAATCGGAACATCCTGTTGTGGCACACTGGCATCAGCACTTGACGGAAGTCACCAATTGAGGTGATTCGATTTTTTTCAACGTAAGGAGTTTCACCATGGGTATGTTCAGCAATATTCTCGCCAAGCTGGGTTTTGGCTCTGACAAGGTCGATGCGGCTAAAGAAGCGGCGACCGCAGCGGCCGCCAACCCGGCTGCAGCCGCCGCTCAGGCAGCGAAAGTGGCTGCGGCACCGATTCCTATCAGCGATGTGGATGTGATGGCCAAGCTGGAGGCACTGGCCAAAGCGCATGCCGAAAAACTCAACTGGAAAACGTCCATTGTTGATTTGATGAAGCTGTTGGGGCTGGACAGCAGCTTGGCTGAGCGTAAAGCGCTGGCAACCGAGTTGGGCTGCCCCGCAGAAAAAATGGGTGATTCGGCCCAAATGAATATGTGGCTGCACAAGACCGTGCTGCAAAAATTGGCCCAAAACGGTGGCAACGTGCCCGCCGAATTGTTGTAAAGTCAACCCAGGCGCTAGCAATTCAATAGTAGGCCGCGTAGTCCCCACGAGGGCTACGCGGCTTTTTAAGTATTCGTATGGCCACCCCCAGACTCCAGTTGACCGGCATTACCAAAGCCTACCCCGGCGTGGTGGCCAACAGCGGTGTGTCGCTGTCCGTCCTGCCTGGTGAAATCCACGCGGTGCTGGGTGAAAACGGCGCTGGCAAATCCACGCTGATGAAAATTATCTACGGCTCGGTCAAACCCGATGCCGGCGAGGTGCGCGTCAACGGCCAGATTGTGCAGATCCGCAACCCCAAGGAGGCGCGGGCCAACGGCATCAGCATGGTGTTCCAGCATTTCAACCTGTTTGACACCATGACCGTGGCCGAAAACGTGTGGTTGGGTCTGACCCGCAACTCGCTGGAACAGGTCACGGCAGCCATCAAGGGCAAGGCTGCCGAATACGGGTTGGACATTGATCCAGCGCGCCCGGTGCACACCCTGAGTGTGGGAGAAATGCAGCGGGTGGAAATCATCCGCGCCCTGTTGACCCGCCCAGAGCTGCTGATTCTGGATGAGCCCACCTCGGTTCTGACACCGCAAGCGGTGGAGAAACTGTTTGTGGTCTTAAAGAAACTCTCCAGTGAGGGCTGCAGCATTCTGTACATCAGCCACAAGCTGCATGAAATTCGTGAACTGTGCACCGCCTGCACCGTGTTACGCGCAGGCAAAGTGACGGGTGTATGCAACCCGCAGCAAGAGTCCAACGCCTCGTTATCGCGCTTGATGATCGGGGCCGAGCCGCCCACGCTGAGCCGTGCGGCCAAACATGCTGGATCGGCGGTGATGGTGGTCAAAGGCCTGCACTTGGCGCGAGAGGACCAATTTGGCGTGGACCTGGAAGACATTCACCTGCATGTGCGCGCCGGTGAAGTGGTGGGCATTGCCGGCGTATCGGGCAACGGCCAGAGGGAGTTGTTGTATGCGCTATCGGGCGAAGACGTCCGTTCCCCGCGTGGCAGCATCCACATGGGGGAGGTGGATGTGTCCCACATGCACCCGGGGCGGCGGCGCAAGATGGGCCTGCACTTTGTACCCGAAGAACGCCTGGGGCGCGGCGCCGTGCCCACGCTGAGCCTGGCACACAACCTGCTGCTCACACGGACCGAATCCATTTCCATGCCGCGTTTTGCCGGTGGGTGGATTCGGGTGCGCCAACTGGAAGCCCATGCCGCGCGGCTGATTGCCCAGTTCAAGGTCAAGGCCAATGGGCCCACGGCGGTGGCGCGGTCGCTGTCGGGTGGCAATTTGCAAAAATTCATTGTGGGCCGTGAGATTGACGCCAACCCAAAGCTCTTGATCGTGTCGCAGCCCACATGGGGGGTGGACGTGGGCGCTTCGGCGCAAATCCGAGGCGAGATTTTGGCTCTGCGCGACGCCGGTTGTGCCGTGCTGGTGGTGAGTGAGGAATTGGATGAACTGTTTGAAGTGTGTGACCGCATGCATGTGATTGCACACGGCAAGTTGTCGCCCTCGGTGCCGGTGGCCGAGGCCACGGTCGAGAAAATTGGCGAGTGGATGAGTGGCTTGTGGCAACGGGCTGAAGAGGCGCAGCATGCGTAGACTCAAGCTTGAAGCACGAGCGCAGCCGTCGCAGTTTTGGACCTATGGCTCTCCCTTGCTCGCGCTGCTGTGTACCGTGGTGATTGGTGTGGTCCTGTTTGCGTTGTTGGGAAAAGACCCGGTGCGCGGGCTGCAGGTGTTTTTCTGGGAACCCATCAAAAGCAGCTACGCGGTGGGTGAACTGGTGGTCAAGGCCACCCCGTTGTTGCTGATTGCGCTGGGGCTGGCGGTGTGTTTCCGCTCCAACGTGTGGAATATTGGTGCCGAAGGGCAGTACATCCTGGGTGCCATTGCCGCCAGCGGCGTGGCGCTGCTGGCAGACAAGACCACGGGTGGCTGGATTGTGGTGCCGCTGTTGATGGCCGGCGTGTTAGGTGGCATGGCCTGGGCGGGGCTGACGGCGCTGTTGCGCGACAAGTTCAACGCCAACGAGATTCTGGTGAGTCTGATGCTGGTCTATGTGGCGGTGCAGGTGCTGGGCTATTTGGTGTTTGGCCCCTGGAAAGACCCGCTGGGCTACAACTTTCCACAATCCAAAACCTTTGAGGCAGCCGCGCGCATTCCGCGTTTGTTCCCGGGCTCGCGTATGAACATTGGCGTGCTATTGGCCTTGGTGGGAGTGGCTGGCGTTTGGATATTTCTGTTTCGCACCCGCGCCGGTTTTGCCCAGCAGGTGGGCGGACTGGCACCGGCGGCATCGCGCTACGCAGGGTTTTCTTCGCGCCGTGCGTTGTGGACGGCCCTTCTGATTTCGGGCGGCACGGCAGGTCTGGCCGGGGCGCTGGAAGTGGCAGGGCCCATTGGCCAGCTCACGCCCTATGTGCCAGCGGGTTACGGCTTTGCCGCCATCATCGTGGCCTTTGTCGGGCGCTTGCACCCGGTGGGCATGGTGTTTTCGGCCATTTTGATGAGCATGTTCTACATTGGTGGCGAATTGGCGCAGTCGCGCTTGGGCCTGCCCAAGTCGCTGACGGGGGTGTTTCAGGGGCTGCTACTGTTCACCTTGCTGGGTTGTGACACCCTGGTGAACTACCGCTTGCGCTGGCTGGCCAATGGGGGAACGAAGTAATGGAAGCCTATGCACTGCTGATTGCGTCCACCCTCAATGCTGGCACCGTGCTGGCCATTGCCGCACTGGGCCTCTTGATCAACGAAAAGGCCGGCATCGTCAACCTGGGTGCCGAGGGCATGATGCTGTGCGCGGCCATTGCCGGCTTTGCTACGGTGGTGGCCACGGGTAGCGACACCCTTGGTTTTGTCGCCGGTATGGGAGCCGGTGCGGTTATGGCCTTGGTGTTTGGTGTGCTGGTGATTTGGCTTAACACCAACCAATATGCCACCGGCTTGGCGCTGAGTCTGTTTGGTGCGGGTTTTTCTGCCTTTGCCGGCATTCGTTATGTGCAAGAAAAAATCCCCGAGCGCCCCAACTTTGCTATTCCTTACTTCACTGATATTCCTTTGCTGGGGCCGGCGCTGTTTCGCCAGCATCCGCTGGTGTATTTGACGGCAGTGTTTGCGCTGGGGCTCATCTGGTTTTTGTACCGCACCCGCTCGGGCTTGGTCCTGCGCAGCGTGGGCGAAAGCCCGGAATCGGCCCATGCGTTGGGCTACCCGGTGCGCTGGATTCGTCTGGCTGCCGTGGTGATGGGCGGGGCGCTGTGCGGCTTGGCTGGCGCCTACCTGTCGATCGTCTACACGCCGCTGTGGGTGGAAGGCATGGTTTCGGGCAAGGGCTGGATCGCGTTGGCCCTGACCACGTTCGCCACCTGGCGCCCGGCACGCGTCATGCTGGGTGCCTACCTGTTTGGGGGCGTAACCATGCTGCAGTTTCACCTGCAGGGTATTGGCGTGGAAATACCCAGCCAGTTCCTGAGCATGTTGCCTTACGTGGCCACTATTGTGGTTTTGGCCCTGATATCGCGCAACCCGCGCTGGATTCGGATTAACATGCCAGCTTCGATTGGACGGCCGTTTTACCCTGGCGCCTAGACTACGGATGCTGCCCCGGATTTCTCGCCCCTAACTCTGTGCTTAAAAGAAGGAATTGACATGACCGATTTGCAAAAACGTTCGCTGCTGAAAGTGGCAGCACTGACCGCCATAGCCAGCGCGGCGTTGGTGGGCTGCGGTAAGAAGGAAGAGCCGGCACCCGCGCCTGCGCCGGCACCCGTTGCTTCCGCGCCTGCGCCTGCACCCAAGGCGGAACCACTGAAGATTGCCTTTGCCTACGTCGGCCCGGTGGGTGACGGTGGTTGGTCTTTCGCCCACGACAATGCCCGCAAGGCCGTACAAAAAGAATTTGGCGACAAAATTTCCACCTCGTTTGTGGAAAGCGTGGCCGAGTCTGCCGATGCCGAGCGCGTGTTCCGCGATATGGTGGGCCAGGGCAACAAGCTGATTTTTGGCACCACATTTGGCTACATGGAGCCCATGCTCAAGGTCGCCGCGGATACCAAGGATGTGCATTTTGAGCACGCCACCGGCTACAAGACCGCCGAGAACATGAGCACCTACGACAGCCGCACCTATGAAGGCGCGTACATGGCGGGCGTGATTGCCGGCAAGATGAGCAAGACCGGCACGCTGGGCGTGGTGGCATCGGTGCCAATCCCCGAGGTGATCCGCAATATCAACAGCTTTACGCTGGGCGCCCAAAGCAGCAACCCCAAGATCAAGACCAAGGTGGTGTGGGTGAA
Source organism: Candidatus Aalborgicola defluviihabitans (assembly GCF_016705985.1). Taxonomy (NCBI): domain Bacteria; kingdom Pseudomonadati; phylum Pseudomonadota; class Betaproteobacteria; order Burkholderiales; family Comamonadaceae; genus Allorhodoferax (SeqCode); species Candidatus Aalborgicola defluviihabitans. Next base: position 261,541 of record NZ_JADJKN010000024.1, read on the forward strand.
CGAGTGGTTCAACCCACCCAAAGAAACCGAAGCGGCTACCAGCCTGATCAACGGCGGTGCTGACGTTCTGTTCCAGAATACTGATTCTCCTGCCGTGCTCAAGACCGCGCAAGACAAGGGCAAGCGTGCTTTCGGTTGGGATTCCGACATGACCGCCTACGGCCCCAAGGCTCACTTGGCGTCGGCTGTTATCAATTGGGTTCCGTATTACACCAAGACCATCCAGAACGCGCTGGATGGCAAATGGACCAGCGGCCAAAGTTGGTGGGGCGTGAAGGAAGGCGCGATTGACCTCGTGTCTATTGCCGACGATGTGCCGGCCGAAACCAAGGCCAAGATCGACGAAGTCAAGGCTGGTTTGAAGGATGGCAGTTTCGTCATCTGGAAGGGCCCGATCACGGATAACACCGGCAAGGTGCAAATCGCCAAGGATGCCGTTGCAGACGACAAGTTCCTGGGGGGCTTAAGCTTCTTCGTCAAGGGTGTTGAAGGCAAGATCCCTGGCGGCAAATAGTCTGCGTTGACTCGCTAAACTGGGCCGCTACTGTGCGGCCCTTTTTTTATTTCAGGGAACCCATCGACATGAAAATTTCCATGCTTGGCACTGCTGCGGCAGTGGCCCATTTGGTGTTTGCAACCAGTGTGATGGCGGCCAGCGCTCCCAAACCCACTACACAAAACCGCGCTGACATTGCGGCGCAGTACAAGTGGGATTTCTCACCCATCTATGGCAGTTGGGGTGAGTGGGAGGCCGCCATGACCGACATTGGCGCCAAGATGGATGCGTTCTCTGCACGCAAGGGCACGCTCAAAGACGGGCCGGCTGCAGTGTTGGGCGCCTACCGGGCGTTTGATGAAATTGGCATGTTGCAGTACAAGGTGTACCGCTATCCCCAGTTGCAGCGCGACGTAGACACCCGCAACCAGGACGTGGCCGGCAAGTTTCAGCGCGTTGGGGCGGTGTTTGCCAAATTTGGCACCAGCACATCGTGGTTCACCCCTGAGCTGTTAAAAATTCCCCAGGCCACCATGGAGCAGTGGATTCACGATACACCGGCCTTGGCACCCTACCGGTTCACGATTCTGGACAACTACCGACAGCAGTTGCACGTGTTGGATGAACAGGGTGAAAGACTGCTGTCCTTGGCCACGCGTTTCAATCAGACTCCCACGGCTACGTTTCAGGAACTCTCCACGTCGGATATCAAGTTTCCCAAGTTGGCCCTGTCAGACGGCAAGGAGCAAACCCTTACCCCTGGCAGCTACCAGTTTGTCTTGCAAACCAACTACAACCAGGCCGACCGCGCCAAAGCGTTTGAGGCTTTCCTGGGCACCTATGCGGCCACTGCCAATACCTATGCTGCCATCTACAACGGGGTGATGCAAAAGGGCTGGTTCAACGCCCAGGCCCGCAACTTTCCCACCACGCTGGACGCAGCACTGGATGACCACGCCATTCCGCAAGCCGTGGTGAATACGCTGGTGGATACCGTGCGCGCTGGCACGGCGCCGCTGCAGCGCTATGCCAAGCTACGTAAAAAGCTGCTGGGTCTCGAGAGCTATCACCTGTACGACGGCTCCATCCCGATTTACAAGACCACAGCCACCTACCCGTATGAAGACGCCAAGGCAACGGTGTTGCAGTCGGTAGCGCCACTGGGTGCCGACTACGTGGCCAAGTACAAGAAGTTTCTGTCAGGCCATCAGATTGATGTGTACGAGAACGAAGGCAAACGCTCAGGCGCCTATGTGGGCGGCGTTTACGGTGTTGGCCCCTACATGCTGCTCAACCACAACGACACACAGAGCGCACTGTTCACGCTGGCCCATGAAGGTGGCCACGCCATGCACACCGTTCTGTCGTATGAGACGCAGCCCTATGTCACATCGGGTTACACCATTTTTGTAGCCGAGGTGGCGTCGACCACTAACGAGCGCTTTTTGCTCAACCAGTTGCTGCAAACCACGACCGATCCCAAAGAGCGTTTCCTGTTGTTGCAGCATGCGGTGGATTCCATCGTTGGCACGTTCTATACGCAGGTGTTATTTGCTGACTTTGAAATGCAGGCGCACAAGCTGGTTGAGCAGGGCAAGCCCATCACCGCCGCAGTGCTGAACGATATCTACCAGGGGCTGTTGAAGACCTATTACGGTGACTCCATCACGCTGGATGACGCGTACAAATACACATGGTCGCGTATCCCGCATTTCTTCAACTCACCTTATTACGTTTACCAGTACGCCACCTGCTTTGCGTCCTCAGCCAAACTGTTCAAGGACATGACAACGGGCGAGCCAGCATCCCGCACGGCAGCCACCGGGCGCTATCTGGAACTGTTGCGCAGTGGCGGAAACGACCACCCCATGACGCAATTGCAAAAGGCTGGCGTGGACCTCTCCAAGCGCGAAACCGTGCAGGCTGTGGTGGACCAGATGGAAGAACTGGTAGCCCAGATGGAAGTCGAGGCCGCCAAGATCAAGTGATTGACTAGACATACAACACCATGCACCACAAACCCATTCATGCGGACCGCCTGCCTGCGCTGCTGCGCGCCATGCCCAAAGCTGAATTGCACATGCACATTGAAGGCTCGTTAGAGCCTGAACTGATGTTTGCGCTGGCCAAACGGAACAACGCGCCGCTGCGCTTTGCAGATGAGCAGGCACTGCGTGATGCCTATGTGTTCAACAACCTGCAGGAGTTTCTGGATATATACCATGCGGGCACCTTGGTCCTCAAGACCGAGCAGGACTTCTATGACATGGCCGGTGCGTACCTGACGCGCGCTCAGGCCGACAACGTGCTGAACACAGAAATCTTCTTTGACACGCAAACCCACACCGGCCACGGTCTGGACGCCGCAACCGTTGTCAACGGCCTGCACCGCGCCTGCACCGATGCGCCCGCCAAGTTTGGCATGACGGCCTCGCTGATTTTGTGTTTCCTGCGCCATCTCAGCGAAGATGAGGCCTTTGAGTGCCTCGAGCAGGTATTGCCCCTGCGCGACAAAATTGTGGGCATTGGCCTGGCCTCCAGCGAAGTGGGGCATCCCCCCGAAAAGTTTGCCAAAGTGTTTGCCCGCGCGCGGGAACTGGGTTTTCGGCTGGTGGCCCATGCGGGCGAGGAGGCGCCGCCTGCCTATATCTGGAGCGCGCTGGATGTGCTCAAGGTTGAGCGCATTGACCACGGTGTGCAGGCCATTCATGACGCCACGCTGATGCAGCGCTTGGTCCAGGACCGCGTGCCGCTCACCATGTGTCCGCTGTCCAACCTCAAGCTGTGCGTGTTCCCCACGCTGGCCGAACACACCATCCGGCGCATGCTGGACGCCGGCATCATGGCCACTGTCAACTCCGACGATCCAGCCTACTTTGGTGGCTATATCAATGAGAATTTCACCCAAACCTTTGCGGCCCTGGGCATGACATCGCAGCACGCCTACCAGTTGGCGCGCAACAGTTTTGACGCCAGCTTTATTGATGCATCAACGCGCAGCCGGTATGTCGAGCGGCTGGATGGGGTGTTTGAGACGTTTTTGTGAGAAATTCCAAAACCGTGTAACGTCCGCAACCATGAACGACACACCGCACGAAAGCCCCTCTGTAGCATCGCAGGATAGTCAGGCGCTGGGTGTGGCCATGCAGGCACTGGTGTTGCAGGACTTTGAAGCAGCCAGTCAGGCCGTCCTGCATTATTTACACCAATGCTACAGATTTGGTTTGTGGATGGTCACGCGAACCGAGGGTGACGACTGGATTGTTCTTCACACCGAGGACCACGGTTACGGGGTCATGCCAGGTGCGGTATTCCGTTGGGCTGATTCATTTTGTTCCGAAATGGTCAAGGGCAATGGCCCGCGCGTTGCTCCGGACTCGGATGCGGTTCCTGCCTATGCTGGCGCTCCCATCAATCGCCAAGTGCCGATCAAGGCCTATGTGGGTGTGCCTTTGCTGGACGCCAATGGTGATGTCTTTGGAACCTTGTGCGGTATTGATCCGCAGAGCCAGCCGGCGAACCTGGTCAATGACCAGCCCCTGTTTGAACTGCTGGCTGCATTGCTGAGTGCGTTGCTCCGGGTCGAATTGAAGTCTGTCCACGAAGTGCGCCGCAGCGAACGCCTGCAACTGGAAGCCCAAACCGATTCGCTAACCCAGTTGTACAACCGGCGAGCCTGGGATCGGCTCTTGGCCAAGGAGGAGGAGCGTTGCCGCCGCTACGGTTACCCTGCCGTGGTGCTGTGCATCGACTTGGATGGGCTCAAGCGCACCAATGACACACAAGGCCACCCCGCTGGAGATGCCTTGATTTGCAGGGCGGCAGACGCCTTGCGCAAAGCTGCCCGGGAGGCCGATATCGTGGCCCGGTTGGGGGGCGACGAGTTTGGTTTGATTGGTGTTGAATGTGACCCCAATGGCGCACAGGCGTTAATTGCCCGCATGCGGCAGGCATTGGCCGATTTTGGTGTAGAGGCATCCATAGGCATGGCGCAACGGGTTCCAGCGGAGGGGCTTGGTTCCGCCTGGGAGTGCGCCGACCGGTTGATGTATGTGGACAAGCGTTCACGCTGAAGTTCGTCCGGCGCACAACCAGTAAAATACCAGCAAGGCCCGCTGCTCCGGCGGGCCTTGCCTTTTGTTTTTCGGAGCCATGTAGAGGACTACCATGTACAAAAACCTCGCCGCCACGCTCGTGGCCGCCTGCGCTTTTTCGCTTGCACCTTGCGGTGCTTTTTCCCAATCCAAGGATGCAGCCAAGGCTGAGCCACTCAAGGTCGGTTTTGTTTATGTTGCTCCGCTCTCCGACGCTGGTTGGGTCCGCCAACATGAGGAAGGCCGTTTGGCAGTGCAGGCCGCGCTGGGTAGTGCCGTGCAGACCAGCTATGTGGAAAACGTAGCGGAGGGGCCGGACGCCGAGCGGGTGATCCGTGACCTGGCCCGCCAAGGCAACAAGTTGATCTTTGCATCTAGCTTTGGCTACATGGAACCTACGCTCAAGGTGGCGCAGGAATTCCCGGGCGTCAAGTTTGAATCTATCACTGGCTACAAGACCGCGCCCAATGTGGCGGTGGCCAATGCGCGTTACTACGAAGGCCGCTACCTGGCTGGCATTGCCGCCGGGCGCATGACCCAGACCAACCTGGCAGGCTATGTGGCGGGTTTTCCGATTCCCGAGGTGCTGCAGGGCATCAACGCCTTTACGCTGGGCATGCGCTCTGTCAATCCCAAGGTGCAAGTGAAAGTAGTCTGGCTCAACGCCTGGTTTGACCCGTCGCGCGAGCGTGATGCGGCCATGACCCTGTTCAACCAGAATGTGGATGTGATTGCGTTTCATACTGGCTCCACTGCGGTCATGGCCGCTGCCCAGGAGCGCGGCAAGCTGGCTGTGGCCTACCATTCCGACATGCGCAAGATTGCCCCTGATGCCCAGATCGTTGCTGTCACCCACCAATGGGGTGACTACTACACCCGCCGCACTCAGGCGGTGCTGAACGGTACGTGGAAGTCGGGCAACGTATGGGGTGGCGTCAAGGAGGGCATGATTCGCGTCGGCGACTTTGGCAGCAAGGTGCCCAAGGCTGTGCAGCAAGAGGTGTTGGCGCGCCAGAAGGACATTGCAACGGGCAAGCTGCGCCCCTTTGCTGCCAGCCAGGATGTGCAGGACAACGAAGGCCACACGGTCATCGCCAAGGGCCATGCCTTGAGCGATGAACAGGTATTGGGCATGAATTGGTTGGTAGCCGGCGTGCAAGGCAAAATAAGCCGATAGCCACTATTTTGATAGCGAATCTGCTTCATAACGGAAACGCCATGGCGCTCATCTTTGTGAGCTCTAGAGCTTTCGTTTTCATTGGTAGCGATCGTCGTCTTGGTCAATTTGATTGCACCCACCGACACGTTCAGATTGCCAAAGCCCGGGAGTTGCTCTAAATATTTCCGCTATTGGGTCGTCATATTTTTTCAATTTCGATGGAAATTCCTGCTGTGATTTGAGTCAATTTGTGCAATGATCGAACCTCATTCGAGATTGGAGAACTCATGATGCCCAACCATCTACAAAAACCGGGCCGTGCGCGGGCTAATTTGATTTCCGCTTTTTTGGGAGCGTTGGCCGCACTGGGGACCCTGTGTTTCGCACCAGCGGCGCACGCACAATCGCCTTACATTGGTGAAGTCATTTGTGGTGGCTGGAATTTTTGTCCTTCAGGGTGGGGTGAATGCAATGGGCAGTTGGTACCTATTGCCGAAAACGACACGTTGTTCAGTCTGATTGGTACAACGTATGGTGGCGACGGCCAAACCACCTTTGCCTTGCCCAACATCCAGGGGCGCACGATGGTCGGTCAGGGGCAAGGACCGGGGCTTAGCAATAAAGTCATCGGCGGAACTGGTGGTACAGAAACGGTCACGTTAACCGCCAACCAGATGCCCGGCCATACCCATGCGATGGCTGCCAACACTGCAACTGAAAAGGCGGCTTCACCCACTGGAAGAATTATGGGTACCGCTCCTGTCGGTGCAGCGGTTTTCTCGTCGTCTGCACCTAACGCGACGCTAAGTGCCTCGGCTGTCAGCACTGTAGGCGGATCGCAGCCGCATAACAACTTGCAACCCTACCTTGCGGTGAAGTGCTGTATCTCGCTGTTTGGGGTATACCCAAGTCAAAATTGATGTTGGAGACCAAACATGAAACTGCAAATAATCAAGAAATTGTGCTGTGCCATGGTGTTGGGGGGGCTGGCCGCTTTGGCGTCGCAACCCGTACAGGCCTCAATGGACCCTTTTATGGGGGAAATCAGTTGGGTTGCATTCAACTTTGCCCCCCGCGGCTGGGCCTTTTGCAACGGACAGCTGCTTCCAATCAATCAGAACCAGGCACTTTTTTCCCTCATGGGTACCACCTACGGTGGCAATGGAGTAACGAATTTTGCATTGCCAGACCTGCGTGGGCGGGCGCCCATCCATGTTCCTCAAGGTGGTTACCAGGGAACCCAAGCAGGTGAAGAATCGCACACGCTGACCAATGGTGAAATGCCACAACACACCCATGTGGTGAGCGTGGACCAGCGTGAGGCTACTTCGGCCACGCCAGACACATCAAGCTACCTGGCGAAAACCAGCGCGGGAACGTCCGCTTATGCCAGTACCGCGACGAACAGTATGGCCGGAGCAGCCGTTGCCTCCCAGGGTGGAAGCCAGTCGCATCCCAACATGAAGCCCTATATCGCGCTCAACTGCATCATTGCCCTGCAGGGTATTTTTCCGAGCCGAAACTAAAGGCAGTGCCACACAAGGGAGGACGATCAAAATGTATGCAAAATCAATTCGACGTGTGTTAACAGCGTTGGTTGTGACGTCGCACATGGTGCTGCCAACGGGCGCTTGGGCGGAAGGGCAAAGCCCTTATGTCGGTCAAATCATGTGGGTTTCCTTCAACTTTGCCCCACGGGGCTGGGCGACTTGCGATGGGCAGCTATTGCCCCTTTCACAAAATACAGCGCTGTTTTCACTGTTGGGAACGCAGTATGGCGGCAACGGCACATCCAACTTTGCCTTGCCGGATATGCGGGGTCGGGTGTTGATCAATGCGGGGCAGGGTGCTGGCCTTTATGACTATCGGCAAGGCGAAAGTGGCGGCGAGGAGTCGGTTACCTTATTGCAGAGTGAAATGCCGGCACACACCCACGCTATTCAGGCCACTACAAACGTGGCAGATCAAACCAACCCTGCCGGCAATGTCCTGGGCCAAGCCCAGAGCGGCAACCTGTATAGCAGCGGGGGCACCACGACCATGGCGCCCGGCGCGCTGGCGCTACAAGGTGGTGGGCAACCCCACAACAACATGATGCCTTACACCACCCTGAATTGCATCATTGCCCTGCAGGGTGTCTTTCCGGCGCGGCCATAAATTCAGGCGAACCCACCATGACTTCAAATTTGCTCAAGAAGGCGCTGGCGGCGCTGTTCGGTTTGCTGGTGTTGACCGCAGGCGCCCATGCGGCGAACATCACTGTAAGCGGTAACCTGAACGCTGGTTCACCAACATTCAACCGCCCCACGGACCGCGCGGGTTTTCCAGATTCCGCCAATAATGCGCTGCCTTACAACGCGATTGAAATCAAGACCGGATCGCTGGGCGGCACCATAACGGCCACCATCAATGGTGGTAGTACCGAGTTTGATTCGTTTCTGGCGTTGTACTCATCTTTTTCCGAGGGGAGCCCAGGGGCCAATCTGTTGGCCGCTGACGACGACGGAGGTGCGTACCCCCATGCCTTGTTGACCGCGAACGGATTGGCGGCTAACACCAGCTATTGGCTGGTGGTAACCAGCTATTCCGGCACCGCGAATGCCGTGTTTCCGTTGTATGGTAATTATTCGGTAACCATCAGCGGAGATTTGCCGAGCTATGCAATCACTGCCACGGCCAATCCACCAGCTGGCGGTACAGTTAGTTGCACACCCAATCCGGTGCCGCAAGGCGGTGCAAGCACATGTGCCGCCAGTGCAAACTTGGGTTACAGCTTCACCGGCTTTAGCGGTGCCTGTACCGGTGCCACTTGTGTTTTGAGCAATGTCACGTCCGACGCGAGCGTGACGGCGAATTTTGCGATCAACACCTATGCCATCACCACCACGGCCAGTCCGCTGGCAGGAGGCTCGGTGAGCTGCACTCCCAACCCCGTTTCGTATGGCAGCAACAGCACCTGTACTGCGACGGCCAACCTGGGCTACACCTTCACTGGTTTTAGCGGCGCGTGTACTGGTGCTACCTGCGTGCTCAGTAATGTCACCTCCGCGCAGAGCGTGACGGCGAACTTCACGCTTAACACGTACGCCATCACCACCATGGCCAGCCCGTTGGCAGGAGGGTCGGTGAGCTGCACTCCCAACCCTGTTACGTATGGCAGTAACAGCACCTGTACTGCCACGGCCAATGCGGGTTACACCTTCAGTGCCTTTAGTGGTGCGTGCACTGGTGTTACGTGCGTGCTCAGTAATGTCACCTCCGCGCAGAGTGTGACAGCCACCTTCACGCTAAATACTTACGCCATCACCACCACGGCCAGCCCGCTGGCTGGGGGGTCGGTGAGCTGCACACCCAACCCGGTGCCGCATGGCAGCAGCAGCACCTGTACTGCCACGGCCAACCCGAACTACACTTTTACCGCATTTAGTGGTGCTTGTACTGGTGCTAGCTGCGTGCTCAGTAACGTGACGTCGGTGCAGAGCGTGACGGCCACCTTCACACTCAACGCTTACGCCATCACCACCACGGCCAGCCCGCTGGCTGGAGGATCGGTGAGCTGCACGCCCAACCCGGTGCCGCATGGCAGCAATAGCACCTGTACTGCCACGGCCAATGCGGGTTACACCTTCAGTGCCTTTAGTGGTGCGTGCACTGGTGCGACCTGCGTCCTCAGCAACGTTACGTCGGTGCAGAGCGTGACAGCCACGTTCACGCTCAACACCTACGCCATCACCACCATGGCCAGCCCGCTGGCTGGAGGGTCGGTGAGCTGCACCCCCAACCCGGTGCCGCATGGCAGTAATAGCACCTGTACTGCCACGGCCAGCGCGGGTTACACCTTCAGCGCCTTTAGCGGTGCCTGTACTGGTGCTACCTGCGTTCTCAGCAACGTTACGTCGGTGCAGAGCGTGACGGCCATTTTCACGCTCAACACCTACGCCATCACCGCCACGGCCAGCCCGGTGGCGGGAGGGTCCGTAAGTTGTACGCCCAACCCGGTGCAGCATGGCAGCAGCAGCACCTGCACTGCCACGGCCAATGTGGGTTACAACTTTAGTAGCTTCAGTGGAGATTGCACTGGTGCCACTTGTGTTCTGAATAATGTGACGACGGTCAAAGCAGTCACTGCCACCTTCCTAGTCAATACGCCGCCAGTGGCCAGCAACGTTGGCATTAACGGTAGCCTTCAGATCAGTCGCATACTCACTGGTCGCTACACATATAGCGATGCACAGAACGATCCTCAGGGCATCTCAACCTTCCGCTGGATGCGCGATTCCCAGAGTAGTGGCGCAACCAAAGTTGCTGTGCCTGGTGCAACCTCCATCAGCTATGCCGTGGTTTCCATCGCGCAGAGTCGTTACCTGTTCTTCTGCGTGACCCCGGTCGCCACCAGTGGCGTCACAACGGGAGTTGAAGTCTGCTCCAGTGCCGTGGATACGGAGCTGGGCAATCCCCCCCCGCCACCGCCCGTGTTTCCACCAGGGCCGTTTCCGTGGGCGGGCATGGTCACAGCTCCAACGGTGCTTGATCTTCACACCGAAAAAGGTACAGCAACCATGGTTGGGGTAGCGAGCGTATTGGAACGCGTCCTGAGTCCTGGGCTTCGTTTTGTTGGTCAGTCATCCCTGGGTATTGTGGTGATGGCCGCACCCAATGGGCAGAACTATGTTTTTGCGCCGCTGGCGGTTCAATTCAACGACCCGCGCGCTGACGGACTCTACCCGGTGGGCAATGGCCAATACCAGGTTGTTGTTAGCGGTACGGCTCTGCTGATTGTGCCCGCCGTGCAGAATTTGGACGAGCTTGTTGGTCTGTTGCCAGCCGGTGCTACTGCACGCATGGAAAACAATGGTGTACTCAGCGCTGCGGTGGACGGGCAGACCTATGTGGTGCAACCCAGCTTCTGGTCGAAACCACAGTTCAACCTGAGTGCCGGGGCAACGTTGACCATGGAATTAGATGGTTATTTACACTTTACAGACTCAAAGGGTAATAACCAGATTTTGTATCCAGCCATTCTGGAACCCGATTTGCTGCTGCGCAACCTGCAGTCTATCGACAGTAGCGCCACGTTGGGCATTCAATCCGACGGCACGGCCAGCATTCGGATACAGGGGCAGACAGGAGTTTGGGTCGCGGACCTGGTGTTGAGTGATGTGCCGGTTGCAAAAAACCCAGGTCCTTGGTGGTCGGATGGACTTCAGCGGTACCGAATGCGGCTTCAGTCTATCTGGGCTGGCGCACTCACACAGGGATTTACGGTCCGATAGGTCAGTTACCTGCGTCCACCAATGTGTGAAAAGTATACAAGGCCAGTGCAAGACATACGTTGATTGCTGCGTGTGACTGAATCGTGGCTGGCACTGTAGCGCGAGCCGCCAGTGCGGGCGCACTGGACCTTCAAGGTCCGATAGCGTCCAGCAGAACAATAATGGGTAATTATTGGCCAGCTGTACGCGGAGCGAGCCGATCCCGGTTTAAGCTTGTACGCATGAAATCCTACCGCGCCTCAATTCTCTGGTTTGCCCCGCACAGCGAGGGTGCAGCGTGCGCGCGGTTTGAAGAGGACGGCCTGCTGGTGGTTGGGGCCAACGCGGCAGGTGTGCAGGTGGTGCAGGCGGTGGGGGCATGGCGTGAACTGGCCCAGCACTACCCCGGTGTGCCAGTAGAGCATCTGCCGGGGCGAATCATTGCGCCGGGTTTTGTTGATATGCATATCCACTATCCGCAGACCAACGTGATTGGCTCACCCGCCGATGGCCTGCTGCCGTGGCTGGAGAACCATACTTTCCCAGAAGAAAATCGATTTGCAGCCCTCGAATACAGTGCGCAAGCAGCTACGTTTTTTATAGCAGAACTGTTGCGCAATGGGGTCACCACGGCGCTTGCGTTTGCAACCTCGCATACAGAATCGGTCAACGCACTGTTTACCCAAGCCCAAGCCGAGCAGATGCGCCTGATCACCGGCCTGTGCCTGATGGACCGCCACGCCCCGGCGCAACTGCTCAACCGCTCGGGTGTGGGCACAGATGCCACCGAGCAAAGTTTGCTGGACGCCGAGACCCTGATCCACCGCTGGCACGGTCAGGGCCGCTTGGGCTATGCCATCACGCCGCGCTTTGCGCCCATGTCGACTCAGGCGCAGTTGCGCGGAGCCGGGGACCTGGCTGCACGCTACCCGGACGTATGGATTCAGTCCCACGTGGCAGAGAACAAGGACGAGGTCGCTTGGGCGCGGCAGCTATTTCCCCAATCGCGCAGCTACTTGGCCACTTACGATGATTTCGGCCTGATGCGCCAGCGCGCTATTTACGCCCACTGCATCCACTTCGATGACGACGATCGCGCGCTGATGCGCGACACCGGCGCAGCGGCTGCGGTGTGCCCTACCAGCAACCTCTTTTTGGGTAGCGGTTTTTTTGACTACGTCGAGGCTGACCGCGTGGGGTATGAGTACGGCCTGGCCAGCGATGTGGGTGGTGGCACCAGTTTTAGCCCTTTTCACACCATGCTGGGCGCCTACTACGTGGGACGTGAGGGGCAGACCAAGCAGGGCCTGTCGCTCAGTCCCCAGCACTTGTGGTGGCAGCATACGGCGGGCGCGGCACGCGCTCTGGGGCTGGACGGGGTGGTTGGCAACCTGCTGCCGGGCTGCGAGGCTGACTTTGTGGTGCTCAATCCGCAGGCCACGCCCTTGCTGGCCCGCAAAACGGCGTTGGCCGCCAATCTGGATGAGTTGTTGTTTTCGATGATTGTGTTGGGGGATGACCGGTTGATTGAGCGCACAGTAATCTCTCAAGCGATTTGAGGCACTTGCCCTGCTTACAATCACCCCCACTTTAGGAGTTGAGCCCCCATGAGCATCAAAAGCGACAAGTGGATTCGCCATATGGCCGAGACGACCGGCATGATTGAACCGTTCGAGCCGGGACAGATTCGCCAGCAAGACGGCAAAAAAATCATCAGCTACGGCACCAGCAGCTACGGCTATGACATCCGTTGCGCACCCGAGTTCAAGGTATTCACCAACATCCACAGCACGGTGGTTGACCCCAAGAACTTTGACGAGAAGAGTTTTGTCGATTTCAACGACGACGTCTGCATCATTCCGCCCAACAGTTTCGCTTTGGCCCGCACACTGGAGTATTTCCGCATTCCGCGCAATGTTCTCACCATCTGCTTGGGCAAAAGCACCTACGCGCGCTGCGGCATCATCGTCAACGTCACACCGTTCGAGCCCGAGTGGGAAGGCTACGTTACGCTGGAGTTCTCGAATACCACACCGTTGCCTGCCAAAATTTACGCTGGTGAAGGCTGCGCCCAGGTTTTGTTCTTTGAGAGCGACAAAGACGATGTCTGCGAGGTGTCCTACAAAGACCGCGGCGGCAAGTACCAGGGCCAAGTGGGTGTTACTTTACCCAAGGCCTAGCCAGTAATACATCATTCGTCACACGAACTGATCAAGGAGAGCCAATATGAAATGGGAAGGCAATCGCGAATCCGACAATGTTGAAGATCGCCGCGACGATGGCGGTGGATCTGGCGGTGGTGGCATCGGCGGGCGCCATATTGGCATTGGCTCCATCGTCATCGCACTGGCAGCTTCCTATTTTTTAGGGGTCAACCCAATGACAGTGCTGGGTTTTCTGAGTGGTGGTGATGGGGCCTCGGCGCCAACCGTCAGCCAGGCACCACCACGACAGCCGCCGGCCAACGATCAGTTGGGCCGTTTTGTCCAGACCGTTTTGGGCAGTACCGAAGACGTCTGGACAGATATCTTTGCCAAAAGCAACGCGACCTACAAAAAACCCAAGCTGGATCTCTTTCGCGATAGTTATCCGACCGCCTGTGGCCAGGGTGAAACCGCGATGGGCCCGTTTTATTGCCCCAGCGATCAGAAGGTCTACATTGACCTGGCGTTCTATCAGACCCTGAAGAACCAGTTGGGCGCGCCTGGCGAATTTGCTGAGGCCTATGTGATCGCGCATGAGGTCGGACATCACGTGCAAAACCTGTTGGGGATCAGCGGCAAGGTGGATGCCATGCGCCAGCGCGTCAGCAAGACCGAGTACAACGCACTCAGTGTGCGGGTGGAGTTGCAGGCTGACTGTTTTGCCGGCATCTGGGGGCATTACGCACAAGGTAGTTTCAAACTCGACCAGAACGACATTGCCTCGGCGATGAACGCGGCAGCAAAGATTGGCGACGATGCCTTGCAGCGCGCCGCCACGGGCCGTGTGGTGCCAGAGAGCTTCACCCACGGTACCAGCGCCCAGCGCCAGCACTGGTTTGATACCGGATTCCAGAATGGCAGTGTGAAAAGCTGCGATACCTTCGCCAAGGGCGCGCCCTAAATACCGACGAGCCCCTTTTTTGGCTTGGCGGGCTGGATAGGGGATAATACGGATTGCTCCCAGCGTTGGGCGCCAATCAGCTATCGGACGGATAGCACCTCCTTTTGCTATGCATGACCGACTTGAATACTGAACTGAATACCCCGGTTACTACAGAAATATCGAATGAACTGACCGCAGACACGCCCACCATGGCGTTTGCCCAGTTGCAGTTGGCCGAACCGCTGGCTCGCGCCGTGGCCGAAATGGGCTACGAGTCCATGACCCCCATCCAGGCCCAGGCCATTCCCGTCGTTTTAACGGGCAAGGATGTGATGGGCGCTGCCCAAACGGGCACCGGCAAGACAGCGGCCTTCGCGCTGCCACTGATCCAGCGTTTGCTCAAGCATGAAAACGCTTCTACCTCTCCGGCCCGCCACCCGGTACGCGCCTTGGTGTTGTTGCCCACGCGCGAGCTGGCCGACCAGGTGGCACAGCAGGTCAAGCTCTACGCCAAGTACACCAACATCCGCAGTGCCGTGGTGTTTGGCGGCATGGACATGAAGCCCCAGACACTTGAGCTCAAGCGCGGTGTTGAAGTCCTGGTGGCCACACCGGGTCGACTGTTGGACCATATTGAAGCCAAGAATGCGGTGCTGAACCAGGTCGAATACGTGGTGCTGGACGAGGCTGATCGCATGCTTGACATTGGCTTTCTGCCCGACCTGCAACGCATTCTGTCTTACTTGCCCAAGACCCGAACGACGTTGCTGTTCAGCGCCACCTTCTCGCCTGAGATCAAACGGCTGGCCAGCAGCTACCTGCAAAATCCGATCACCATTGAAGTGGCGCGTCCCAATGCGACGGCCTCCACGGTCGAACAGCATTTTTACAGCGTGCCGGAAGACGAAAAGCGCCACGCCTTGCACCAGATTCTCAAGACCCGCGGCATGAAGCAGGCCTTTGTGTTTGTGAACAGCAAGCTGGGCTGCGCCCGCCTGGCCCGTTCGCTGGAACGCGAAGGTCTCAAGACCACAGCCCTACACGGCGACAAGAGCCAGGACGAACGACTCAAAGCGTTGGAAGCCTTCAAAAAGGGCGAGGTGGATTTGCTGGTGTGTACCGATGTGGCCGCCCGCGGCCTGGACATCAAGGATGTGCCGGCGGTGTTCAACTTCGACATCCCCTTCAACGCCGAAGACTATATTCACCGCATTGGCCGCACCGGTCGTGCTGGCGCTGCCGGCTTGGCGGTGAGCTTTGTCGGTGGCAACAATGATGCCCGCTTGGTGGGCGACATCGAAAAACTGATCAAGACCAAGATCGAACTGGAAGCGGTGGAGTTTGACGAAGACGTCCCTGATATCCGCAAGCAGGGACGTATCAACGATGGCCGTCGCATGTATTCCCATGAAGGGGAAAGCGGTGGCGACAGTGTTCGCAGCAGTGGCCGGGGTGGACGCAGCGAAGGCCGCGGTTCGCAGGACGAGAACTATTCCAGCCGGCCATCACGGGCACCGCGCAGCGATTTTGCCCGGGTGCCCAAAGCGCCGCGCGATCCGTTTTTCGACAAACCCTATGAACCGGCGGCAGTGAGTGAAGTGGCAACCCCTTCGTGGGAAGCCAGTGGACGTCCGGCCACACGCAGCATTTCGGCCAATATCAAACCCAAGGTCAAAGTCGCCGCTTTGTTCAAGTCGTCCTGATCAGGATGGGCCGGGCTGCTGTGCGGGTTCACACCGTACTTGTACCAGTGTCTGGCTGTCATTCTGCAGGTTGAACTGCAGCGCGCTCAGGTAACCACCCCAGACACAACCGGTATCCAGTGATAACAGGTCACTGCGCTCCAGCCAGCCCAGTGTGGACCAGTGGCCAAACGCCACGGTAGTGTTTGCCGTGCGGCGGCCCGGCACCTCAAACCACGGCATATATCCATCTGGCGCGCCGGCTGCGCCTTCTTTGGTATCAAATTCCATGGCGCCATCGGCAGTGCAAAAGCGCAGACGTGTCAGCGCATTGACGATAACGCGCAGACGGTCCATGCCAGTCAGGGTGTCGCACCATTGGTTGGGTGCATTGCCATACATGGACCGGAAGAATGCGGCTGCCTGATCACTTTGCAAGGCCGCTTCGACCTCTTCTGCCAAGGCCAGGGTTTGTGGTGCACTCCACTGCGGCAATACGCCGGCATGCACCATGAGCAGCGGCTTGTCGGCGGTTTGAAACAACAGCGCCATTTTTTGATGGCTTAGCCAGTTCAGCATGGCGATACGGTCTGGCGCCTGCAATATGGCATCCAGCGTATCTTTGCGATGTGGCTTGCGCACACCCTGAGCAACCGCCAGCAGGTTCAGGTCGTGGTTGCCGAGCAAGCAGTGGGCTGCATGGCCATAGCCCATCAAACGCCGCAGCACGGCGCTGGAGTCGGGGCCGCGATTAACCAGGTCACCCAGCAGGTACAGGGTGTCGCGGCTGGGTGAAAAATCGATGGTATCCAGCAAACGCTGCAGAGCACTGTCGCAGCCCTGCACGTCACCAATCATGTAAAGTGCCATGTCTTCATTCTCGCTTGGGTTTCATGGAATTTCTTTTGATCGTGCTGCTCACGCTGCTCAATGGCGCCTTTGCCATGTCCGAGTTGGCGCTGACGGCAAGCCGCAAGGTGCGCTTGCAGGCCATGGCCGACACGGGTGACAAGGGCGCCCTGGCCGCGCAGGCCCTGCTGGAAAATCCCACGCAGTTTCTTTCTGCCGTTCAGGTGGGCGTGACGTCCATTGGCATGCTAAACGGCATTGTGGGTGAGGCAGCGTTCAGTGACGGGGTGGCACATTGGTTGCAGTCGGTGTTGCCCATTTCCCAGCGCGCATCCGAAATCTCTGCCACGGCCTTGGTGGTGACCATCATCACCTTTATCACCATTTTGTTTGGTGAACTGGTGCCCAAGCGCATTGGCCAGTTGTACCCCGAGCCGGTGGCACGGGTTCTGTCCCGCCCCATGACCTGGTTTGCCAGCGGCGCGAAGCCATTCGTGCGCCTGCTGTCGATGTGCACGCATGGGATGCTCCGATTGATGCGTATTGATGCCACGGATAACCGGGTTGTGACCGAAGCCGAAATTTCCGCCAGCCTGGAGGAGGGTGTCGACGCTGGAATCATCGAACAGCACGAACACCAGATGGTGCGCAATGTGTTTGATCTGGATGACCGCACACTGACATCCATCATGCTGCCGCGGTCGGACATCGAATGGATGGATGCCAATGCTACCGTAGCTGAATGCCTGGCACAGGCCAGCTTGGGCGGTAACAAGGGTGCGCATTCCTGGTACCCCGTGTGTCGCGGCTCGCTGGACCGCGTCGTGGGCAAGATCAGCGTGGCCCGGCTACTGGAGTTGGGGCCAAACCACCCAGGCCATATTGAAGACATTGCAGAGCCCGCCCCGTTTGTGCCGGAAACACTCAGTGGCATGGAGCTGATCGAGCAGTTCCGCACCACGTCAGCCCGCATGGTGTTTGTGGTGGATGAGTACGGTGTCGTCCAAGGCCTGCTCACCCCACACGACCTGCTGGAAGCCATTACGGGTGAATTGAAACCCGACGCGCAGACACAGGCATGGGCGGAGCAGCACAGTGATGGAACATGGCTGCTTGATGGTCTGATGCCGGTAGGAGAGCTGAAGGCCCGGTTGGATATCGACGAATTGCCCCAGGAATACCGTGGCCGCTATAACACGCTAGCTGGCCTCCTGATGGCCGTTACGGGTGATCTGCCGGCCGTTGGCGCGCGCATTGACTGCGCGCAATGGCAGTTTGAAGTGACAGAGTTGGAAGGTAAGCGCATTGATAAAGTGCTTGCCCGGCCTGTTATAGACGCCCAGTGATTCGGTAGGCCACGATGCCCAAAAGCTCGTGCAGGGCCAACTGCCAGTTGCGTGCGCCGTCCTTGATTGAGTAGGTGGTCCATGGCGTTGCCAGCCCGGTGCGAAAGTCCACCGGATAGGCCGCGACATTCCAGCCAGCCTTGGCAAAGGTGGCCATGGCCCGTGGCATGTGCCACGCTGATGTGACCAACAACCAGCGTTGGCTGATGTCCACGCCCGGCAATTGCGCGGTGAGCAAGGCGTTTTCATACGTAGTGCGGGAGGCAGACTCGTACTTTATGCGTTGGGCCGGTACTCCCATCTGGTTGAAGAAAACCTCGGCACGCTGCGCCTCGCTGGGCCCTCTGCTCAACCAATCGCCTTCTCCACCGGTGAAGAGCAATCGAAGGTGGGGGTACTGACGCATCAGGGCCACTGGTGCCGTCATGCGTTCACCGGCGTCATTGAGCAGGGGCTGTGCATGGTCTTTGGCGACGTAGCCAGGCTCGCTGGAACCACCCAGCACTACCATGCCGGTATAGCCGCGTAAATCCACGTCGGGCATCACTTCTGCGTAATGACTTTCCAGATTGCGGATCAACAACTCTGGCAGTGGCAACCAACCCATGAACAGCAGTAATCCCAACGCCAAGGCCACGAGCTTTCGGCCAAAAGCCGGTTTGTGTGGCACCAGCAAACTGACTAGCAACAGCGTGGCTATCCAGGCCAGTGGCTGTGTCAGCAGAACGAACAGTTTGGCAGCAAGGAACAAGGTAATGCGGCGTGCAGCCAAGAATAAAGGAGCTCGATGGTACGGGATAATTTCAATGCCTCGGGTTAACCCTTAGTGGATGTCCACACTTGAGATTGTGATCTGTTCGATTACGCTTCAAGCTCGTCAGATCAACTACCAATGGAACACACACCATGAAACTTCGCAGCATTGTCCTGGGCCTGGCTATTGGCTCGTTTTCGCTTCTGTCGATGGCGCAGCAGCCCATCATCATCAAGTTCAGCCACGTGGTCGCCAATGACACGCCCAAGGGGCATGCGGCGGAGTACTTCAAGAAAAAAGCCGAGGAACTCACCAAGGGCCGTGTGAAGGTCGAGGTGTATGCCAACAGCACGCTCTACAAAGACAAGGAAGAGATGGAGGCACTGCAAATTGGTGCAGTGCAGATGCTGGCACCCTCCCTGGCCAAATTTGGCCCCTTGGGTGTGAAAGAGTTTGAGGTGTTTGACCTGCCCTACATTTTTGACAACTATGATGAGTTGCACAAAGTAACCCAGGGCCCCGTGGGCCGTATGCTGCTGGACAAGCTCGATGCCAAGGGCGTCAAGGGCCTCGCCTATTGGGACAACGGCTTCAAATCCTTCTCGGCCAACAAGGACATCAAGACTCCGGCAGACCTCAAGGGCCTGAAGATGCGCATCCAGTCTTCCAAGGTGCTGGAAGCGCAAATGCGTGCCCTGGGCGCCTTGCCGCAGGTGCTGGCGTTCTCCGAGGTCTACCAGGCCCTGCAAACAGGTGTGGTGGACGGAACCGAGAACCCGATTTCCAACCTCTACACCCAGAAAATGCATGAGGTGCAAAAGCATTTGATACTCACCGAGCACGGCTATCTGGGCTACGCTGTGATTACCAACAAGAAATTCTGGGATGGTTTGCCAGCCGATATCCGTAAGCAACTGGAAGACGCCATGGAGCAGGCAACCCGCTATGCCAACCAGATTGCCAAGCAGGAAAACGACAATGCATTGGAAGCCGTCAAAAAATCCGGCAAGACCCAGGTCTATGTACCCACTGTGGCTGAGCGTGCAGCCTTCAAAAAGGCTACAGCCAAAGTCCATACCGAGATGGAGTCGCGTATCGGCAAGGATCTGATCCACAGCATCTACAAGGAAACCGGGTACAACCCCGCCAAGTAGCAAGCGCAGCTAAGGCTCGGTCTGGCAACCGAGCTTTTTTGTAGCTAACGGAACAACACCATGAAAATTCTCGATCACCTCGAGGAATGGATCATCACATTCCTCATGGGCGCGGCGACCCTGATCATCTTTGCGTCGGTCGTGCACCGCTACGCGTCGGGCATGGCCATTCCAGGCGTTCAGGACTGGCTGCTTGGCATCAACATGGGCTGGGCACAAGAGCTGTGCATCATCATGTTCGTTTGGATGGCAAAATTTGGCGCCGCCTATGGTGTGCGTACTGGCATCCACGTGGGAGTGGATGTGCTGATCAACCGCATGGGCGATGCGTGGCGGGCAAAGTTCGTGGTGTTCGGTCTGCTGGCAGGCGCCCTGTTCACGGGTATTGTGGGCACGCTTGGTTTGCGCTTTGTCTGGGAAAACGGCATGCACCATGCGTTTCTATCTACCTTCGGCATGGCACTGGGTGACGTGTTTGAGGGACCGACAACCCCAGACCTGGAATGGCCGACCTGGATCGTGTATTCCGTCATCCCTTTGGGCTCCTACCTGATGTGTTTCCGTTTTCTGCAGGTCACCGTCGCGTTTTTGCGCACGGGTGAATTGCCACACCATGACCACGGTCATGTGGACGGTCTTGAAGAAGACGAACCGCTGGCACCGGGCAAGGACGATGCGATCTACCGCATGGACGACAACCTGCATCCCCATGGTCTGGATAAAGCCGACGAAGCCCCACGCAAAGGGGATACGAAATGAACGCATTCATCATTCTGACCCTGCTGGTGGTGCTCATGCTCACCGGCATGCCCATCTCCATTTCGCTGGGCTTGACCGTACTGTCCTTCCTGTTTTTTATGACCGAGGTGCCAATTGAATCGGTCGCACTCAAGCTGTTCACGGGAATCGAGAAGTTCGAGATCATGGCGATTCCGTTCTTTATTCTGGCGGGCAACTTCCTCACCCACGGTGGGGTGGCCAGACGCATGATCGCGTTTGCCACCTCCATGGTGGGCCACTGGCATGGTGGCCTGGGTTTGGGTGGTGTGCTGGCTTGCGCCCTGTTTGCGGCTGTGTCGGGTTCCAGCCCTGCCACCGTGGTTGCCATTGGCTCCATCCTGATGCCCGCCATGGTCAAGGCCGGTTTTCCCAAGGCGTTTGGCGCTGGAGTGATCACCACGTCGGGTGCGCTGGGTATCCTGATTCCACCGTCCATCGTGATGGTGATGTATTCGGTATCCACCAACACCTCGGTAGGGGCCTTGTTTATGGCCGGTGTGGTGCCTGGTGCCGTTCTTGCCTTCTTGCTGGGCCTGACCACCTGGTACCGCGCCAAGAAGAATAACTACCCATGCCAACCCAAGGCAACATGGGCACAGCGTTGGGTGGCGTTCCGCAAGGCCATCTGGGGACTGCTGCTGATCGTGGTGGTGATGGGCGGAATCTACACCGGCATATTCACACCCACCGAGGCTGCTGCCATGAGCGCGGTGTATGCGTTCTTTGTAGCGGTATTTGTGTACAAGGACATGGGCCTGAAGGATGTACCCCGCGTGTTGCTCTCCAGTGCCAACATGAGCGCGATGCTGCTGTACATCATTACCAATGCGGTGCTGTTTTCGTTTCTGCTGACGCACGAAAACATTCCGCAACAACTGGCCGACAATATGATCGGCACTGGTGTGGGCGTGATTGGTTTCCTGCTGATCTCAAACGTGTTGCTGCTGGTGGCGGGCAACTTTATGGAACCGTCCAGTATTGTGCTGATTCTGGCACCCATCCTGTTCCCCATCGCCATGAAGCTGGGCATTGATCCGGTGCACTTTGGCATCATCATGGTGGTCAATATGGAAGTGGGTATGTGCCATCCGCCTGTGGGCTTGAACCTGTACGTGGCCTCTGGCATTACCAAGATGGGTATTACCGAGTTGACAGTGGCCGTTTGGCCCTGGCTGCTCACGATGTTGGGCTTCTTGTTGCTGGTAACCTACTGGGCTCCCCTGTCCCTGTGGTTGCCGCGCATGATGGGCATGCTGAGCTAACCGGACGGTTGCCCTGACTAACAAACCCTGCTGCCACCTGGCTAGCAGGGTTTTTCATTTGGGGCCGGAGCATTCTTGGCGTGAAACACCGCAAAGGCTGACCGCCTTTTTTGCAGGCAGAACCACCGGGCATACCCGGTGTTCAAAGGCTGGGTTGCACTCTTTGAGATGCTGCCCATCCGAAGAATATGGTAACGCTGGCTACGATTGTCCACTTCTTGCGAACCTTGCCCGGTGACGAATGGCTGCGTGCCGGCTGCAATGGTCCGTGCCTTCTGTGTAGGCGTATCGGTCCATCAGGCTTTCTTCGTGTGCACTACGTAACACTTCCGCTTTGTGTTCGGCATCGCACAGAGATAGCTGTCCAAAACTGCCATATTCCAACCGGTCATGGGCCGATTCGCGGAATCGATACGCAAGACCCACAAATGACGTCATTAAGTCCAAGGAGTTATTCATGTATACGATAAATCAGCGGGCATTTGGCCTACTTCGGATCTGCGCGATTTCGCTGGTCGGCTGTGCAACGGTTCAAATGGCAAATGCAACGGACTCGTCAACAGGACGGGATCGCTATCGACAAGAAATGGCGGCATGTGACAGTCCTACAGTGGGTTCAAACCGTGCGAACTGTCGTCGTGAGGCAGAAAATGCGTATGCCGAATTCAAGCGTGGGCACCTGGTGAACGAGCGCAATATGAGCGAGTATCAAATCAATGCGCTGCGACGTTGTGCAGTCCACAAAGGAGACGACAGGCAAGACTGCGAAGCCCGCATCCGTGGTGACGCGAATATAGATGGAAGCGTTGAATCGGGTGGAATTCTGCGCGAGTCGGTTCGAATCGTTCCGACAAAATGAGACTAGAAATCACTGCATCGGTATCCGAGGATGTAAGATCTATCGTGCAATCGTTCCTTTGACAGAAAATTCACTGATACGTCGTGAGTCACCGTGAAAGTACAGGACGTCAACGTTCTGTTATCGCTCAATCATAGCCTTGGGCTACGACACAAAGCGTAGCTGGTTCGGGTGGAGTCGTGCATACTTTGGCAATCACCTACACGACTGCTGCGTTCAACCCAGCAGCCTAGAGCCCACCCATGATCACCTTCTACAACCACCTTCACGCCCAGCACCAAGGCAAGGTCGAAATGTTTCGCGGTGCTTTGGTGCCATGCTACGAGGTTCCGGCCCGCGCTGACCATGTGCTGGCCGAGCTGCAGCGGCGCAAACTGGGCACCGTACAGCACCCCAACGCATTTGACGACGCGCTGCTGGAGCGTATCCACAGCCGGCGTTACCTCCAATTTTTGGCCACTGCCTGGGACCAGTGGGTGGCGCTGGACCCGGCCAATGCGGGCACAGACATTCTGCCCTCGGTCTGGCCCACGCGCACCTTTCGCACCGATATCGAGCCCGACAACTTTTCCGCCAAGATGGGTTTGTATTCGTTTGATGCGGGCACGCCTTTTACAGCGGGAACCTGGGTGGCGGCGCGTGCCGGGGCGCATTGCGCGCTGAGTGCGGCGCAGGCCATGCTGGCGGGTGACCGCGCCGCGTTTGCACTAAGCCGCCCACCCGGCCACCATGCGGGTGCCGACTTTTTTGGTGGCTATTGTTTTTTGAACAACGCTGCATTGGCCGCACAGTATCTGCGCGATGCGGGTATGGAGCGGGTCGCGGTGCTGGACATTGACTACCACCACGGCAACGGCACGCAGGCTTGTTTTTATGACCGCCCAGACGTGTTCTTTGCCAGCATCCATGGCGACCCACGCACCGAATACCCGTTCTTTTTGGGTCACGCGGACGAGACGGGTGTTGGCGCGGGCAAGGGCTTCAACCTGAACCTGCCGCTGCCGCGTGGCACCGGCTACCCCGCCTGGGCGGCTGCGCTGGACACGGCGCTGGCACGCATCCAGCAGTTTGGTGCCCAGGCCTTGGTGGTGTCGATGGGTATGGACACCTTTGTGGGCGACCCCATCTCCGGCTTCACACTGCACAGTGACGATTACCTGCGCGTGGGCGCGCGTCTGCGAGCCTGTGGTCTGCCCACGGTGCTGGTGTTTGAAGGCGGCTACGCGGTGCAAGAGGTCGGCGTGAACGCGGTGAACGTGCTGCAGGCCTTTGCAGACGTTTGAGACGATTGGGCCGCGCAGTTGGCCGCAGATGGTGTATGGTTTGCCTGACATCGCCACAACCACGCAAGGAGATTCCAGCATGCAACGCCGCCTAATGTTCCAGTCCTTACTCCCCCTTGCGGGAGCATTCCTGTTTGCTACCAGTGGGCCCGCGTTGGCCGAGACGGTGGCCGAGCAGAAAGCCGAGATCCAGAAGATGCGTTCCGCCACGTTGGCGCGCCTGTACAAAGTGCACCCAGCCGCCAAGGCCGATGTGCAAAAAGCGGCCGGCTACGCAGTGTTTAGCAACGTGGGTATCAACCTGATCCTGCTGTCGGCAGCGGGTGGGTCGGGTGTGGCACATGACAACGGCAGCGGCCAGGACATTTATATGAAAATGGTGTCCGGTGGCTTTGGCATTGGACTTGGCGTGAAGGATTTTCGCGGCGTGTTCGTCTTTTCTACGACTGAAAAGCTCAAGCAGTTCACCGAGAGCGGTTGGGAAGCCAGCGCCCAGGCCGACGCTGCCGCCAAGGCCGGCGATAAGGGCGGTGCTGCCGCCGGTGCCATCACGGTGGCGCCAGGCGTCAAGCTGTACCAGCTCACAGAAAACGGCCTGGCCCTGCAGGCCACTATCCAAGGCACCAAGTATTTCAAGAACGACGACCTCAACGGCAGGTAGGCGTTCGGTGGTGCAGGCTTAGCGCACCGCCAGCAAGGCGCTGGCCACTTCGGAAAAACCGGCACCGCGTGCACCCTGGGTCACATAGGTTGGCAAGTGCGTCAGCTGGTCGGCAAAGCGCGCAATGTTGGCCACGCCCACGCTGTGCGTGCAGTGCTGGAACATGACCTGGTCGTTGCCGGAGTCACCCACAAACACCCAGCGGTCAATTTCTGCTTCCAGATCGCGTTGCAGCAGTTCGCGGGCAATCCAGCGTGCACCCAACCACTTGTTGAAATCGCCAAAGCAGCCGTGTATATGGATGCTGCTCATGGTGGTGTGCATGCCGGTGCGCTGCAACACGGCCAGTACGCGCTGGACGTCTTCGGGCGGTTGTTGGTTGAACTCGGCGTAGTCAAAGGCCAGGTCGGTTTCGCGTCCGCCCTCGTCGCGCGCGAGCCGGGCGCTGGGAACCTCCCGCAGCACCTGCTCGGCAACCCGCTGCATCGCAGCCCGGTTGGCGATGCGGGTGGCGGTATCCTGTTGATACAGTTTTGATAGCGGCTTGTGTAACGTTGACGAGGGCTGGAGGGTGTTTTGACTATGAGGATTGGTGGCAACCAGGGCCACAGAGCCGTTCTCCGCCACCAACGCGTCCAGCGGCCAACGGCTGGCAAAGGGCAGGCCCCAGCCCACTGGTCGCCCGGTGATGGCAATCACGGTCAGGTCCGCAGCCTTCAAGTCGGTCAGTGCCTGCAAAGCATCGGGCGTGATGGCGCCGTGGGTGGTCAGCGTGTCATCAATGTCGGTAAACACGCCGGTAATGGCTCGGCGTGAAGACACCGGCCAGGACAAGAGTGGCAACATCTAGCTTGCCGTTTGCAGGGCCAAGCCGGCGTGTTCGCGCAGCGGGTGAAAGTGGATTTTGGGAAAGCGCTCTTGTGCCAAGCGCACGTCATACGGGCTGGTGCACAGGTAGGCCAGCGCATCGGCCGCGTCTCGCGCCATGCGTTGCGGGTAGGCGTGCACAAACTCTTGTAGCTCTTTGGGTGTGTCGGCGGTGATCCAGCGGGCGCCGGTGTACTGACTGCTTTCCAGGCGGATGTCGGCGTCGTACTCGCCTTTGAGGCGGTGTTGCACCACTTCAAACTGCAACTGCCCGATGGCGCCCAGCAGCATATTGCCGCCCATCTCGGGGCGGAACACCTGAATGGCACCTTCCTCACCCAGCTGGGCCAGGCCCTGCTGCAGCTGCTTGGTGCGCAGCGGGTTGCGTAACACCACGGTCATGAACATTTCGGGAGCGAAGAAGGGCAGGCCGGTGTACATCAGGTTGACGCTGCCATCGGTGATGGTGTCGCCCAACTGCACGCCGCCGTGGGTGGTAAAGCCCACGATGTCGCCCGCGTAGGCTTCTTCTACCGCCTCGCGGCGCTGGCTCATGAAAGTGACCACGCTGGTGGGGCGCAGCTCCTTGGCGGTGCGCATCACTTTGAGCTTCATGCCCGGCGTGTACTTGCCGCTGGCCATGCGCACAAAGGCGATGCGGTCGCGGTGGTTGGCGTCCATATTGGCCTGCACCTTGAAGACCACGCCGCTGAAGGCTTCATCCTCAGGCTGCACTTCCCGAATGACGGGCTGCTTGTTGACCACAAACGAACTGGTGCGCGGGCCGGGTGAGGGCGCCAGGTCAATCAGGGCGTCCAGCACTTCCATGACACCAAAGTTGTTGACACCCGAGCCAAAGAAAACAGGGGTTTGTTTGCCTGCCAGAAAGGCTTCGCGGTCGAATGTGGGTGAAGCGCCAGTGGCCAGCTCCATGCTTTCCAGTGCGGTGTCCCACTCGTGGCCAAAGCGCTTTTGCAAGGCTTCGGCATTGGAGAGTGGCATGGCGTCAAAATCTTGCGGGCGGCGCTCGCTGCCACTTTCAAACACGGTCATGGTTTGGGTGCGCAAGTTGATGATGCCGCCAAACAGTTTGCCCTGGCCCACCGGCCAGGTCATGGGTACGCAGGGCATGCCCAGTTCGCGCTCCACCTCGTCCAGAATGTCCAGCGGGTCGCGAACTTCGCGGTCCATCTTGTTCACAAAGGTGATGATGGGTGTATCGCGCTGTCGGCACACTTCAATCAGACGGCGCGTTTGGGCTTCCACACCGTTGGCTGCGTCAATCACCATCAGCGCCGAATCCACGGCGGTGAGCACACGGTAGGTGTCTTCACTGAAGTCTTTGTGGCCGGGTGTGTCCAGCAGGTTCACCACGTGGTCGCGGTAGGCCATTTGCATCACGCTGGAGGCCACCGAAATGCCGCGCTGCTTTTCGATTTCCATCCAGTCAGAGGTGGCGTGGCGGCTGGCCTTGCGCCCTTTGACCGCACCGGCGATCTGGATCGCACCTGAGAACAGCAACAACTTTTCGGTCAGCGTGGTTTTGCCGGCGTCGGGGTGGGAAATGATGGCAAAGGTGCGCCGGCGGCGGGTTTCGGAGAGAAAGGACACAGGAATTCCAGAAGGTGGGTCGGGGGCGCGGCGTCCGCGGGCGTATGCCCGAAAGCGACCGATTTTAGCGGAGGCTCTGTCAGTCGGTCTCTTGGCTGACGTCGAAACGCGCTGCACCGCATTGGGAGGCCGCTGCATGTCAGCGCACTCCTTCGTATAATGGCGGTTTCCGAGGAGCGTTGCAGCTCGACTCCTTCCCAATGTATGGCAAGGAGCACGAGTGAGGCTCGGAACACGTTTTCCTTGACGGGGCAACGTCAGTCAACCGCGCTCACCCACTGGTCTGTGTGGTGAGCCTTCTTTTGGTTTGTCCGCATGGCTCAGTGGCTTAACGAGTTACTTTTGGAGCAAACCATGAGCGTGATTAAACCGACCAAGACCGAAGACTACAAAATTGCCGACCTGAGCCTAGCGCCCTGGGGCCGTAAAGAGCTGACCATTGCCGAGACCGAAATGCCCGGTCTCATGTCCATCCGCCAAGAGTTCGCGAAGAGTCAGCCCCTGAAGGGCGCGCGCATTACCGGTTCACTGCACATGACCATTCAGACCGGCGTGCTGGTCGAGACCCTGCAAGCGCTGGGTGCCCAAGTGCGTTGGGCTTCGTGCAACATCTTTTCCACCCAAGACCATGCCGCTGCCGCACTGGTGGCGCAAGGAACGCCTGTGTTTGCCCACAAAGGCGAAACGCTGGAAGAATACTGGGACTTTACCCACCGCATTTTTGAATTCAGCGGCAAGAAGGGCACTGCAGCTGAAGGCCCCAACATGATTCTGGACGACGGCGGCGATGCCACGCTCTTGATGCATCTGGGCGCCCGTGCCGAGAAAGACATCAAGGTCTTGGCCAAGCCCGGCAGCGAAGAAGAAATCTGCCTGTTCAAGGCCATCAAGGCCAAACTCAAGGTCGACCCCACCTGGTACAGCCGCCGTCTTAAAAACATCATCGGCGTGACCGAAGAAACCACCACCGGCGTGATGCGCCTGGAAGAAATGTCGGTCAAGGGCACGCTGGCCCTGCGCGCCATCAACGTCAACGACTCAGTGACCAAGAGCAAGTTTGACAACCTGTATGGTTGCCGCGAATCGTTGGTGGACGCCATTAAGCGCGCTACCGACGTGATGATTGCCGGCAAGGTGGCCTTGGTGGCTGGCTACGGCGATGTGGGCAAGGGTTCTGCCCAGGCCCTGCGCGCACTCTCCGCCCAGGTGTGGGTGACCGAGATCGACCCCATCAACGCCCTGCAAGCCGCGATGGAAGGCTACAAGGTCGTGACCATGGAATACGCCGCCGACAAGGCCGACATTTTTGTGACCTGCACCGGCAACAAGAACGTCATCACCTACAAGCACATGGCGGCCATGAAGGACCAGGCCATCGTCAGCAACATCGGCCACTTCGACAACGAAATCGACGTTGCTTCGCTGGAGAAGCTGCAGTGGGACGAGATCAAGCCCCAGGTGGACCATGTGATTTTCCCGGCCACCAAGGGCAAGAACGCCAAGCCCGAAAAGCGCATCATCCTGCTGGCCAAGGGCCGCCTGGTGAACCTGGGTTGCGGCACCGGCCACCCCAGCTTCGTCATGTCGTCCAGCTTTGCCAACCAGACCATTGCGCAGATCGAGCTGTTCACCAAGCCCAAGGAATACAAGTCCGGCAAGGTCTATGTATTGCCTAAGCACCTGGACGAAAAGGTGGCACGTTTGCACCTGGCCAAGGTGGGTGCCATGTTGTCGGAGTTGAGCGATGAGCAAGCCGCCTACCTTGGCGTCAGCAAGTCCGGCCCGTACAAAAAAGACACTTACAGATATTGAACACCCCCGAAGCGCCTGCGGCGCCTCCCCCTCAAGGGGGCGACACCAGCCGCCCGGCAAAGCCGGTTCGACGGTGTCCCTAAAGGGGGCTGGTGCACTGTAGTTAACCAAAGGAAAACATGCGGATTGACCAATTGCTGGTGCAGCGGGGTTTGGCGAGCACCCGCTCGCAGGCCCAGCGCCTGATTGCCGACGGCGTTCAGTGGAAGAAGGGGGACGAGTGGAAGACCGTGGCCAAGAATGGCGACGAGGTTCCCGAAGACGCCCCCATTCAACTGCTGGACGATTCCGAGGCCCGCTATGTTTCGCGTGGTGGCCTGAAGCTGGAGGCTGCACTCAAGGCGGTGGGTTTGTCGGTGCAGGGGCTGGACTGTCTGGACGTCGGCCAAAGCACCGGTGGTTTTACCGATTGCCTGTTGCAACATGGTGCCCGCATGGTCGTAGGCGTGGATGTTGGGTCTGCCCAATTGCACCCAACCATCCGCGGGGACGGACGCGTTCTGTGCGTGGAAGGTGTTAACGCACGGTCGCTGGATGCTAGTGATTTGATAGCTGGTTGCGTCAATTACACGGGGGCTGGCGGCCTATTTGACCCTGAAATTCATGGCGAAGAGCCGTTTGTGCCGGAGTTTGACGTGGTGGTAGGCGATTTGTCTTTCATTTCGCAAACGCTGGTGTTGCCGGCGGTTGTGCCGTTTCTCAAACGCGGCGGCACGCTGCTAACGCTGGTCAAGCCGCAGTTTGAACTGCAGCCCGGCCAGGTGGGCAAAGGGGGCATCGTGAAGGATGCGTCTTACTACCCGCAGATTGAACAGCGTCTGCGTGAATGCTGTGCCGAACTGGGCCTGGCCGTGACTGCCTGGCTGGATTCACCGATTGAAGGCGGCGACGGCAACCGCGAATTTTTCATTTGTGCGAGAAAAACAGTATGAATGCAACATCCCGCATCCCCGTGAGCGTGGAATTTTTCCCGCCCAAGACACCCGAAGGGGTTGAGAAGCTGCGCGTGGTACGGCAAAAGCTGTACACGCTGAAACCCGAGTTTTGCTCGGTGACCTTTGGCGCCGGCGGATCCACCCAAGAGGGTACTTTCAAAGCCGTTTCCGAAATATTGGCCGAGGGGGTGAGCGCGGCCTCGCACTTTTCGTGCATTGGCGCCACGCGCGAAACCGTGCGCGTACAACTGGCCACGCTCAAGTCCATGGGTGTCAAACGCCTGGTGGCCTTGCGCGGTGATATGCCCAGCGGCTACGGTGCCGGTGGCGAGTTCCACTACGCCAGTGATCTGGTCGCCTTTATTCGGCAGGAAACGGGCAATGATTTCCATATTGAAGTGGCGGCCTACCCTGAGGTGCATCCCCAGGCCAAGTCACCCGACCGCGACCTGCAGGCTTTTGCCGCCAAGGTAAATGCGGGTGCCAACTCGGCCATCACCCAGTATTTCTACAACCCGGATGCCTACTTCCGCTTTGTGGACGATGTGGCAGCCCTTGGGTGTGCATGTGCCGGTGGTGCCGGGCATCATGCCCATCACCAGTTCCACCCAGCTGATGCGCTTCTCGGATGCCTGCGGCGCCGAGATCCCGCGCTGGATTCGCCTGCGTCTGCAAAGCTTTGGTGACGACACCGCCTCCATCAAGGCGTTTGGTCTGGACGTGGTAACCAGTCTGTGCGAGCAGTTGCGTGCCGGTGGCGCACCAGGCTTGCACTTCTACACCATGAACCAGAGCGTGGCCACTGTGGCGCTGTGCGAGCGGCTGGAATTGGGCTGATCAGTTGAGGACAGAGCTAAAGGTCTGTCCCGCAAGATCTCAAATGTCCATTGCTGGGCGGTGCTCGTCCGGGCCCACAAACTTCCAGGTCCCGACAAAGCAGGCTGAAAGCCAGGCCAAGGCTCCCACCAGCCCAATGGCCAGCCAGGGGCTGAACCATTCGCTGTTGAAGGCGCCAAACATGGTCGCACGCAGGGCCTTGATGACGTAGGTAAACGGCAGCCAGGGGCTGAGTGTCTGGTAAATGCCCCCACTCAACTCCACCGGTAACACGCCGCCTGCAGATGACAGTTGCAGGATCAGCAAGATCAGGGCCGCAGCCTTACCGGCATCGCCAAAGGCGCGGGTCAGTGCCACGATGATCAGCAGGAAGCTGAACGCTGAAATCAGCAGCGTAAACATGAACTGCGGCAGGTGGGCGATGTGCAGGTTCAGCAGGAACAGCGTCATCAGCAAGATGACCACCGACTGTGCAGCCACAATGCCCGTCAGAACGCCCAGTTTGCCCATCAGCCGCGCCGGGCGTGAGGCCGGCTGTGCAGCCAGCGGCAGGCGTCGCAGGTGAAACAAAAATGCCGACATCACCGCCCCCATCCACAGCGAAGTCGCCAAAAAATTGGGGGCAAACCCAGCACCATTGTTGGGAACAGGGGCGACGATTTCTATTGCCGGTTCCACCGAATCTGCCAGACCGCGTGCACTGCCGTCGGGGGCGCTGATGTCGCCGGGCAAGGATTGGTTGAGCATATCCAGTCCGGCGCTGAGTTCGCGCGAGCCCGCTTTGAGTTGGGTCAGGCCATCGCGCAAATCCTGTGCACCTTTGGCCAGGTTCTGCCCTCCGTGGGTCAGTTCGTCCAGTTTGGCGTCTGCTGGCACTTTGCTGGCCGCCGTGTGAATGCCGCCGCCCAAAGCGGCCATGCCGTCGGCAAGTTTGTCGACACCCGTGCTGAGCTTTTGCGTGCCATCGGCTAACTGGGTCTGACCGTTGCGTGCGCTTTGCAGGCCAGTGCCCAGTTGGGTGGCGCCATTGGCCAGCTGGCCAGCGCCTGCGGAAATTTTTCCACCCACAAGGGGTATGCCTTTGGTTTCATCGCGCAGCTGTTCGGCGCCGTCGGCCAGTTTCTGTGCGCCGCCTTGTAATTCTTGCAGGCCCTGGCCCAGGGCAGCGTGCCCGGTGACCAACGCTGCAGCGCCCGATTTCAGTGCCGCAAGATCCTGCGCTGCGGGACGTTGTTGGTCCATGGTGTGCAGGCCTGCGCCCAATTGTTTGACGCCGTCGGTTAGTTGCCCCACTGCGGTGTTTAGGCCATCGGCGCCTGTGGACAAGGCCTTGGAACCGGATTCGGCTTTGGCCACGCCACCTGCGACGCGGTGAGCGCCGTCTTGCAGTGCGGCAGCGCCTTTGCGCAACTGGGCCAGCTTGTCGATGGAACCAGTAGCGGTGCTCAGCACCAAGGACCAGCGTTTTTCATTCAGGTTGGTGTTGACCTGGTGACCCAGTTCGACAGCGAAGCGTTTGGCCAGGGCTGCGCCGTTGTAATTGTTGCCTTCAGACACGTACAGTTGCAGGCGCCCACCCGCAGCCTCTTGGCCAGGCACGGCATTGGCGCTGAAATCCTTGGGAATGATCAGTGCAAAGGCCATATGGCCCTGGCGCACTGCCAGCTTGGCGTCGTCTTCCACCGCCATGTCCACAAAGCCAAAGGTGTGCCTCTGCTTGAGTGAAGTCACCATTTCCTGGCCCATATTCACCTGCTGGCCCCGGTAGTCCAGCCCCTGGTCGAGGTTGACGATGGCGGCTTTGAGGTCGCCCGTGTGGGCACCGGGGTCGCGCACGCTGGCCAGGTAGATCAGGGCATACAGGGCTGGGATCAGCATGACGCCGACGGCTGAAATTCTCAGTTTGGGGAAACGCGGAAAAAGCGTCATTTCCATCCGGAAGATGGCCAACGCATCGCGGAAAAATGCCATGGTTTACGCTCCCGAATTAGCCACCCGACTCTAGGGTAAAGGTGGCGTTGGCGTCCTGCTTGAGCAACTCCACCATTTGTGGCAAGGCCTTTTGCAATCCGGCCTTCAGGGTGTGGGGCGGGTTGATGATGAACATGCCGCTGGCGGGCAGGCCGGGGCGGATCACTTCGCCCGCATCGTCTTGCAACAGCTTGCTTGATTTGATGGTGAGTGTGGTGCCCAGCCAGGGCTTGCCGGCCTTGTTGGCCAGAGTCTTGAGTTTTTTGGGCAGGTCGTGCGCTTCGGGGCGTGGAATGATGGGGTACCACACAGCATAGGTGCCGGTGGCAAAACGTAGCAGCGCATCGGCCACCATGTCGACCACGCGCCCATAGTCGGTCTTAAGCTCGTAGCTGGGGTCGCACAGCAACAGGGCTCGACGCGACGGGGGCGGTAGAAATTTCTTGACGCCTTCAAAACCGTCTTCGCGCAGGATGGCGATTTGGCGGCCCGCTTCGAGTTGGGCAATATTGGCTGTCAGGGTTTTGGTGTCGGTGGGGTGCAATTCAAACAGCTTGAGCTTGTCGCGGTCGCGTTCTTGTATGACGCGGTGGATGATGAAAGGGGAGCCGGGGTAGACCTTGTGGCTACCGGCCTTGTTGAAGCTGGCCACTAGGTCGATGTAATCCTGCAGCAATGGGGCAAAGGGTGCCGAGGGTTTGCCTGCTACCAGCTTGAGAAAGCCTTCTGCCGCCTCGGCGCTGGTCTGGGCGTAGTCGCCGTCCAGACGGTAGAGCCCGGCACCGGCATGGGTGTCAAATACCGTAAGTGCCGCGTCCTTTTGCACCATATGGCGCAAAACGGCCAATAAGACAGTGTGTTTGAGGACGTCGGCGTGGTTTCCGGCGTGAAAGGCGTGGCGGTAACTGAACATGGGAGGATAGTAACCCCTGAATTCAAAATTCGACTAACGTGTCAAGATTTCGTATAATCCAAGGCTTCGCAGCGCTTTTGTGGCTCCGCGGCGAAGACATTTGGCATCGTCCCACGACCATGTGCCAAGTGAACCCCACCTAAGAGATTCCCATCAGAGGAACGCCGACCGTGGAAAAGAGCCCGACAAACCCTCCTTTATAAAGAGAAATCTCATGTCAACTTTCAGCGCAAAACCCGCTGAGGTCGTGCACGAGTGGTTTGTGATTGACGCGACCGATAAGGTCCTCGGACGAGTAGCCAGCGAAGTTGCTCTCCGTTTGCGCGGCAAACACAAGGCCATTTACACGCCTCACGTCGATACCGGTGACTTCATCATCGTCACCAATGCAGCCCAGCTGCGTGTCACTGGCGCCAAGCCGATTGACAAGGTGTACTACCGTCACTCGGGTTATCCCGGCCGTATTTCCAGCACCAACTTCCGCGACATGCAGAGCAAGTTTCCTGGCCGTGCTTTGGAAAAAGCCGTCAAGGGCATGTTGCCAAAAGGCCCTCTGGGTTACGCCATGATCAAGAAGCTCAAGGTCTACGGTGGTGCTGAGCATCCCCATACCGCCCAGCAGCCCAAGGTTCTGGACATCCCCGGAATTTCTTCCGCAGCAGTGAAACGTGAGGCCGCCAAATGATCGGTGAATGGAACAATGGCACCGGCCGTCGCAAATCCAGCGTCGCTCGCGTGTTTCTGAAAAAAGGCTCCGGCCAAATCGTTGTGAATGGCAAAGCCATTGACAAGTTCTTTGGTCGCGGCACTTCCATCATGATCTGCAAGCAGCCGCTGATGCTGACTAACCACGCTGAAACGTTTGACATCATGGTCAATGTCGCCGGTGGCGGCGAGTCCGGCCAAGCGGGTGCAGTGCGCCACGGTATTACCCGTGCCCTGATTGACTACGATGCAACGCTCAAGCCCGCCTTGAGCCAAGCCGGCTTCGTGACGCGTGATGCGCGTGAAGTCGAGCGTAAGAAGGTCGGCTTCCACGGCGCGCGCCGTCGCAAGCAGTTCTCCAAGCGCTAATCAATGCATTCAGCGACGGCAACATGCCGTTGCAAATGTTGCAGCCGCCCGAACGGAAGTTCCGGCGGCTTTTTACATAGGGCTGTTAGACTTCGCCCCCTATGCGTTTTCGCCTGCTCCGCCGCCGCCTCACCATCAGTGCCCCGCGCATGGCCGTGCGCAGCGCGCTGCCGTGGCCCTTTCGTTGGGCCGTGCTGGCCATTGTGATGGGGTTTTGTGCGGCCATTGGGCTGTGGGCGTTTGAGTTTGGCAAGGACATTGCGGGCCTGGAGAAGGGGTCCAAAGACCAGTTGATGCGCCTGCATGCCCAAGTGATCGAACTGCAAACCGAACTTGCCACTGTCAAGACTGAGCGGGACCAGGCGCAGTCGGTTGCCAATACGGCAGGAACCCTGGTCACGACCGAGCGCACGACCCAGGAGCAAGTGGCGGGACATGTGAAGCAGCTGGAAATGGAGAATCAATCGCTGCGGGATGACCTGGGGTTTTTTGAAAAGCTCATTCCTGCAAGTGGAGTGGATGGTCTGGCCATTCGAGGCCTCCATGCTGAGTTGCAGGGTGACGGCAGGCTAAAATGGCAAGTACTGGTGATTCAGTCGGGCAAGAATCCACCGGAATTCAATGGCCGGCTGGAACTCACTTTTTCTGGCGTGCTCGACGGTAAGCCCTGGTCGGCAGCCCTGCCGGGAGAGTTACCAGCAGTCAAGGTGCGTCAATATGGCCGCATCGGTGGCGCGTTCGAGGTGCCTGCCCACGTGCAGGTAAAGGGTTTTTCTGCCAAGGTGATGGATGGCGCAACGGTCAAGGCCACGCAGTCCATCAAGTTGTAGTCGTTCAACGAGGTCCCTATGTTCAACAAGAAAAAGCAGCCCCCCATCAAGAGCCTGATTGCCGAGGGTAGCCAGATCACCGGCGACATCCGTTTCACGGACGGTCTGCGCGTGGATGGCACCATCACGGGTAATATCCACTCGAGTGACGATCTGGCCAGTATTTTGGTGATTTCGGAAATTGCCAGCATCACCGGCGAAATTGTGGCCGACCACATCATCATCAACGGCCACGTGAAAGGCCCCATCCATGCGCGCAAAATGCTGGAACTTCAGCCAAAAGCCCGTATCGAGGGGGATGTGGAGTACGCCGCACTGGAAATGCACCAGGGAGCCTTGATCACTGGGCAGTTGCGCCCGCTCCTGGGTGACGAAGAAAAGCCCACACTGAAACTGGCGGCAAACAATCAGTAATGGAATTCCCGACCAAATTACTGTACTATTAGCGCAAACCCTGATTTGTACGGAGTCACGCCATGAATGCTATAGCTGAAAACATCCCAACCGAAATGCCGGCCCCCATTCTGTTTACCGATAGCGCGGCCGCCAAAGTGGCAGACCTGATCGCCGAAGAAGGTAACCCGGATCTGAAGCTGCGTGTATTTGTGCAGGGTGGCGGTTGCTCGGGCTTCCAGTACGGTTTCACGTTTGATGAAATCACCAACGAAGACGACACCACCATGACAAAAAATGGTGTCTCGCTGCTGATCGATGCCATGAGCTATCAGTATCTGGTGGGCGCCGAGATTGATTACAAAGAAGACTTGCAGGGTGCACAGTTCGTTATCAAGAACCCCGGCGCGTCAAGCACCTGCGGCTGCGGTTCCTCATTCTCGACCTGAGCCGGTTTTTTTGCCTTAGCGTGCTTGCGCGGGGTAGATCGCACCAAGAATACGGGCGCCCCTGGCACCCGTAACGCTTTGGACGCTTCCCGTTTTACCAGTGATCATTTGCCGTGCCAACCAGGCAAAGGCACAGGCTTCTACCTGCAGGGGCGGCAAACCAAACTCGGCTGAGCTGACAACCTGACAGGTCGGCAAGGCCTTCTGCAACCGTTCCATCAAATGGGTGTTGAGTGCGCCGCCGCCGCAAACGATCAGCGTTTTGCAGTGGGCGCTTGTCTGTTGCACGCTGGTGGCACAGACTTGCGCGGTGAGCTCGGTGAGCGTTGTTTGAACGTCTGCGCTTGCCAGCGGGCCGGTTTGGGCCAGTGCAGCTTTGAGCCAGGGCATATTGAACAAGTCCCGGCCGGTACTCTTGGGTGGTGTTTTGGCAAAAAAAGGCTCGTCCAGCAGGCGCTTCAGCAGTGCGCCATGGATCTGGCCTTGTGCCGCCCAACGGCCACCGTCGTCATACGGTTGACCGGTATGGGTCAGGCACCAGGCGTCCATCAGAGCGTTGCCGGGGCCGCAGTCAAAACCATACAAATCAGTTGCGGCTGGATCAAGCACCGTCAGGTTAGAGATACCGCCGATATTGAGCACCGCCACCACCTGGTCCGTGCGGCCAAAAAAAGCCTGGTGAAATGGTGGCACCAAAGGCGCACCCTGGCCGCCTGCGGCCACATCGCGACTGCGAAAGTCCGCCACCACGTCAATGCTGCACAACTCGGCCAGCAGGGCGGGGTTGTTGAGTTGGAGCGAATAGCCGGTGCCGTCAAACTCCTGGGGGCGGTGACGCACGGTTTGCCCGTGCGCACCCACTGCCCGAATGGCGGAGGTGGACAAACGGCATTGGCGCAGTACAGACTGAACCTGTTCGGCGTACACCCGAACCAGCGCATTGGCCGCCAGAGCAGCGCGGTGCAGTTCGTTGTCTGAGGGAGCGTTCAAGGCCAGCAACTCGGTTTTTAGGGCGGGTGGCAAGGCGGCGCTGCTGTGCCCAATGACGCGTGGGTGTGAGCCGCCGAAGTCGGCCAGCACCGCATCGACGCCGTCGAGCGAGGTGCCTGACATCAGGCCGATGTACAAGTCGGACATGGGCCTTTGCCCGTGCTCAGTGTGACTACTGCACGCTGCTCGGCTGCATCTGGGCAGCCATGGCCAATTGGGCACGTACCTGCACGGCGGCTTGCGCAAATGCTGCCTTGGCGGAAGCCGGTACGGGTAGTGATTCGCTTTGGCGTGCAATGGTCATGGGGTCTCGCTGAACGCCGTTAACGCGGACTTCAAAGTGCAAGTGCGGCCCAGTAGCCCAGCCGGTGGAACCAACCAAACCAATTGTCTGACCCTGGCTCACGCTCTGTCCCTTGTTCACCAGCAGTTTGCTGAGGTGCGCATACACCGTCTCATTGCCATTGCGGTGATGGACGAATACCACGTTGCCATAGCCGTTTTGTACGCCGGAAAAGGCTACTACTCCATCACCCACTGCGCGCGCAGGGGTGCCGGTGGTGGCGGCAAAATCGGTGCCCAAGTGGGCTTTCCATTTATTCAGGATCGGATGGAAGCGCATGGAGAAGCCGCTGCTAATGCGCGAAAACTCCACGGGTGAGCTCAGAAAGGCGCGACGCAGGCTTTTACCGTCCAAGGTGTAGTAGGCGCCTTTGGTCAAGGTATGGCTGGCGGTAGACGCCACGGCGCTGCCAGTGGTCACGGGTTCCTGAAACCACATGGCCTGAAAACTCTTGCCGCCATTGACGAACTCGGCGTTGAGCACCCGTCCGGCACGCAACGGTTCGCCATCGCCTTCCAGGGTTTCATAGGTCACGGAGAAGCGGTCGCCCTTGCGCAGGGCGCGGCGAAAGTCGATGTCACCCGAAAAAATTTCCGCCAGCTGGATGGCAACCGCATCGGGGATACGTGCGTCATCGGTTGCGGCAAACAGAGAACTATTGATCACACCGCTGGTCAGGCGCGACGACGCTGTCATGGGCTGCGTTTCCACTCGGGACTGGAATCCGGTCTTTGTCTTTTCGACAGTCAGACGCTTGAACATGCCATCGTCTTCGGGGCTCCAGCGGGCGCTGAGCTTGTGCAGCGTGTTGTCACCGCCAGCCTCCACGGTCACGGCGCGTCCACTGCGGCCCATTAGGGTCTGCTGGACTGTGCTGTCAGCACGCAAAAAAGCAGCAGCTTGCGGATCGTAGACGCCCAGGCGCTTGAGCAGGGCTTCCGCTGTGTCGTTAGAGCGCGAAGTGTCTGAACGGAACAGGCTTAAGGGTTGGTCGGATACCGCATCGGCAGAAGCAAAAATCTGTAGAGGCGTGACGTCTTCAACCACAGTGTGCACTGGCAGTTCTGAGGCATCCGGTGCCAGCGAGGCCACGGCATACGTAGCGCCCGTTCCGCCTACAAGAAGGGCGGTTAAAACCAGGGAGAGTTGCTTGGGGTGACGTTGGACAAGATCGGCGGCGAAGGCAAGTGTTTCCTCGGCGGCCTGAATCAGGCGGTGTTTCAAAATGCGGGCTCCATGGTGTGGGGGCGGCGTTGTTTGGCGCTAGGCCCCGAACTGCAACGTAGGCGCGGCTAAAATCCAGCCGCTGGCTCCATTAGGTCGCAGGAGAGGTCAGGCAGTATAACTGCCCTCCGCACCCCGGCATAGAGAAAAACCCTTATGAATCAAGCATCCAGCCCAACTTTACCTGTCTCCGATCGCGTTCGAGAGGCTTTGGCGGTCACCCTGCGGGGCGTGGAAGAGCTGCTGCCGCAAGACGACTGGGTCAAAAAGCTGGCCAAATCCGAGGCCACTGGAAAGCCGCTGCGCATCAAGCTGGGATTGGACCCCACCGCGCCGGACATCCACATTGGTCACACGGTGGTGCTCAACAAGATGCGCCAGCTTCAGGACCTGGGCCACACCGTCATCTTCTTGATTGGCGACTTCACCAGCATGATCGGCGACCCGTCGGGCCGCAACAGCACGCGCCCGCCGCTGACGGCCGAGCAAATCAAGTCAACGCTGAGACCTATTACCGCCAGGCTAGCTCTGGTGCTGGACCCGGCCAAGACCGAGATCCGCTACAACAGCGAGTGGAGCGACCCGCTGGGCGCGCGCGGCATGATCCAGCTGGCCAGCCGCTACACCGTGGCCCGCATGATGGAGCGCAACGACTTCCATGACCGCTTCAAGGCGGGCACGCCGATTGCCGTGCACGAGTTCCTGTACCCCCTGATGCAGGGCTATGACAGCGTGGCGCTGCACAGCGACCTGGAACTGGGCGGTACGGACCAAAAATTCAACTTGCTGATGGGTCGCACCCTGCAGGCCGAATACGGCCAGGAGCCGCAGTGCATCTTGACCATGCCATTGTTGGAAGGTCTGGACGGCGTGGAGAAGATGTCCAAGAGCAAGAACAACTA
Organism: Candidatus Aalborgicola defluviihabitans; assembly: GCF_016705985.1. NCBI lineage: Bacteria > Pseudomonadati > Pseudomonadota > Betaproteobacteria > Burkholderiales > Comamonadaceae > Allorhodoferax (SeqCode) > Candidatus Aalborgicola defluviihabitans. The sequence continues at coordinate 301,410 of NZ_JADJKN010000024.1, forward strand.
CATTGGCATCAGCGAAGACCCGAACACCATGTTCGCCAAGGTGTTGTCCATCTCGGATGTGCTGATGTGGAAGTGGTACACGCTGTTGAGCTTCCAGTCCGAGGCGGCGATTGCCGCGCTGAAGGCCGAAGTCGACGGCGGGCGCAACCCGAAAGACGCCAAGGTTGCCTTAGCCAAGGAAATCACGGCACGTTTTCACAGCGTTGCGGCGGCCGATGCAGCCGAGCAGGACTTCATCAACCGCAGCAAAGGCGGTATTCCCGATGTCATTGAGAAGATCAGCTTGCCCTTGGGCGTGGGTGGTGTGGCGATGGGCATTGGCGCCTTGCTCAAGTCGGCTGGTTTGGCTGCCAGCAGTGGCGAAGGCAATCGACTGATCGATGGCGGCGGTGTGCGTATCGACAGCAATGTGGTCAGCGACAAGGGCCTCAAACTCGGCGCTGGCACCTATGTGCTGCAGGTCGGCAAGCGCAAGTTTGCCCGCGTGACGCTGGGCTGAATGCACCAACCATGATCGCCGTCCTGCAACGTGTCAGCATGGCCCGCGTCGTGGTGGATGGGCAGACCGTGGGCGAGATTGGGCCGGGCCTCTTGGTGCTGGTCTGCGCCGAGCAGGGGGATACCGCGGCCGAGGGTGACAAACTGCTGGCCAAAATCCTCAAGCTGCGCATTTTCAGTGATGCGCAGGGCAAGATGAACCTCAGCGTTCAGGATATGGACGGCGCTGGCACGGTCGGCGGACTGCTGATCGTGAGTCAATTCACGCTAGCGGCTGATGTGCGGGGCGGTAACCGGCCCAGCTTTACCGCTGCTGCCGCACCCGATGAGGGACGCCGCTTGTACGACCTGTTCGTGGAGCAGGCCCGTCGCGCACACCCTATCGTGCGGACCGGCCAGTTTGCCGCGGACATGCAGGTCACGCTGGTGAATAATGGCCCGGTGACCATCCCGCTGCGCATACCGCCGGCAGTGGCGTGTGCCACGTAGCCTCCACCCAGCCGCGCAGACTGTTGATGAAGGCCATGGCCTGTACCCGGGGCAGGTCTTCCAGCCGGACCACCGCTTCTTGCAGCCGCCCCTGCGCCAACCAGTGGGCGCGGCCCACGCCAGCGAGCAGGCCGCAGCGCGCATCGGGCGTGATCCAACGCCCGTCCAGTAGCAAAGCCAAGTTGCCCCGGGTGCATTCGGTCACCTCGCCATGCGCGTTCCACAGCACCGTGTCGAACACCTCTGCCGTGGTGGGTGCCAGACGTTCGTAGTGGGCGCGGCGGGTGGTCTTGTGGCGCACGAATTCGCTGTCGGTCTCTAGCAGCGGGCTGGGTGCCAGTTGCAAGTGCACGGTGGCCGGTGTGGGTGCCAAGGCATATGCCTGTGTATGCAAGGTGCCGTTGGCATCCAGCAGCAGGCGTATCCGCCAGTTGCCTTGTGGGTGCTGGTGGCACAGGGCTTTCAGGGTGTCATGGGCTGCTGCAGGGCTCCATGCATAACCAAAATGGGCCGCTGATGCCTTCATGCGTGCCAGGTGGGCGTCGCAGCGCTGGAGCACGCCGCCTTGCAAGGCCAAGGTTTCCAGAATCGAGAATGACTGGCTGGCCCGTTGTAAAAAGGTTTGTTTGTGGCGCCACTCTTGCCATTCAGACGCAGCCTGTGCATCTGCCGTAATGCCACTGCCGGTGCCCGCTTGCAGGGTGCCGGGCTGTGCCTCCACGGTGCGAATGGGTACGTTGAAGGTAGCGTTACCGCCGGGGCGTACCACGCCAACAGCGCCGCAGTACACGCCGCGTGGTGTGTCTTCGAGCTCGCGGATCAAACGCATGGCCTGCACCTTGGGCGCGCCGGTGACCGAGCCGCACGGAAACAGGGCGCCAAACACATCCACCAGACGGGTGCCGGGGCGCGTATCAGCGTGCACATCGCTCACCATCTGCCACACGGTGGTCAGGGCCTGCACGCGGCACAGGCCATCCACGGTGACAGAAAAGGGCTTGGCAATGCGGGACAGATCGTTGCGGATCAAGTCCACGATCATCACGTTCTCGGCCCGCTCCTTGGGTGACGTACGCAGGGCCAAGGCTAGGGCGGCATCAGTCTGCGGGTCGTCGTCACGCGGGGCCGTGCCTTTCATGGGGCGTGTGATCAGGTGGCCGTCGTGCCAGTCAAAAAACAATTCGGGCGAGACAGACAGCACCTGTTCCTCGCCCGTGTCGATATACGCGGCAAAGCCACCGGGCTGTGCCTGGCGCATGGCCGCAAACAGTTCCAGCGGCGGCACCTGCAATTGGCCTGCAGTGCGGGTGGTGAAGTTGGCCTGATAAATCTCGCCGTCGGCAATGGCCTGGTGCAAGCGGGCCATTGCGGCATCAAACGTGGCGCGGGTCATGCCGTTGTGCCAAGTGGCGCGACAAACATCGGTGGGTGCCGCTTCGGGACTGGATGCCACCACATCCCCGGATGGTTCTTGCGGCAGCGGCGCATCGTGCACCCCAAACCATACCAATGGGCCGGTCGTCGCGTGCACCGCCAGCGCATGGTCAAAGGCGGGCGCCGCCTCGTAGCGCACATAGCCCACACACCACTGTCCGCGCAAGGCCCGTTCTTCCACGGCCTGAAGCACAGCCTTGACCTGGTCCAGCGTGTCCGTCGCCAATACTTCAACCGGCTCGCCAAACGCAACGCGCAATGCGCCAGAGCCAGATGGCATGGCCTTGGGCCGCGTTGGGGCCGCTATGGCGGCGAAATCGATCAGTGCGCGCATGGTGCTGTGGTGGTACTGGGCTGCCGATTATGCTCAGGTGTTTGAAAGTTTGGTACGGGATGCGGCAATGAAAAAACTCTTGATCCTGGGCGGTACGGTGTTCCTGGGCCGGCACGTGTTGGATGCCGCACTGGCTGCGGGCTGCGAGGCTACGCTGCTCAACCGTGGCACGCACGATGTGCAGTTTGCCCAAGCGGTAGAGCAATTGCGCGGTGACCGTGATGGTGACCTTAGTGCGCTCAAGGGCCGGGCGTTTGACGCAGTTGTCGATTGCAGCGGCTACACGCCGGCACAACTCCAACGCTCCTGCGACGCCTTGCGCGACCAGGTTGCGCACTATGTGTTCGTGTCCACCATCTCGGTCTACGCACGCTTTGCGCCAGGCTGCGCTTATGACGAAACGGCCGATGTGACCACCGCAGTGGATGGCTATGGCGGCGCCAAGGCCCGTGCCGAGGACGTGATTGCCAAGGCCATGCCCGGGCGGTTTGCGACTGTGCGGCCCGGATTGATTGTTGGACCGTTTGACCCTAGCGGGCGCTTCACCTACTGGCCAAGCCGCCTGAACCGTGGCGGCACCGTACTGGCGCCGGGGCGCCCGGATCGCCCCGTGCAATTTATCGATGTACGCGACCTGGCTCAATGGTGCGTGCACCTGGCGCTACAGCGCACACCCGGCGTCTTTCACGCTGTGGGAACTTCGGGCAGTATGGCGCAAGCGTTGCAAGCCTGCCAGTCAGCCAGTGCAAGCATTGCGGAACTGGTGTGGTGTGATGACGCCGCCTTGGTACGTGCCCAGGTGGCGCCTTGGACCGGCTTGCCGTTGTGGATACCCGAGGCCGACCCTGACTTTGGCGGCATGTTGCTGGGTAGCGGACACCGTGCGGCGGAAGCCGGTCTGCAAACCCGCCCATGGGGCCATACGGCACGTGACACGCTGGCTTGGGCGCAGGAGGCCGGTGCCGCCGCCCACTGTGCTGCGGCGCTGGCGCCGGAGGCAGAAGCCCATATTTTGCGCAATTGCTGCCATACTTGAGCGCATGCGGTTACAACGCCTATTCGCCCCCCGACACTCCGGTTTGTGCAGCGCGGTTAACCGCACTGCGCTGGTGGTTCGCCTGTTCGGGTGGTTGCTGACGGTCGTGTTGACCTTGTCCGGCGTTGCGACATTTGCCCAGGATGTACTACCTGTTCCTGCCCTCAGTGCCCATATCATGGACCAGACCGGTACGCTCGATGCCAACCAAACAACGGCACTTGAGGCTGCGTTGGCAGACCTGGAAACTCGCAAGGGCGCGCAGGTCGTGGTCTTGATGGTGCCGTCGACGCAGCCGGAGGATATCGCCAGTTATGCGAATCGGGTCGCCAACACCTGGAAAATCGGTCGGCGCGACATTGGCGATGGCGTATTGGTCATCGTTGCCAAAAACGACCGGCGCCTGCGTATCGAGGTGGCCAAAACATTGGAGGGAGCCATTCCCGACCTTGCCGCCAGTCGCATCATTGACGAGACCATCACGCCAGGCTTCAAGCGGGGCGACTTTGCCGGCGGCTTGCGGGCGGGTGTCGACCAGATCGCCGCTTTGGTAGCCGGCGAGCCACTGCCTGCACCTGCGCCGGTAGCGGCGGGTAATTGGAGTTCCATGGATTGGACCCCCTTGGTGGTCTTCCTCATGATTATGGTGCCGACTTTTGGCAGCGTCATGCGTAGCGTGCTTGGACGTAAGCCCGCAGTGATCGCCATTGGGTGTGGCGCAGGTCTGCTGACCTACGTGGTGGGCGCTGCGTTTTGGATGGCGGTGCTGGCCGCCATGGCCACGATGCTCTATGCATTGGTAACCTGCGTGCAGCTAACTCGCGGTGGCGGTGGCGGTGGCGGTGGAAGTTCAGGGGGGAGTGGCGGCAGCTCTAGTGGTGGCGGCTACAGTTCGGGTGGCGGCGGAGATTTTGGTGGCGGCGGTGCATCGGGCAGCTGGTAGTTGATGCGCACCCACTAGCGGGTCAAAGCCCGCGTCCACCAACTGTCCGATCACTCGTTTTCCGACGTCAATTGTTGGGCACCAGCTCCACGCGGCGGTTTTTGGCTTTGCCGTCTTCGCTGGTATTGGGTGCAATGGGGCTGGCAAATGACACGCCTACGGGCGTCAGACGCTTGCGGTCGGCTTTGTACTGGCTGGCTAGCACACTGATGACTGCATCGGCCCGGCGTTTGGACAGGTCCATGTTGGAGTTGAATTCGCCGACATTGTCGGTATGGCCCACCACCAGCAACTTCAGCGCGGGCGATGTGCTCAGCAGCTTTGCGATCTGGGCCAGCGTGTCCTTGGATTCGGGTTTGACATCGGCTTTGCCCGAATCAAAGTAGAGGCCATAGAGTGCGACGCGGCCATTGGTGGTGATGGATTGCGCCATTTCCTCGGCTTTGACCGTCACCATCTTTTGCTCCATGGCTTTGAGCTCCAGCACATCCACCACCACAACGGTGCGGTGCTCAAGCGCAGTGCAGTAGGTGCCGCCCTCCAGGCTATAGGCCAGCACCGAGACAAAGGCATTCGCGTTGGGCAGCTCCAGCGCAGCATAACGCTGCTCGCCGGTGCGCCCGGTCTGTGCACAGCTGCCGTTGGTAAACGCCTTGTCCTTGATCTGGTCCTGAGACGTCAGCAGCATGGCCAGGCTCTGGTCGCCACCACCGCCGTCGCTGCTGCGTGTGCCGTCACCACCGCATTCGGGGCTTTTGCATTCAAACAGCGTTTTGCCACCCTTGGCCGCAGCGTCATTTTGGTAGTTGCGCACGGCCTGGAGCGGCGACACCTTGTCGGGCAACAAGTAGACGATGTGGCTGCGTTTGCCTTCCAGCGCCTTGCTTTGCGTGGGTTCAAAAACCATGTTGTTGTGCGTGTCGCGCTTTGACTTGTCGGCGACGGCTTTCAGTGGTCCCAGTGGCAACTTGAGTTCGTCGAAATCGCGGTTGTCTTGCGACACGATGAAGGAACCCGCAAAGCGGCCGATCAGGGGCGAGTCCTTGGCGCCGGCAATATCGGCCTTGGGAAGGGTGGCATCGGCCAGCGCGACACCGGCCAGCAGCAGGCCCGCGAGTGCAAGTCCAAAACGTTTCATACAAATACTCCCTGGTTGTGACAGAAAAAACAGTTGCTATGCATTGCATAGCTGCTTATGTAATGCTGACGAGGGCTAGAGCCCGATTTTATTAGTAAGGATTCTTGAAACCCAAGCGCGCCATGATCTCGGTCTCGCGCAGCTCCATCACTTGCGCATCTTCTTCCAGCTCATGGTCCCAGCCTTGCGCGTGCAGGGTGCCGTGCACGATCAAGTGGGCGTAATGCGCTTGTAGAGTCTTCTTCTGTTCCTTGGCCTCTTGGGCCACCACCGGCGCGCACAACACCAGATCGGCAGTCACCACAGGCTCTTGCGTGTAATCAAACGTCAGCACATTGGTGGCGTAGTCCTTTTTGCGGTATTCACGGTTCAGCGTTTGGCCTTCTTCGGCGTCAACGATGCGCACGGTGATTTCGCCGTTGGTTTGCAGCGCATGGCGAATCCATTTGGTAACCCGGTGGCGGGGCAGGGCGGCGCGGTGCTTGTCGGCGCTTTTGAGCTTGCCAAATTGCAGGGAAAGGGTGAGGTCGGGCAACATGGTGAAACGTGTAGAAGGTAGAGGCGATCAGGGTTTGGTGAGCGAGCGGCGGCTTGGCGTGCGGGTCTTCGGCAGACCGACGCGGGACAGTTCCACCTCTGCCTCGGGGATCTCAATGGCGGGCAGTTCGTTCAGGCGTGCGGCGTCGTAAGCGTCCACCACGCGCGCCACCAGCGGGTGGCGCACGATATCCAAGCTGGTCAGGTGGGTGATGGCAATGCCACTCACCCGGCGTAGCACGCGTTCGGCATCCACCAGGCCGCTGAGCTGGGTCTTGGGCAGATCAATCTGTGTCAGGTCACCGGTGATGACCGCCTTGGCACCAAAGCCAATGCGGGTCAAAAACATCTTCATCTGTTCGGGTGTGGTGTTTTGTGCTTCGTCAAGAATCACAAAGGCATTGTTCAGCGTGCGTCCACGCATAAAGCCCAGCGGGGCGATTTCCAGTTGTTGGCGCTCAAAGGCCTTGTGCACTTGGTCGTAGCCCATCAGGTCATACAGTGCGTCGTAGAGCGGGCGCAGGTAGGGGTCTACCTTTTGGTTGAGGTCACCGGGCAAAAAGCCCAGGCGCTCGCCAGCCTCTACCGCCGGGCGGGTCAGGATAATGCGCTGTACCGCGCTGCGTTGCAGTGCGTCCACCGCAGCGGCCACTGCCAGGTAGGTCTTGCCGGTGCCAGCAGGTCCAATGCCAAAGGTGATGTCGTGCTCGGCAATGTTGTCCAGGTAGCGTGCCTGGTTTTTGCTGCGCGGCTTAAGGTCGGCGCGGCGGGTGGCCAGGGTGGGGCCATCGTTCTCATGGCCCGAACCGTCGCCGGTAAGCATGAGTTGCACCGTGGCCGGGCTAATGGGCTTGGCGGCCATTTCGTACAAGGCCTGCAGCATGTCCATGGCGCGCTGGGCTTTGGCCTTTGCGCCTTCGACCTTGAATTGCTCGTGCCGGTGGGCAATGCGCACCTCCAGCGCTGCTTCAATGGTGCGCAGGTGCTCGTCGGTGGGGCCGCACAGGTGGGACAGGCGGTTGTTGTTGAGCGGGGTAAAGCTGTGTCTGAGAATCAAGTTGATAATTCCGGGCAAGGGTGGCGGGATAGGCCTCCCATCATAGGCAACAAACGGCAGATAACCCAAGGCATACGATGATTGGCAAACTTACAGGCATTCTCAGCGACAAAAATCCGCCCCAGGTGATTGTGGATTGTGGTGGTGTCGGCTACGAGGTGCAGGTGCCCATGGGCACGTTCTACAACCTGCCCGCCAGTGGTGAAAAGGTGTCGCTGCTGACCCATTTTGTAGTGCGCGAGGATGCGCAGATTTTGTACGGCTTTGCTTCGGAGGCCGAGCGCGCCGCGTTTCGTGAATTGATCAAAATTTCGGGTGTGGGGCCGCGCACGGCGCTGTCGGTCTTGTCCGGCATGAGTGTGGGCGAACTCTCGCAGGCCGTAACCTTGCAAGAGGCGGGTCGCCTGATCAAGGTGCCGGGCATTGGCAAGAAAACAGCCGAGCGCTTGCTGCTCGAACTCAAAGGCAAGCTTGGGGCCGACATTGGGGCTAGTGCCACCTTGGTCAACGACGCACAGGCCGATATTCTGCAGGCCCTGCTGGCGCTGGGCTACAGCGACAAGGAAGCGGCCGCCGCGCTGAAGGCTTTGCCGGTTGATGTGGGTGTAAGTGAGGGCATCAAGCTGGCGCTAAAGGCTTTGGCGCGATAGGCCCCAAACGGTGTAGAACGCGTGCACAATTTCACCCATTGACTCACGGATATCGGAGGTCGCTATGACAATCGAATGGAATATCAGCTATGACATCGGTGATGTCCAGATCAACCACCAGCACCGGCGCTTGTTTGTGTTGGCGAATCAAGTCTTGCGCGCCAAAGAGAAGGTCGAGTTGCTGGACTGCGTGGTGCGCTTGTTTCAGTACATCGAAGAGCACTTCGCATACGAAGAGGCCCTGATGCAAAAAGCCAACTTCCCGTTGTTGGGTGAACACGTGCAGTCACACCAGAAACTGACTACGAGCCTGGAGTCGCTGAGTGGACAAGATCTCGACGATGCGACTTACAAAGCGGCGTTTGAGACACTGTTTCGCAGTTGGGCCTTGGAGCACATACCGCACGAGGATGCCAAGTTGGCTGAATACCTGAACTATGGCGATACACGCAGGGCCGACATCACTACCTTGTGAGAGTGCGCCATGCTTGCGCGCGCTATAGTGGACGTTGAACAGCCCGATTCTCTAGCACCAAAGCGCGACACACCGTGAGCATCCAGACCGACGACTTCTCCGCCCCGCCTGCCAAACGCATGGTTTCCAGTGCGCCCACCTCACCGCAAGAGGAGGCCATTGAACGCGCCCTGCGACCCAAGTTGCTCGACGAGTACGTGGGCCAGGCCAAGATCCGCGAGCAGCTGGAGATTTTCATCAGCGCCGCCAAGATGCGTGGCGAGGCGCTGGACCATGTGCTGCTGTTTGGCCCGCCTGGCTTGGGTAAGACCACGCTGAGCCATATCGTGGCGGCCGAACTGGGCGTTAACCTGCGCCAGACCAGCGGCCCGGTGCTGGAAAAGCCGAAAGACCTGGCCGCGCTCTTGACCAATCTGGAAAAGAATGATGTGCTGTTCATCGACGAAATTCACCGCCTGAGCCCCGTGGTTGAAGAAATTTTGTACCCCGCACTGGAAGACTACAAGATCGACATCATGATCGGTGAAGGCCCGGCGGCGCGCAGCATCAAGCTTGACCTGCAGCCCTTCACCCTGGTGGGTGCCACCACCCGCGCCGGCATGCTCACCAACCCGCTGCGCGACCGTTTTGGCATCGTGGCGCGGCTGGAGTTCTACACGCCCGAGGAACTGGGCCGCATCGTGACGCGCAGCGCCGGCTTGCTGAAAGCGCCCATGGATGCCGAAGGAGGTTTCGAAATTGCACGCCGCTCACGCGGCACCCCGCGCATTGCCAACCGCCTGCTGCGCCGCGTGCGCGACTACGCGGACGTCAAAGGCACAGGCCACATCACCCTGGACATGGCCAACCGCGCGCTGGCCATGCTGGACGTGGACCCGATGGGCTTTGACGTGATGGACCGCAAGCTGCTGGAGGCCGTGATTCACCGTTTTGACGGCGGCCCGGTGGGGCTGGACAACATAGCCGCCAGCATTGGCGAAGAACGGGAAACCATTGAAGACGTGATCGAGCCCTATCTCATCCAACAAGGTTACCTGCAACGCACCCCACGCGGACGCATTGCCACGCTGGCGGCGTACCGGCACCTGGGTGTTGCACCCAAGAGTGCGGGTGAAGGTTTGTTTGCTGCGGAGTAAGCATGGCGTATTGGCGTAGCCAGCAGGGCCGCGGCATTGTCTTGATTCTGTTGGCCACCCTGGCCTTTGCGTCACTGGACTCCGCCACTAAATACGCGGGCAAGCTGGCGCCTGTGCTGATGCTGCTGTGGTTTCGCTACCTGTTTCAGGCGGTGGCCACTTTTGTCCTGCGGTTCCCGGTGCAGGGGCGGACCTTGCTGCAGACTGCTAACCCCCGGTTTCAGGCGTTGCGTGGCGTGCTGCTGCTTATAACCAGTGCCTGCTCGTTTTTTGGCTTGCAGTATTTGCCGGTGGGTGAGTTCACGGCCATCGTGATGCTCTCTCCACTGGCGGCCACCGCATTGGCCGCCTGGACACTCAAAGACCAAGTGTCTGTGCGGCGCTGGCTGTTGATGACCACCGGTCTGCTGGGGGTGTTGCTGGTGGTTCGCCCCGGCGGGCAGGTCTTCAGTTGGGCCTTGCTGTTTCCGGTGGTGCTGGTCAGCACCTACGCGGCGTTTCAGGTACTGACCAGCCGCCTCAGCGGTGAAGAAAACCCCTATACCACCCATTTTTATACCGGCCTGACCGGTACCCTGTTTATGACACCGGTGGCGGCCTTGTACTGGGACACCACCGCGTTTCTGGCGCATTGGCCATGGTTCATGCTGCTGGGGTTCTTTGGCACCTTTGGCCATTTGATGCTGATATGGGCTTTCATGCGGGCATCGGCCGTGGTGCTCACGCCGTATTTGTACTCGCAAATTGCCTTTGCCACCCTGTTTGGCTGGCTGTTTTTTCAGCATGTACCCGACGGCTGGGCATGGTTGGGCATCGCTGTCATTGCCGCCAGTGGTGTGGGCAATGCTGTGCTATCGGTCTATGAATTACGCAAGGCGCGCGGCCGTCCGCCCGCCGGGGGGGGGGGGGCCCCCCGGGGGGGGGGTTTTTGGGGGTTTGGGGGGGTTTTTTTTTGGGGGCGGTGGCAGGCCGTTCGCGGAATGCTTGCAGCGCCTTTCAAAAACCTTGGCGCGCGGACTGCCTATCTGGTGTTTGGTGCAGTTGGTGGTTCGGTGGGTGCCCAACTACCTGATGTCCAACTGTGGCGCGTTTCAATGCGGCCTGCACGGTCGCGGCCGCCTGGTAAATGCCCTTCTGGGCGCTTGGCGGGCGACGGCTGAGGCATCGACAAGTTTGCCCACGCACCGCGGCGTTTCCTGATGCGCCGTTGAAGCGATCCCCCGTCGCCGCATTTTTCACTCCCCCCGCACGGCCGCCTTGCCGCTTGCGCTGGGAGCTTTTGGTGGGTTTGGTCGCCCGGCGTGGCTTGGGCGGAACCGCCACACTGTCCACCAGCGCTTGCAGGCGTTCGATCGCATCTGCCTTGTTCTGATCCTGGCTGCGCGTGGTTTGCGCCTTGATCACCACCACGCCCTCACTTGTGATGCGCTGGTCGTTCAGCGCCAGAAGCCGCTCCTTGATGGGATCGGGCAGGCTGGATGCGGGAATGGCGTAGCGCAGGTGGATGGCGCTGGAGACCTTGTTGACGTTTTGACCACCCGCACCCTGGGCGCGGATGGCGCTGAATTCCACTTCGTCGGTATTGATGGGTACCAAGGGTTCGGTCATGCGCTGTATTTTCGGTGAAATGGCGGGCATACTGTGCCTATGGAATTCAAGGACTACTACAAAACACTGGGCGTAGAGCGCGGCGCGTCGGACGACGAGGTGCGCAAGGCCTATCGCAAACTGGCACGCAAGTACCATCCGGACGTCAGCAAAGAGGCCGATGCGCAGGTCAAGATGCGCGACCTCAACGAGGCCAAAGACGTGCTGGGCGACAAGGAAAAACGTGCCGCCTACGATGCCCTTGCCGACCGAGTGGCCAAGGGTGGCAATGCTGACGGCAGCTTCCAGCCACCGCCCGGTTGGGACGAGGGTTTCGAGTTTCACCGTGGGCCAGGCCAGGGGCCGGCGGACCATGCGGAGTTCAGCGAATTCTTTTCATCGGTGTTTGGCCGTGGCGAACACCGTGGTGCCCAGAGCCGCAAGTACCGGGCCCGTGGCGAAGACCAGCATGCCGCTATCGAGATTTCGATCGAAGATTCGCTTAAGGGCGCGGAACGCGACATCACCCTGCGCGCACTCGAAAGCGATGCCACGGGCAAGCCCACCATCGTCAACCACACGCTGCGCGTAAAGATTCCGGCAGGCGTCCACCCGGGGCAGTTCATACGGCTAAGCGGCCACGGCCTACCGGGTGAAGGGGGCGAGAGTGCCGGGGACCTGTACCTGGAAGTGCGCATTGCGCCGCACGCGCTGTACCGGGTTGAAGGTAGCGACCTCTACATGACCTTGCCGGTTACCCCCACCGAGGCGGCCCTGGGTGCCCAGGTGCAAGTACCCACCCCGACCGGGGGGGTGGTGGAAGTTACCGTGCCACCCAGTGCCCGTAGCGGCCTGAAACTGCGCCTGAAAGACCGTGGCCTGCCAGGCAAACCGCCGGGCCACCTGTACCTTCTGCTCGACATTGCCCTGCCACCCGCCGACACCGATGCGGCGCGCAAGGCCTACGAACAACTGGCGCAGGCAGCGCCTTTCAATCCAAGGCGCCATCTGGGCGTGGGGGGAGCGTGAGCATGGCTTTTGTTACGGTGATTTCTGCTGCGGCCATTGGCCTGGACAACCCCATTGCAGCCCGCGAACTGGCCCATGCCTGCGGTGCCGATATCGACTGGGTGGTGCAACTGGTAGAGGTTGGCATTGTGGAGGTGAAGCTTCCCACTGCACAACCCGACCAATGGCAGTTCTATAGCCCGGATTTGCACCGCGCACTGGAAGCTCGGCGTCTGGAGCGCGACTTTGGTGTGGGGCTGGATGCCGCCGCGCTGATTTTGGATCTGGAGAACGAAGTGCGCCGGCTCAAGGCAGTGCTGCAGGCGCAGGGGCGCTAACACCCAATGGCTGCGCCGGCCTTGCGTTGTGCACAATCAAAACCTGCGCCGCGTAGTAGGTCGCCAAAATCCACAGCGATGAAAGCTCTACTGGCATAACGAACTTGTTGATGGCAATCAGCGAGTCGCTGACCATGAACACGCAGGCACCCAGCGCCACCCAGCGCGCAGCGGCGTTGCCCAGCACCTTGGCGCGGCCAATGGCCTGGGCCGCCATGAGTGAGATCACTGTCACATAGGCAGCTACGGCCATCTTCAGCACTGGGTCGCGCAGTCCGCTCCACACAATGGCGTACATCACCGCCCCCACACCCAATACAACCAGCAATGCACGCTTGCTTGGAAACCAGGCTTGCCCTTGGCGAAACAGCGCGATGTAAAACACGTGCGCCACCAGGAATGACGCCAAGCCAGGGATGAAGTAGTTGCCAGGCAGCATCAGGAACACATCGCCCGCCAGTGAGAACAGCAGTGCGCCAATAAGTAATGCATCAAATCGATCTATAGCCCTCATGGAATATGCACGAACAGCTACAAAAAAAATAGCAATCACCATGGTCAACGGTTTGAAGACCATGTAGCCGTCGATCATGCCCAGCGCCGCCAGCGTGGCCAGGGCGCCGCACTCCACCACCAGCACCTCCAGCATGCCAAAGCTTCCTTGCATGAAGCGACCGGTGGCCCACAAGCCCGATGCAATGGCCGCACACCAAATGGCTGCATCCACCGCTCCCATGCTGTCAACATGCCACAAAAATGCGAGCACGGCGGCCAGCGCCAGCCCAAACTGCGCGGCCGCAAACCATTGCTGCGCGCGTGTGAGGGGTGGGTTAAAAGTGGTTACCGCGTCCAGCGCGAAGGCGGGCTTGGGGTGGGCCTGCGCCATGGCGGAACTTTGCCAGCCCGGGGGCTTGAACCACACACGCAGCTTGTCGCCCCAGTTGGGTGCGTTCCATGATTCGCGAGCCAGCGCCGCGTACACCTCCAGATTGGCCCACAGCGGGTCCCAACTGTTGAGCGCGCCGCGTGTTCCATAAACGCAAGGTTCGGTCTCTTCCCGGAACGTGCCAAACAACCGGTCCCACAGAATCAGGATGCCACCGTAGTTCTTGTCGATATAGTCGTCATTGACCGCGTGGTGCACCCGGTGGTTGCTGGGTGAGCAAAACACCCGGTCAAACCAGCCCAGTTTGCCAATCTGCTCGGTGTGCACCCAAAACTGGTAGAGCAGATCAATCAGCAGCACGATGCCAAATACGGCGGGCGGTACCCCCAGCACGGCCATGGGCAGGTAAAAAATCCAGCCCAGCAGCAAGCCGCTGGAGGTTTGGCGCAGCGCGGTGGACAGGTTGTAGTGCTGGCTTTGGTGGTGCACCACATGCGCCGCCCAAAACACCGCCACCACGTGGCCTGCGCGGTGCAGCCAGTAGTAGCACAGGTCATACAACACCAGGGCCAGCAACACGCCGTACCAGGTGGTCCAGAAGCTGTGATTTGGGAACACTGCCACGGCATGGAACACCAAAGCATAAATGCCCAGGCTCAACAACTTGCCCAATGTGCCCGCCAATTGGCTGAGCATCCCCAGGCTGATGCTGTTAATGGCGTCGTTCAGACGGTAGGGTGTCTGACCTGCCGTGCGGCTGGCGCGGGAGCGGCTCCACAACAACTCCAGTGTGATCAATAGCAGGAAGATGGGGGTCGCGAAAACGATCACTTTGTTCATAAACGAATTTTCGCTGAGCGAATGCATTGTGAAATGCGGGGCAACCCTATGCAAACCCTATGGAAATTTGGAGCTACCGGCACCATACTGCGGTCGTATTGGGGGCCACGGAGTCGGACGCTAACGCAGGGGGTTACCATGGGTTTCAAGTACCTTTTTCAGGTGTTTATGGTTGTGTTTGGTTTGGCCGGGTGCGCGTCGACGCAGGTCGTTGGTGTGCTGCCCGAAGGCTTGTGGCACGACAGCCTGTTTGATTACCAAACGGCCCGCGTTACTGACAACGCTGACACAGTGTTCAAGCTGGATGAGTCCGTGCGCAAGCATCTGGCGTCTTACGATCGCATGGGTTACACCACCGAAGGGCGGCTGGACCTTTTGATTTCCCGCCTGTACGGTCCATCGGGCATACGCCTTTCCTACAACAGCGGCCACACCACCGGCGCATCGCAGACCTGGCACAACCAACGAGGCGATTGCCTGTCACTCACGATTTTGGCCTACGCTGCGGCCAAGTCCTTGGGCCTGTCGGCACACATGCAGGAAGTGCGTGTGCCGGTGTTGTTGGACCGGCGCGATGGCTTGGATTACGTCAACGAACACGTCAACCTGTTTGTACGCAACGACACCGAGATTTTGATCAACGGGCAGGCCATTCAGGCCGGTGGATTCATCATCGATTTCGAGCCACAGGCCGGTTCGCGCGCAACCGGACAGTGGCTGAGCGAAAACGCCATCCTTGCCCGTTACTACAACAATCGCGCTACTGAATTTATGGCACATGACGACCGTGCCAATGCCTACGCCTACTACCGCGCCGCCATCAGGTTGGCGCCAGACTATGCGCCAGCCTTTTCCAATCTGGCGCAGCTGTATGCCAGTCAGAGTCTGCTGCATGAATCCGAGCAGTTGCTCGAGCACGCCATTGCCCTGGATGGACCTTCTTACGCACCACTGCGGGGCATGGCGCAACTGCTGCAAATTCAAGGGCGCGATGAAGAAGCCAGGCATTTCCTGACACTGCTGGCCAAGCGGCAAACCGAGGACCCCTACTACTGGCTTGGGCTGGGCCTGAATGCATTGCATAACGGCCATCCCCATGACGCAGTGCAGGCCTTGGAGCGGGCCGCCGCCATCACCTCCGGATTTGAGGAAATTCACTACAACCTGGGTCTGGCCTACTGGCGCGACGGTCAGCGGGATGCCGCTCAAAAGCAACTGGTGGCGCTGCGCGCCATCAACAACCACAATCAGGGTATTGCCGTGCTGAGCAAGAAGCTGCAAGCGAACACGCCACAATCAGCGGTTTTCTGATGACCCACCCCACACCATTCGAGCGCAGCAACCAAAACCAGACTACCGACTGGGCAAGTTGCATCGCTTTTTACGAGACTTTGGCGCGAACCTTTCCGCAAGTCTTGCGCTTCTTTCCAATAGGCACTAGCGACAACGGTCTGCCCCTGCATGCCGGTGTGGTCAGCGCTGATGGTGTGTTCGACCGTGAAGCCATCCACGCCGCTGGTCGGCCCGTGTTCTTCAACAACAACGGTATCCACCCCGGCGAGCCCGAAGGCATTGACGCCTGCATGGCCCTGGTGCGGGACTTTTGCACGCAGCCCCAGCGCCTGGCCGCTTTGGGGCAGACGGTGTTTCTGTTTATTCCGGTCTACAACGTCGATGGGTGTCTGAACCGCCAGGCCACATCCCGCGTCAACCAACTGGGGCCTGAGGAATTTGGCTTTAGGGCGAACGGCCGCAATCTGGACTTGAACCGCGACTTCATCAAGTGCGACAGTCTGGCCGCCCAGGCCTTCAACCGCTTCTTTACCGCGTGGGACCCGGACGTGATGGTGGACACCCACACCTCCAACGGTGCGGACTACCAATACACAATGACGCTGATCAACACCCAGACCGACAAACTCGGCGGTGGTTTGGGTGACTTTCTGCGTGACACCATGCTGCCAACCATCTATGCAGACATGACGCAGCGCGGCTGGCCGACGTGCCCCTATGTGAACCCAGTCAAAACTACGCCCGACGACGGCATTGAAGATTTTTTAGAGGTGCCCCGATTTTCGACGGGTTACGCGGCACTGCACCACACCATCGGCTTCATGCCCGAGACCCACATGCTCAAGCCCTTTGCCGACCGCTACGCCTCCATGCGTGCATTGGTGGAGTCGGTGCTGGCATTTACGGTGGAACATGGCTCCGCTATCCAAGCCTTGCGCCGCGCCGCGCGGGCACCGCTGGCAGTTTGCAGCCTCCGCCCCGTGCTGTGGCGGCCTGATTACAGCCGCCCCGCTAGCTTTCGATTCAAAGGCTTTGCGCCCATCTATGGCGAGAGCCAATTGGGCAACTACTACCGCCTGGCCTACGACCGCAACCAACCGTGGGAGCGCGACATTGCCTGGTTTAACCGCTGCGTGACCGATGTCGAGGTCGCAGCCCCACGCAGCTACTACATTCCCCAAGCCTGGCGTGAAGTGATTGAGCGCCTGCAGTGGAATGGCGTGGAACTGGAGCACCTGACCGTCGATCGGCTGCTACAGGGCGAGGCCTACACCATCGATCGGGTGGCCTCCCGCCCCGGCCCTTACGAAGGCCATCTGTTCCACGACGAAGTGCAGCTTGGTACCCATGCCACAACCGTGCAGGCCAGAGCCGGCGATGTGCTGGTGCACCTGGACCAGCCGCGTGCCCGCTATGCGGTGGAGACGTTGGAGCCACGAGCGCACGACAGCTTCTTCCGCTGGGGTTTCTTCAACGCCATTCTGGAGAAGAAAGAACACTTCTCGGACTACGTGTTCGAGGATACGGCACTGGAGATGCTGCACGACGAGCCGGAACTGGCTGCAGCATTTTCCCGGTGGAAGACCGAGAACCCCGCACTACTGTCAGACCAGCAGGCGGTGCTGTCTTTTCTCTACGCCAATGGCCAACGCCACGCTGAGCCCGAGTGGCGGCGTTACCCGGTGGTGCGGGTGATGTGACCGGCAACACGATACAGGTCCGTTGCTGCCCCGATTTATGGCAAACTGGACACGAAGAAATCACCGTCAAATTTTGAGGAAAACTTCAGATGCCCGAATTGACAGTTGCCGACCGCGTGGAGGTCTTGGTGCTCGTCGATAACTCAACGGACAACCTTTCTTCTGTGCCGGGATACGTAGAGACCGAGTTCCCAAGTTTTTGGAGACGGGGCGCAAGACTCTTGGCGGGCGATTCACTATGCTGTGCGGCCCATGGTTTTTCTTGCGCAATCACGGTCTGGCGTGACGGTGTGTCGAAGACCCTTCTCTTTGACTCCGGACCAGACAGCGCGGTCTTTGAAAGAAATGTTGACCGACTAGGCTTCAAAATTGGCACCGTTGATGGGATGGTCCTATCCCACGGGCACTGGGACCATTCTGGTGCCATGCTCAAAGCATTGGACATGATTCAGATTCGAAACGGGGGGGAAGCAGTACCAACCTACATGCATCCGGGAATGTATGCGCCGCGCGCTATGCGGGGGCCTGATGGAGCGATCAGGAGATTTGATGACGTACCAACTCAGGATGAACTCGAACGACATGGCGCAACGGTTATTCACTCGAAAGAGTCGCAAGTCGTCTTGGATAACCTGTTTTTCATTAGTGGGGAGATACCGCGCGTCACTTCATTCGAGAAGGGACGGCCCGGTCAGGTTCGACGCAGCAAAGACGGAACGAACTGGGAACCAGACCCTCTCCTTCTCGATGAACGATTTATCGCCGTCAATATCAAGAATAAAGGCCTGTTAGTGTTTACCGCGTGCTCTCACGCAGGCGTTGTCAACGTTTTGAAACATGCACACCACAGTTTTTCAGCACACCCGATCCACGGAGTCGTTGGTGGTTTCCATCTTGCGGGGCCTACGGAGGCCAACATCCCGGACACGGTCCGTGAGCTTGGAAAATTCAATCTAACGACTATTGCAGCCGGACACTGCACTGGGTGGCGAGCAATTGGCGCACTTGCAACAGCATTTGGTGATGCGGTAGTACCCTCATCGGTCGGGAAAATATACAAGTTTTAAATGCCAGTTGGCTCCACATGACCGATTGAGTGTCGGGTTGGCTCTCAACGCATTGGCTGTTTGGCCCATGTTCGCTTGACACCTGACGGGACTCGACCACAAACTGCCGTTCGGAAAACCTCTTGAGTAGACGATGTTTGCAATCATCTTTTTGGCGTTTGGCGTATGGTTTTCTTGGCTTGTCTATCAAGCAATTTCTACGCGAGAAATCGTTGCTCGCGGGTGGGGCTTCAACACGCGCATCTACAGTCGTGACAATGAACCCGTTTGGTATTGGGTGACCTTCACGAGCTACTCAATCTGCGCTGTTTGGGCTACAACATTTGCCATTCTATTGGTGCAAAAATCTCTATTTTGATTGACCGCTTTGCCCTCGACGCTACTCATGGTATGGGCTCGTTGCTGACTTCCATGATCAAATTCTGAGCATTTGCAATCTGCCAATTCATGATCCACAATTTTTCACAGGACCTGTTTACGCGGCACCCACCAGCGACCGCTATCCAGCAGGCACTTTTACTTGTATTCCCGTTGCGTGACTCCAACTGGCAGCTTTGATCGTGCACAAGTGCTTCTTGACAGTGGTCCGCACCGCTGAAGACTCAATATGACTGTAAAGGGTTGGATGAATATTTAGTGCCGATTTGGATCGTCGTCGCAGTTTCTAGCTGCGAAATAGTAGCCTCGGCTACCGTCCACACTTCAAGAAGCGCATTTCCGATCGTATTACTCAAGCATCAGAATCACACAAAACGAGCTTACAACCATGAAGCACTCTCCAGATTCGGGCCAGCAACTGTCTTTCCAAGCAAGCTTGGAAAACTGGGCAGAAGGAATGGACTATTGCGCCGTTCCTGTACCCCCAGACATAACCCAAGCTTTGGGAACGAAAGGCCCTGTTTTGGTCATGGCGCGTGTGAATGACTCCGCGCCGTTTCAGGTCAGTCTCTTTCCGGTCGGGGGTGGGCAGCATTACATTCGCATCAAGGCCAAAGTTCGCCAAGCGACGAAGACCAAGACCGGTGATCGCGTCCAAATGCGAGTCACCGTCCTTGATCGCGCAGACATCTCGATCCCCGAAGACTTGGCCCTTGCGCTCCGCGCCGAGGGCGCAACGCAAGCGTTTACGTTGTTGCCGCCCGGCAAACAGAATTTTATGATCCGGCGAATCGCCGAGGCGGCCAAACCAGAGACACGCACCAAGCGGATCCAGGAGGTCGTGGACGCCGCACTCCAACGAAAACCGTGAGCGGGCTGCGAAGGTAACTGTAAGATTAACGCTTGGGCGCCACCATCGAAAACCAAGCGCCCTGTGGATCCTGACAGTTGACCGTAAACATGGGACCCGGCACCTCATGCGGTCCATTGACTACTTTGCCGCCCGCCTTGTTCGTGCGTTCAATGGCGTCATCGATGGATTCCACATTGAAGTAATACGCCCAGAATGGTTTTGGCATTTCGGGCATCTTGGTCATCATGCCGCCTACCGGTTCACCACCTGTAGCAAAGAGCCGGTAGATACCCATAGGCCCCATGTCCATGTCTTGACTCTGGGTCCAACCAAATATTTCAAAATACCAATCAAACGCCTTCAGGCCGTCCACCGCATGTAGTTCATTCCAGCCTACCAAGCCGGGTGTCATGGGTGCGGCGCTGGGCATGGGCTCGCTGGGGTGGGGTTTGAAAATAATGAAAACCGCGCCCTGTGGATCGGCAGCGAGGGCGAATCTTCCTACGTTGGGGATGTCGGCGGCAGGGTGAATGATGGCGCCACCGTGCGACAGGATGCGGTCTGCGCAACCGTCAACATCGTCGACCGCAATATGGCCCTGCCAGCAAGCTGGCGCGCCACGCTCACAGGCGTCCGGTGGAATGGCCATGATGCCGCCGATGCCAACGGTGCCAGCCGACACGACGGTGTAGTCCTCGTTGCCAGGGAAGGATTGCATGTTCCATCCGATCACCTGTGCGTAGAAGGTTTTGGCTGCCTCCACGTCCGTGGTGATCAAGTCGTGCCAAATAAAGGGGGAGGGTTTCGTTGTCATGGTTTAGCTTCCTTTAGGTTGTTGTCAGTTCGACGGGCCACGCACCGCTGCCTCGATCTTGGCGACGTCGATCTTGCGCATCTCCATCATCGCCGTGAACGCGCGTTTTGCGATTTCACCGCCCTTGGTCATTGCATCCGTCAGTGCGCGCGGTGTGATTTGCCACGACAGCCCCCATTTGTCTTTGCACCAGCCGCACGCGCTCTCAGTGCCGCCATTGCCCACGATCGCGTCCCAATACTTGTCTGTCTCCGCTTGGTCATCGGTGGCAATCTGAAACGAGAATGCCTCGCTGTGCTTGAACATGCTCCCGCCGTTAAGTCCCATACACGGTATGCCACACACCGTGAATTGAACGGTCAAGACCTGGCCCGCCTTGCCGCCCGGAAAGTCAGCGGGCGCGCGGTGCACCGCGCCGACGCTGCTGTCAGGAAATGTGCGAGCGTAAAAGTGTGCTGCTTCTTCTGCATCACATTCGTACCAAAGGCAAATGGTGTTCTTCTTTATGGTGTTGATAGCAGACTCATCCATCCACATGGCTCCCCAAACGTGCCCGTCGGGATCAGTGAAATCGCGACCGTACATAAAGCCATGATCTTGGACTGGATTTATATCTGAGGTTCCACCGTTTTCCGAGGCCGCAACGTTCATCGCATCGACACTTTCGCGTGAATCACAAGACACATTCAGCGCCACCTCGCTAGATGTATGCGGCGGAATGGGGCGCGTCGTAAACGTACGCCACTTAGCGTGGGTCAAAAGCATTACATTGATGGACTCGCTTAACACCATGAGTGCTGCTGTGTCGTCCGTGAAATGCGCGTTGTTGATAAATCCGAGGGCGGAGTAAAAGGCTTTTGACCGTTGAATATCGGCAACAGGCAAGCTAATGGTGATTGTTCGGGACATGTATATCTCCTTTTGAATGTGAAGCTGACGAGTTGTTACACCAAAGCAAGTTCACGCACGGGCCTGACTTCAATGCTGCCGTACTGGGCAGGCGGAATCTTGGACGCCACGGCCACCGCCTCGTTGAGGTCTTTGGCGTCAATTAAGTAGAAACCCGCGAGCTGTTCCTTGGTCTCGGCAAAGGGGCCATCTGTCAGAGACATTTGGCCGTTACGCACGCGAACTGTGGTGGCTGTTCCTACAGGATGCAGTGGCTCGGCCGCAAGCATTCGGCCACTGGCTGCTAACTGTTCGGCAAATGCAAAACACGTTGCGTCCGGGCAGGCACTCCAGTTTTCTTGTGAGAGATAAACGAGACACAAATATTTCATGGCGTGCACCTTAAGTTGTTTGAGCGCGGGTCTTCAAGCTTCGACAATCATGTCAAAACCACCGTAAATCAGTCGCTTACCGTCAAAGGGCATGGGGTTGGTTTCTGGTGACAGGCGTGGGTCCTGCATGACCTTTTCCCAAGCCAGATCGCGCACGGCTTTTGACGGCCAGGTGATCCACGAGAAAACGACGGTTTCGTCATCTTTGCGTTGCACGGCCATAGGGAAGGAAGTCACTTTGCCTTCAGGCACATCGCTCCCCCAGCATTCAACCACTTGCAATGCACCGTGGTCCTTAAATACAACCGCTCCCAGCTTGGCGTGGGCAATGTATTTTTCTTTATTGGCCGTGGGTACGGCGCAAACAAATCCGTCTATGTAGAGCATGTCTATATTCCTCAAGTAATGCAGTCAGTTTAAAAGCACGGCTTCCCATGCTTAGGCCTCGTCCCCTATTAGTCGAATGGGAAACGAGCAATTCGACACCCGTTCAAAAAAAATTTCAAGCTATCTTTTTTTACTGTGCAGGCGTTGACAAAAGGGCTTCGATGGCATCGATTCTCAGCTGTAAAAACCGCTGCTCAGAACCCTGCTGCGTCAATGAAAATGCTCGCCGGTAGGCAGGTAGCGCTTCAGGGTAGCGGGCTAGTCGGCGGTAGAGGTCGGCCTGTGCAGCATGCGCCAAGTGGTAGTTGCGCAGGGTCTCGTCTTGCAAAAGCGCATTCACCAGGGGCAAGGCTGCTGCGGGTCCGTCACGCATGGCGATGGCCACTGCCCTGTTAAGCGCCACGACGGGGTTGGGGTCTAGTTGCAGCAGAGCGTCATACAAGCCGACAATTTGGGGCCAGTCGGTGGACACAGACGTGGGCGCTTCTGCATGTACCGCAGAAATGGCGGCCTGTAGGCTGTAGGCACCAAAGCGCTGCGTGCGCAACGCCTGCTCTGCCAACACGCAGCCTTCGGCAATCTGCTCGGCATTCCACAGTGCACGGTCTTGCTCGTTCAGTGGAATCAAGTCGTATGTAGCGTTCATGCGCGCCGCGCGGCGGGATTCGTGCAGCAGCATCAGCGCCAGCAAGCCCATAATTTCGGCTTGGTCTGGTAGCAGGTCGCGTAACAAGCGGGCCAGTCGAATTGCCTCCTGGGACAGCTCGCTGCGCATGAGCATTGGTCCGCTGGATGCGGAATATCCTTCGTTAAAGACCAAATAAATAACCCGTAATACGCTGGCCAATCGTTCAGGAAGCTCTGACACCTCGGGCACATGGTAAGGAATGCGCGCGTCGCGAATTTTGGCTTTGGCGCGCACGATGCGCTGAGCCAGCGTGGGTGCAGGCAGCAAGAAAGCGTGGGCAATTTCCTCGGTGGTTAGCCCGCACACTTCGCGCAGGGTCAGGGCCACTTGCGCATTAACCGCTAGGCTGGGGTGACAGCAGGTAAAAACCAAGCGCAGGCGGTCGTCCTCCAGCGGTTGTTGCTCATCCCAGGCGGGCGCTTCGTCGGGTATGGCTTCGGCTTGCTCGCTTGATTCGTCCCACGCCGTAAAGCGCCGGTTGCGCCGAATGCTGTCTATCGCCTTAAAGCGCCCCGCTGATACGAGCCAGGCTAACGGATTTGCTGGCATGCCTTGCGAAGGCCATTGCTCAATAGCCGATTTGAAGGCGTCGTGCAGGGCCTCTTCAGCCAGATCCAAGTCGCCCAACAGACGCGCCAAAGCGGCAAAAACCTGCCGTGATGACTGGCGGTAGAGCTGGTCTATGGCGGTGTTTTGGTGAGTAGAACGCATGCTCAGTTGCATCATTTCGCGGCGCAATCATGAAATTCTGCCGCTTGCAAGTTAGTATCCCATTAAATATCAGCGCGAGAAAAGCCCACGCCCCATCGAATGGATGGACTGCGTTATCCGTCTGACTAAGACCGCGGCATACCCACACCATAAATGTGTGGAACCAATGACTGCTTGCTGGGTGTGAGAATCGACAGGCTCAAGTCGACCTTGGGTCGGATGCTGGTGTACGTGACACCGATCTGTAGGTCAGCTCCTTGCCAGGCACTGGCGATTGATGCCGCCGAAATCCGAACAATTCCCATGTCCCGCCGCTGTCGGTCACCAATGCTGCGTTTGCAATGGTTCGACGTGGCAGCGAATTGAGTCGGTTGAAGGCATTGCTGAAAGAAGTGCCCATTGTCATTCGCCAGTTGTCTTGTATGCCGGGCGGAGTCTGGTTTTTTTAACGATGCCTGACGGTGCAAACAGAACGACAAATTCAGCGCGATCGGCCCCCGGTTCAGCCGCTCTGTCCCGGTAAACCCAGATGGCATAGCCACTGTCAAAACGGATCTCGGTTGCGGGGCCCAGTGTAGCCATCGTTTCGGCTTGTGTGGTCTGCCCCACCACGATTGCGTCTCGCGCATCTTGCATCGATATACCAGTGTTACGGAACGTGGGCACTGTGTCGCTCGCGCGCAGACTGCCACAGGCGACGAGCCACTGGCAGCCTGCAAGCAGAAGGCTTGCTTGCCATAGTCGACGCAGTGTCAGATAGGTTTGCATTGTGCTCATTCGACGTCCATGTATTCAAACAGCACCAAAGTGTCGTCCGGCCATGTGCGGTCGCCCAGCGGCAAAACGTAGGTACGGTCCACCAGAACTTCGCAATCGCAATACGGTAGCGTGTCGTGCAAGCTCGCATCGTCGCTGGCATTGGCGTAGAGTTTGTCGATGGAGAGGACTTGCCGCCGCTCACCAGCGAGCAGGGTTACGCTGAACAAGGGCCGGTCGGCAAAGAAGAGGTATTGCGGTGCGGGCTTGTCACAATACGCCGGGGTGTCGAACAACGCGCCGACCAATCCACCGATCAAGCTGCGGCTGTTGGAAATCAGGCCTGCTTCCATCCCCACTTTGCATTCCAGGCGCAGATCCCCCAGGCGCCGGGTATCGGGCGGTAGACCCGGTGTCCGTATGTCGGTGCGCCAAGTCATGCTCAGCGCCCTGCGATTAGGAACGACCTGAGCACCTTCTAACAGTGCCAGCGCATTGCGCGGCAACGCAAAGGTATGGCTCACATCGATGGGCACCACGAAGTCCACAGTGTCACCGATCACCGCCAATGTGATGGTGTTCATATCAGTCCCTTTTTTGCGAGGTAGCAGCTTGAAACGCAGTTCCGTATTGGGCGACATAGCGTATTGCTGCTGGAAGATATCCATGCCCCTGAGCATTTTGCGATAAGACTTTTCAACCGGATTGGGATTTGCCTTGGCTGAAACCGTCACAGAGGGCATCCGCTCCGTGCGTGCGCCTTGTTGCGCAAACGCACCCATGCAGGTGGCTGCAAACGCAAGCGCGCAGCATACACGCGCAACTGTGTGCCGCAGGGCTACGGGGTATTGTGCGGCTTGCATGGTGAAGTAAGGGTAAACGTCCTCAACTATGCGTCTAGTGCTCACCCAACGCAGTGCGGTACCGCACCAATCGAACCATCATTGCGGTTAGGCATTGACGCACCTAGACATTAAGCTATCCGCGCCGCTGTCTTGATTTGCATCCGTCTCGCCAAATCGCATGTCCGGCCAATTCCGACCACAAAGTTTTTCACTCGGCCCATTCAAGCGATTGCGAGTCTCCTCTTCTCGCTTCTTCTCTTCCTCAGTTTCGGGCTTAGATCCAGGTGGCCGCGGTTTGGCTTGTGGTGGCGCTACGGCCGCCCCCTGGCCCCTGCGGCTTTGGGCGCGTCAGCTCTTGCCGCCTCCGCATGAGCAGTCTCAGCCTTGGCTGCTTCATTTCTTACCGCTTCGCTTTTTGCTGCTTCAGCCTTGGCAGTTGCGGCACGGCGGGTCTCGGCTCTCGCCAAATCTGCCTTTACGGATTCTGCCCGCGCGCTCGCTGAACGTGCAGCCTCGACTTTGGCTGCATCAGCGCTAGAAGCACCTGCCTTGGCGGCTTCTGCCTTGCGGGCTTCGCGCGCCTTGTCAACTGGCGGTGCTGCCGGTGGGAGAGCGGTCAGCAGGGGCGCAAGTATGGCGGTCACCACGCTGACCTTGGGCACGGCGACGGCTGGTACGGCGGGCAAGAGCCGCTTGCGCTGGTCTTCGTCGATGGGTGTGCCGGGTTTTGCGGCCAATTGCTTTTGCTGGGCCACGAAGGCGATCGGTGGGGTAGGTGGCGTGGTGCGCGCAATAAATGCCCTCTCACCGTGCGGCGGCCTGGCACCTGCCTGCGGGGCGCCGCCATGCACGCTTTTCTGCACTGGTACTATGGCTGCGACCGGGATGACCGGCGCGCTGATTGCGGCCGCGATGGAGACCGGCAAGGCCGCACGTGCTACCGGCTGCGACTGCACGAACGTCTGCGTTGGCACCGCGACGATAGCCCCGTTCACCTTCTGGTTGACGTACACCACGTTCGTGATATTCGTGGTGTTTTTCACGATAGTCGTACTGCGGTTGATCACGGTGGTGTTGTAAACATTGGTGATGACCGCAGGTGTGATCACCGGATTGCTGCGATTGACGTTGTCGAAATAGCTGCGACTCAACGGAGAGGACGGTCGATAGACCTCGCGTGGAGCGAGAGGGAACCAGCCGACTTCGGCGGCGGCACCGCCGACCGATAGCGCCACCCGGAAATTGTTGCCACCCACAAAGGCGACCAGCGCCGGCGCATAGACCGCCTGTTCGCGAGCCGGACGAGGGACCCAACCCCATGTGCCGGAGATGTTGGCCCAGCGCCCGTAGTGCGACACCGCGAACCCCCAAGGTGCGTCGTCCACCCAGGTCCATCCCCAAGGATCGACCCAAGCCCAATGGCCGTCTCGATACGGCGTCTAGCCAGCAGCCACCCTGTTCGGTGTCCACACATAGTCGTATTTCGGATCGCTACGCCAGGTGCCGTTGCCGTCGAGATCCTGATACCCGACGACGTCTGGCGAAACATAGCGCGCGGACGGCGAGTCATCGTCGCTGCGGTCGCGGGTGCGCGCTCAACTGTCGAAATCGTCATCCGGCTGCGCCACCAGCGTTTCGTAGTCTGAGTGGTCGGTCCCGTAGAAGCGGTAGCCACGCTTCGGATCGACCGTATATGACGCACCTTCTCCGTATACCTCACCGCGCCCGTTGTGTACGCGGACAGCGGTCGCGCTGCCATCGGGATCGACATCGATCCGGTAATCGCCGATCTGGCGCAGAGTGAACGCCAGATTTGGGGTATCAATCTCTAAGCTCTGGCTCACCCCGATGCGGCGCACGTGTACGTTGAGCGACCCTTGCAGAAGTTGCACCTGCGTGATGCGGTCGTCGAAATTGAGCAGGGTCACATCGGTCAGCTCGCCCAATCGAATCGACGCGCCACCAATCTGCAATTCGGCGCGTGAATTCGAATCCGCCCACAAGCGGTCCCCGGTCGTGAGAGGCCGGTTAACTACGGCCTGCACCCAATCAGGCTGACTGCTCGGCGAGAAACTTACAACGCCACTGATGTAGCCCAAACGTGCCGCGCGCAAAGGTGGTTCCGCAGCAGCCAAACCACTCAGCGTAAGCACCAATATGCCGGCAAAGGCACGCAGTGAACGGGAGGTACTCGATTGGGTCATACCGATTCCAATCGTTTCGATGGCCGCTGGCAGAACGCAGCAACCTGTTGGGAGCCTACGTGCGTGACACATGCCGTGACTGTGCGTTAGTGAACGCTCGGCTGTACTGGCTCAGCGTCTGCTGCAGCATTCCTGGAAAATGGCTTCTGGGGTCTAAAACCGGAGGTCGGGTAACAGCTCCATGGCCTTGTATGTATTCGCAGCGCCATGTTAGTTGGCACCGGAATACTGCGTTCGTTCACCGACGAGATGATGTTCTTACCTAAGTTGGTTTACACCGGATGACGTGCTAAAACAGTTTGCCAACCAGCACGGTCAGGCCAGTAAAGATGGACCAATCGGGCACATCGTTGCGGGTACTTCGAGAAAATCCGGCATCCAATACTAGGGCGTTGGACGCGTTGTAGCTGGCGGCAAAAAGGAACTGGCGGGTTGCATCGGCGCCATCACGCTGGTTGCCGGAAAATTCGCCCACGATGCCCCATCTCTCATTGAGGGCGGTAGACAGCGATGCCGCCCACAGTTGCTGAGTGTGGCCCAGAATTGGGTCCTCTTGCCCAAAGCGGGTCATACCAAGGTTGATGTCGGTGTGGTAGTTGCCTACGTCGGCACTATAAATTCCGGTAATTGAATAGTCGGACTGGCCACTGCTGATGGCACCGGTGCCGGTCGGCAATGTGGTACCGAGTTCCAGACCGAAGGCCGATTTGTCATCGACTGCGAAGCGACGTTTCAGAACAATTGCGCTGTCCCCTCCACCGTTAATGCGCTGTCCACCGTCATCAGTCTGTGCAACCCATGCTTCGCCGCTCCAGCGGATGCCCCAGTCCGGCGTCAAGGCTAGCTTCAAAGTGTAGGGCAGGCTGTCACGGCGCACGTTGCCCCCAGCGCCGGTGCGCAAGCCACCAGCCTCCAACTCCAGCTAACCGGGTTGAGACAGCGCAGCAGGCGTTGATACACTGGGCCGGTAAGGCACAGCACTGGGCTCATCAGCCTGCGCCCACGCTGTATTTAGCACGAATGCCAAAAGGCAGCTAAACAGTGCGCCATGGTATTTACGACATTTGAAATGCATAGAAATCCTTGCTGGGTTGACGCGTTTGCCCCGGCTGATTCTAAGGTGACGGGCGGTGTTGCACGGATGAGGGTTTTGTCGTGAACAACGCAAATCAATTTTGCACCAAACCTCCCCAAAAATTGGTCCACTGACTGGTGAAGTCATTGAGCCGGATAACGGGGTGGCCTGGCTGTCGGTCGTTGGATTTGCCTTGTTCTTGTTAGCCTGCGTGTGGCAGCGAACGCATCTCGGAGGACTTTCCCGCTATTCTCTGGCTTTGCCGAATTGGTGCAGTCCGTTTGGCGCCAGTCTAGGCCGGAGCTGCGAGAAGTCTCTTTCGCATCGCCGCTGCTCAACGCTTGTGCTGCCTCAACTGAAAACGACACCATGCCATTTCCCGCAACGTCAGCCACGCCGGACGAACCCACGACGTCGCATCGTCGTCGCCCGTCTCCACTGTCACTGGCAGCTTGGAAGCGATTCCTCCATGTGGCTAAGCCTTACTGGCTGGGTGACCAGAAGAAGGTGGCGTGGACGCTACTGGCGCTGTTGATCGCCTTGATGCTTGCCGAAACGCAGTTCGCAGTGATGTTGAACAACCAGACCGGGGAGATGGCCTCTGCACTGGCGGGCAAAGAGGCTGACCGGTTCTGGCATTCGGTGTACGCCAGCCTGGGCATACTGGCGTTTGCGGTGCCGATCTACGCCTTTTACTACTACATGCGCGATAACTTTGCCAACCAGTGGCGGCGATGGCTCACCGGCCGCTTTCTGGATGGCTATCTGCGCGACCGCAAATACTACGAACTGGGCTCCAACAGTGAGATCGACAACCCCGATCAACGCATCAGTGAAGACATCGACACGTTTACCGGGCGGTCCATCCACTTTTTGTTGATCTTCCTGGGATCGATGATGCAGTTGGTGGCCTTCAGCGCGGTGTTGTGGTCGATTTCGCACCTACTGGTTGGCGTGCTGGCGATCTATGCGCTGGGGGGGACCGTCATTGCGTTGTACGTGTTCGGCAAGCCGCTGATTCAGCTAAATTTCTGGCAACTACGACGTCAGGCCGACTTTCGCTTCGGCCTGATGCGTCTGCGTGAGAACGCTGAATCAATCGCGTTTTACCGTGGCGAAGCCCAGGAGCGTGCCCAGATTGACAGCAAGTTTGGCAAGGTGTTCACCAACTATGCGCGACTCATCAAACAGCAGCGCGTTCTCAATATCTTTCAGCGCGGGTTCAATCAACTCTCGCTGGTGTTGCCCAGCGTGATCCTCGCCCAAGCGGTTCTGTCAGGGGAGATGGAAGTGGGCCGGGCTGTGCAGGCGACTGGTGCGTTTGCTGCGGTGCTGGGCTCTGTGGCGTTGATTGTCGACAACTTTGAGAGCCTGAGTCGTTTTGTGGCCGGTATAGACCGCCTCCAAGCGCTGTCGAAATTGGTATTGCCCAACCCAACATCGCAGCCCACCGCCTCAACAGCTGTCGACGACAAGCACCCACAAATCCAAACCCAGTTGGGTGAACACCTCGCGCTGGACGCGCTCACACTCTACACGCCAAATTTTGAACGGGTACTCATCAAGGAACTGACTCTGACTCTGGACTCAGGGGATGGCCTGCTGATCACCGGCGACAGCGGCTGCGGCAAGAGCTCCCTGTTGCGCGCAATTGCTGGTTTGTGGCGATCCGGCACCGGGGTTGTGCACCATCCACCGTTGGACGAGGTCTTCTTTCTGCCACAGCAGTCCTATATGCAGGTCGGCACACTGCGCAGCCAGCTCATTTACCCTGGCACGGATACCGGCCTCAGTGACGATCGGTTGCTGGAAATACTGGGCGAAGTACACTTGGCAGAATTGGCTGAGCGCGTGGGGGGACTGGACGCCGTAAATGACTGGGAGAAGTTTCTGTCGGTGGGCGAACAACAGCGTCTCGCCTTCGGGCGTGTACTGGTGCGCCAGCCCAGCATTGTGATCCTGGACGAAGCCACCAGTGCACTGGACAGTGACAATGAAGCCTATCTGTATGAGCGCTTGCGTGGCAGTGGTACTACGGTGGTCAGCGTCGCACACCGTCCCGCAATTCTGCGCCACCATACGCACGTGCTGCGCATGTTGAACGGGGGCGCTTGGGAAATACACGCGGCCAGTGGTTACCAGTTCGACGCGCCGCCGTCGTCTGAACCCGGCCAGGCCCCGAGCGCAGGGCACTTGTGAATGTAGTGGTTGGTCTATCTGGCAGTGAAGACACTGCGTCTGCTAATGTTTCTCCCTGCCACTTTCGGCGCAGATGCCGTTGTCGTTGAAGCAAGCCGCCTCTTGATTGAGCGTTCTGCTACCTGATCAAGGCTATGCCGACACAGCCTTTTTTTCGCCACGCAACTCGCGGCGCAAGATTTTTCCAATATTGGATTTTGGTAGCGGCTCCGTGCGGAACTCGACTATGCGCGGAATCTTGTAGCCTGTCAGATGCAGTTTGCAGTGTGCGAGCAAATCAGCCTCCGTCAACGCAGCGCTGCTGCACACGACCACGGCCTTCACCGCCTCTCCTGAGCGCTCGTCGGGGACACCAATCACACCAGCCTCCAGCACGTCGGGGTGCATCGTCAATACGTCTTCAATTTCGTTGGGGAATACCTTGAACCCAGAGATCACGATCATGTCTTTCTTGCGATCGGTGATGCGAATGCTGCCGTTTTCGTCCATCACGCCCATGTCACCCGTGCGCATCCAGCCATTGACGGTGAACATCTTGGCGGTTTCATCGGGACGATTCCAGTAGCCTTTCATGATCTGCGGGCCGCGTACGCCAATCTCGCCGACCTGACCCAGCGCGAGCGCCAAGCCATCATCGTCGATGATGGCGGCATCGGTACTCGGAACCGGAACACCTATCTGACCGCTCCATTCCTGGACTGTGACTGGGTTTGCAATCGCTACCGGCGAGGTTTCCGTCAGGCCGTAGCCTTCAACCAAAGGTACACCCGCCCTCTGATTCCATCGCTGGGCCACCACTTTCTGCACCGCCATGCCACCGGCAACGGTAAGCTTCAATCGACTCAGATCCACATTGGCGAAGCCCGGCGCATCGAGCAGCGCGCGAAATAGCGTGTTCACGCCGATGATCGCGGTAAGGCGCGACTGCTGCAGCACCTTCAAAAACGCTGGCATGTCACGTGGGTTCGCAATCAGCACAGCCTCTGCACCCTTGCTGAAGAATGACAGTGTCCCAGTCAGGGCAAACACGTGGTACAGCGGCAGCGGGATGACCAAAGTCTCTTCGCCGTCGTTGAGATTGGGCGACATCCACGCGGCCACTTGCAGCACATTGGCCACCATGTTGCCGTGGGTGAGCATCGTGCCCTTGGCTACCCCGGTAGTGCCACCGGTGTACTGCAAAAATGCCAGATCGTCATGGGTCAGCGCCACATCATCGAGCGACTGCGCACGGCCGACGGCCAACACCTGCTTGAAGTCCACCGCACTATCCATCTGCCATTGAGGAACCATCTTCTTCACATACTTGACTACGGTGTTCGTCAGTAGGCGTTTGAGCGGCGGGAGCAAATCGCCAACCTGCGTCGTAATCACAGTGCGAATCGGTGTGTTTTCAACGACCTGCGCCAGGGTGTGCGCAAAGTTCTCCAGAACCACAATGGCCGTTGCACCACTGTCTTTGAGTTGATATGCGAGCTCTCGGGGGGTGTAGAGCGGGTTGACATTGACAACCACCATGCCTGCGCGCAGTACCCCAAACAACACAGCGGGGTATTGCAATAAGTTTGGCATCATCAGCGCGACACGGTCACCGCGCTGAAGCTTTGCCACCTTTTGTAGCCAAGCTGCAAAGGCGCGGCTCGCCTCGTCGATTTCACGGAACGTCATCGCTGTCCCCATCGAACGATAGGCCGGCAAATCACCATAGCGCGCACAAGTGACCGAGAGCATTTCCTTAAGTGAAGAAAATTTTTGGCAATCGATCTCGGAGGGGACTCCGGCCGGGTACTGGCCAAGCCAGGGCTTGTTCATGAACTTTTCCTTATCTGTGGTGCTAATGAATCATACGACTGGGTAAGCACTGGATGTGTACGGTAACCGACAATGGTATCGGGTACTCAGCGCAAACGCGCCATAAAGCGGCGATCAATCCAGTCCTTGAGCCACCACACCCATCGACCCTGCGCACTGAAGCGGCCCCAGGTGCCTATGGCGAATGGGTCACCACAGGCAATCAAATTCAGAGTGGCCTGCGGGGGCTTGTGCGGCTGCAGTGCTGACCCGCGCGTGGCGGCAGCAAGGTTGTAAGCCAATGCCGGGCCGGCGCGCACGGCATAGACGCCGCTGCGTGCCAGGGTTTGGTCCATGCGCGTGCTTACATCGCCCGCTGCAAATACCCGTTGGTGGCTGGTGGAGCGCTGGTACTCATCGACTGCGATGAAGCCGGATTCGTCCAGTGCCAGGCCACTGCTTACCAGCCACGCAGGGGCATTGGTGCCGGTAGCCAGCAGCGCCACATCACAGGGCAGTGCGGCGCCACTGCGCAAATAGACGGCTTCGGCATCGATGGAGGTAGCGGCTTCCTGCACTATCGTGATCCCGCGCTGCGTCAGAGCCAACTGCAAGCGCCGCTGAACTGCCATGGGGTAGTTGGCGCCGGGTGGCGCACTCCCCGACAACAAGTTGACTGCTGCTTGAGGCATGCGGTGGCGCAGCGCGAATGCCAACTCGATACCGCCAGCGCCAGCACCAATCACGGCGATGCGAAGTGCCTGCTTGCGCCCCATCTGAGCCACCTTGGGCCACAGCGAAGTGAAGTGTTCAATGGGCCGCACAAACAGGCC
The DNA here is from genome assembly GCF_016705985.1 of Candidatus Aalborgicola defluviihabitans. NCBI lineage: Bacteria > Pseudomonadati > Pseudomonadota > Betaproteobacteria > Burkholderiales > Comamonadaceae > Allorhodoferax (SeqCode) > Candidatus Aalborgicola defluviihabitans. The sequence goes on from NZ_JADJKN010000024.1 coordinate 334,670, forward strand.
GTGTTCCCGGGAGCCTGGCAGCGCTTGTTCAGCACGGTCACGGTCCTGAACCGGACCGGTATTGACCGACAACCAGTCATAGTGCAGTGTGCTGCCATCGGCGAGCGCAATGCTTTGTTGCTCTGCATCCAATGCAACTGCACTGGTCTGCAGCCATCGAACGCCACTGCGCCGCACCAACGGTTCGAGCGGAATCACGCAGTCTTCCAGCGTGTAATGACCGGCGATAAACCCGGGCACCATGCCGGAGTACATCTGGCGCGGATAGGGTGACACTAACGTGATCTGAACACCCGGCAAAGGCTGCTCGGCCAATTGCACCAATACCTGCACGTGCGCGTGCCCTGCGCCCAGCAGTACCAGTTGTTGACTACCCGACGGACGGGCTGTCATCGGGTTGGCGTCAATGAAATATCTCCGACATAGCCCAGGCTGCTTTGGCCGGTGTTGTCAGAATCAGCGCCCACCACAATCGCAAGCAACGGCGGCACGGATTCGCTCTCTGCGCCAAATGTCTTCAGAAAATCTGCGTGCAAGTCACGCGTATGGCTGACCCATTGTTGTAGCGGACTGGCGGGCCCGGATGGGTTGCTGGCAGAGTCCACCACCACAAATCTGACACGACTGGTGTAGGCATTGGGCAATTCGGAGCCCACCGGTAACTTTTGGTCCCACACGTAGCACAGGGTTGCGGCTGGCAAATACTCACCGCTGGCACTGCGGGCCAAGCGTAGCAGGTTGCGCTCTATAAAGCCGAGCCGTTCCAGCGGCATGTCAAACATGGCGCAGACCTTGAGCGCAGTGTCGTCACCCACTTTCTTGCGCAGGTCAGCCAATTCAATCGGTTGGTCCAGGCGCCAGCGCCAAGTCAGGGTGCCCGCCGAGGTCTTGGGCGGCAAGGCGTGGCTGGCAGTTCCGTAGGAATGGTCGGTTCGCAGGCGCATCACACGATCTGGCCCGAGCGTGACGATGTCAATCTGAGCCAACGGTACTTTATTGCCCGGCAGGCCAACAACCCGCCACGGCGTCGGCAGAGTGGCCGCAGAAGCGCCTGAGAAGGGTGCAATGCCATGGGTTGCAGGCACAGCGTCTTGCGCCGAATGCGCGGCGCTGATCGATGCGATAAGCAGGCCTACAGCCCCGATGTGGTTCAATGGCGCCGCCAGTTGTGAAACTTGCGCACCCACTCCAGCAGAACCAGCGGCTGGTGCGCGCGCTTCCATTCTCCAGCGGCGTACTTGTTAGCCTCGGAAAGAGTGGGGTAAGTATGGATCGTGCCCAGTATTTTGTTCAGTCCCAGGCCGTGTTTCATGGCCAGCACGTATTCCGCCAGCAGGTCACCAGCGTGCGTGCCGACTATGGTGACACCCAGAATCTTGTCTTTGCCCGGGACGGTCAGCACCTTCACAAACCCTTGCGTCTCGCTGTCAGCAATGGCGCGGTCCAGATCGTTCATGCCGTAGTGGGTCAGCTCGTAGGCAATGCCATGCTCCTTGGCTTCTTGCTCGTTCAATCCGACGCGCGCAACCTCGGGGTCGGTAAAGGTAGCCCAAGGAATGACGCTGTAGTCGACCGTGAATTTTTTGAAGTCACCAAACAACGCGTTGACCGCCGCATACCAGGCTTGGTGCGCGGCGGTGTGGGTGAACTGATAGGGCCCGGCCACGTCGCCCGCGGCAAAAATATTGGGGTAGATGGTTTGCAGGTATTCGTTGGTCTCGACCGTTTTGTGGGTCGGTATGCCGAGTTCTTCAAGTCCGTAGCCACTGAGTCGGGCGGAGCGGCCCACGGCACACAGCAACTGGTCAAACTCAATGCGCAGTTCCGTGCCGGCATGCTCAACCACCAATACTTTGGTTTTGCCGTTGCCGTTGCCCTTGTCGGGGTCAGTGCCATCACAGCGCAGCGCCTTGTGCGCGGTCAGCACCTGCACACCGTCGGCCCGCAGCGAGGCGGTGACCAGCTCCGACACGTCTTCGTCTTCCCGTGTCATGAGACGTGGTGCCATCTCTACCTGCGTGACGGCCGAGCCTAGACGCGCAAAGCTTTGCGCCAACTCGCACCCAATAGGTCCACCGCCCAACACCACCAAGCGCTTGGGAATTTCGTCAAGCTGTGCAAAACGCTCCCATAGGGTGTCGCTCGTGACATAGCCCACCGCGTCCAGACCCGGCAACGGCGGCACAAACGGCCGGGCGCCAGCGGCAATGACGATGCTGCGGGTGGTCAGGCGCACGACCCGCGGCGGGGCATGGTCCGCATTCAGGGTGATTTCCACCGTCCACGGGTTGATGATTTTGGCGTAGCCTTGCAGCACCTCCACGCCCAGTGCGGTGTAGCGCTCAATACTGTCGTGGGGTTCAATAGCAGCGATTGCCGCTTGGATGCGCTGCATGATTTCTTTGAATGAAAATAGCCGGTAGCCCTCGTCCGCTTTACATAGCCCGCTATCCAAACCATAGCGTTTTGCATGTTGCATCTGGTGCGCCAGTTTGGCGCTTCTGATCAGGGCCTTGCTGGGCACGCAACCGTAGTTCAGGCAGTCGCCCCCCATTTTGTGGGCTTCGACCAGCGTGACCTTGGCTTTGACAGCCGCCGCGATGTAGGCTGAGACCAGTCCTCCGGCACCGCCACCGATCACGATCAAGTTGCGGTCAAAAGACTTTGGTTTGCTTGCGGCCCAGCGTGCATAGACTTTTCGACGCTGCACGGCGTCCATCATCTTGCGTGCAATCAGCGGAAACAACCCCAACAGCACAAACGAGCCCAACAAGCCGGGGCTAACAACGTCTTTGGGCGATTGAATCTGCGCCAGTTGCGTGCCCGCATTCACATACACCGCTGTGCCTGCCAGCATGCCCAACTGGCTGACCCAATAGAAAGTCCGAGCCCGCATGGTGGTCAAACCCATGGCCAGATTGATGACGAAGAAAGGTACCACCGGAATCAGCCGCAAGCCAAAGAGATAAAACGCGCCATCGCGCTGCACGCCTTTGTCGATGGCCGCCAGGCGGGTGGCAAATCGCGCCTGCACCCAATCACGCAGCAAAAACCGCGCTGCCAGAAATGCCAGTGTGGCACCGATGGTTGATGCAAAGGACACCAGCAACAGCCCCCAGCCGAGTCCAAAAATGGCACCTCCGGCCAGCGTCAGGATGGTGGCACCCGGAAAGGACAGCGCGGTGGCTGCGACATAGACGACAAAGAAACCCAGCGCTACCGTCCAGGGAGATTGGGCGTGCAGCGCGGATAGTTGCGCCTGACTCTGGCGCAAAGCATCCAGGCTCAGGTACTGGTGCAGGTCGAATGCGCAGAAGAGGACTATGGCGCTGGCTAGCGCGGCCACAGCCAGAAATTTCTTGGTATTCATTGCGGCGCTAAGCAGGATTGGGTCTGGATGCGATGTGGGCAACTGGTCGGTGCATTACTGCAAGTCTTACACATTCGCACAAGAGTGCATGAAAGACCTTCGGTAACACGCTTGGCAACGCGATTTACGCCCTTGTAAGAAAATACGCTCAGCAGTGACCAAGTTCTGTTCGACTCCCTAAATTCAAGAAGACAACCATGATGACACAGGCACTGATTGGCGTGATTGGAGGCAGCGGCCTCTACCAGATGGATGCTCTGCAAGACGTGCAGGAACACACCATGAGCACCCCGTTCGGCGCGCCTTCTGACGTGATCGTGACCGGCCAGTTGCACGGTGTGGCGGTTGCATTTGTGGCCCGGCACGCGCGGGGCCACCGTCTGCTACCCACGGAAGTGCCTTACCGCGCCAACATCTATGCGCTCAAGATGCTGGGTGTGCGCTACGTATTGTCGGTTTCGGCCGTCGGGTCGCTGCGTGAAGACTTCAAGCCGCTGGACATGGTGCTGCCCGACCAGTTTATAGACCTGACCCGCCGTCGCGAGGGTACATTTTTTGGCCAGGGGGCGGTCGCCCATGTCTCGATGGCGCAACCGGTTTGCCCGCATACCGCTGATGCGCTTGCCCGCGCGGTGCGGAGCGTGTTGTCGGAAGAAGACCCGTCCAGCCGTGACACCATCGCGCTGCACACCTGTGGCACCTATGTTTGCATTGAAGGGCCACAGTTCTCTACCCAGGCTGAGTCGCATTGGTACCGCAGCATGGGCGCCGGGGTGATAGGCATGACCAACATGCCCGAGGCAAAATTAGCCCGCGAGGCGCAAATGGCCTATGCCACCCTGGCCATGGTGACCGACTTTGACTGCTGGCACCCGCGTGAGGCCCATGTCACCGCCAATATGGCGCTGGCCAACCTGTTGCAAAACGCGGGTCGGGCGCAGCGTGTGATGGCGCAGGCGATTCGCATGCTGGGTGCCGAGCAGCCGGACAGCCTGGCCTTTACTGCACTGCAGAGCGCACTCGTCACCCAGCCCGATGCCATGGCACCCGAGGTGCGCACGCGCCTTGCCGCGCTGTTGGCCTGATCCCGCCCACTAAAACCAGAATTGCCATGCACGACACCCTGCCCCTGCTGGAACGAACCCCCTTTCCCGCCATCCGCCGCACCCGGCTCGACACCCTGCAAGTTAACCTGGGTTACCAGTGCAACCAAAGCTGTCTGCACTGCCACGTCAACGCTGGACCCAACCGCACTGAAATGATGGAAGCCGACATGCTGGCACTGATTCCCCAGGTTTTGGCCGCACGCGGTATCACCACGCTGGACCTCACCGGTGGCGCGCCCGAACTCAATACCGGCTTTCGCGCACTGGTGCAGTCTGCGCGCGCACTGGGCGTGCGGGTAATAGACCGCTGCAACCTCACCATCTTGTTCGAACCCGGACAGGAAGGCTTGGCCGATTTTCTGGCCAGTCAACAGGTCGAAGTCGTGGCATCCATGCCTTGCTATTCGGCTGATAACGTGGACCGGCAACGCGGTGACGGCGTGTTCGACAAAAGCATCGCCGCGTTGCAGCAACTCAATTCGCTGGGCTACGGCGTGGAAGGTACGGGTTTGGTGCTCAACCTGGTCTACAACCCGCAAGGCGCGTCCTTGCCGCCCAACCAGCAAACACTGCAGGCAGACTACAAACGTGAGTTGTTCGAGCACTTTGGCGTGGTCTTCAATGAACTGCTGGCACTGACCAATATGCCGATTCAGCGATTTGGCTCGACGCTGGTATCCAAGGGCACATTCGATACCTACATGAATCTGCTCAAGAGCAGCTTTCAGCAAGGCAATCTGGCCGGAGTCATGTGCCGCAGCATGGTCAGCGTGGACTGGCAAGGCTGGTTGTCGGACTGCGACTTCAACCAGCAGTTGGGCTTGCCGCTGGGGTCTTCGGGGGTCAAGCGCCATTTGCGTGATCTGCTCAAAGCCGGTCTGGACAATCAAGCGATCCGCGTGGCCGGTCACTGCTATGGCTGCACTGCTGGCCAGGGCAGCAGTTGCGGCGGTGCGCTGGCGGCGTAAATCCGGTTCACGATCTCCCATCCGTCGCGCCATGCAAGCACCTGCCCCTGGCCTCACCATCATCATGCCGGTACGCAACGAGGCACAGCGCATCGGCCCCGCCCTGCACGCATTGGCGCCCTTGCAGTTGCGTGGCGTGCAGGTGGTGGTGGTAGATGGTGGCAGTACGGATGGCACGATGGCGTTGGCGCAGCAAGCGCTGGGGCACGACCCTGACCTCAACCCAACCAGCGCAGGCCAGCCTGGCACATCGCTAGTGCTGAGTAGTGCCGCTGGTCGCGCCTTGCAAATGAACCAGGGGGCACAGCAAGCCAACGCACCCGTATTGCTATTTCTGCATGCCGACACACAGCTCCCGCCCAACGCCGATGCGCTCGTTGCGCAGGCGCTGGCCAGCGGCGTCCGTGTGTGGGGCCGTTTTGACGTGCACATTGCTGGGCGGCCCTGGATGCTGCGGGTCATCGCTGCATGCATGAATATTCGTTCGCGCTGCACCGGCATTGCCACGGGCGATCAGGCGTTTTTCATGACACGCGCTGCTTTTGATGCGGTGGGTGGTTTCTCAAACCAGCCCCTGATGGAGGATATTGAAATGTCCCTGCGCCTGGGGCATCTGTCTCGCCCCATCAGCCTGCGCGCAAGGGTAATCACATCGGGCCGCCGATGGGAGACGCGTGGTGTCTGGCGCACGGTGCTGCTCATGTGGCAGCTGCGGTTTGCCTACTGGCGTGGCGCAGCGCCGGATCAACTCGCCAGGCTGTACCAGTGAACACGCTGGCAATGCCTTGCAGGTTGGTCATCTTTGCCAAGGCGCCGGTGGCTGGCGCCGTCAAGACACGCTTGATCCCGGCGCTGGGTGCGCAGGGTTCGGCCGAATTGGCGCAGCGCATGCTGTTGCAAACCCTCGCGCAGGCACTGGAGTCGGGGGCTGGTCCGGTTGAGCTGTGCATGAGCCCCGAACCCTACGCGCCCGCGTGGCACGGCGTGGCGTTGCCCGATGGCATTGCACTCAGCGATCAGGGCGAAGGCGATTTGGGCGAACGCATGGCGCGGGCCGTGCACAGGGTCACCACCACGTTCGCGCAACCCATTGTGCTGATGGGTACCGATTGCCCCGAGCTGACCGCTACCGGTATCGCGCAGGCAGCACGCCAGCTGTTGCAACACGACGCCGTGCTGACCCCGGTTGCCGATGGCGGTTATGTACTCATCGGCTTGCATGCACCGTGCCCTGCGCTGTTTGCTGACATGCCATGGAGCACACCGGAAGTGGCTAGAGAGACGCTGCGGCGCATGGCCGCGCTGGACCTGCGCGTGTGGCAGGCACCCATTCTGCACGATGTGGATGAACCCGCCGATCTGGTGCACTTGACGCAGAGTGCGCCGCGCTGACCCTTAGGCGCTCGCCTCATCCAGCGCCGCTTCATCCAGGTGGCGCGTGTCGGACCAGCCCACCAGGGTCAGACCATCCCGTGTCCATAGCAGGCGGTTGATCGCGGCATTGCCCAGGTCCCAGGTGCGGGGGGATTCAATGTCCTGGCCCGTGGCCAGACGGTACAGGGCGTCCATCACGCCACCGTGTGCCACCAGAACAATTTGTTCGCCTATGTGCTGTTCGGCCAGGATGTTGACCGTGTGGTGGATGCGCTCGCGCAGTTGCGTCAGCGTTTCGCCGCCCTGGGGCGCAAAGTGCGGATCGCGCTGGCGCCAGCGGCGGGATTCTTCCGGCCAGTCCTGGCTGATCTGCGCGTAGGTTTGGCCTTCAAAAATACCAAAACCGCGTTCGCGCAGGCCGGTGTGGGGCCGCACCTGACGCGATGAATCTGACTTGTTATAGTCGGCAATGGCCTGTGCCGTAGAGTGGGCGCGTGACAGGTCGCTGCTGTAAATGGCGGCAATGTCTTCGTCGGCCAGGGCCTGGCCCGCGCGCTGGGCTTGCCACTGGCCATGCGCGTTGAGCGCCACATCCAGATGGCCTTGCAGGCGGGTGTCCACGTTCCAGGCGGTTTCGCCGTGGCGGATGGCAATGATGCGGGTGGCGGTCATGGGGTGCTTCACAGGGTAACCACTTGCATGGCGGGCAGGCCACTGATGGTGGGTGGGGAAAATGGTTCTTCGTCAAACGCCTTGTCGCCGTCTTCGTCCGGCACACCAGTGGTTTTGAGGTTTTTAAAGTCGTGCAGCTTGCTGTCCATCAGGTGGCTGGGCACCACGTTTTTCAGGGCGGTGAACATGGTCTCGGCGCGGCCGGGGTATTGTTTCTCCCACTCTTTGAGCATCTTGCTGGCCTGTTTGCGCTGCAGGTTTTCCTGGCTGCCGCACAGGCTGCAGGGGATGATGGGGAACTGGCGGTGCTCCGCCCAGCGAACCAGGTCTTTTTCGGCCACATAGGCCAGTGGGCGGATAACGATGAACTCGCCGTTGTCGCTGGTCAACTTGGGCGGCATACCCTTCAACTTTCCACCGAAGAACATATTCAAAAAGAAGGTTTGCAACATGTCGTCGCGGTGGTGGCCCAGGGCCAGCTTGTTGCACTTCAATTCGCGCGCCACCTTGTACAAAATTCCCCGGCGCAAGCGGCTGCAAAGGCTGCACATGGTTTTGCCTTCGGGGATATTGCGCTTGACGATCGAGTAGGTGTCCTGCGTCTCGATGTGAAATTCCACGCCCATGCTTTTAAGGTACTCGGGCAGGATGTGGTCGGGAAAGCCCGGCTGCTTTTGGTCGAGGTTGACGGCCACCAGTTCAAATTGGACCGGTGCGCGTTGCTGCATCTTGAGCAAAATGTCGAGCATGCCGTAGCTGTCTTTGCCGCCAGACATGCAGACCATCACGCGGTCGCCTTCTTCGATCATGTTGTAGTCGATGATGGCCTGGCCCACCTGGCGGCACAGGCGCTTTTCCAGTTTGTGGGTTTCGCGTTCGATCTTGGCGGTATTACCAAACGTGGAAACTTCGTTTTCGATCCAGACTGCGCTCATTCAATGCTCCATGTACCGGGACGCTCCCGGCGGGCTAGGGGGTATTTTCGGTGTTTATGGCGTTGCGGTTTGGAGCAAAGCCTCCAATTTTCCGTTGCGGTCTTACCACTGACCGGCTTCGACCCGAATTGCCACTTCGCAGTCGTCAAAGATTTCCAGCTTGGCGATCTTCACGCGCACGCCCAGCACGCCGGGCAGCTGCAGCAGGCGGTTGGCCAGCTTGCCGATCAGGCTTTCCAGCAGGTTCACGTGTTCGGCCGTGCATTCGTCAATGATGATCTGGCGCACCTTGCGGTAGTCCAGCACATGGTGAATATCGTCGTCGTGTGGTAGCAGCGGCTGCGGGCCCAGGCTGAGTTCAGCATCCACCTGAATGGGCTGAGGTGCGGCTTTTTCCGATTCCAGAATCCCCAGGTTGGCGTCAAAACGCAAACCGGTCAGGGTGAGGGTCTGGGTGCCCGTGGTGTGTTGCATAGTCGTGGCTGACGGTTGAGTGGGCTGTCACATCAGAGAAAAATCGCGCTCAAAACGCATCAGGTGCTGGCCACCGTCTACCAACAAAGTGGTGCCGGTGATGGATTGGTTTTGCAGGGCAAACAGCACGGCGCTGGCTACGTCTTGCGCCGTGGAGGAGCGCCCCAGGGGCGAGAGCTTGTGCAGCGCTTCAAATTGGGCGTCGCTCAGCAAGTGGCTGGTAAGCGTCAAGCCAGGTGCCACGCCCACCACGCGCACCAGCGGGCTCAATGCCAGTGCCAACATGGTGTTGGCGGCTTCCAGGGCGGCTTTGGACAGGGTGTAGCTGAAAAAATCGGGGTTCTGGTTCCACAGCTTCTGGTCCAGCAGGTTGACGACCGCCCCATGGCGCACGGGAGCATCGGGCGTATTCTGCTGGCGCGACTGCAAGTGGGTGTGCAGTGCCTGCGCCAGCACAATGGCGGCACCGGTATTGCTGCGCATGTGTTTGTCCATGGCGGCAAAACTGAAGGTGGCGTGGGTGTCGTGCTCGAATGTGGATGCACTGTTGACCACGGCATCCACATTGCCAAACGATGCGATCACCGCAGGGAGCAGGCCGTGGATCGCACCCTCGTCATCCAAATCAGCGTGAAAAGCGGCTGCACCCTTTGTCAACTGGTCACACTCAGCTACTGTTTTAATAGCATCTTCCATTGAGCTGCGGTAGTGCACCGCTACCCGCCAGCCCGCTGCCGCCAGGGCCAGGGCAATTTCGCGGCCCAGCCGGCGCGCGGCACCGGTCACCAGGACGGTGGGCACACGGGTTGCGGCAGGGGAGATATTGGGCATGGACAGAGCTATTGAGCCGGGGTGACAGAATCGGGGATTTTAATGGTCCTCCAATTTCTCAGGAAATCTCCCCATATGAAATGGATATTGCGCCTAGCCGCCGTGGCGGCGCTGGTCGTTACTGTTGTGGTGGCTTATGCCGTCCTTGTGGTGGCGCCGGTCTTGCCGGCTCTGGATGCGCTGACGGACTACAAACCCAAAATTCCGCTGCGCGTGTACACGGCTGACAACGTGCTGATTGGCGAGTTTGGCCAGGAGCGCCGTGATTTTGTTGCCATCAAGGACACGCCCGAGCTGATGAAAAACGCGCTGCTGTCGATTGAGGACGCGCGCTTCTATACCCACAGTGGCGTCGACTTTATAGGCCTGGTCCGCGCCCTGGTGTCGGATTTGACGGGCGGGGTCAAGCAAGGTGCCTCCACCATCACCATGCAGGTGGCGCGCAATTTTTTCCTCTCGCAGGAAAAGACCGTCAAACGCAAGCTCACCGAAGCCCTGCTCGCCTATCGCATCGAAAAGGCGCTGACAAAAGACCAGATTCTGGAGCTGTACATGAACCAGATCTACCTGGGTCAGCGCAGCTATGGGTTTTCCAGCGCGGCACGCACTTACTTTGGCAAGTCGTTGCCGGAGTTGAGCATTGCCGAGGCCGCCATGCTGGCCGGTGTGCCGCAAAATCCGGTGCGACGCAACCCGGCCGTTAACCCCGAGCGCGCCAAGCAGCGCCAGCTGCTGGTGCTCAAGAGCATGCTGCGCCTGGGCAACATCACGCAGGCGCAGTTTGACCAAGCCAGCACCGAGCCGCTGCACATCAACACCGGCCCCATGGTACCGGTGCATGCGGCCTATGTAGCCGAAATGGTGCGCCAGAACATCGTGTCCGAGTACCAGGACGCCGCTTACACCATGGGTCTCAAGGTCTACACCACCATCCAGGATGCCGAGCAGCAGGCGGCATTTGATTCGGTGCGGCGCAATGTGCTGGCCTACGACCAGCGCCATGGCTACCGGGGGCCCGAGACCGTGATTGACCTGCCGGCCGACCCCGATGCCCGAGATGACGCCATTGACGCGCTGCTGCTCAAGCACCCAGCCAATGACGATTTGTTGCCGGCTGTGGTGACGGAAGTGTCGGCCAAGTCGCTCAAAGCGGAGCTTGCCAGCGGCGACAGCATCCAGATCAGCGGCCAAGGCCTGGGCTTTGCCGCTGGCGCCCTGCAGCCCAATGCCGCCAAGGCGGTGCGTCTGCGGCCCGGCGCCTTGATTCGCGTGGTGCAGAACAGCAAAAAGGCCTGGACCATGTCTCAGTTGCCAGAAGTGGACGCGGCCTACGTGTCGCTCAATGCCGAGAGTGGTGCCTACCGCGCGCTGGTGGGAGGCTTTGACTTTCGCCGTAAAAACTTCAACCACGCTACCAGTGCCTGGCGCCAGCCCGGATCATCCATCAAGCCTTTTATCTACTCAGCGGCCTTGGAGCGCGGCTTTGCTCCGGCCACGCTCATCAACGACGTACAGCTCTCGGCCACAACCACGGAGAGCCTGAAGTGGGACCCGCGCAACGACGATGACCAATACGCAGGCCCCATCCGCATGCAGGATGCACTGGCCCAGTCCAAGAACGTGGTATCGGTGCGCATCTTGCGGGCCATTGGCGTGCCCTATGTGCTGGAGTACCTGCCGCGCTTTGGCTTGAGTGCGGACAAGCAACCCGCCAACCTAACCCTGGCCTTGGGTACCGGTTCCGTCACGCCAGTGCAACTGGCCAGTGCCTATGGTGTGTTTGCCAATGGCGGCTATTTGGTTAGCCCCTGGCTGGTGCAGCGCGTGACGGACGCCAAGGGCAAGGTGCTGTTTGAATCGGACCGCCCAGCCACCCCACCGGAAGCGGCCCGTGCCATTGATGCGCGCAACGCCTTTGTCACCGACAGCATGCTGCGCGAAGTCACCCTTTCGGGTACGGGTGCCATGGCCAGCACGCGCCTGCAACGCCAGGATTTGGCTGGCAAGACCGGTACCACCAGCGATGCGGTGGATGGCTGGTTTTCTGGCTACGCCAATGCCATTGTGTCGGTCGCTTGGATGGGCTATGACGAGCCGCGCTCGTTGGGCACGCGCGAGTTTGGCTCTACCCTGGCCTTGCCGATCTGGATCGACGCCATGCGGCCGGCCTTGGCCGCCAGCACGCCTGTGGAGCGGGTTGTTCCAGACAACGTGGTGTATGTGGATGGCCGCTGGAACTACAGCGAGTTCGATAGCGATGCTGGCGTCAAAACGCTGGGGCTGGATGACACCACGGCAGATTGAGTTTCACTCCCGCTCCATCGCCCGGCGCTGACGGCCCGCCTTGGTGCGGGACTTCCACTGCGCTAACTGGCTTTGCCGCTCCAATGCCCCCATGCTGTCACGGCGGGTTTCGCGTAACAGCTTGTGGTAGTTCTTCAGGCGCAGTGGGTTGACGTGTACGCGCACAGCGCAGTCAGGCTCATCCTGGTGGCTACAGTTGCGAAACCGGCATTGGTCGGCCAGGGTACTGATGTCCTCAAACAGATGCCCCAGCGCCTCGGCATCCACGTCGGGGCGCAGCGTGCGCACACCGGGGGTGTCGATGACGCAGGCGCCTGTGGGTAACAGGTGCAGCGAGCGTGCGGTGGTGGTGTGTTTGCCGCGACTGTCGTGTACGCGCACCGCGCCGGTGTCCTGTGTCGCGCAGCCCAGCAGGCTGTTGGTCAGCGTGCTCTTTCCGGCACCGGATGACCCCAGCATCACCAGGGTTTGGCCCATGCCGAGGTACGGCTGCAATGCCTTGGTAGCTGCCTCGCTGCGTGCGTCCACGGCTACCACGTCCACATGGTGTCCCACTCGCGCTCGCACCTGCTGCATTCGCTGCGACACCGCATCGGGCGTGCCCGACTGCGCAATGTCGGCCTTGGTCAGCACCACGACCGGCAGCACCCCACTGCTGCCCACCAGGGCCAGGTAGCGTTCCAGCCGCTGCAGGTTGAAATCCAGGTCCAGTCCCATGACCAGCAATGCGGTGTCCACATTGCTGACCACCGTGTGGCGGCCGCCGTCTGCATCGCGGCGCACGATCTGGCTCAGTGGCGCAACGCGCTGGGCAAGCCACCATTGCTGGTGTTCGTCCTCGGTGCACAGCACCCAGTCGCCGACCGCCAGCGCAAAGTCGTGGTCTTTCAGCTCCCGGGTCAGCCGGGTGGTGCACCGTGCGCTGTGTTGCCGTGCGCCATCGTGCACGTCGATCGTTTCGCGGTGCACGGCGGTCGCACGCATCCACTGCGGGGGACTGTTGTCGTGTAGTGGGCTGGCAGCGGCATCCACGGTGGCCAATGTTTGCGCCATGGCGGGGGTAAGTCCCAGGCGGCGCAGTGTCTCAAAAGAAAAATCAATCATGGTGTCTAGCAATGTCTTTGTAGGACCTTTGGCCAGAGCATGCGCAGACGGCACGCCACTGGGCGCAAAAGCCAAAATGGAATGAGCAGGGCCAGCGGGCGGCCCGACAAAGACAGAGAAGACACAAGCCCTGTGCAACAGGGCAACCACCCAACGCTACTTCAATAGGCGTGGGTCGGCAAACTCAGCTCTCAGGCGGCCAGCGACAAGGGAGTGGGTGTGTGAACAATCATCGAAGCACTCCTTCACGGTTGGTTGAAAACGTTTGCAAAGCGGCGCGAGGCCGCAGAAGGCGCAATTGTCAGGACGCGTTGTGCGCTTGTCAACACACTGGGCCCGAACCGCTGCGTAGCTGGTGTCGTTAGGCAACAGTGTGCGGGCACCCGGGTGCCGCTCACCTTGGGAGACAATTGAGGCCGACATGACCACTCCCTTTACACCCTTGGCAGTAGTGCTTCCAATCATGGAAACCGACACCATGCCAGACGCCATGCTGGCGCATTTGCAACAAACCATCGACGCCGACGGCGGCTGGATCGGTTTTGACAGATTCATGGCAGAGGCCCTCTATGCGCCTGGCTTGGGCTACTACAGCCGGGGCTCCACTGTTTTTGGCGTCATGCCACAAGGCTTGCGTGAGGCCGGTGGCGAAGTGGTGGGTGCTGGCAGTGACTTTGTGACTGCACCCGAAATGACGCCCCTGTTTGGTCAAGCCCTGGCACGCCAGATTGCACAGGCGCTGCAAGTGACCGGCACCGATGAAATCTGGGAATTTGGTGCCGGCACGGGCGCACTGGCGCTGCAAATTTTGGACGCACTGGATGCGCTGGGTGTGCCAGTGCGCCGTTACACCATTGTGGATTTGTCGCAGCCGCTCAAGGCACGCCAGCAGGCCACGCTGCACCAGCATCTGGACCGGGTGCAGTGGGCAGAGGCCCTACCCGATACGATGCGCGGCGTGGTGGTGGGCAACGAAGTGCTGGACGCCATGCCCGTCAAGTTGCTGGCCCGCCTGCAGGGTGTGTGGTACGAGCGCGGTGTGGCCTGGAACCCGGACGATGCGGCCCACCCCCTGGCCTGGGCCGACAGCCCTACCGACCTGCGCCCACCTACTGAGGTGCCGGGCGAGCACGACTACGTGACCGAAATCCACCCGCAGGGCGAGGCCTTTGTGCGCACCGTGGCGGGCCGCCTGCAGGCCGGCGCTGCCTTCTTGCTCGACTATGGTTTCCCCGAGGCCGAGTATTACCATGAGCAGCGCCACATGGGCACCGTGATGTGCCACCGCGCCCACCTGGCCGATGGCAACCCGCTAGTCGATGTGGGCGCCAAAGACATCACGGCCCATGTCAACTTCACTGGCATTGCCGTGGCCGCGCAAGACAGCGGGATGGAAGTGCTGGGCTACACCAGCCAGGCGCATTTTTTGATCAACTGCGGCTTGGCCGATGCCATGCAGGCGGCATCGCTGGCGGACCGGTCAGCCGCGCAGAAACTCATTTTTGAGCATGAAATGGGTGAATTCTTCAAGGTCATTGGCCTGACCCAAGGCAACTACTGGGATGCCATGGGTTTTGCCCGGGGTGACCGTACCCACCGCTTGTAGCGGTTGGGGGGGGCTTGAATCCGGCGGGCTGCAACCCCACGTGCAGTGGCAAGGAGCCCATTACCATGACCGAACCGTTGCACATCGTCTGCCCGCACTGCCACACCACCAACCGAGTCCAAACCGCAGATCAGGCCAAAGCGCCCGATTGCGGCAGTTGCCACCAACCCCTGTTTGTGGCCCATACCGTTGCACTGGACGAGGCCGCGTTTGACAAGCACATCACCCGCAACCAGATTCCGGTGCTGGTGGACTTTTGGGCACCCTGGTGCGGTCCGTGCCGCCAGATGGCGCCAGCGCTGGAACAAGCGACGGCACAGTTGGAGCCCAACGTGCGTGTGGTGAAGGTCGATACGGAGGCCGTTCAATCGTTGGGCGCACGCTTCAACATTCGCAGTATTCCTACCCTGGCCCTGTTTGTCGGTGGACGTGAAGTGGCGCGCCAGGCGGGCGCCATGGGCGCCGCCGACATCGTGCGCTGGACGCGCTCGCACCTAGGGGCGTAGGTTGGGGGCGCGGCGCGAGGGCATAGGCAGCGCGAAAATACCGTACAGTGGCAGTCCCAACAACCGGGATTTTCCATGCGCCCACTGAGCCAATTGACACTGCTGACCGCTGCCTGCCTTGCAAGCCTGCTGGGGGGCTGCGCCGCCACCGGTGGCCCAACGGATGCCAAAGCCGCCCGCTTGGAGCGTATCCAGAACGTGGTGGTGATTTACGCCGAGAACCACAGCTTTGACAACATGTACGGCCTGTTCCCCGGCGCCAATGGCATCAGCCGGGCCACGGCTGAAGAAAAGACCCAGATCGACCACGACGGCAAACCGCTCAAGGAACTGGTGGTGTTCGGTC
Organism: Candidatus Aalborgicola defluviihabitans; assembly: GCF_016705985.1. Lineage (NCBI taxonomy): Bacteria > Pseudomonadati > Pseudomonadota > Betaproteobacteria > Burkholderiales > Comamonadaceae > Allorhodoferax (SeqCode) > Candidatus Aalborgicola defluviihabitans. Next base: position 350,266 of record NZ_JADJKN010000024.1, read on the forward strand.
ACGACGGCAAACCTGACGCGCGCTACCCGCGTATGCCCAATGGGCCGTTTCGCATTGACGCGCCGCCAGTTAACCGGCCGCCCACCACCATCGTACCCAGTCCGATCCACAATTTTTTCCATAACCAGGAACAGATCAACAATGGCAAAAACAATCGGTTTGCCGCCATGTCTACTGTGGGTGGTTGGACTATGGGCTACTACGACGGCAGCCAGTTCAAAATGTGGCAATGGGCCAAGGAATACACCCTGGCCGACAACTTCTTCATGGGTGCCTTCGGTGGCTCTTACCTGAACCACCAGTATCTGATTTGTGCCTGCGCACCCGTGTACCCGTCGGCGCCGGCGTCCATTCGCGCCCGGCTGGATGCTCAGGAAAAACTGGAGAAGATGCCGGATTCCCCATCTGCCAACGACGGTGCCGTCAAGATTGTCAGTACCGGGGGTGGCACCCAGGTCACGCCCGATGGCTATTCGGTCAATACGGCACAGCCGCCGTACCAGCCCAGCGGCATTCCGCCCGCACCGGATGGCTCGCGCACCCTGGCCAACCCCAAGAGTGGGCCATTGCCGGCGCAAAAAGCGACCACCATTGGTGACACCTTGTCCGCCAAGGGCGTGAGCTGGGTCTGGTACGGCGGTGGCTACAACCGCGCACTGGCCGATGGCATGCAGGCGCCCGACGCCAAGCGCACGGTCATTTACCGCCGTGGTGACGGTTCACCCAACTTCCAGCCGCACCACCAGCCGTTTAACTACTACGAACGCTATGCACCTGGCACGGCTGCCCGTGCTGAGCACCTGCGGGGTGGCGCAGACTTCTTGCAGGCCATCGCCAAAGGCACCCTGCCGGCGGTCAGCTTTTACAAGCCGGCGGGGGTCAACACCCAGCACCCGTCGTATACCGACATCATGACGGGCGACGCCCATATCGACGATGTGCTTAACCGCCTCAAGGCCAGCCCGCAGTGGAAAGACATGCTGGTGGTAGTAACCTATGACGAGAACGGTGGCTACTGGGACCACGTGCCGCCACCCAGCGGCCCGGGCTGGGGCGACCGCTTTGGCCCGGGTACACGCATACCCACGCTGTTGATTGGGCCGTATGTGAAGAAAGGCGCCATCGATTCCACGCCCATGGACACCACGTCCATCCTGAAATTTATTACCCGCCGCTTTGGACTGCAAAGCCTGCCCGGTGTGCGCGAGAAAATGGGGGATCTGACTTCTGCGCTGAACTGATGGGGTAGCACTGTAGGAATCAGAGCCCGGTCGCAACCGCCACAACCCGGGCCTTGTGAATCCATTCACCGATCTTTGGGCCGCTAGCCCCCCGCTATCTGTGCTTCAGCCCCAAGCGGCCTCGGGCGCATCGCCCAGCTGGTGCCGCTGCCGCACCTGTATCGCCATTCCGGCGTTCTGGCTCCGAACTTGCTTTGCGAGCGGCGTGCTCGGTGTTTCTGGTGTTGGCGCAGCGGCCCAGCCAGAGGCACAAGTCAAACCCAAGCCACGTCAACCAGCGCACTATCGTGGTCTGCACTGATCGCCCGTGTCTGCGGGGTGTTCCCCCTGATCTGTCCGCACAGTGGTGGCCAGATGCGCATCATTGCGTTCGTCACATTTAACGCCGATATCCAAAAGATTCTGGATCACATCGGCGTGGACACAGAAGCACCGCGCATCACCCCGGCATGCCAGCCACCGCTGTGGGAAGGTGAGGGTGCGCAGGAGGCGGGGGAGGGCGTGGAGGCTGAGCCGAATTGGGATACGGCAAACCAATCACCGCCCGAGAAGCCCATGCCCTCACCGCGCAGCACGGCGCAACGCACCGAGTCATCGGCGCCGTGACGGCTCAGATTGAACGTCTTGTAGCGTGAATAATCTGTGCCTGAATGTGCCAGACCAAACCTCACCGCACTCAGCGCAGCTTGTCGAATTCAGCTTTCAGCGCGGGCGACATCGGCAGGCCAAGGCCATGCGGGGCCCCGGCATGCGGCTTGATGAACCACTGGCTGTACAGCGCATCCGCCTGGCCGTCGCGCACCATCAGGGCCATGGTCTGGTCCACCACGCGCTGCAGCCCGGCGTCGCGCGGTAGGGCGATGACAATGACCTCGGTGGAAATGCTCTCATTCAGCAACTCCAGGGCTTCGGGTTTGGGCTGTGCTGCACGCTGGCTGAGCAACAGCACCTCGTCGCGCGCGAACGCGTCGGCCTGGCCCAGCTCGAGTTGGCTTAGCGCGGCCTCGGGACTGACCACACGCGCCACCTTGAAGGTCAGGCCGGCCTGCTTGGCATAGGCCTTGACGGCTGGCTCGGCGGTGGTGCGGCCCAGCACGGCCACGGTCTTGCCGTTGAGCTGAGAGGCCTTGCTGAGTTTGTCTTTGGCAGGCACCATGAACTTGACGCTGGATATAAAAACCGGGTGCGAGACGCCCATTTTTGCGCGCCGCCCGGGCGTGTCAGAGGTGCCCGCGCACATCAGGTCCACTCCGCCACTGGCTACTACGCGCTCGAGCTGGTCGGCCGGCACAGGGGTGAGATTGACGCGCAACCCGGGTTTACCGGTCTCGATCTTGATGCGTTCGGCCATGGCCCGGCAGATGTCCAGGCTGTACCCCACGGGCTGGCGCGTGCCGTCCAGGAACGAGAACGGTGGCGCGTCTTCGCGGTAGCCGAGGTTGATCTGGTCACGCTGCGCAATACGCCTCAGCGCATCCTGGGCCCAGCCCGTGGCCGGAAAGGTGGCCGCAGCCAGTGCCAGCAACAGGCCAAAACGAAGCGATGGGAAAACGTGACGGACCATGCCGGTACCTACTGACTTGTTGTAAAGCCTTTCATTCTTACGGATACCGCCGGCTTATGCAAGCGGGTCCACACCCGCAAAACGGGCGGCAAAGCGCGCCAGGCGCAGGATGGGCACCGGGTCATCCCGAAAGGCCAGGGTCACGTGGCGCAACACCTTGTCGGCAATGTCTTGGCAGCCGACGTAGGGGCCCACCAGCGCACCGCTGCTGTGCCAGTGTGCTGCCAGCGCCAATGGTTCTGCGTCAAATTCGGCTGTAGCCCTCGTAAAATCTACGTGAACAGCTATTGAACTAATAGTAAGGTCGCGCCGGACCAAGTCTTCTTTCAGCGTTACGCCGGGGCTGGCGTGTACGGCAAAACCGTGGTAACCAGGTGCGATGTTGCGCTCAGTGCGGGCCAGGGCGTATTCCGCGTGGGTTTGGGTGTGCAAAAACACCGGAAAGTCCCGCCCCACCGATCACTGACGAGAACGGTGTTTACTGGGACCATGTGCCGCCACCCAGTGGCCCGGGCTGGGGCGACCGCTTTAGCCCCGGTACACGCATACCCACGGTGTTGATTGGGCCCTATGTGAATTGGCCTGCAAAGCCTGCCCGGTGTGCGCGAGAAGATGGGGGATTTGACCTCTGCGCTGAACTGAACCGTCCCGAGGTGACCGGACTTGCTCAGAGGCCCGCCGTAACCGCAGCAACCCGGGCCTTGTGAATCCATTCACCGATCTTTGGGCCGCTAGCCCCCGCCGCCTGTGCTGCAGTCGCTATTGTGTTGGTAGCAACGGATAGCGCCAGTTGCAGCGCCAAGGCCAGTCGCGGCGCCTGCGGGTAGGGTGCATCGTGCAGCCCCAGGCGGCCACGGGCATCGCATTCGCACGCCAGCAGGATGTCGGCAAAGCGGGCCGGCTTGCGAAACGCATCGCAGCGCTCCAGCAGGCGCACGATGGCCCCGGCGTTGAGGTCCGCACTGCGGTGAATATTGCCGTGCTCACGGGCCACCACCTCGGCCAGTTCCTTGCACTCCACCGGCACCCGCAGGCGCTCACACAGGGTCTTGAGCAGGCGCACGCTGCGCTGCTCGTGGCCAATGTGGCGCGGCAGCACATCGGCAGGGGTGGTGCCCTTGCCCAGGTCGTGCGTCAGGCAGGCAAAACGCACCGGCAGGCTGGCGTTGAGCCGGGCTGCCATGTCCAACACCAGCATCAGGTGGGCGCCGGTGTCTACCTCGGGGTGGTGCTCCACGCTTTGCGGCACGCCCCACAGGCAGTCCACTTCGGGTAGCAGCCGCACCAAAGCGCCACAGTCGCGCAACACGGTGAACATGCGCGAAGGCAGGGCCTCCATCAGGCCGCGTGCCAGCTCCTGCCAGACGCGTTCAGCGACCAGGTGGTCCACCTCGTCGGTCTGCACCATCTCGCGCATCAGGGTCTGGGTTTCGGGGGCCACATGGAACTCGGTAAAGCGGGCAGCAAAGCGCGCCAGGCGCAGGATGCGCACGGGGTCATCCCGAAAGGCCGGGGTCACATGGCGCAGCGCTTTGTCGGCAATGTCCTGGATTCCACCATAGGGGTCCACCAGCGCACCGCTTGCGTGCCAGTGTGCTGCCAGCGCCAATGGTTCTGCATCAAATTCTGCTCTAGCCCTCGTCGAATCTACGTGAACAGCTATTGAATTAATAGTAAGATCACGCCGAGCCAAGTCTTCTTCCAGTGTCACGCCGGGGCTGGCGTGCACGGCAAAGCCGTGATAGCCCGGTGCCGTGTTCCGCTCGGTGCGGGCCAGGGCGTATTCCTCGTGGGTTTTGGGGTGCAAAAAAACCGGGAAATCCCGTCCCACCGACACAAAGCCTTGGTCCAGCAGGTCTTGCGGTGTGGCGCCCACGACGACCCAGTCGTGGTCTTTCACCCGCAATCCCATCAGGGTATCGCGGACGGCGCCGCCGACCAGGTAGATTTCCATGTTCTTTGGGGTCGTACTAGGGTTTGAGGCGGTAGGGCTCTTCAAAATTACGGAAGTCTTTTTCCGCCAGAGCCTGGGTGATCCAGTTTTGCACGCCGGGCAGGGCGCAGACGCGCTCCACGTAGGCCGCAACATTTGGCGGGACGGGTAGCGCGTAGGTCTTCAGGCGCATGCAAACCGGTGCAAAGAAGGCATCGGCCACCGTGAACTCGCCAAACAACAGCGGACCACCATGCGCTTGCAGCAGCCCAGTCCACATGTCCACCAGACGCTGCACGTCGGCACGCACGGCGGGTTTGTCGCGCCAGATCAGGGCGCCGGTGTCGGCCAGATGGGCTTCGATGTTCATGGGGCAGGCACCTCGTAGCGCGGTGAAGCCGCTGTGCATTTCGGCGCACACGCTGCGCGCACGGGCGCGTGCGGCGCGGTCAGCAGGCCACAGGTGTTTTTCGGGAAACCGCTCAGCCAGGTATTCAGCAATGGCCAGGGTGTCCCAAATGGCCAGATCGCCATCCACCAGCAGGGGCACCTTGCCGGTGGGGGTTATGCCCTGCAGCGTGCTTTTGAACTGCGAGCCGGCGTCGAAGGAGTCAAAGCGCACCATCGTTTCTGTAAATGCTATGCCGCTCTGTTGCAGCAGCACCCAGGGGCGCATGGACCATGACGAATAGTTTTTGTTGCCGATGTAGAGCGTGAGCATGGTGCGGTCCTTGTGGAATGGGTGATGTTAGGGGTCAGGGCAAGTCTTCGGTGGGGGTGGGCAGTGTCGCGTCGCGCGGGCCCACGTTGCCCAGGCGGGCTTTGAGCGACTGGGGCTGGCCGGTTATTAGCGCGGCATAGTTGGTGGTGTTGGAGAGCACCTTTTTCACATAGTCGCGTGTTTCGCTAAAGGGCACGTTCTCGGCCCAGATCGCGGCCTCCAGAACCGGTGCGCCGCTCTGGCCGCGCCAGGTGCGGGGGCGTCCGGGGCCGGCGTTGTAGGCAGCAGCGGCCAGGGGCATGGAGCCATCAAAGCTGTCGAGCACCAGCTTCAGGTAGCCGGTGCCGATGGCGATGTTGGTGTCCCGGTCGACGATGTGGTGGGGCAGGAAGCTGGTCAGGCCCAGCTTCTTGGCTGTCCACTTGGCTGTGGCGGGCATTACCTGCATCAGGCCCGAAGCGCCCACGCCAGACTTGGCGTCCATGATGAAGCGGCTTTCCTGGCGAATTAGGCCGTAAACATAAGCCGGGTCCAAGCCGATTTGGGCGGTGCGCGCCACCACCGCCGCCTTGAATGGCATGGGAAAGCGCTGCTCAAAGCTGATGAAGGACTTGGTGCGCTCGCTGGTGTTGATGCAGCGGTCCCACACCTCGTTTTGGCAGGCCAGGTCGGCGGCGGCCAGCAGGCTGCGGTCATCCATGCCGCCGCGCTCGTGCAGGTTGGTGCTGTAGTTCCACTCGCGCACGCCTTCGGATCGCAGCCCCATGCGGATGGCATACAGCGCCCGGATCAATCCTGGATTGGTACGTGCGGCGTCTTGTTCGACCTTGGTCAGCGGCTCGGGCTTGGGCGCTACCGTGATGCGTTGCCCCAGTTCCTCCAGCGCCAGTTGCTCGTAAAAACCGCGCACGCTGGCAATGCTTTCCAGCAATTGCAGGGCCTGGGCGCGGGAGCCCTCGGTATTGGTCTGTAACAAGAGGCCGCGCGCACGCCAATAGACCCAGGCAGGGTCGTTGCGCTGGGCCTCACCCATGGCACCAGTGGCAGACAACACCTGCGACCACTTACCGGCACGCAAGGCAGCGCGCACTTGCCAAGCCAGGTGGTCTTCGTGCATGAACGGGGCCTGACCACGAGCAAAGTAGTCTGGCGCATCGCTGGATAGCTTTTGCGCCGCGCGTTTGCCAATCACGCCCCAGATCCAGCTGCGTTCTTCCTGGGTGAGCTGGGCTTTCCAGCGCAGCTTGTCGATCTCGACTGCGGCCTCGGCCGGGTCCAGAGTAGCCTGGCGGATCAGCGCCAGCGACACCAGCTCACGCGTCTTGGGTTGAAAGGCGGTGAGCTTGTCATTGAGGTATTTGCCGGGGTTCAGGTAAATGGCATTCACGTTCTTGACCGAACCGGGGCTGACAATGCCCACGGCCTGGGTGACGACCCGCAGGCGGTCGTTTTCCATGCCCAGCCGTGCGCGCAGCCACACCATCTGGTTGGAGGTGGTGTGGTCCTTCACCAACTGTTCGGCAGCGGCGGCGCAGCCTTCGTCGGCGTCCTTCAGGCCCAGCCAAACGTCTTTAACCTGCGCCGTGTTGTCCACGCCACTGCTCAGGTGCTCGGCGAGCAATGCATAACAGCGCACCGACTTGTCGTCGTTCATGCGGTAAAGCGGGTATTCACGGTTAAACGCCACCCAGTCGCGGTTGCGGCCCAGTTGCAGCAGCAACTCGGCGCGCAGTCGGTCTTCTTGGTAGGTTCCGCTGTAACGGGTAAAGAAGTCTTGCACCTCGGTGGGGCTGGCTGTGTCTAGCCGGGCCGACAGATCCCAGTACGCGGCCCAGGGTTCGAGCAGGTGGCCGCGCGCTTGGGGCAACAGGGCGGTCAGGCGCTTGCGGTCGCGCTGCTTGTACGCCTGGTTCATCTCCAAAATGGTGGCGTCGGTGCGGGAAATGTCCGGGCTTTGGGCCCGGACGGGGATAGAAGTGGACACCAGAAATGCGCCGGTGAGCGCTATCGATGTCAGAATGGCTGAAAACTGCATGTGGAGATTATGGACAAGTCAGAAGAATCAACGGCAGCGGCCAAGAAAGCCCTGCGCAAGGCGTTACTAGAGAAACGCCTGAACTTGCCAGATCGCCTACAGCAGTCGGATCTGTTGCAGCAGGTCATGCGCATCTGGCTGGTGGGCCGGCCCGACACCGTCATCGGCGCCTATTGGCCCATCAAGGGTGAGTTTGACCCCCTGCCGGCCCTGCACCGTTGGAAAGAAGACGGTGAGTTGCTGGATCAAACCCAGTTGCGCCGGATTGGCCTGCCGGTAGTGAACAAAGAGCACAAGACCATGACCTTCCATGCCTGGTATCCGGGCTGCCCCATGGAAGAAGACGCCTACGGCATCCCCAAACCGAAAGACACCGAGGTCATCGTGCCCACCCTGCTGTTTGCGCCCTGTGTGGGCTATGGCCCTGGCGGCTACCGCCTGGGCTACGGCGGCGGTTTTTACGACCGCATGATGGCCGCTTTGCAACCCAAGCCATTTACCGTGGGCCTGGGCTTTGGCGTGGGTTATGTGGACGACTTCGAGCCCGAACTGCACGATGTGCCACTGGACGCCATTTTGAACAACCACGGCGTGGTGTGGCCGATTTAACAGCAAGCAATGAGATAGAGATACCTACAATGACCGACACCTCCGTTCCGCCTACCAAACCCGCCGCCGCTGCGCGCAAGAAAGCCAAGTCAGTCACCACCCCGCGCACCGCCGCCCGGGGCGACATTGCACCAACAACCCGGGCACGCGCCATTGGCAAGTTTGTGGCCAAAGAGGCGGTGGACGCGGCCCAGGGCAAGGCAGTGGCTGCTGCGCTGGAGCTGGTGCGCCCCGATGCCCAGGGCACTGCCGCCGAGCGCGCCAAGGGCCTGCGTGCCATGTTGGAGGGCGCTTCTGCCGACGATGCCAGCGTGCTGCGCGAGGCGCTCAATGGTCGCCTGAAAGGCGTTAACAGCAGAAGGGGTGTGCTGCACCCCGATGACGAGTTGGCGCAGGATTGGCGCGATGGCGGCTACCCGTATCGCAACCTCATGCGCCGCGCCAGTTATGAGGAGCAAAAATTCCATCTGCAGGTGGAGTTGCTCAAGCTGCAAGCGTGGGTCAAGGAAAGCGGACAGCGCGTAGTGATTTTGTTTGAGGGCCGAGACGCAGCCGGCAAGGGTGGCGCGATCAAGCGCTTCATGGAACACCTCAACCCGCGTGGCGCCCGCGTAGTGGCGCTGGAAAAGCCCAGCGAAATGGAGCGGGGCCAATGGTATTTCCAGCGCTATGTTCAGCACCTGCCCACGCGGGGTGAGATCGTGCTGCTGGATCGCAGCTGGTACAACCGCGCCGGCGTGGAGCGGGTCATGGGTTTTTGCAACCAGGATGAATATTTTGAATTCATGCGTCAGACGCCCGAGTTTGAGCGCCACCTGGTGCGCAGCGGTGTGCACCTGATCAAGTTCTGGTTCAGCGTCAGCCGCAAGGAACAGCGCCGCCGCTTCAAAGAGCGCGAAAGCCACCCGCTGAAGCAGTGGAAGCTAAGCCCGATCGACATGGCATCCCTAGACAAATGGGAAGACTATACGCAGGCGAAGGAAAACATGTTTTTTGAGACCGATACGGCCGACTCACCCTGGACCGTGATCAAGAGCGACTGCAAGAAGCGCGCCCGCCTGAACGCCATGCGCTATGTGTTGCACAAACTGCCCTACGCCAACAAGGACCTGCAGCAGATCGGCAAGCTCGATCCGCTGATCGTCGGTCGTGCGCATGTGGTGTATGAAAGGGGTGAGAACCCGAATGCGATTTTGTAGACGGACTTGGGGTCAGCCGCGTTGCCGGCTGGGCCAGCGGTAGCCCAGGACGGTGGACGTTGGGTAGAAATGCTCACGCACCTGCTCCAACTGGTTGCCGCCCAGCAGGTGTACATGGTATTCATCTACACGCAGAAAAAAGCCAACATGGCCTTTCCAGCCGCTGGGGTCTTCGCGTGACAACACCACGATGCAGCCGGGCACAGGGATGTCCAACGGTTCGCCCCAGTCCAACCAGGATCTGGCCAACGCGGAGCCGGTTCCCATGATATTTACCTGGGCCAGCGACCAGTTGATGAATGAAGAACACCACGATGCCTTGTCGTCGTAACCCGCAATATTAGTGTTCGTGTGGTATTCGGTTACACGCGGATTGCTTTGACCCGGAGGGTAGGTGTGGACACCCACCTCAGCAACTGCAACGGACATCCACGGTGCGGACTGCATAGTTTACCGATTCTTTGGTTTGTTCTGCAACAGTGCGTGGATCTTTTCAACCGTGGCCCAGTTTCGGGTGGTGCCGGTGTCGGCCAAGCCCTTCAAGATCGCCACGGCAGCTTTGCTTTGCAGGATGCCGTCGGCACACCAGATGTACGCCGCATGGGGGCGGATATGCAGGGACTCGTTGCCCCATTCATCATCCGCCAATGGCGCCAACTTCTGTAGAGCCGAATTGTCACTGGTAAGTGCCACCAACACGCGCGAAGGGTCCAGCAACTGTTCGGCAAACGGGTTGCAGGACACCACGTCCGCGATGTCCTTGGCGGCCTTGACGATCACCAGCGCATCGACCCCTAGTACCTGGGCAACAGCAACCCGAATTCGCGTTGCGTGCTTTGCGGCGGATGAAGATGGACTGTGAAATGTGGCATTGCCGCTGTTGAGCAATGTTTGCACATCCGTGTAACCCATTCCAGTCAGCAGCGCGCGCAGATCGGCCATGGCGATGCGCTTGGCCTTGCCGACGTTGATGCCTCGAAACAGGGCGACGAAGCGGGTCACGTTGTGTTCACTTCAGGGTTGGGGAATCTGCACAAATGTCTTCATCACGATGGCCCGGTCCTCCTCGCTGGCAATGGCTTGGATGGCGACTTTGGCGCTCTCATAGGCGCGCCGGTGAATAGCGCTGGCACCAGCGATGCAGGCGGCATGGGCGTAGATGGCGTGGGCGAAGGCGACTTCCCAGTCTGGCGTGTCGTTTGCCAGAAAATAGGCATGCATCTCCTGCGCAAACTGGAAGCTGGATGCGCCCTGTCCGAGCAGGGCATGTACTTCGGCCAACAGCATGGTGGCACGCATGCGATTCAACTCGGTGCCGATCACGGCCCAATGCCAGGCGGATGCGTGGGCAGCGTCCAGCATTTCGCGATCTTGGTCAGGGGTTCGGACGACGGTGGTCAGGTCCCAGGCGCGGTTATTGGTCTGTACTGCAAAGCGCTTGTGCCATGCAAGCGCGTCGGGGTTGTCTTGGTTTTGCATAGGGGTCTTTCTGAGACGGTGTTGTTCTACCATTATTTGTTGTGGATGCCCCAAATTTTAGGGACGTGGCTTGCGGGCCTTGGCGTACAGAGCAGCCTGAAATGCCAGGCTGGCCCAGGTTGCCATGGCGTGGGCTGAGTCCATCGCCTCTTCAGGAGCACTGTAGTAGTTCATGCCGCGCGACACCGACTTGCCATCTTTGGTGGAATGGTAGGTGAAGCGCTCGCAGCCAGCGGCTTCCCATTGATGGCGGTTGTTGTCGTTGGCTTTGAGCCACAATTTTTCGCCCGACCCCAGGTTGGCAATGATGGCAATCGTGAGTCCATCGGTGCTGAGCCCGAAGCCGCCAAACATGCGTTTGGCCACGCAGGGGCCCACGCTTGCGAGCAGTTCACAGCAGTACTGGGCAAATTCGGTTCGGGCTTTTGCCATGCCTGACTCACAGGGCGGAAGAGGGTGCCACGGTTGTAGACGTTTGCTCGAGGCTGGCCGGGCTTTGGCTGGCCAGTGCACGGGCATCCTCTTCGTAGTCCAACAGGGTTTGTGCAAGACGGGTGCGCTGCTCGGCCGTACTGCTGTTGTGCAGGGCGGCCATGGCGGCACAGCTTTCGGTTGTGATCTTTTCCCAGTACGTTCGGTAGGCAGGGTCGGGGGCTTTGAGCGAGCGCTCCAGCAGTGAGCCCAGCTCAGTCGTGGCTTTGGCGGGGTTGGCCTTGGTCTTGCGCAGTTCGCGCAGCACTTGCAAGGCGTCCTGATGGCGGCGCTGCATTTCCTGCATCTGGCGTGGGCCATCAAAGCTGGAGGCTTTGATGTGGTCGCGCACGATGGTCAGTTGTGTGGCCTTTAGCGGGCCATAGAAGGATTCTGCGCGTTCCACAATCTGCTTGACCCGGCGTTGGGCGCGTTCAGCCTGTGTTCCGTTGATCCATTCTTCACGCCATTTCTGGTCGCGTCGCTCAAACTCTTGAAGCATGTGTTCCAGCTGTGCATCTTGCAGACTGGGGGCAATTGCGGCAATGGTTGGAACTACGCCCTCCAGGGTGACCCGGAGTCGTGTCTGCAGTTCGGACACCACACCACACACCTGCTCGGTAGTCACCAGTTTGGGCGCCATGGCGCGCAGGCCTTTGAGCTGTCGTATCAGCAACGGAAGCTCTTGTTTGCGGTGCCAGTCTTGCACGGTCTGCAGATCGTCGCGCACACGCAGGCTTTGTGCGCCGTCAAAGTCAAAGTAGCTGTCCAGCCACCAGTAAGTGAAAGTGGGCCCGCTGTTGTAACCCAGGCGCACGGCACTGCAGCCACCCAATGCCAAGGCAGCCACCAGCACGCCGATAATGGGTGCCGATTGAAAGAAGTATCGCAAAATGGAACGCCTTGAAAGGGACATGCAGTTGACTTCCGAATTCCAGGACCCAGACGGCGCACAGAACCGTGCCCCTATCGATGTAGTCATTATGGCGGCCGGTAAAGGCACGCGCATGAAGAGTCGTTTGCCCAAGGTGCTGCAACCGCTCGCCGGACGTCCCCTTTTGCACCATGTATTGGACACCGCACGGGCATTGCAGGCCCGTCAGGCGGTGGTGATTACTGGACACGGTGCTATCGAAGTGGAAGCGGCATGTGTAATTAATACGAGGGCTACAGCCCCATTAACCATTAACTTCGCACGTCAGGAGCCACAACTGGGGACCGGGCATGCGGTGCAACAGGCAGTGCCGGCACTGGCCGATGATGGGGTGGTGCTGGTGCTGTCGGGTGACGTGCCGCTGACCCGGCCAGCCACGCTGTTCCACCTGATTCAGGCGTGTGCTGGAGAGAATTTGGCGCTGTTGACACTCGATATGCCAGATCCGACTGGTTACGGGCGCATCGTGCGTAGTGGTGATGCAGACAGCGACCTGCTGGCGATTGTGGAGCACAAAGACGCCAGCCCGGAGCAGCGCGCCATCACCGAGATCTACAGCGGCATCATGGCCGTGCCGGCCACTTGGCTCAAACGCTGGCTGGCCCGCCTGGACAACCGCAATGCTCAGGGCGAGTACTATCTGACTGATATTGTTCGGTTTGCCGTGGCCGATGGTGTGCCGGTTGTCGCGCACCGGATTAGTGATGCGGTGCAGGTGGCCGGGGTCAACAGCCCGCTGCAACTGGCGCAGCTGGAGCGTGCCTACCAATTGCAACAGGCCCAGAGTCTGATGGAGGATGGTGTGCGCTTGGCCGATCCAGCCCGGTTTGACGTGCGCGGTGACTTGCTCTGTGCGCAGGACGTGAGCATTGACGTCAACTGTGTTTTTGCCGGCCAGGTCAACCTGGGCGAAGGCGTGTCGATTGGGGCCAACTGCTTTATTGCCAACGCGGTGATCGAGGCGGGTGCTGTGATCCACCCCTATACCCACATTGATGGTGAAAACCTGGGCGTGACTGTGGGAGTTCGTGCCCTGATCGGGCCCTTTGCCCGCCTGCGCCCCGGCGCACAGTTGGGTGCAGAAGTGCACATTGGCAATTTTGTAGAAGTCAAAAATTCCACCATGGCCAAGGGATCCAAGGCCAACCATTTGGCATATCTGGGCGACGCAAGCGTGGGTGAACGGGTGAATTTTGGTGCGGGCAGCATCACCGCCAATTACGACGGCGCCAACAAGCACCGCACTGTGATTGAGGACGACGTGCACGTGGGCAGCAACTGCGTGCTGGTGGCGCCGATCACCCTGGGTGCCGGTGGCACAGTGGGCGGCGGATCGACCGTGACCAAGGACGCGCCTGCTGGTGCGTTGACGGTGGCGCGCGGCAAGCAGGTCAGCATTGCCAATTGGAGCCGCCCACAGAAAGCTACCAAGGCGCAGTGATAGAACCGGACTGACATGCATGCTCCTCGGAACCGATGACACTGTTCCCGTCTTGCAGGGCGAATGGGCGGTACAGGGCGAGGAGATGCAGGAGTTTGCATGGGGTTACGGTCTCGCAAACTGCTGGGCTGCTGGCGGGCTTTACTGCCATTGAAGGTGCGGTAGATCGGCCGCAACGTGCGTATCAGGTTACAGGCCGGTCGCTGTGCTGCTTCGCTCGATTCCGTGCCCCGCAATGGCAGACAGGAAGCGACTCAGCATCACTGGCGAGGCTGCCGTATGGTAGGCCTGTTGGCGCGCCTGTTCGGACAACCGGTCATAAGTGAGGGATGGCATATAGGCCCGGCGAAGCGCCCGTTCCCATTCTGAGATAGGGGCATGGGCATCCACCAAAAGACCGCCAGCACCCATCACCTCGGGTAGAGCACCACGCTTGCTGGCAACCACTGGAATGCCGCTGATCTGAGCCTCGACCACAGTCCGGCCATAGGACTCTTCCCACAAACTGGGCATCAGCAACGTGCGTGCCCGTGTGTATACCGCGCGCATGTCACGCGTGGAGGCGATCCATTCGATGTTGGGCAACCGGCGCGCACGCTGCAGACAATGGTTGCGCCAGTTGGGGTTGAGCCCCCAACTTTCTGATACCAGAAAAGGGATGTCCGGGCAAGCGGCCGCCAGCGCGAACATGATTTCGACGCCTTTGATCTGTGTGGGATTGACGAAAAGTACCTGTTCGCCCCGTTCGGGCACGAAGTAGCGCTCAGGCAGCACCAGCGGAGGTACCACCACGCAATTGAGCCCACACAGTGCGTGCCAGCGTTGGGCAGTAAATTCGGAATTGGCCAGATACAGGATAGATGCGTCCGGTACCAGGGTTCCGCCCAGTTGGTGGGTTTCCACGTTGTGCAGGTAAACGGCGGTGGGCTGGCCGGTATCCAGCGCACTGATCACCATGGGCAATAGTGTGGTGCCACTTTGAACCACAATGATGCTGGGCTCCCAACTGGCGGCCAACAAGGGCAGGTCGTGAATAGGGTCAGCCACCCGGAAAACGGGGTAGCCCAGCGTGTCGTCACGCCGGGGTAGCGCGTGACCGGTAGTGTCGTGTTCGTTCTGTCCACATAAAACCGCAGCCTGTGCACCCACGTTCACCAGAGCGGTACATAAATCGTCGGTGGTGGTTTGCAGCCCGCCTATGACGTCGGGCAGATGTGGATAGACCGACGAAAAGAGTACCCGCATCCGCGAAAGCTCAGGACTGGTTCGGGTTTGGATTGGAGCCTAACAGAGTACGCAGAGCGTTCTTGGGCGTTTCGGTATTTTGCTCGCCGGTGGACTGTTGGGTGCGGTCTGGGGCTAGCGTCGTGTCGGGATTGTTGCCAATCGGGTTGCCGTTGGTGCTGATAAGCCCTTCAGAAGGTGCAGGAGGTGTAGGAGGTGTGTCGCCAGGTAGTGCTCCACCCGCGCCAAACTGCTGCATCAGCTTGTTCAAGAAGCTGGGTGGCACGCGGGCAGGGTCACCCGGAATACCATCGAGACCGATGTTGATTCCGAATCCGGGGCGTGTAACGGTCTGCAACAGACCGTTGAGACCGAGCACCTCCATCTGTTGACCAAACAGGAACGCGGTTGATATGTTGTTGTCATCATTCTCAATCAGCGAGATACCACCGCGGATACCAATGGTTGCCGTGGCGGTCTGCACCCGTGCGGCACTAAAGCCCTGTGGGCTGTTGAACTTGCTGATAAAACCGCCCACTACCCGCAATGCACCTTTGACCAGGTTAACCGCAATGCTGCCCCGACGTGATTCCGGATCGAAAGCAAATTCGTCAATCACCAACTCAGAATTGGGGCCCAACGTCATGGATGACTGGTCCATGAAAAGGATATGGATGACACCGGTGCTGTCTGTCTTGAACCGTTCGCCAAAGGTCACAGAATTGCCAATGTAGACGATGCGATCGTTGGTAGCAGTGACAACGCCCGGGCGCACCGCGGAAGCAATGCCAACCTGGGTGCCAGGTTGCGTGGCCGCCTGAACCGTGGCCGCAGGCGCCAGGATGCTGGTTGCGGCGGCAGCAGCCAGCCACCATTCGTTGATGTCTATGGGTGCGGGTGCTGGTGCTGGGGGCATTAAGTTCTCCTGCCAGGGGTCAGTATTTCCAGATCACACCCAGTGTGCCGGACGTGTTGGTGAGACTGTAATTGGAAATATTGGAATTGGTTTTGGTGTATTCCAGTTGCAATTGCACCGCCATGTCGCGTGACAGGGGGGCTACATTGATCAGGCCGACTCTCCATTCGGTGTCTTGCCGCGTCGTGGCGAGGCTGACCGCCGGGTCTGGGTTGCGAAATTCGCGGCCCAGCACACTACCGGTGACTGTCGTAGCCCAGGGGAGCGCTTCGGCGGAAAATGGCGATGCGTAGCTGAAGATGTACGACAGCCGCAATTCAGGGCTCCGAAAGCTGTAGTAGGACACGTTTCCGTCGTGGTCTATATATCCCAATTCGGTCAGCAGGAAGCGGTTGGGGGCGGTCTCAAGGGTCGCGGTCAGACGTAACGCCTGACGACTTCCTCCCAGCAAGGGTGCATTGAAAATGTCGTCGCGCGCGGGATAGGTCAGTCGGCTGTTTTCATAGGTACCGCCATAGGTCAGGCGCTCTGACATTCGGTATTCGGTGTTGAGACCCCAGCCACCGGTAGTGAAATAGTTATTACCGTTGGCCGTTGCGCCACCGAATATTAAGTGTGGGCGCAGAGTCCACCCCTGATGTGTTTGCGGAGCAGGCTTGAAGCGCAACCCCGTACTGCCAGCCACAACTGTCAGATCAAAGGGCTTGGAATAACCGGCTTGGTTGGAATAACTGCCGACCGAGCTGAAATGGTTGGCGAACCCCATCAGGGTAGTGGTGATGGAGGCTTCGTTCTGCTTTTCTAGGTCGTACACGTGATCCAGAAGTGCCCAGACGTGCACATCACTATCGGCTATGGGTGCGAATTGGGGACTGCGGGGTACGGACAAACCCTGGTATAGCACGGTGGCGCTTTCGGAGGCTCCAGCAGGATTGGACTGGGATCGCACACCCAACATGACCATGCCTGACAGGTGTGACTGTTTGTTGCGTTTCACCACATCTCGCAGCAGGGCTTGTGCATCGTCTTTTTGTCTGGCGTCCAGCCGCGGGTCAGCCAACGCGCCGCGCAGGTAGGTCTCTGACATGGCATACGAGCCCAATCGGTAGTAAAGGACGGCCAGTTCCAAGCGGATATTGGCAGGGGCATCGGGCGTCAGCAGCAGGGCCTCCAGCGCGGCAATACCACCCTCATAGTTACCAGCTTTTACCAGCAAGGTGGAGTACTTGGTACGTAAAGCGACGGAGCCGGGGTTAGCGAGAACTTCGCGGAATACCTGGTCAACCTCGGCTTGACCGGGCGCAACTGCGGTCTGTGCCATCGCTGGTGCAGCCATTGCGCACACGCAGGCGGCAAGTGCGGCCATGTTTTTTTTGAGAGCGGGTGTCTTGTTGTCCATCATTGTCAGATCCCGGAAAGATGTGCTGCTACGCCAAGCCATCCAGCGTACACGGCATTCTGCTTACGGGCGAAATATAGCAGGTCTAGATAGAAATAGGGTCATTTCGTTGCATGGCCAATACGCCAATGCACAAAGAGCAGCCCTAGTTCGCGTTTACGTTCGGAAAGTCCCCGGGCCTGATGAGAAACGGGTTCACGAACCTTGATATCTACCAGTACCAAAGGCATGCTCACTCAGGGAAAATACATTAATGAACAGCTCACTCTCAGTGACTGGGTGCGTAGAACCAACAGGCCTTGCGCCACAATTTCAAGTTCCCACACTTCCCTATCGGGGGGCGCGTTCACCGCAGTCAGCATCAGGCGGGCAATGGGTGAAACGATCCATATGCCACCGGGTGAAGAGAAGTCCCAGCCCTTGCGTTGGTAAGGTATTGGCGCTGGCCAACATTTGCCTTGGTTGCCAAAGGCTATGGGTCCAGGGGCGCCACTAGAGACGGAAATCCGGCTGCAATGCGGGTCAACTTTGACCTCGGCTTATCGAAATAGCACCGGCATGACGCCAGATTGGTGCATTACCGACACTTGTTCAGCGAAGTCATGCCTCACCGACTTGTCAGGTTTGCAGGTGTTGGACGCTTTCATTGTGGAGGGTGTTAACGACCGGCAATTGCGCACCAAACTTGCTGCGTTTGATGCTGAAAAAAGCCTTGGTGTTACGCACGTTGGCATCGCTGGAAAAGAGTCGTTGTGTCAATGCGTGGTAGGCGGGCATATGGGGCGTATGGATGATGAGTACGAAATCGGGGCCTGGTGAAACACGGTAGCACTGCTGCACAAAAGGGTCAGTGGCCACGCGATTTTCAAAATGCTCCAGACCCTGCACATCCTGGCGATCCAGCGTCACCTCGACGATTACGGTCAGGCCAAAACCAACAATGCTCGCCAGCTTCTCCGGGTTGAGGATGGCGATACGACGTTCGATCAATCCTGCGTCAAGCATGCGTTTGATACGGCGCAGGCATGTAGGAGCAGAGACCTGCACCCGTGCGGCAAGAGCCTGGTTGCTCAGACTGGCATCGTTCTGCAACAGGTCGAGCAACTGGAGATCAACTGCATCAATAGAAATACCATTCATAAAATTTAAATTTATGTAATTTAATTTCATTCTGTGATGAACATGAAATTTTCAATCAAATTTAGCAACATTATTATAAATAATTTCTTTTTAATGTCTCTATCATTCGGCATCATTCGTTTTAAAGGGGCGTTCAAATATGTGTGGCATCGTCGGAGCGGTATCTACCCGCAATATTGTTCCTGTTCTGGTTCAGGGATTGGAAAGGCTGGAGTACCGCGGGTATGACTCTTGCGGTGTGGCGGTGTATGCCATGGGTACGGACTTGGCACATTCGGGATTGCGCCGCGCGCGCAGCACGTCTCGCGTGGCAGAGCTGGCAGAGCAAGTGGCACCTGATTCTGTGTCTGGCGGTTTGCAGGGGTGTTTGGGCATTGCGCACACACGTTGGGCGACGCATGGCGCGCCCTCTGTTAGTAATGCCCATCCGCACTTCAGCCACGGCAGGGGTTCAGATGCACACCAAAGGCCGGGCCGCATTGCCTTGGTGCACAACGGCATCATTGAAAACCATGACGAACTGCGTGCTGAACTCCAAACCAAGGGCTATGTATTTGTCAGTCAGACAGATACCGAGGTAATTGCCCATTTGGTTGACAGCTTGTACGCTGACGATTTGCTGGAAGCGGTGCAGGCGGCTGTCGACCAGTTGCACGGGGCGTTCGCGATTGCCGTTTTTTGCAAGGACGAGCCACAGCGCCTAGTGGGGGCAAGGGCGGGGTCTCCCCTGATTCTAGGGGTGGGAAAGGACGGTCAGGAGCATTTTTTAGCTAGCGATGCCATGGCTCTGGCCGGTGTGACAGATCAAATTGTCTACCTTGAAGAGGGCGACATGGTGGACGTGCAATTGGGGAAGTATTGGCTTCTGGACAAAGCACGCAAGTCGGTGTCCCCCGCGCAGCGCCCAGTCAAAACGGTGTTGGCGCATAGTGGTGCGGCCGAGCTGGGGCCATATCGCCACTACATGCAGAAAGAAATATTTGAGCAGCCACGCGCCATTGCCGACACGCTGGAGGGCCTGGAAGGGATCGTGCCCGAGTTGTTTGATCTACAGATGAACCACGCGCCCGGCGCTAATGCCGCCCGTGTATTTGCAGAAATCGATTCGGTGTTGATCCTAGCCTGTGGCACCAGCTACTACAGTGGTTGCACTGCCAAGTACTGGCTGGAGAGTATTGCCAAGATCCCCACGCAAGTGGAGGTAGCCAGTGAGTACCGCTATCGTGATTCGGTCCCCAATCCAAAAACTCTGGTGGTCACCATCACCCAGTCTGGCGAAACCGCCGACACTTTGGCAGCCCTGCGTCATGCCCAGTCCCTGGGAATGCGTCACACTCTGACCATTTGCAACGTGGCCACCAGTGCCATGGTGCGGGAATGCAGCCTGGCTTACGTCACCCGCGCCGGCGTGGAGATTGGTGTGGCATCCACCAAGGCGTTCACCACGCAATTGGCAGGACTCTTTTTGATGACACTGGCGTTGGCACAGGCCAAAGGTCGATTGCCAGAGGATGCAGAGCAACGCCACCTCAAGGCCATGCGCCATCTGCCGGCGGCATTGCAGGCCGTGCTTGCACTGGAGCCACTGATCATCAGTTGGGCGGAGGATTTTGCCCGCAAAGAGAATGCCCTGTTTTTGGGACGTGGTTTGCATTACCCCATTGCCATGGAGGGGGCGCTCAAGCTCAAGGAAATTACGTACATCCATGCTGAGGCGTACCCCGCAGGCGAACTCAAGCATGGCCCTTTAGCCCTGGTGACCAGCGAAATGCCTGTGGTAATCGTTGCCCCCAACGACACCTTGCTTGAAAAACTCAAGAGCAATATGCACGAGGTTCGAGCGCGGGGCGGCGTACTGTATGTTTTGGCAGACGCCGATAGTCGCATTGAAAGCGGTGACGGCATCCATGTGATCCGCATGCCGGAGCACTACGGTGAGTTGTCGCCACTGCTCCACGTGGTTCCTCTTCAATTACTGGCGTATCACACGGCCTGCGCACGCGGTACCGATGTCGACAAGCCACGCAATTTGGCCAAGTCGGTGACAGTGGAGTAATTTGGAGTGACTTAACTACTTACAGACCCATTCCATCGGCGGAACCCAATGACAGTTGGACATCAGCCCAGATGGGCGGCTCGTTTCTGAAGCCTTTTTCACTATGGGGGGCGCCGGTTGTGGAGGTGTATTGACAATCGACGTTGTCGTTAGTTCTCGCAGAATCCCGCCGCCAGCCACGCTGCCATCGATCTTGCCCTGCCCATGGATTCGGGCAAAGCAAGCCGACTTGTCTTCGCCTTTGTGAACTTCACAGCGCAACAAGGCATTCTTCTCATAGTCCGATGTCTTCCAAGACTCACTCATCCGGCCGCGCCTGACCTCGGCCAAGGCGTTCCTTGCCTCTTTCATACAGTTGCGGCTATTGGCGACCGGATTGGTTGTTGCGCAGTTAGCCACGTCCTGCTTGTACCGCGCCTGCGCCGTCCTCAGGTCAATGGAGGTCTGGGCAAAAGCGTGAACAGCCAGTAGGCTGCCAAGAAATACGTACAGTCTTAATGAATAGATCATATTGTTCGCGGTCAGGTGTTTGCTGGAAAAGTTTTCATAATGTGCAGATTCACAGAGTCCTGAATGTACAGCGGCTAAGGATCCATTGCAATATTGCGATTGACTCACTTGATGGGCTGGTCTTAGAGTCACCAATATTGATTTTCGGGTTCTTGTAATCTTCATCACAAATCAGTACGACCCCATACTGCCGCTGGTGTTGACGAAGCGTTGCACCAATGCAGCCGGAAACTGGTTGATCGTACCAGTGGAGTCGAGAGCGATGATCTGACTGATCGCCCCTCGGTAATACTGCAGGTATTGCTCAGCGGTGATCCTGAGTTGGAAATCAAACTGCGTTATGAGACATCGTTGAATGCTTCGCAGGATGTCGACTTGATCAGGAGATGCCGAAAATCTTACGCAGCAAAACAGTCGCACAGATAACCGGGAATAATGATCAACTACGTCCCTCTACGTCCTACACATTGTTGCTGGTAGGGTGAATTGGTCTGTACGGAGTGTGTTTATGACTTCAATTGCGTGGAATACAAGTCTGCACCGTTGATTTCCTGCTCCTCAGGTGTTGTGGTGGCAGGCACCCGAAATCCTTCGCTTGCCCAAGCACCAAAATCCATATTTTTACAACGATCGCTGCAAAAAGGTCTGGCCGGATTGGACGTGGCATACACACTGTCACCCCCGCAATTAGGGCAGCGCACAACCCTGCTTGCGGTCTGTGAAGTAGAGGGAGAAGCATTGTTGTGATCAACAGAGCCCATAGCCAACTCTCTTCGAACTTAGGAGCACAATGTCAACTCAAAGGCGCCATCGTCGCTCACGGTATGCAACCGGTCATCTTCGGCATGGTGCATGAGGCGAATGGAAACCATCAGGCGATTGCCACTGATTTCCGGGATGATGTTCAGATTTTCGTTCAGAGAGAGACGCAGTAACTGAAATGTACGGCCCTGTGGCAGGTTTTGCTGAAACTGGCCGCCAACCGCAATCACTTTCTGCGGTGAACCCGAATCACGCAGCAACTTGAGTAACAGGTGGATCGATTCTGCCAGCGGTGCCAGTGTTGAGGCCCAACGATGCAGATCAGTTTGTCGCTCGGCCGTAGAGCGATGTTGCCAGGAAAAATATGCAGGCAAGTCGAATTCGCAAGTTCCACCAGGAATTCCGACTCGGCTGCGTATGCTCATCAACCAGTCGTTTTCGGTCAGTGCTTGCCCTGCTTTGCCTGGCTGGGCATTGAGTGCGCTAAAACATTTTTCCAACTTGTGGATGATGGAGTCAAGTACGCCTTCGGCGATGGCTGGGTTACCGCGATAGCCGTTCAGTACTTGTTTTTGCTTGTCCAAGTCCTTCAGTACGTCGGACTTTAGGTCTGCACGGGCACCGACGTCCATGACTTCGAACATGGTCGCAATCGCAAAATGGTGGTCTAAGGGTGCGTCTCTAGACATCAGTTCAGATAGACGCAGAAAAAGATGTTCCAACCGCAAATAAGTGCGAATTCGCTCGTTGAAGGGGTATTCGTATAGGATCACGCTGATTTTTCCGCTGGGCGAATCATAGCCGGAAGTGATGACTAATTTCACGCACTTCATGCGCAAGTTGGTCGAGGTTGATGTCGTCATTGAACACTACACAGTCGGCAGCTGCCAATCGGTGTAGGCGGGGTGCCTGGCTGGCCATGATCTGTTCCACGGATGTGGGGCTAAGACCATTGCGCTTCACAACGCGTGCGATTTGTGTCATTTCGCTGCAATCGATGACAATAATCTGGTGCAGTGATGAGCGCCAGTAGGGAGACTCCACCAACAGTGGAATGTCAAATACGATGCAACGTACGCCTGACTGGTCGGCTGCACTGGCTTGCGTGGCAATGGCTTGTTCTACCAGGGGGTGAACAATGGCCTCCAACTGTTTTTTGGCATCGGGATTAGAAAAGATCAAGGTACGCATTTGGTCCCTGTTCAGCGCGCCATCTTCGGTAAGGATATTGGCGCCAAAGCAGTTCCGAATGGCCTTGATCGCCGATCCACTTGGCCCAGTGGCCGCGCGAGAAATTGCGTCCGCATCAATGACGCTCGCTCCATAGCCTGACAGCATGGCCGCTACGGTGCTTTTGCCACTGCCAATGCCCCCGGTCAATCCCAAACGATGAGCCATTTTTCTCGGTTCTACAGCCCTACCAACTGAAGCAAGGCATTGGGGCCTAAAAATAGCGCAGTGAATCCGGCACCAGCTAAAAAAGGTCCAAATGGAACATAACCGCCTTCGCGCAAGCCGGAGCTGAATTTCATGGCTATTCCGACGATTGCGCCAATCACCGAGGCCAACAGAATAATGGGTATTAGTGCTTGCCAGCCAAACCAGGCGCCAAGTGCCGCAAACAATTTGAAGTCACCAAAGCCCATGCCCTCCTTACCGGTTACTAACTTGAAGGCCCAGTAGATTGACCACAGCGATAGGTAGCCTGCCACCGCGCCCCACAGCGATGCGTTCAGACTTACCGGAATCCACTGCATGGCTGCGCAAATGAGCCCCAACCAAAGCAAGGGCAGCGTTAAATCGTCGGGCAGCAGCGTTGTGTCCCAGTCGATGAGTGCCAGAGTCAGCAAGGCCCCACAAAAGACCATCCATGTCGCTCCTGTTATGGATGCACCCCAGTGCCAAGCGCAAAAGAAGAACAGCGTAGCGGTCACAATCTCCACTAGGGGGTAGCGCAGACTGATGGGTGCTTTGCACTCGGAGCAGCGTCCCTGCAAAAACAGGTAGCTGATGACGGGCACGTTTTCATACCAACGAATCGCGTGTCCACAATGCGGGCAGCGGGAACGTGGTAACACCAAGTTGAAAGTCTCTGATGGCTCGGTAGTCTTGCCCGAGAGTTCCGCACATTCATTGGCCCACTGTTGCTCCAGCATCTTGGGCAGGCGATAAACCACCACATTGAGAAAACTGCCAATAAGCAATCCCAGAATGGAAGCCAAAAATGCTTCCAACCAGCGCAACTCCATGGGCATCAAACGACTTGACCCAGCTTGAAGATAGGCAGGTACATGGCGACCACAATGCCTCCGATGACTGTACCCAGAATCACGATGATGATTGGCTCCATCAAGCTGGAAATTCCGGCTACCATATCGTCCACTTCGGCCTCGAAAAAGTCGGCCGCTTTTCCCAGCATGTGGTCAATAGACCCAGACTCTTCGCCAATGGCGCACATTTGCAAGACCATGGATGGAAACAGATTTACATTGGTCATGGCTGCGGTCAATGCCGTGCCGGTCGAAACTTCTTGTTGAATTTTGACCGTGGCGACGGTGAATACATCATTGCCCGCAGCGCCTCCGACCGAATCCAGTGCTTCTACCAAAGGTACACCTGCAGCAAACATGGTGGACAGTGTTCGGGTCCAGCGTGCGATGCAGGATTTTTCCACTAAAGTTCCAAAAATCGGCAGCTTGAGCATGATTCTGTCCATCACCGCCTGCATCTTTTTGTTGCGCTGCCATGCCTGCATGAAGAAGTAGAACCCTCCACCCAGAACTCCAAAAATCAAATACCAATATTGGACGAAAAACTCACTCATGGCGATCACTATCAGTGTTGGCATGGGTAGTTCACCACCAAATGAAGAAAATACCTCTTTGAAGGAGGGGATCACAAAGATCATGATGACCGCAACCACTACGAAAGCGACCACCAATACCGAGATGGGGTACATCAGAGCAGATTTAATCTTCGATTTGATGGCTTCCGTTTTCTCCATATAAACGGCCAAGCGGTCCAACAATTGGTCCAGAATACCGGCGGACTCGCCAGCCTCGACCAGATTGCAATACAGGTTGTCAAAGTACAAGGGAAATTTGCGGAACGCGACACTCAGGGATGTGCCTGTTTCAACGTCTGTACGAATGTCGTTCAGGAGCTTGGTGACGCGTGGGTTAGGGTTGCCGCGGCCCACGATGTCAAAAGCCTGCAGCAACGGTACGCCGGCCTTCATCATTGTAGCCAGTTGACGCGTAAAAATGGCCAGCTCTTTGGGTTTGATCGATGAGCCAGAGCTGATTCGCCGCTTTTTGATCTTTGTCGGGATAACACCTTGTCGACGCAGAGATGCCTTGACCTGGTTTTCACCAACAGCGCGTATTTCTCCGCGCACCTGTTTACCATTGCGGTCCTTGCCTTCCCATTCAAAAACAGCATCTTTGCTGTCAGCAGATTTGGCAGTTGCCATTCGAATCCTCCGGAGTTCTTGTTATTCGTTGGTAACGGCCAGTACTTCTTCGAGCGAAGTCAAGCCTTGTTTGACCTTGTTCAGGCCTGATTGACGCAAGGATCTGACACCTTCCTTTTCAGCTTGTTCAGCGATGTCGAGGGCGCTGCCATCACGCAAAATGATGCGCTGGAGTTCCTCCGTGATGGGCATCACTTGGTAGATGCCCACTCGCCCCTTATAGCCGTTGTTGCATAGGTTGCATCCCACTGCTTTGTAAGGTTTCCAGCCCCCTTCAAGTTCAGACTCCTTAAAGCCAGCGCTGAGCAACGTTGCGCGGGGCAATTCAACCTGTGTTTTGCAATTCAAGCACAAGCGTCGGGCCAACCGTTGCGCAGTGATTAAAATCACGCTGGACGCAATGTTGAAAGCCGCAATGCCCATATTGCGCATGCGAGTCAGTGTTGCCGGGGCGTCGTTGGTGTGCAAGGTGGACAGCACCAAATGCCCGGTTTGGGCCGCTTTGATGGAAATATCGGCTGTTTCCAGGTCACGAATTTCACCTACCATGATGATGTCGGGATCCTGACGCAAGAACGACTTTAACGCTGCGGCAAAAGTCAGCCCTGCCTTTTCATTGACGTTTACCTGATTGACCCCAGGCAAGTTGATTTCCGAAGGATCTTCTGCTGTGGCAATATTCACTCCCGGCTGATTGAGCATATTCAGGCAGGTATAGAGCGAAACCGTCTTGCCGGAACCGGTAGGACCGGTTACCAAAATCATACCGTAAGGACGAGCAATGGCTTTGAGCAGGCGTTCCTTTTCTTCAGGCTCGTAGCCGAGTGCATCAATACCCAGTTTGGCACTGCTGGGATCCAAAATCCGAATTACTATTTTTTCCCCGAACAACGTGGGTAGGGTGCTGACACGGAAGTCGATAACACGGTCAGGCCCGACCTTGAGCTTCATGCGCCCGTCCTGTGGAACCCGCTTTTCCGATATGTCCATGCGCGAGATCACCTTGATCCGCGAAGCCAGTTTGTCTTTGATTGCAATCGGGGGAGAGGCAATTTCGCGCAACTCGCCATCAATGCGAAACCTGACCCGGTAGGTGTGTTCGTAAGGTTCAAAATGCAGGTCAGAAGCGCGCATGCTGAAGGCGTCCATCAGCATTTTGTGGAGAAAACGCACGACGGGTGCATCCTCAACCTCGGAGGTATTGGTTTTGTCGTTGTCGATAATCGCTTCGGCTGCTGCCTCGTCGAATTCGAAATCACCACCAATGATGTCCTCCATGGCCTCGGTGGCTGTAGTGGCGTTGGCGTCAACCAGCTTGGACAATTTGTCATATTCGGCAATGACCCAGTCGACCCCCATTTGGGTCGAGAACTTGATTTTTTCAGCAGCAGCCTGATCGGACGGATCTGCCGTGGCTACGATCAATCGGTTGCTGCGTTTGCTCAGAACGACAACCCGGTAGTCCACGCAAATTTTGTTGTCCAGCAATCCTTTCGGCAGGCGGCTGGTGTCGATGGCATCCAGGTCAAGCAGAGGAGCTGCAAATGCGGTGGTGAGTGTGTGCGCCAAATCGGCGGCGGAAACTGCGCCAGAGCCCACCAGTTCCGCAATGAAGCTGCTTTTGCTGGAAAGAGCCTTCCTGTAAATATCCTCAGCAGACTTTTGCCCCAATTTACCCGCAGTAATCAAGGCTCGACCAAGCCCAGGCAGGGCAATGGAAGAAGTCTCGCGTTGAATGGGTTCGACAGTAGCCATAGACCAATATAGGTGAATGTTGTAAAAAAATACCTGTGCATCATCGCTGATTGCACCGTCAAAGTAAATCGCCCAAGGTGATATTAACGCGCAGTCTTACTGTCGTGTGTGGCGTTCAGGGCTTTTTGCGACAGATATCACTATGAGTAACAAGCGGCAATAACTGTGGGAGGTAATGCCGCGATCGCATGTGGTGGTAACGGATTGCCAAGGAAATTTGGTCGGGGTGAGAGGATTCGAACCTCCGGCCTCTACGTCCCGAACGTAGCGCTCTACCAGGCTAAGCTACACCCCGTTTGACAAGGCTGACCTGCACAGTCTGTCAGTGGTTTCTGTTCAAGCAGCGAAAATTGTATCAAACCTCAATGTGCCGCCCGCTCGGGAGCTGTTGGGTCGCGTCAATGGCGCGATAGGAATCAAAAAGACAAAAAAGCTGGCGTCAGAACCGAACAATCTATTTGCTACAAATGGACGGACAACTTTACTTGCCTTGGAAAAGGTTTACACGCTGCCACGAGCCAGTTCCATTGCCTGACGCAAAACGCTGATGTCACCAATATGATTTGCCAGCAAGAGCACCAGTTTGGCGTTAACCATGGTGCTTTGCTCGTCTGAGAGACCATGGTGGGTTTCAATGAGTGCTTCGTAAAAGTCGTCTCCTGGCGAAAACGTGTGAAAGTAGCGCTTGCCAGGCTCCGAGAAATTGGGATTCAAATTGAGTGGCATATCGGTTTCCTCAGTGCACATTGCAGGTTGCGCGGGCCAACGCCGCAGTGATGCTGTTCGCATCAAAGGTGCGCCAACGGGCGGCAATGTGTTGATCGGGCCGCATCAAGTAGACGGTTCCATCAGCGGCATCAAAGCGTTCAGCAAAACGCCCAGCCTGGTCCACAAAAACACGCAAACCTTCTGGCGCCGGGCCTGGATTGGGTGAGACGAGAATCACCTCCACCGCTATTTCGCCACTGGCCAAGGCCTTGCAATTGCGTGCAAAGGTAGCGTCCAGGGCAGCAGGATCGATTACATAGACCAGCGCTGTGAATTGCCTGCCCATACGGTCCAGCAACCAGAATTGTTGGCCTTCTTCCTGCATGGGCGCATCGTCCATGGCGGCACCTGGAACCATGTCCCCTCGAAAGTCGGCCGTGTCAGGCGTGTTGAGCCGCGATTGCGTCAGATTCGCAGCCACTGAGAGACGCCCAGAATTGACCAGTGCACGCGCGAATGCGTGTTCCCGCGCCAAAGAGAGAACAGCGTTCCGGAAGGTGAGTGATGTATTGCTTTTAGGCGTGATGAAGTCGGTTGAACGCGTCGAATTCATGAGGTTCTCATCGGCGGCAAATACCCGCTCTTCCGAATAGGTGTCAAGCAGACCGTCAGGCGCCTTGCCATCCATCACGAGTTTCAGCTTCCAGACCAGGTTGTCAGTATCCTGAATACCCGAGTTGGCTCCACGGGCACCAAAGGGTGAAACCTGGTGCGCGGCATCTCCGGCAAACAGCACATGTCCATGGCGAAACTCCGTCATGCGGCGGCACTGAAAGGTGTATACGCTGACCCACTCCAACTCAAACTCGCGGTCATCCCCGAGCATGGCCTTGATGCGCGGGATGACGTTTTCTGGCTTCTTTTCTTCCTCCGGATCGGCTTGCCAGCCGAGTTGAAAGTCGATGCGGTACACGTTGTCGGCCTCACGGTGCAGCAGCACCGACTGCCCCTTGTGAAAGGGCGGATCAAACCAGAACCAGCGCTCTGCCGGAAAGTCGGCTTTCATCACCACGTCGGCGATGAGGAAGCGGTCCATGAAAACCTTGCCGTCTATTTCAAGATTGAGCATGCGCCGGATACTGCTGCGCGCACCGTCGGCCACAATCAGCCAGTCGGTCTCTAGCGTGTAGATACCGTCGGGTGTTTCCACTTGCAGCGTTGCGCCATTGCCCTCGGGTGACACCGACACCACCTTGTTGCAAAAACGCAAGTCCAGATTGGGCAGGTCTTTGGCCCGTTTGATCTCGTACTCTTCCAGGTAGTACTGCTGCAGGCTCACCATGCCTGGTCGCTTGAAGTCTGGCTGGGGCAGAAGGTTGAAGTTAAAGACTTCCGTGTCATTGAAAAAAGTGCGGCCCACATTCCAGCTCACACCTTTGGCAACGGTATCGTCGCCAACACCGAGACGGTCCAGTATTTCCAGGGTGCGCCGGCTGTAGCACAAACCGCGTGAGCCGACCGAAACCGAATTGTCATCATCAAGCACCACTACCGGCACTCCAAACTGGGCCAGGTCAATGGCTGCCGCAAGGCCCACAGGCCCAGCACCCACTACCACCACCGGGTGGCGCTTTGTAACGCCAGATTTCAGTTCCGGCGCTTGAACATAATCGTATTTGGGATATTGGTAAGTGCTCAGCATGCGAGTCTCCTCATCGTCTTACTGGGTTGCCTGCAGGCCGTGCCACATTTCCTTGTCGCGTTCTGCGGTCCAGATGCGGGGATGCTTGATGCCGCTGGCCTCGTCAACTGCACGCGTTACATCAAAGGGCAGGCAGTGCTCATAAATGAAGACCTGACCAAATTTGGGATCCATCGCCTTGCGACAATGCGCCATGGCCTGGTTCAGGTTCATGCCCTGTGCAACAGCCTCTTTGGCTGAACGCAGCAAGGTAGTCACAAAGTCACGGGTATAGGCCAAGCCTTCAGCGACGCGCTCTGGCGACAACAGCGCCGGGCCACGGCCAGGCACCAGTTTTTGTGCGCCCAAGGCCGCCAAGGCATCCAGTGTGGCGGGCCATTCCTCCAGTTGCGCGTCTCCGGTGTAGCAGGCTGCGTCGGCTTCCACCAGGTCTCCCGAGAAAAGTACTTGTTCGGATGGCACCCAAACAATGGTGTCACCCTTGGTGTGGCCTGGGCCAACGTGCATGATCTTGACTTCAAGCTTGCCCATCCACAGGGTCATTGCGTCCTTGAAAACCAGAGTGGGCCAAGTCAGGCCAGGAATGGAATCAAAGTTGTTGAACAGGCGCGGAAATCGTTCGTACTCGGACTGCATGTCCTGCGCGCCGCGCTCCACAATCATTTCGTAGGTGCCTTGGCTCGCAATGATTTCCTGCATGCCAGCGTCCTTGTAGCCCGACGCGCCCAGTACACGCACGGCGTGGTAATGGGAGAGCACCACGTATTTAATGGGTTTGTCGCTTACTTTGCGGATCTCGGCAATCAGGCTCTGGGCCATAACGGGGGTAGCCAGGGCATCGCAGATCAAGACAGAGTCCTCGCCAATGATGACGCCCGTGTTGGGGTCGCCCTCGGCGGTGTAGGCCCAGCAATGCGCGGAGAGTTGCTGAAAGGTGGTCTTTTTAACCTCGAGGTCGGCTACGGACGCGAATTTGGCGGTGGTCATGTGGTGCTTCCTTTTAAGTGGATAGAGGGAGTGTACAGTAATTTCGCTATCAACAAATGATTTATACTAAAACAAATTATTTAAATAGGATAAACCTATTTGTATTTATCGAAAATGCGTCGCATCTGTATAAGATGCAGGGGTTACATCCGAAAGCGAGCCATGGAACTGCAAATTGAAGACGAAAAAGAACAACGTGGCATCCAGTCCATAGAAGTCGGTGGCCAGATTCTGGTCGTTCTGGCCGACAGTGGGGGCCCCATGACTTTGAAACAACTCGCCGTTCAGGCCAAAATGACGCCTGCCAAAGCGCACCCCTATCTGGTGAGCTTCGGCAAGATTGGCTTGGTCGCCCAGGACCCTGTCTCTGGTCGCTACGGTTTGGGGGCGCTGGCGCTGCGCATGGGCCTGGCTGGCTTGCGTCAACTCAACCCGGTTCGCCTGGCCATGGCTGCCGCAGTCGAACTGGAGCAAAAAATTCACCACACGGTGGCGTTGTCGGTGTGGGGCAATGCAGGCCCGACGGTCATTCACCTTGAAGAATCCAGTCATCCGATCCACATGAACCTTCGCCCGGGAACCGTCATGTCGTTGACAACGGCGACTGGCAAGATTTTTGGTGCCTACATGCCAGCAAGAAAAATGGAACGTTTCGTCGAAGAATCTATGCACCCGCATGCGATTCCGCACGTTATTGGCGCACTGCGCAATTGGAAAGACATGCAGCGTGATTTGCAGGAAGTTCGCGAACACGGTCTTGCCAGAGCCATCGGACAACCTATCGCGGGTGTGAGTGCTTTTGCAGCGCCGGTTTTTGACCACAACGGACACCTGTCTATTGTGCTCACCATAGTCGGGCCAACGGGGGGATTTGACCCGGATTGGACATGCGCCAACGCGCAGGCGCTGCGCGATTGCGCGAACCGCATTTCGACCCAAATGGGTTTTGCCACGGTGGACTCCTGAACCATTCATTGTAAAAACACGGCGTAGCTCTCGTGAAATAAGGCTAGTACGCTATAAAAAATATAGTAACTTCACTTTACCGGGTTCAAACTCCCAAATATCCAGCCCGACGGCACACCCAGAAAAGTCGCATAGTTTACATTCTGAATTACGTAAAGATTTCTGTTAAAAGTAATTAACATTGAAGCGTTCATTTCAACTAGACACCCTATTCCGTGAGCCTTGGCGACACATCCATCCGGCCACGGCGAGTGGCCCCCAAGCGCCAGGACAGCGCATCTGCGGATGCACGCAGCTTTTCGTAAACGGGGCTGCCTTCGGCCATGTCGAACATGCCATGAACGCCCACCACCACCATGGACATCGAAATTTCATTCTTGAAGTTAAAAATCGGTGCGGCAATGGCTTCCACACCTGAAAACAAATAGTGTCTGGTTACCGGTGCAACTCCGTCCTCGCGTACCCTCTCCAGCATGGCATCCACTTCGGCACGGGTCTTGAAGCCGGACACTGAGGACTCGTTACGCAATTCTTTGGCAATCTGGGCTTCGGTCTGGGCTGCGGGCAACCACGCAGCAAAAGCACGACCACTGGCAGTACTCAACAAGCGCAAGGATGTACCTGTCACCACGTTGACGGTAATGGGTCGCTGTGGGCGCTCCCACCGAACGATGACGGGGCCGTGGTCGCCCCAGACTGCAATGGCCGTGGTCTCATTGATTTCGTCGCGCAACTCGGAAATCGCTGCCATTCCAAGGCGAATGCGGTCCAACCGGTCAATGGCGACCAGGCCAATATTCAAGGCAAACGGGCCAAGGCTATAGCGTGATGTGGCCGGGTCTTGCTCAATCAAACCCGAGCGGATCAGGCTGACCAGATAGCGGTGTGCCTTGGATGGAGGAATGTCTGCAGCGGCAGCAATTTCTTTGAGCATCATGGCGCGATGGCCGTTCACCACAGCGCGCAGCACGCCAGCGCCTACCTCCAGGGACTGGACACCGTGCTTGCTCTCTTTTTCATCAGACATGATTGGCTCTCAAGGCGATTCGTTAAAGACCAGGGCGGTCTGCGAACGACCGATGCGCGCCCAAGTCTAGCTGCGCCAACTGCGTTTGGCATTGCAATCATGGGGCAGACGAGAAAAGTCGACGATTGGAAGTCGCAAAAATCAATTCTATTGCAAATTATCTATTGCGTAATACATTTCTTATGGTGTAACATAGGTAAATACCTTGAGAGGTTGGATCGATTGAACTCAGCATCTTCGGATTACTACGTATTAGGATGTCCATATGACCTACCAACACATTTTGTTTGACGTGCAGAATTGCGTCGCACGCCTGGCGCTCAACCGCCCCGACAAACTCAACAGCTTTATCGGTGCGATGCACGTTGAAATCCAGGCTGCGCTCAATACCATTCAAAGCGACAAAACTATTCGGGTTCTGGTTTTGTCAGCAGCAGGCCGTGCCTTCTGTGCCGGCCAGGATCTGGGCGACCCCGAGATGGCAATGGGAGCCTCTGCGCCCGACATCGGCAATGTGGTTGAAAAGTATTACCGCCCGTTGATTTTGAGTCTGCAGAACCTGCGGGTCCCCACCATTGCAGCAGTCAACGGCATTGCCGCTGGCGCAGGGGCCAGCGTGGCGCTGGCTTGCGACCTGGTCATCGCGGCGCGATCCGCCTCTTTTTTGCAGGCATTCAGCAAAATTGGACTGGTGCCGGACACGGGTGGCACCTGGTTTTTGCCACAACGCGTAGGCATGGCGCGGGCGATTGGTTTGGCCATGCTCGCCGACAAATTACCCGCAGAAAAGGCAGCTGAATGGGGATTGATTTGGCAGGTCGTCGACGATGCTGACCTGGCCGCAACTGTGGACAAACTCGCCGCCCAACTGGCAACCATGCCGACCAAGGCCCTGGTGCGCACGCGCCAGGCGATGCACGCAGCGCCCACCCACACACTGGAGCAGCAACTGTCCATGGAAGGTGGTTTCATGCGCGAGCTTGGCTGGAGCCCGGACTACGCGGAAGGGGTGTCTGCGTTCATGGAAAAGCGTGCACCCAAGTTTACCGGGCAATAACCATGGCGCAGTCTTTGCCGCTTCACGCAACCATTGCAGTGGTTGGCACGGGTGCCATGGGTGCAGGCATTGCGCAGGTTGCGGCTGCTGCAGGGCATACGGTGAAATTGATGGACAACCGCCCGCAGGCGGCGCAAGCCGCAGTGGCGAGTATTCGTGCCCAGTTTGCGAGGTTGGCTGAAAAAGGCAAGCTCACACAAGAAGCTGCCCACGCGGCTTCGAGTCGGCTCGTGGCGGTAGCAACTCAATCAGAGTTGGCAGACGCGAGCCTGGTGATAGAAGCCATCGTTGAAAACCTGCAGGCCAAACAGGACCTGTACCGGGGGCTTGAAGATATCGTCGGTGACGACTGCATTTTTGGAACCAACACCTCATCCATTTCTGTCACTGCGATCGGGGCGGCACTAAAGCACTCAGGTCGTTTGGCAGGTTTGCACTTTTTTAATCCTGCGCCGTTGATGGCTCTGGTCGAAGTCGTTTCAGGGTTGGCCACCGACCCGCACGTTGCAGAGACTCTTTTTGCAACCGCGCATGCTTGGGGAAAAACTCCGGTACATGCCAAGTCGACTCCGGGCTTTATCGTCAATCGTGTGGCTCGCCCTTACTACGGCGAAGCGCTGCGTTTATTGACCGAAGGTGCGGCCAATTGCGCCACCATTGATGCAGTGATGCGCGAAGCCGGTGGTTTTCGCATGGGCCCATTTGAGCTCATGGACATGATTGGTCACGATATCAATTTCGCGGTTACCTGCTCGGTCTGGAGTGCCTTCTATAACGACCCCCGTTTTCTACCTTCGCTCGTTCAACAAGAACTTGTGAATGCCGGTTTTCTGGGCAAAAAGTCGGGTCGTGGCTTCTATGATTACCAACCCGGGGCGACTAAGCCAGAGCCCCA
Organism: Candidatus Aalborgicola defluviihabitans; assembly: GCF_016705985.1. Classification (NCBI taxonomy): domain Bacteria; kingdom Pseudomonadati; phylum Pseudomonadota; class Betaproteobacteria; order Burkholderiales; family Comamonadaceae; genus Allorhodoferax (SeqCode); species Candidatus Aalborgicola defluviihabitans. The sequence continues at coordinate 384,469 of NZ_JADJKN010000024.1, forward strand.
AACCGAATCACCGTACCCGCTACCCGCCGAAATTTTCATCTGTGGTGAATCATCCGCTGCCAATGCATTGGCACAACGGCTGACAGCTGCCAACGTCGTATTTCAGCGGGAAGTGTCCCTCGATGGCAGGATCGCGCAGGCTGGTGACGCCGTGGTGTTTGTCACCGATGGGCGCAGTGCCACGCAAAGGGCATCTGAATCGGGCCTCTCCAACACCGTGGTCATCGACCTGGCGCTGGATTACACACAAGCCACGCGTCTGGCAATGGCCGCTTCGGCCCAGTGCACGGAAGCCGCCGCGAATGATGCCGCGGCTCTTCTGCAGGCCTGCGGGATGCAAGTCTCGCGCTTTGCCGATGTACCGGGATTGGCTGTAATGCGCACCGTTTGCATGCTGGCAAACGAAGCGGCAGACGCAGTGAATCAGGGGGTCTGCTCAACGCTAGCCGCTGACTCTGCCATGCTGCTGGGAGTGAACTATCCAAGGGGCCCGCTGCTCTGGGCAGACCAAATTGGACTGCGCGCAGTGCGTGATGTACTGGCCAACCTGGGCGCGAGCTATGGCGAAGATCGGTATCGTATTTCTCCTCTGATTTCGCAACATGTATTCGCTGGAAGCAGCACCTACCCATGAAACAAATGACAAATCAAATAACTTCTGCAACACCAGAAGAATCGCAGGCTTTGGCAGAGGCCACTTCAGAAGCCATGTGGGCCCGTGATCGCGCCGCGCAAGCTATGGGTATGCGTATTCTGGGCATCAAGCCTGGCTACGCCAAGATTGAAATGGCAGTTCGGGGTGACATGGTCAATGGCCACCATATTTGCCATGGCGGCATGATCTTTACATTGGCAGACGCAGCATTCGCCTACGCTTGCAACAGCTATAACAAGAACACGGTTGCATTGGCCTGCAACATTGACTTCCTGGCCCCCGCCAAAGAAGGCGAAATACTGCAAGCTGAGGCGGTCGAGCAATCACAATCCGGTCGAACTGGCGTCTACGACGTTAGCGTCCGAAACGGCGAGGGAAAGGCCATAGCACTTTTTCGCGGCAAGTCGTATCGAATTCAAGGTGAAGTGATTTCTGGCTTGACGCAAGCCGATGAATCGCACTAAATCAAAACGATATCCCATCACAGGAGACACGCATGCCAGTTACGAGCCCCTTGCCAGGTGATCTGGAGCCCATTGAAACGGCCAGTCGTGACGAAATCTCCGCATTGCAACTTGAACGCATGCAATGGTCGCTCAAACATGCCTATGACAACGTGCCGTATCACAAAAAGGCCTTTGATGAAAAGGGTGTGCACCCAAGCGATCTGAAAAACCTTGCGGACTTGGCGAAGTTTCCGTTCATGACCAAGACGGCCCTGCGCGACCAATACCCATTTGGGCTTTTTGCTGTGCCACGCGAAAAAGTCGCGCGCCTGCATGCCTCCAGCGGTACCACCGGAAAATCCATTGTGGTTGGCTACACGCTGCAAGATATCGACAACTGGGCCAATCTGGTAGCGCGTTCCATCCGTGCGGCTGGTGGCCGTGCTGGCGACATTCTGCATAACGCCTATGGCTATGGCATGTTCACAGGCGGCCTGGGTGCACATTACGGTGCGGAACGACTTGGCTGCACCGTGGTGCCCATGTCGGGTGGGCAGACTGAACGGCAGGTGCAGTTGATTATCGATTTTCAGCCGCAAATCATCATGGTTACACCGTCGTACTCGTTGGTGATTGCCGAGGAGTTTGAACGACTGGGTATCACCCCTGATCAGATCTCGCTCAAAGTTGGCATCTTTGGTGCCGAACCATGGGGTGAAGGCATGCGTGGGGAGATTGAGCGCAAGCTTGGAATAGACGCCATCGACATCTATGGCCTGACCGAAGTCATGGGGCCTGGCGTGGCCTGTGAATGCATAGAGTCCAAAGATGGGCCGGTCATTTGGGAGGATCATTTCTACCCGGAAATTGTCAACCCCGATACCGGCGAAGTAGTCGCCGACGGAGAGGACGGCGAACTGGTTTTTACGTCACTGACCAAGCAGGCATTCCCGGTTATTCGTTATCGCACGCGCGACCTTACCCGATTGTTGCCACCAACATCGCGTGCGTTCCGTCGCATGGAAAAGATTAGTGGGCGCAGCGACGATATGCTGATCGTGCGTGGCGTCAACGTGTTTCCGACCCAGATAGAAGAACAGATTTTGCGCGACAAGCGCCTCTCGGGAAATTACCAGGTATTGCTCAACCGCGAAGGGCATCTGGACAATGTTGAGGTTCGCTGCGAAGTGCAACGTGAACTCTCCGACAGGCTGAGCCCATCAGAGATGGATGCCATCAGCAAAGAATTGCAACACCATATCAAAACCAATGTGGGCATCTCAACGCGTGTAGCCGTGATGGCGTTTGATTCGATACCCCGCACACAGACAGGCAAAGCCCGTCGAGTGGTTGACGATCGTCCCAAGCAAAACTGAGAAAGATATGACGGAAACATTTGTCGGTGACGCCACCAAAGTCAAAAATTGCGACTGGACCACCGCATCCACCAAGACCTACCCATCCCTCGAAATCGAGCGGACAGGCGTGTTGGCAACCATTTGGATGAATCGGCCGCAGGTCTTCAATGCGTTTGATGAAACCCTCATTGCCGACTTGACTCACGCATGTGCGGCCTTGGATGCAGATCCCGGTGTACGCGTGCTGGTGCTGGGTGGTCGTGGACGCCATTTTTCGGCAGGCGCGGATCTTAATTGGATGAAGCGCGCATCGACCTGCAGCCAAGAAGAAAACCTGCAGGACGCGCGCCGGTTTGCTGACATGCTGCGCCAACTGTCGGAAATGTCAAAACCCACTATTGCACGGGTCCAGGGCATGGCACTGGGGGGAGGAACTGGATTGGCTGCGGCATGCGACATGGCCGTGGCCAGTAGTGACGCCGTTTTTTCCACGTCGGAAGTTCGCTTTGGAATTATTCCGGCAGTCATTAGTCCGTATGTCATACGGGCCATCGGTGCGCGCCAGGCTTTACGCTACTTCCAAAGTTCAGAGAGTATTTCGGCTGACCGGGCACTGGCAATTGGGCTCGTCAATGAAGTGCGATCGCCAGACCAACTCGATGCCGGGATTGCCGAGTTGGTGCAAGCCCTTGTTGTCGGTGGGCCTTTGGCACAGGTTGCAGCAAAGGAACTTGTAAAGTCTGTCACAGGTAGACCCCTTGATGCCACGGTTTTTGAAGAAACTGCGCAACGTATTTCCCGCCAGCGCACCACCGCAGAAGCCCGGGACGGTATTAGCGCATTTCTGGAAAAGCGCAAGCCCGCCTGGGTGTCCTGAACGGTCCCTTTTGAATCAACGCAACTTTTACCAACAGGAGATGCATCACCATGTATACGCAGTCACTCAATGTGCAAGACAGTGCCAGTCTTAAATCTGTGCCGCAAGCAACGACTTTGGAGAACCCAGAGGCGCAAGCGCGTTTTGACGCAAGAATCGATGCCGATGGCAAGATCGAACCCCAGGACTGGATGCCTGTTGCCTACCGCAAGACCCTGTTGCGCCAGATTAGCCAACATGCCCACAGCGAAATCGTCGGCATGCTGCCAGAAGGCAACTGGATCAGCCGTGCGCCCAGCCTTAAGCGCAAGGCCATCCTGATCGCAAAGGTACAAGACGAAGGTGGCCACGGCCTCTACCTGTACAGCGCTGCAGAAACCCTGGGGCAGGGGCGTGACCAGATGCTGGCGGACCTGCACAGTGGCAAGGCCAAATACAGCTCCATCTTCAATTACCCCACCCTGAACTGGGCGGATGTGGGAGTGGTTGGCTGGCTGGTGGATGGCGCCGCCATCATGAACCAGATTCCCCTGTGCCGCTGCTCCTATGGTCCCTATGCGCGGGCCATGATTCGGGTTTGTAAGGAGGAGTCTTTCCACCAGCGCCAAGGCTACGAGGCGCTCTTGGTCATGATGCAAGGGACTGCCGCACAAAAGGCCATGGTGCAGGATGCGGTCAATCGGTTCTGGTGGAAATGCCTGGCCATGTTCGGACCGCCGGATGCCAATAGCCCGCACAGTGAGCAGGCCATGCGCTGGGGCATCAAGCGCATCAGCAACGACGACCTGCGTCAGAAGTTTGTTGATGCCACGGTGGCCCAGGCCAAGGTGCTTGGCGTCACGCTGCCTGATCCGGATCTGAAATGGAACGAAGAGCGCCAGCACTACGACTACGGTCAGATTGACTGGGACGAATTCTGGAACACGGTTAATGGCAATGGCCCCTGCAACAAAGAGCGGCTGGCCACACGCGTCAAAGCACACAACGATGGCCAATGGGTGCGCGATGCCGCACTGGCCTATGCAAGCAAGCACCAACCCCAAACACACAAGGAAGCAGCATGACCACAACCGCATTGAAAGACTGGCCCCTCTGGGAAGTATTCGTTCGCAGTAAGCAGGGCCTGGAGCACAAGCACTGTGGCAGCCTGCATGCATCGGATTCGCAGCATGCGCTGCAGATGGCGCGCGATGTATACACCCGACGCCAGGAAGGTGTGAGCATTTGGGTAGTGCCGTCCAAGTCGATTACTGCCAGCGCGCCCGAGGACAAGGACGCATTGTTTGAACCCGCAGCAGACAAGATCTACCGCCACCCTACCTTTTACGATATTCCTGAAGAAGTGGGGCATATGTAATGGCCAGCTACCAAGACTATCTGCTGCACCTTGCAGACAACGCGGTCATCTTGGGTCAGCGCAATGCCGAATGGTGTGGTCACGGCCCCATTCTTGAAGAAGACCTGGCGCTGGCCAACAACAGTCTGGACCTGATTGGCCAAGCACGCTTGCTGTACCAGCATGTGGCCGCCGTGCGTAAGGACGGGAAGTCCAGTGAAGATCTGCTGGCCTACTTCCGTGATGTGCCGGACTTCAAGAACTACACACTACTGGAACTGCCGCACCGCACCGCGCTATTGCCCACCTCTTCGGGTGACCGCGACTATGCAGTCACGATAGCGCGCAATTTCTTGTACAACGCGCTGATGGTCCAGGTTTGGGCCGCTCTGGCAGCGTCGACCGATGCGCAACTCGCCGCGATTGCATCCAAGTCGCTCAAGGAAGTGCAATACCACTTGCGTCATGCCCATGACTGGGTACTGCGCTTGGGAGATGGCACGGACGAATCTCACCGCCGCATGCAGGCGGCCTTCGATTACCTCATGCCCTTTACGCAGGAATTCTGGACACCCAGCGCCATGGAAGCCGCCGCCGTCAAAGCCGGCGTGGGTGTGGACGCCAGCGCGTTCAAGGCAGAGTGGGATGCCATGGTCAATGACACGTTGCAGGCTGCCACATTGAAGGTCCCTGCAAGTACAGGATTCGTCACCACCGGAAAGCACGGTGTGCATTCGGAGCATATGGGCTTTGTGCTGGCGGAAATGCAAAGCTTGGCGCGGGCTCACCCTGAGGCCGTTTGGTAATTGCCATGTCTGTGGATGTTGCCCCAGTTGGCGTCTCATCAATGCCATTGAGCAGGTTGCCCGACGGACCGCTGCCGCCAAGCCAGGAGACACAAGCGCACCATGCCATCTGGGAATTGTTGGAGTCGGTGACCGACCCGGAAATCCCGGTGGTCAACCTGCGTGAGATGGGTATTTTGCGTGCTGTGCGGCAGGGCCCACGGGGACTGGAGGTCGTCATCACCCCCACCTACAGCGGTTGCCCGGCGATGAGCCAGATGGCAGACGATGTGGTGAATGCGCTGTCCAGTGCAGGTGTTTCTGCAAGTGTCATCACGCAACTGGCACCCGCCTGGACTACCGACTGGATGACCCCTGAAGGGCGTGAAAAACTGCGTGCATACGGTATTGCCCCCCCAGTGAAAAGCGCCTGCGCTGCTGCCGCTGGCGTACAAGTGGTGGCCTTTGCACCGCGCAAGGGGCTCGCGGTGCGCGACGCCGTGGACTGCCCGCAATGCGGCTCCAATAACACGACCGAAATCTCGCACTTTGGCTCCACCGCCTGCAAGGCACTGTATCGCTGCCTGGATTGCATGGAACCGTTTGACTATTTCAAACCTTATTAATCAACGTACGTCCCCACTATGACTGCATCTTCCCGATTTCACGATTTGCGCGTTGCGCGGGTCAGCCCCGAGGCGGCTGGCTCGGTAGCCATTGCCTTCAGCGTGCCAGAGAATTTGCTGGAGCGCTTTGACTTCCAGCCCGGTCAGTACCTGACCCTGCGCTGCCAGATCGACGGGGCCGATGTGCGCCGCAGTTACTCCATTTGCTCCACACACAATCACCTGCTTCGCAATCGCGAGCTGGTGGTGGGTATTCGCCCCATGGAGAATGGTGTTTTTTCCAATTGGGCTGCCAGCAACCTCAAGGCCGGTGACACCTTGGCGGTGATGCCGCCAGACGGCCGTTTTGTATCCAGGCGCCCGCGTGCCCTGCACCGCGTGGCATTTGCCGCCGGCTCAGGCATCACACCCATTCTGTCCATCATGGCCAGCACGCTGGAAGACCAGCCCGAGTCCAAGTTCACCCTGGTCTATGGCAACCGCAGCATGAACTCTGTGATGTTCAATGAAGCGTTGCAAGACCTCAAGGACCGTTTTGCTGACCGCCTCACGTTGATCCATATTCTTTCGCGCCAGGCGCAAGAGGTGGACCTGCTGCAAGGTCGTATCGATGCAGCCAAGGTGCGTTCCATCATCGACACCCTGTTGCCTGTGGCCAGCATGGATGAAGTTTTTATCTGTGGTCCGGAAGTGATGATTGATGTCACGCACAAGGCATTGCTGGCGGCCGGTGTGCCCGAGAAGCAGATCCACACCGAACGGTTTACCTCTCCCGCCCTGGAGGCGCTCACGCCTGAAGCGCGGCAGGCAGCTGTGGCGAACCTGAAACTCCCACCCGGTGGTCAAGTAGCACTAACCGTGGTGCTGGACGGTAAATCGCATGAACTGCACATGAATCCTGACGAGCACCTGCTCGATGTCGCCATGGCTGCGGGTCTGGATCTGCCGTTTTCTTGTAGAGGTGGCGTCTGCGCCACTTGCCGTTGCAAGGTAATGGCCGGTAGCGTATCGATGGACAAAAATTTTGGTCTGGAAGCATGGGAAACCGACAAGGGCTTTGTGCTGAGCTGCCAGTCACGCCCCACCAGCGAAGCCGTGACAGTGAGTTTTGACGAACGCTAAGCCCTCATTTTTTAAAGAGCACCATGACACAAACCATTCAAAGTTATATCGGCGGTCGCTGGCAGGGCACACAAGCTGCCAGCGCGCTGCGCAGTGCTGTCAACGGCACGACCATTGCCCACACCCATGCCGAAGCGCTCGATTTTGGTGAGGCGGTGGAGCATGCCCGCCGCAAAGGCTTGCCTGCACTGATGGCAATGGACTTTCAGGAACGCGCCCAACGCCTCAAGGCCCTTGCCAAATACCTTATGGAGCACAAGGAACAGCTCTACGCGGTTTCGGCCCACACTGGTGCCACCAAGGTGGACAGTTGGATCGATATTGACGGTGGTGCGGGCACCTTGTTTGCCTATGCAAGCCTGGGCAGCAACGAGCTGCCTTCGGGTAATCTGGTGCATGAGGGGCCTGTGTTCTCAATTGGAAAGAAGGGGGGTTTCTCCGGCACCCACGTGTTGGTGCCGCGTGGTGGTGTCGCTGTACACATCAATGCCTTTAACTTCCCCGTCTGGGGCTTGCTGGAAAAGTTTGCGCCCAGTTTTCTGGCGGGCATGCCCTGCATCGGCAAGCCAGCCAGTGCTACAAGCTACCTGACCGAAGCCGCCATGCGCCTAATCGTTCAATCGGGCATCCTGCCTGAGGGTAGCTTGCAACTCGTCATCGGTGGAACGGGTGACTTGTTGAATCGCCTGAACGGTGCGGATGTAGTGACTTTTACCGGCTCGGCCGACACTGCGGCACGGCTGCGGGTGCACCCCAATTTGATTGCCCACTCAGTGCCCTTCAATGCCGAGGCCGATTCGCTGAACTGCGCCATCCTCGGGCCGGATGTTAACCCTGACGATGAAGAGTTTGCGCTTTTTGTCAAAGAAGTGGCACGTGAGATGACGGTCAAGGCTGGTCAGAAGTGCACCGCTATTCGCCGTGCCATTGTGCCCGCAAAACACCTGGATGCGGTGTGCGAGCAACTGGCTGCACGCCTGGCCAAGACCACCGTGGGCGACCCCGCTGATGAGCGTGTGCGCATGGGCCCGCTGGCTTCCCACGCGCAACAGGCCGACGTGGCCGAACGCATTGCCCTGTTGCGACAAGACGCCGAACTGGTTTACAGCGGCAAGACCGACTGGGTTGGTGACGGTACTGCGCAGGGGGCATTCTGTGCGCCAACCCTGCTGGCCTGCCGCAAGCCCATGGATGTGGATTCCGTGCACACCATCGAAGCCTTTGGGCCAGTCAGCACGGTGATGGCGTATGACGACCTGGATGAGGCATTGGCCTTGGCCGCGCGTGGTCAGGGCAGCTTGGTAGCCACGCTGGTGACGCACGACACAGCAGTCGCAGCGCAGGCCATTCCCGTCATGGCTGCCTGGCATGGCCGCCTGCATATCCTGGACCGTGAGGCCGCCGTGGAGTCGACCGGGCACGGTTCACCCCTGCCCACGCTCAAGCACGGTGGCCCTGGGCGCGCCGGTGGTGGCGAGGAGTTGGGTGGGCTGCGCGCAGTGAAGCACTACCTGCAACGTGCAGCCGTGCAGGGTTCACCAACTATGTTGTCGGCAGTAACCGGTGAGTATGTACGCGGTGCCAAGGTCAACAACACGGCAGTGCATCCTTTCCGCAGCTACTTTGAAGACCTCCAGATTGGCGACTCATTGCTGACCCATAGGCGAACGGTTAGCGAGGCGGATATTGTGGCCTTTGGTGGCATCTCGGGCGACTACTTCTACATGCACTTTGATGAAGTGGCAGCCAAGGATTCGCCGTTTGGCAAACGCATTGCGCACGGATACTTTGTGCTGTCGGCAGCGGCAGGCCTTTTTGTGTCGCCGGCACCCGGTCCGGTGCTGGCCAACTACGGGCTGGACACGCTGCGATTTATCAAACCCGTTGGCATTGGTGACACCATTCAGGCCCGCTTGACGGCCAAACGCAAAATCGACCGAAAAAAGGTGGACGCAAAAGGCGTTGGCCAAGGCGTGGTGGCATGGGATGTGGAAGTTACCAATCAGGACGGCGAACTGGTCGCCAGTTACGACATCCTGACGCTGGTGGCCAAGCGCACCTGACAAGACCATGCCCAGTTATTCCATTGAAGGGGTTATCCCCGTGGTACACCCCACCGCCTATGTGCACCCGACCGCTGTGCTGATCGGAGATGTGCATATCGGAGCGAACTGCTACGTAGGCCCCAACGCCAGCCTGCGCGGTGACTTCGGTCGCATCGAGCTGCATACTGGGGCCAACATCCAGGATAACTGCATCATGCACGGGTTTCCCGGTGTCGATACCGTGGTGGAAGAAAACGGCCATATCGGGCATGGTGCGGTACTGCACAGTTGCATCGTGCGTCGCAATGCGCTGGTGGGCATGAATGCAGTGGTGCTGGATGAGGCGGAGGTGGGCGAAGAAGCCATAGTGGCGGCCTGCGCATTTGTACCGGCCGGGAAAAAGGTAGCGCCAAGGATGCTAGTGGCGGGTGTTCCGATCAAGGAAATACGCCTGCTGCTGGATAAGGAGATTGCCTGGAAACTGGAAGGCACCCGAACCTACCAGGACTTGACACGACGCTGCCTGGCCAGCCTACAGGAAGTTCAGCCGCTGACGGAAGTGGAAGCGGATCGCCCCAAATTGCAGGCTCCTGAAGTTAAGCCCTTGATCGCCATGAAAAGGGGTTGAACAGCGCAGTCAGTGGTTTCTGGCCAACAATTGTGACGCCAGTTGTACCAAACATGCTGTATTTGGCCCGTTTGGCAGCTGCTGGGCGGCGGCAATGGCGCGCTTGGCCTCCATTTGCGCAGCCTGACGTGCGAAATCCAGTGAGCCGGTATTTTTGACAATCGCAATGACGGCGTCGAGCAGGGATACATCTCCATTTTCGATGGCGTTCTGAATGGTTGCTTTTTCAGCAGTCGTACCACGTTGTATGGCAGCAATGAGAGGCAACGTTGCTTTGCCTTCGCGCAGGTCGTCGCCCAGGTTTTTCCCCATCACTGCGGCGTCACCGGTGTAGTCCAGCACGTCATCAATCACCTGAAATGCGGTTCCCAACGCCTGCCCATACTCGGCACAGGCCAACTCCTGTGCTGCCGTGGCACCCGACAAAATGGCGCCGACCTGGGCGCTGGCCTCAAAGAGTTTGGCGGTCTTGGAGCGGATAACTTGCAGGTAGCCGGCTTCGTCCAATCCGGCGTTGTGCATGTTCATCAATTGCATCACTTCGCCTTCTGCGATGATGTTGGTGGCATTGGCCAGCACTTCCATGATGCGCATGTTCTGCGTATCCACCATCATCTGAAAGGCGCGGGAATACAGAAAATCGCCGACCAGCACGCTGGCCGGGTTGCCAAATCTGGCATTGGCAGTAGCGCTGCCACGGCGCAAGGCGGAATCGTCCACCACGTCATCGTGCAGAAGGGTGGCAGTATGTATGAATTCCACAACGGCTGCCATATTGAAACGCTGATCACCCGTGTAGCCCAGTGCACCACAGCACAACAACAATAACGCCGGACGCAACCGTTTGCCACCGGCTGAGATGATGTAGTGGGAAACGCTGCCAACCAGGGGAACGCCAGAGTCCAGCCTTCTTGCGATGACCCGATCGACCTCGCGCATGTCCTGTTCGACAATGGAAATTCCTGTCGATGAACCGATAGTAGGGGCTTGCAAGGCAGTAATGCGAGTTTGTTAGTTGCCGGATTGTATAGAAAGCCTGAAGGGCCATTGGGAAGCCAGGCAGCGATTTGGCCCGATAGGCGGAAAGTGCTATAATTTTTGGCTCTACGGAAATTCGTCCGGAGAGTCAAGTCCGCTGACTGAATTTAAGTTATCAGGTTGGCGGGATCAAGATTAAGAGGTCAACATGTACGCGGTCATAAAAACCGGCGGCAAGCAATATCGAGTTGCTGCCGGCGAAAAAATTAAAGTAGAACAGATTGCTGCGGACGTAGGCCAAGAGATCGTGATCGACCAGGTTTTGGCAGTCGGAAACGGCGCCGAAATGAAGGTTGGCACGCCCTTGGTGTCCGGCGCGACCGTTACGGTCACAGTAATTTCTCACGGCAAGCACGACAAAGTTCGCATCTTCAAGATGCGCCGTCGCAAGCACTATCAGAAACGTCAAGGGCACCGCCAGCAGTTCACCGAACTGCAAATCGGCGCTATCGTAGGATAAGGTCATGGCACAGAAAAAAGGCGGCGGCTCTACGCGAAACGGGCGCGACTCCAAGCCCAAGATGCTCGGCGTGAAGAAATTCGGCGGCGAACTGGTTAAGCCCGGTGCGATCATTTTGCGTCAGCGTGGCACCAAGTTCCACGCTGGAGTGAATGTCGGTATGGGTAAAGACCACACCTTGTTTGCATTGATTGATGGGCACGTTTCGTTTGCCCACAAGGGTGCTCTCAATAAGCACATGGTGAGCGTGACTGCAGCCTGATCTGCAGAAAGTTCACCCAAAAAACCCTGCGCCTGTGCGCGGGGTTTTTCATTTATAACTACGTACCACACCATGAAGTTCGTTGACGAAGCCTACATTGATATCTCCGCTGGAGACGGCGGGGCAGGCTGTGTCTCGTTCCGGCATGAAAAGTACAAAGAGTTTGGTGGCCCGAATGGCGGCGACGGTGGGCGTGGCGGACACGTATTTGCTGTGGCGGACTCCAACCTCAATACCTTGGTCGACTACCGTTTTTCCCGCCGCCACGACGCCAAGCGCGGCGAGCACGGAATGGGTTCCGATATGTTCGGCGCAGCGGGTAGTGACATTACTTTGAAAATGCCGGTGGGCACCATCATCAGCGACGCAGAAACCGGTGAAGTGCTGTATGAATTGCTTCAACACGGTGAAGTTATCACCATTGCCAAGGGCGGCGATGGCGGTTTTGGCAATATGCGTTTCAAGAGTGCCATCAACCGCGCACCCCGCCAGAAGACCCCTGGTTGGCCAGGCGAGAAGAAAAACCTCAAGCTGGAATTGAAGGTATTGGCCGATGTAGGCCTGCTGGGCATGCCCAATGCCGGCAAATCCACCTTCATCACGGCAGTGTCCAACGCGCGCCCCCGCATTGCCGACTATCCCTTCACCACTTTGCACCCCAATCTGGGCGTAGTGCGTGTGGGGCCAGAGCAAAGTTTTGTCGTGGCCGATTTGCCGGGCCTGATCGAAGGTGCGTCCGAGGGCGCTGGCCTGGGCCATCTGTTCCTGCGCCATTTGCAGCGCACGCGTTTGCTCTTGCACATTGTGGATGTGGCGCCGTTTGATGAAAGCGTGGACTCCGTTGCGCAGGCCAAGGCCATCGTCAATGAATTAAAGAAGTACGACCAGGCGTTGTACAAGAAGCCGCGCTGGCTGGTGCTCAACAAGCTCGACATGGTGCCAACCGATGAGCGCGAGGCACTGGTCAAGGATTTCGTGAAACGCTTCAAATGGAAAGGGCCGGTGTTCGAGATGTCAGCACTGACCCGAGAAGGCTGTGAGCCGCTGATCAAGGCCATCTATAAACACGTCAAAGCGCAGCAGGTGTCCGAACAGACGCCAGAAGTCGTCGATCCACGTTTTGTTGCAACACCTGGCGAGGCCCAATAGCTATAAAAATAATAGTGCCTTACGTAATATTGACGAGGGCTACCGATGCATATGGTAAATATTTCTCGTTCTCCATTGTTGCGTGATGCGCACCGGATTGTGGTCAAGGTCGGCTCCAGTCTGGTCACCAATGATGGTCGAGGCCTGGACGACGTGGCCATTGGCGAATGGTGCCGCCAGCTGGCGCACTTGATCCGCAATGGGCGCGAAGTCATCATGGTGTCCAGTGGCGCCATTGCCGAAGGCATGAAGCGCCTGGGCTGGACTACGCGGCCCAAGGCGGTTCAGGAACTGCAAGCTGCTGCGGCTGTGGGACAGATGGGCTTGGCCCAGATGTACGAGACCAAACTCAAGCTCAACGGGTTGGGCAGCGCCCAGGTGCTGCTGACCCATGCCGACCTGGCCGACCGCGAACGCTACCTCAATGCCCGCTCCACGCTGCTGACCCTGCTTAAGCTGGGAGTGGTGCCTGTCATCAACGAAAACGACACAGTCGTCAACGATGAAATCAAATTCGGCGACAACGACACCCTGGGCGCGCTGGTGGCTAATCTGGTGGAAGCGGATGCCTTGGTTATCCTGACTGACCAAAAGGGACTGTTCACAGCCGACCCCCGCAAAGATCCATCGGCAGAGTTCGTGCACGAGGCCCGTGCAGGTGACTCCGCCCTGGAGGCCATGGCCGGCGGCGCGGGCTCCAGCATTGGCCGCGGCGGCATGATTACCAAGATACTCGCTGCCAAGCGCGCGGCGGGCTCCGGTGCCTCAACCGTCATCGCCTGGGGCCGCGAGCCAGATGCCCTGATTCGCCTGACGCAGGGCGAGGCCATTGGGACTTTGCTGGTGGCGCAGACCCAGAAAAAGCAGGCCCGCAAGCAGTGGATGGCTGATCACTTGCAGATGCGCGGTGCGGTGGTGGTAGATGACGGCGCAGCGGCCAAGGTGCGCGACGATGGCAAGAGCCTGTTGCCGATTGGCATGGTCGCAGTGGAGGGCGAGTTCTCACGCGGTGACGTGATTGCTGTGCGCGACGCTTCGGGCCAGGAAATTGCCCGCGGCCTGGCCAACTATGCCAGCGCCGAGGCTCGGCTGCTGTGCCGAAAACCCTCCAGCGAAATTGAAAAACTACTGGGTTACTCCGCAGAACCCGAAATGTTGCACCGGGACAACCTGGTCCTGACCCGCTGACGGGCAAAGCCCTGTGGCGCCTCGCGTGGCGTCACTGGTACGAGGGCTTGCCCCGTTTGAGGGTATTGAGGATGTCGGCGCGCTTGGCGGCCGTGCGCCCGTCGCAAACCCCTTGCTTGGAGAGCGCATAGGCATGTTTTGACGGCAGGTTGTCCGTCAAATTGCGCCACTGCTGCGGTTCTACCGTTGTCCACGCACCTGACGTGCCGGCGCGTGCGTAGGTCTTGACTTCGCCACTGGCACACTGAATGCCCTCAAACGCTGCACTCACCGATCCTGATGTGTTGCGCATGACCACTACATAGCGCACTACATCATCGGAACCGACGGTCACTGTATCGGGATCTATGCCCACCTTCAGCGTCACATACGGCGGCATCTCAATGGGGATCAATTTGTCCTTGGAGTAGGTGGGCGGTGGTGGTATGCCCACTTCGGCCTTTGCAGGATCAACCGCCGTCTGGGCGCAGGTGGCTACAGCAACGCCGGCCAGGCATAGCGCGGTGAGGAGTTGCTTAATGACCATGGTTACGTCCGTGGTTCGGGGTATGGTTGGCCCCTGGTAGGGGATCAATGGAGGCACCGGGCGGAAGCTCAAGGCCGCCAGGCCGGTTGCTACCGGTTTCTTGGCCGGGATCGTGGAGCCGGTGGGCATGGCGTAGAAATCGGTTGCGCGGCTCGTTGCGCGGCAGGTAACGTGCCAACTCGATCAGGGCGGTTTCGTATACGCCCCGTTTGAACTCCACCACGGCGTCCAGCGGAACCCAGTAGTCGTTCCAGCGCCAGGCATCGAATTCGGGGTGGTCGGTGGCGCGCAGGTTCAGGTCCCAGTCGTGCCCCAACAGTTGAAGCAGGAACCAGATTTGCTTCTGGCCCTTGTAATGGCCGCGCGCATCGCGGCGAATGTAACGGTCTGGCACCTCGTAGCGCAACCAGTCTCGGGTTCGGGCAACAATGCTGACATGCTCCGGGTGGAGCCCCACTTCCTCATGCAATTCCCGGATCATGGCCTGCTCGGGAGTTTCTCCCCGATCAATGCCGCCCTGCGGAAACTGCCACGAATGGGTCCGAATGCGCTTGCCCCAAAATACCTGATTTCTCTGGTTGAGCAGGATGATGCCGACGTTCGGCCGAAAGCCGTCGCGGTCAAGCATAATCAAACCCCAATTTTTAAACTTCGTTCATTATGCACAGCAAGCGCCGTGTATCAAGTGGCGAAGGTCTAGGTAGTTCTGCGAGTCACCCCATGAAAGCATCCCAATTCCTCATTTCCACCCTCAAAGAAGCGCCAGCCGACGCCGAGGTTGCCAGCCACAAATTGATGATGCGTGCCGGCATGATCAAAAAATTAGGCGCCGGCATATACACCTATATGCCCATGGGGCTGCGGGTGATTCGCAAGGTGGAAGCCATCGTGCGCGAGGAAATGAACCGTGCCGGCTCGGTGGAGCTGTCCATGCCTGTGATTCAGCCAGCCGAACTTTGGCAAGAGACTGGCCGCTTCACCACCAATGGCCCTGAGCTGCTGCGTATTAAAGACCGCCATGACCGCGACTATGTGGTGCAGCCAACCAGCGAAGAAGTGATCACTGACATTGCACGCCAAGAGATCAAGAGCTACAAGCAGTTGCCCAAGAACCTGTACCAGATCCAGACCAAATTCCGCGACGAACGACGTCCCCGCTTTGGCCTGATGCGCGGGCGTGAGTTCACGATGAAAGACGCGTACAGCTTCGACCGTGACCCCGATTCCGCCAAGGCCAGCTACCAGATTATGGCGAGTGCCTACCGCAAGATTTTTGACCGATTTGGCCTGACCTACCGTGCCGTCGCGGCCGACAGCGGCGCCATCGGTGGTGATTTGAGCGAAGAATTTCAGGTGATTGCCGCCACCGGCGAAGACGCCATCGTCTACTGCCCCACCAGCGATTACGCCGCCAATATCGAAAAGGCCGAGGCACTTGCGCCCACAGGCCCGCGTGGCGCCGCCACCCAAGCCCTCACCAAGACGCCGACGCCGGGTACGGCTACCTGCGACGACGTGGCCCGGTTGCTCAACGTGCCACTTTCTGCCACAGTCAAGTCCCTGGTACTGGCAACTGACGCCAAAGATGACAAGGGCAACGTCACCAAGACCCAGGTCTGGCTGCTGCTGCTGCGCGGCGACCACGAGATGAACGAAGTCAAGGTGGGCAAGCTGGAGGGGCTGGCTGATTTCCGCTTTGCCACCGTGGCAGAAATTGACACCCACTTTGGCTGCAAACCCGGTTACCTTGGACCTGTCGGAATGAAGCAGCCGCTGAAAATGGTGGCTGACCGCGAGGTCGCCGTGATGTCCAACTGGATTTGCGGCGCCAACGCCGAAGACTTCCACATGACCGGTGTCAACTGGGGCCGCGACTTGCCAGAACCGGACCAGGTGGCCGACATCCGCAATGTGGTCGCCGGTGACCAGTCGCCCGACGGCAAAGGCGTGCTGGCCATCGAGCGTGGCATCGAGGTCGGCCACGTGTTCTACCTGGGCACCAAATACAGCAAGGCCATGAACGCCACGTTCCTGGACGTGAACGGCAAACCCCAGTTCATGGAAATGGGCTGCTACGGCATTGGCATCACCCGCCTGCCCGCCGCTGCCATTGAGCAAAACCACGACGACAAGGGCATCATCTGGCCCGACGCGTTGGCACCCTTTACCGTGGTGTTGTGCCCCATCAGCCCGGACCGCTTCTCTGACGTCAAGGCAGCCGCCGACACCCTGTATGCCGACCTGCTGGCAGCCGGCGTGGACGTGATGCTGGACGACCGCTGTGAGCGCCCTGGCGCGATGTTTGCCGACTGGGAATTGATTGGTGTGCCACACCGCGTCACCATTGGTGACCGTGCCCTTAAAGAAGGAATGGTGGAATACCAGCACCGCCGCGACAGCGCTGCCACCAAAGTGGCCGTCGGCGACATTGCGGCGTTGATTCGCTCGAAACTGGTGGCATGACGGTTGGCGTTACCCGCAGAAACTGCCTGTTGCCCTCGTTGGTTGGGCTTGGACTGCTATCAGTTCAGGAGCAATCATGGGCGGGTGGGCAGATTGAAGAGCCGCTGATCGATTCGGTGCGCACGGCGCTGACCAGTGCCATCCACAATGCCGCACCACCCGTTCCCGAATTTGCCGACACGGAGTCGCGCCTGCGCTACCTGCGCTGGATGCTGGCGATGAGTGAGCGGCTCAAGAAGAAGAAGCCTAACCTGGAAACCCGCAAGGAATTTTTGCAAACCGTATGGTACGAGAGCAAGCGTGCCGGGCTGGACGTGGCTCTGGTGTTGGGCCTGATCCAGGTGGAAAGCAACTTCCGCAAATACGCGGTGTCGTGGGTGGGTGCTCGGGGTTACATGCAGGTGATGCCGTTCTGGACCCGCAGCATTGGCGACGGAGACCCTGGCAAGTTGTTCCATATGCAGACCAACCTGCGCTTTGGCTGCGTAATTTTGCGCCATTACCTGGACCGTGAAAAGGGTGACCAGTTTATGGCACTGGGGCGCTACAACGGCTCGCGCGGCAAGCCGAAGTACCCTGACGCCGTATTCGCCGCCAAGCGAATTTGGGACTACCAACTGGTCTGATTCGGCGTGCGTACGCCGGTGAATCAATCTTGCTTGTCCAGCGCCTTTTGCAGCTCACCGTTTTCGTACATTTCCATCATGATGTCCGAACCGCCAATGAATTCTCCCTTGACGTAGAGCTGGGGGATGGTGGGCCAGTGGCTGTAATCCTTGATGCCAGCGCGGATGGCGTCGTCTTCCAGCACATTCACCGTAGTGATGGACTTGGGGTCCACACCACAGGCCTTCAGAACCTGGATGGCGCGTCCGGAAAACCCGCACTGGGGAAAGCTGGCAGTGCCCTTCATGAACAGCAAAACCGCGTTGTTCTTGACTAACTGATCGATACGTTCTTGTGTGTCGCTCATTGCAATATAACTCCAATAAAAGTGCATTATCCCAGACCCTATTCCCAGTTTGGCCTTGGGGCCATTGCGCAGCAGGGGTATTACGCAGACGCTGGACCAAAGTTGATGCATATCAAGCCGGATTGGTGTCTTCGGTGCGAGCATGCGAACATCAGCTATTTTCAGAACCTGTGCCGAACATGACCGAACCTGATATTGAGTTGCCCCATGACGTTTTGCTCAGCAACGAATTTGCGCAAAATGCCCTCACGTCGCACGACCACAACGTGCGGGATACCGCGCCTATCCCGTTTGATGGTGGCCAGCCGGTTATTGCGCCGATGCGCATGGGGTTGGTGCACAACCTCGAAGAATTGCATGGGTTGCTGCAGCTAGGAACCTTTCGCGTGCTCCCGCTTGAAAGCACCGGACCTCTGGAAAAGGGAGCTGGTCACGCGTGCTTGGTGGAGGCGGTGCGCGCCCGCACTTTGCACCCCACCGACGATGCGGCCGAGTTGGCGGCGCGTCTGGTGACGCAGCTTTCCCAGGGTGGGCGCAGCCCATGCGATGTGTCGCAGGCCTTGCGGGTGGCCGAAGTGCTGAGCCATGTACCCGTTGCCGCGCTGGGCGACTTTGAGCCCGATGTGTTGGCCCTGGAGTGTCTGCCGCCCGACATGGCGGCCCGGATCAACGTCCTGCCCCTGCTGCGCCACAGCGACGTGTTGATGGTGGCGTTGGCGGATGTTCTGGACGCTGAGCAACACCACCTGCTGCGCTTTGTGACCCAGTGCCGTCTGGTGGCTGTGCTGGCCACGGCCGACGATGTGCGCAACGCCATCGCCCGCTGTTACGCCTCGCACAGCGATATCGATGAGTTGGAGTCGCTGGCCATCAGCGAGATACAAACCGGCAGCGAGGAAGAAGAGCAGCGCGTCTGGAGCGAGGCCGAGCAACTGGCTCGCCAAGCTCCCATCGTGCGCCTGGTAAGCAACATCCTGGCCGATGCGGTGAGCCGGCGCGCATCCGACATCCACATCCGCCCTGGCCAGAAGTTCTTTGATGTGCTGTTTCGCGTCAATGGCACCCTGGTGCCAGTGCGCCGTCTGCGCCGTGCGCTGCTGCCGCCGGTGGTGGGGCGCATCAAGATTTTGGCCAGCATGAACAGCTCGGAGCACCGATTGCCGCAAGACGGGCGCATCCGCATCACCGAGGCCGGAGCGGGTATTGACCTGCGGATTTCCATCATTCCGTCGCAATTTGGCGAAAGCGTGGTGATCCGGGTGCTGGCCCGCACGGCCGATATGCGCAATCTGGATTCCATTGGCTTTGACCCCAGCGATCTGGCGCGGCTGCGTGACCTGCTTCGGCGCAGTATGGGCATTGTGCTGGTGACCGGCCCTACCGGCTCGGGCAAGACCACCACGCTGTACGCGGCCCTGCAAGAGGTGGTGCGTCAAAATGTGAACATCATCACGGTGGAAGACCCCATTGAATACGAACTGGAAAACGTCATCCAGATCCAGGTCAACCCTGTTATCGACTTCGGCTTTGCCAAGGCGCTGCGCCACATCCTGCGGCATGACCCCGACGTCATCCTGATCGGTGAAATGCGCGACTATGAAACCGCCAAGATCGCGGTCGAGAGCGCATTGACTGGCCACTTGGTGTTTTCCACGCTGCACACCAACGACGCGCCCAGCGCGTTGGTGCGCCTGATTGAGATGGGGGTGGAGCCCTATTTGATCCGCTCGGCAGTAATTGGTGTGCTGGCCCAGCGCCTGGTGCGCACCAACTGTGTGCATTGCCGCGAGGTGGAGCCGGTGGATATTCTGATGCGCACTAACCTCGACCTGGGGCCGGAAGAGGTGTTCTGGCGCGGCAAAGGGTGCGATCGCTGCCACGGCACAGGCTTTTCGGGGCGCCAGGCCATTTATGAATTGCTGGTGATGGACAAAGGCCTTGCCGAAAAGGTCGATGTGGGGGTGTCGGCAGACGTGTACCGCGACAGCGCCCTGTCCAGCCGCATGTTTAGTCTGCCGGCTAACGGTATCAAGCTGGCGCGCACCGGGGCGGTGTCGCTGACGGAGATTTACCGCGCCTGTATGTAGAGGTCAGTGGCGGGTTTGACGAGCGTACTCCTGCCAAACATCAGGTGCTCCAACAGTACCAGAGCCACACAGCCCAGCAAAAACACCGGCAGCTTGGCCGTGCCCCATGGGTCCAGGCGCCATTGCTTTTCCAGCGTCAGCCACCAGTCGGCCGAAGTCCACAGGCGCAGCGCCTCTAGAGCGCTGCCCCAATCGCGGAAGATGATGCGCCCCAACGCCAAATAGACCGGGATATTGACCAATACCAAAAGGAGCCAGTGGGCGTTCTGCGGGTTCACGGTTGGCGGCCCTTGAGGTCAGGCTTTCTTGAGGAAACAGGCTTTGAGCATGAAGCTGCCGCCGTCCATTTTGCAGTCCACCTCGTGGTCGCCACCGACCAGGCGAATGCTCTTGACCTTGGTGCCCATCTTGAGCACGGTGGAAGAGCCTTTGACCTTCAGGTCTTTGATCAGCACCACGGCATCACCGTCTTGCAGCACCTGGCCGTTGGAGTCCTTGACCACGGCGTCGTCTTCGTCGTCTGTGGCCGCAGTTTGCGCTTGGGGCCATTCAAAGCCGCAGTCGGCGCAAACAAAATTGCTGCCATCGAGGTAGATGTTTTCAAGGGTGCACTGGGGGCAGGCGGCGGTATTAGACATAGTGGGTGTACGACAATGCTATTAAATTACTAGCTGGTTACGCATATTCTACGAGGGCTAGAGGCCTAAAAGACTAACAACCATAACAGGCACCGCTGCATCGCTCGAACCCGGCCAGGTCACAGTGTGACTGGGCCTGTGTAAACCCTGCCTCACACAGCAAGGCGCGAACTGCGCCCGCTTGGTCATAACCGTGCTCCAGCAGCAGCCAGCCACCCGGCACTAGGTGAGTGCGTGCTTGGCGGATGATGGTGCGGATGTCGTCCAGCCCATCCGCACCACTGGCCAATGCCGACAGGGGTTCATGGGTGAGGGCGCCCAGGTGGTGGTCGGCGGCGGCAATATAGGGCGGGTTGGACACGATCACGTCAAACCGGCCCGGCACACCGTCCAGCCAGTTGCCTTGCGCAAAGGCCACGTCCAGTTGCAGGCGCTGTGCGTTAGCCTGGGCCACGGCCAGGGCATCGGCGCTGGCGTCCACGGCGCTGACTTGCAGATCGGGCCGGGTGTGTTTGAGCGCCAATGCGATGGCGCCGCTGCCGGTGCCCAGGTCCAGCACCTGCAATGGCTGGCGTGGGTGGCTGTCGGTGAGGCGTGGCGTTGGCCTGGTTAGCAGCTCTAGCGCCCAGTCCACCAGCGTTTCGGTGTCCGGGCGGGGTACCAGCACACGGGCATCCACCGCCAGGTCCAGCCCGAAGAATTCTTTGCGCCCGGTGATGTAGGCCAACGGTTCACCAGCGGCGCGGCGCTGCACGTTCGCCTGCAACGTGGCAAGCGCTGTGGCGGGCAGTGCGTCGGTGTCATGCGCCAGCAACCAGGCGCGCTCCTGGCCGGAGCGGTTGAGCGCGTGCAGAACCAGCAGCTGCGCATCCAGCCGATCCATGCCATGGCGCTGTGCCCAGGCCAGGGCCTGCGCTACGGAGTCCGGAGTTTGGGGTGTTCCCATACGCTATTATCTTAGTAGCATCTTACGTAGTATGGACGAGGGCTAGAGGCCTAAACACCTAGTTGGAATGAAGCTCCAGCGCAGCCAGTTGTTCGGCCGCCTCGTAGGCTTGCAGTGCGCCCACCACGTCGTCCAAATCGCCTTCCATGATGGAGAGTAGCTTGTACAGCGTGAGGTTGATGCGGTGGTCGGTCAGGCGGCCTTGCGGGAAGTTGTAGGTGCGGATACGGTCGCTTCTATCCCCACTGCCGACCAGGCTCTTGCGCTCGGCGGCGTCTTTGGCGGCGCGCTCGGAGCGTTCTTTTTCGTGGATGCGGGCGGTCAGCACTTTCAGGGCCTGGGCCTTGTTGCTGTGCTGGCTGCGCCCGTCCTGGCATTCGGCCACGATGCCGGTGGGAATGTGGGTGATGCGCACGGCCGAGTCGGTCTTGTTGATGTGCTGGCCACCGGCACCGCTGGCGCGGTAGGTGTCGATGCGCAGGTCCGATGGGTTGATCTTGATCGCCTCGGCCTCGTCCTGCTCGGCCAGCACGGCAATGGTGCAGGCGCTGGTGTGGATGCGGCCCTGGGTTTCCGTGGCGGGCACGCGCTGCACCCGGTGGCCGCCGCTCTCGAACTTGAGCGCACCGTACGCGCCGGTGCCGTTATGGTGGCCTTCAAAACGCACCACCACCTCTTTGTAGCCGCCCAGCTCGCTTTGCGATTCGCTGACGATCTCGCTCTTCCAGCCGCAGCGGTCGGCATAACGGGTGTACATGCGAAGCAGGTCGCCAGCAAACAAGGCTGATTCGTCGCCGCCAGTGCCAGCGCGGATTTCCACGAACGCGGGGCGGGCGTCGTCGGGGTCTTTGGGCAGCAACATGCGCTGCAACTCGCTCTCCAACTGCGCCAGCTCGGTCGTGGCGCTGGCGATTTCTTCTTCGGCCATTTCGGCCATGTCGGGGTCAGACTTCATCTCTTCTGCGCTGCTCAGGTCCGCCTCACGCTGCTGGTAGCGTGCCCAGCGACTCGACACCGCGGTGACGTCGGTGTGCTCGCGCGAGAGCTTGAGGAACTGCTCCATGTCTTTCATGATGTCCTCGCGGGACAGCAAAAATTCCAGTTCACCCTGGCGGTCGGTGTAGCGGGCGAGTTGTTGGCGGAGAAAGGGTTTCATGGAGTCAATCGGAAAGGAGGGGCTTCGACCAGCTCAGCCCGAACGGTGTGCGGACAACAATTTCCGTGCGCCCTGCGCTGGGTCGAAGGGTTATGCCGGGGCTCTGTCGGAGCCACGTGGTTGGCGTCGCTAACGCTTGCTGCGCAGAAAGAAGTGTTCGATGGCGCTGGTGGCGCGGTCGCGTGCTGCGGCGTCACCGGCATGCAACTCGGCCATGGCACCATGCAGCATTTTTTGGGTCAGGCCCTTGGACAGGGCTTCCAGCACCACATCCACCGATTCGCCCTTGGCCAGCAACTTGTGGGCGCGGGCCAATTCGTTGGTGCGCCAGGCATCGGCCTGAGCATTGAGCTGCTGGATGAGTGGCACGTTGCTGCGCTGGTCCACCCAGTGCATGAAGCTTTGCACCCCGGCGTCCACAATCGCCTCAGCCTGTTCGACGGCGGCCTGTCGGCTGGCCTGGGCGGTCTGCACCACGCCGGACAGATCGTCCACGGTGTAGAGGTACACATCGTCCAGCGCCTTGACCTCGATTTCGATGTCGCGTGGCACAGCCAAGTCCACCATGAAGATGGGGCGGTGGCGGCGTTTTTTCAGGGCGCGTTCGACCGCACCCAGGCCGATGATGGGCAGGGTGCTGGCGGTGCAGCTCACCACGGCGTCAAATTCGTGCAGACGGTCGGGCAGGTCGGCCAGGCGCATGACCTCACCACCAAAGCGGCTGGCCAGCTTTTCGCCCCGCTCGAGCGTGCGATTGGCAATGGCGATGCTCTTGGGGTTTTTGGCGGCAAAGTGCGTGGCGCACAGCTCAATCATTTCGCCAGCGCCCACAAACAGCACCTTGACATCACCCAGGTCTTCAAACAGGTTACCAGCCAGGCGCACGGCGGCGGCGGCCATGCTGATGCTGTGCGCGCCAATCTCGGTAGACGTGCGTACTTCCTTGGCTACGGCAAAGGAGCGCTGAAACAGTTGCGACAGCGTGGTGCCCAGGGCGCCTGCGGCGTTGGCAGCGCGGACCGCGTCTTTGAGCTGGCCCAGAATTTGCGGCTCGCCCAGTACCATGGAGTCCAGCCCGCTGGCTACCCGAAAGGCGTGGCGTGCGGCCAGCCCGTCTTGCAGGCTGTAGGTGTGGGAGCGCAGGGCGTCGGGCGAAATGCCAGCCGAATTGGCCAGCCAGCCCAATGTGGGCTCCAGCTCACTTTGCTCGCCAGCGCAATAAATTTCGGTGCGGTTGCAGGTGGAAACAATCGCCGCCTCAGGCATGCGGTTGAGTGACTGGCGCAGGCCTTGTAAATGCGGAGCGACCTGGTCCATGGCGAACGCAAACCGGCCGCGCAAGTCCAGCGGTGCGGTGGTGTGGTTGATGCCTAAAGTCCAGACTGCCATGTGTTCGGTTGTCATTCGGCCAGCCCGTTGAGCGGATGCGCGACGGCGCTGGCAGCAATTGATTTATGTCTGATTATAAAATCGTCGCCATACCAATCAACCCAAGGGCCCCACGGGCCAACCGAATGGGACCTCTGGACCAACTCATCCACCTGACCAATTTTCTGGCACCGGCCCTGGCCGTGGCCTTGGTGCTGGCCATTGTGGGCCCCTGGTTTATGTCAAAAAGCCCGTCAGCCCTCGGAATCATTACGCAGGCAGCTATCAATTTTATAGTTGGTTCATTGGCGCTAGCGCTGGGTCTGTGGTTCTTCGGGCGTGACGGCAAGATGGCCAGCTACGCGGCCTTGCTGGTAGTTGCGGCGTCCGCGCAGTGGGCGGGGGGGCGCGGCTGGCGTTGAAAACCAGCTAAACCGGGCTGAACAAGTCCACCCGGTCGGTGATGATCCCGTCCGTCCCCAGATCGATTAGCCGCTGTGCGGCCCATTCGTCGTTGACGGTGTAGCTCAGGGTTCTGAAACCGGCACTTTTCGCTTGGGTGACGCTGCTGCGGTCCCACAGGGCGTGGTTGCAGATGATGGCACGGCAATCCAGGGTCAGCGCGGTTTCCACCCAACCGGTCCACAGGGTGTCGAGCAGCAGGCCGCGCGGCAGCTCGGGTTGGGTGTCCAAGGCGCCACGCAGTGCGTCGGGCTCGAACGAAGTCAGCAGGGGCGGTACGGATTGGCCGGACCATAGGCGTGCGGCGTGTTCGGCGACGACTTCGCCCGTGTGGCGCGCGGTGCCGGGCGTGGGCTTGATTTCGATGTTCAAACAGTAGCCGTTGCGAATGCAAAAAGCGGCAATGGAGTCGAGTGTGGGCAACGGCTCGCCAGCAAAGGCGCGGCTGTGCCAGCTGCCGGCATCCAGTTGCGACAGCATGCCCCAGGGGTGATCGCCCGCCACAGCGCTGTTGCCGGCACCCAGTTTGGCGCGGGCATTGGTGGTGCGTTGCAGGGTGGTGTCGTGCATCAAAAACGGCACGCCGTCGGCACTCAGTTTGACGTCGCATTCAAACATGCGGTAGCCATGGCTGGCACCCACGCGAAAGGCGGCCAGGGTGTTCTCGGGGGCCAGCTTGCCGGCGCCACGGTGGGCCACCCAGCTCGGGTAGGGCCAAGCGTGAAGGGAGGGGGTGCCGTCGCTCATGCGGTCATCATGCGCTTGCCAGTGGCAGCGTCGAACGCGTGCAGGCGATCCGCGCGCGGGGTGACGTGGATGGTGGTGCCCAGCACCGGTACGGCGTGAGCCTCTTCGGTGCGGATGATGACCAGTTGATCGGTCGCGCTGTGCGCCCAGCGGCCATAGACCAGACGCTCGGCTCCCAGCATTTCCACCGCTTCGACTTGCAACGCCCAGCCGCTGGGCGTGATGTCCAGGTGTTCGGGGCGGATGCCGGTAATGACGCCCGGCTTGGCATCCGGCGCATCTTTGAGCAGATTCATGGGCGGCGAGCCAATGAAGCTGGCCACAAAAGTGGTGGCCGGGCGGGTGTAGACCTCTTCGGGCGTGCCAAACTGTTCCATTACGCCGCCGTTCATCACAATCATGCGCTGGGCCAGGGTCATGGCTTCGACCTGGTCGTGGGTGACGAACAGACTGGTGATACCCAGCTCACGGTGCAGCTTCTGGATCTCCAAGCGGGTCTGGGCGCGCAGCTTGGCATCCAGGTTGGACAGGGGCTCATCAAACAGAAAAACCTGGGGTTGGCGTACGATGGCCCGGCCCATGGCCACGCGCTGGCGCTGGCCGCCAGAGAGCTCGCGCGGCTTGCGCTGCAAATACGGGCCCAGTTCCAAAATTTTGGCGGCTTTGTCGACCCGGGACTTGATATCGTCGACTGGCACCTTGGCGATCTTCAGACCGTAGGCCATGTTGTCAAACACGCTCATGTGGGGGTACAGCGCATAGTTCTGGAACACCATGGCAATGTCGCGCTCGGCAGGTTCCAGCTGGTTTACGACCCGCCCACCGATGCAAATGTCGCCCTCGGTGATTTCTTCCAGGCCTGCCACCATGCGCAAAAGTGTGGATTTACCGCAGCCCGAGGGGCCGACGATGACGACAAATTCACCGTCCGCAATTTGCGCATTGATGCCATGGATGACCTGGTTGGCGGTCTTGCCCTTGCCGTAGCGTTTGATGACGTTTTTGAGTTCGATGGAAGCCATATTGGTTGGATGTTATAGCAGTGTGGCGACAGGCTGGGGCGGCTGCGCGGTGGGGGGGGGGGGGGCCGGGGCCGGGGGGGGGGGGGGGCCAGAGCCATGCGTTTGGTGTCATTTCTCTGTATCCACCAAGCCTTTGACAAACCATTTTTGCATCAGCATCACCACCAGGGCAGGGGGCAACATGGCCAGCATGGCGGTGGCCATGACGATGTTCCATTCGGTCTGGGCGTCTCCGCCGGAAATCATTTGTTTGATGCCGATCACCACCGGGTACATGTTTTCTTCGGTAGTGACCAGCAGCGGCCACAGATATTGGTTCCAGCCGTAAATGAACTGGATCACAAACAGGGCAGCCACGCTGGTGCGGGACAGCGGCACCAGAATATCCTTGAAAAACCGCATGGGCCCAGCACCGTCCACGCGGGCGGCTTCCACCAGCTCATCGGGTACCGACATAAAGAATTGACGAAACAAAAAGGTTGCCGTGGCCGAGGCAATCAATGGCACGGTCAACCCGGCGTAGGTGTTGAGCAGCCCCAGGTCGGCCACTACCTGGTAGGTGGGGCCAATACGCACTTCGACCGGCAGCATCAGCGTGACAAAAATTGCCCAAAAAAACGCCATGCGAAAGGGGAACCGGAAATACACCAGCGCAAACGCCGAGAGCAGCGAAATGGCAATCTTGCCAATGGTGATGACCAGCGCCGAGATCAGGCTCACCACCATCATGCGGCCCACCGAAGCATGCGAGCCGCTCCCCAGGCGGTCACCCGACCATGCCGTCGCGTAGTTCTCGACCAAATGCGCGCCCGGCAGCAGTGGCATGGGCACTTGCACTACCTCTTGCGCCGTATGGGTGGATGCCACAAACGTGATGTAAACCGGAAATGCCACCACCAGCACCCCGATGATCAGAATCAGGTGCGATAGCAGCGTGAGCCAAGGGCGGCGTTCAACCATGGCCCCCCAAGGGGGGGCCGCCCCAAAGGGGGGAAAGCCCGGGGGGGGGGGGGGCAAAGCCGGGGGGGGCGCCCCGGGGGGGGGGCGGGGGGGGGGGGGGGGCGGGGGGGGGGGGGGGGTGCATTTCAATAATTGACCTTCTTCTCGACAAAGCGGAACTGCACCACCGTCAGTGACACCACGATGACCATCAGCACCACGCTTTGCGCTGCCGAGCCGCCCAGGTCCATGGCCTTGAATCCGTCAAAGTAGACCTTGTAAACCAAGATGGCGGTATCCTTGCCGGGGCCGCCCTTGGTGGCGGCATCCACGATGGCGAAGGTGTCAAA
Source organism: Candidatus Aalborgicola defluviihabitans (assembly GCF_016705985.1). NCBI lineage: Bacteria > Pseudomonadati > Pseudomonadota > Betaproteobacteria > Burkholderiales > Comamonadaceae > Allorhodoferax (SeqCode) > Candidatus Aalborgicola defluviihabitans. The sequence continues at coordinate 412,121 of NZ_JADJKN010000024.1, forward strand.
AAAGGCGTAAACGATGTTGATGACCAGCAAAAAAAACGTGGTGGGCGAGAGCAGCGGAAACTGGATGGTCCAAAAGCGCCGCCAGGGCTGGGCGCCGTCGATGGAGGCCGCTTCGATCAGCGATTTCGGGATGCTTTGCAGCCCGGCCAGGAAGAACAGGAAGTTGTAGGAAATCTGCTTCCACACCGCTGCCATGACGATTAGTGCCATGGCGTGGCGGCTGTTGAGCAGCGAATCCCAGGCAAATCCGGCTTCGCGCAGTGCGTACGACAAAATACCGATGCTGGGCGAAAACATGAACAACCACAGTACCCCCGCTACGGCCGGTGCCACGGCATAGGGCCAGATCAACAAGGTGCGGTACAGCTGGGAGCCTTTGACGACCCGGTCGGCAAAAATCGCCAGAACCAGAGACAGGCTCAGGCCCAGCACCGCCACCAGTAGGGAGAAGACGGCCGTCGTCTTGAATGACTCCAGGTACGACTCGTCTTGCCAGAGGTTGCGAAAGTTCTCAAGTCCCACCCATTCCACCGATGTGCCAAACGCATCGGATTGTTGCAACGATTGCAACAGGGCCTGCGCCGCTGGCCAAAAGAAAAACACGGCGATGATGACTACCTGGGGTGCCATCAGCACCCAGGGTAGCCAGGCAGACTTGAATACGACGCGCTTTTCCGCAGCCATCTGCTGTTAGGGGTGTGGCTTATTTACCCTTGTTGGCTTTTTCAAAGCGCACCAACAACTCGTCGCCCCGTTTGACAATGGCGTCCAGCGCTTCCTTGGGCGACTTCTTGCCGGCCCAGACTTGTTCGAGCTCTTCGTCCTCGATGGCGCGGATCTGAACATAGTTGCCCAAACGGATGCCGCGCGACTTGTCTGTGACCTTGCGGATCATCTGGTTCACCGCCACTTCGGTGCCGGGGTTTTGTTTGTAGAAGCCCGATTTTTCGGTCAACTGGAAGGCGGCCGTGGTAATGGGCAGGTAGCCAGTGCGCTTGTGGCTGGCGGACTGCACTTCGGGGCTGGAGAGGAAGGTGAAGAACTTGGCAATGCCCTTGTATTCTTCGGGCTTCTTGCCGGCCATCACCCACAGGCTTGCGCCGCCAATGACGGTGTTCTGGGGTGCGCCGGGCACGTCCTGGTAATAGGGCAGGGTGGCCAGGCCAAAGGCAAACTTGGCATTTTTCTTGACGTTGCCGTAGAAACCGCTGGAAGTGGTCATCATGGCGCACTCACCTGACACAAAGCTGGCTTCTGGCGCGTTGCCACGGCCCTTGTAGACAAACAGGCCCTGCTTGGCCATGTTGGCCAGGTTTTCAATGTGGCGCACGTGCAATGGGGAATTGACTTTCAGGCGGGCATCCATGCCAGCCAGGCCGTTTTGTTTGCTGGCAAACTCGACGTTGTGCCAGGCAGAAAAGCTCTCCAGCTGGGTCCAGCCCTGCCACGAAATGGAGATCGGGCACTTGTGGCCATTGGCCTTGAGCTTGGCAGCAGCCAGCGCCACTTCGGGCCAGGTGGTTGGGGCCTTTTCAGGGTCCAGCCCCGCAGCTTTGAAGGCATCCTTGTTGTAATAGAAGACGGTGGTGGAGCTGTTAAACGGGAAGCTCAGCATCTGGCCGTTCGGGGCGGTGTAGTAGCCTGCCACGGCGGGTACATAGGCGCCGGGGTCAAAGGGCTGGCCGGCATCTTTCATAACTTTGCCCACCGGAACGATGGCGCTCTTGCTGGCCATCATGGTGGCCGTGCCCACTTCAAACACCTGCAAGATATCGGGCGCATTGCCGGCCCGAAAGGCCGCCACCGCAGCGGTCATGGATTCGTCGTAGGTGCCCTTGTAAGTGGGCACAACCTTGTATTCCTTCTGGCTGGCGTTGAATTCCTTGGCCAGATCATTCACCCACTCACCATTGACCGCGTTCATCGAGTGCCACCATTGGATCTCGGTGGGTGCTTGGGCCTGGGCATGCAGGGCCAGCGCTGAAAGGCAGGCCAGTGCGGCAACTTTGAATTTCATGGGAGCTCCTGTAATAAAAAATGGAAATACGCACGGGTAGGGCGCAAGAGTAAGTCGGTTGTATGACCATTTGATTAAAACTGATCGGCGGCCCGGCTGCGCTTGGTGCTTTCCATTAGAGTTGCGCCACCAAAGAGTTTGCCATCGTTGCGGGTAGGTGATTGCTGCACTGCGGTAATATCTTTCCCCTGCTGTAGCGGTCTCCTTGGCCGCCAGGACTGCCAATTAAATCTGTCCGATGAACGCTCCCACCTCGCTCAACCACCTCTTGGCCGTTCCAGGCCAGTCGCATTCGCACGAACGCATTCGTGAAATTCCCTACAACTACACCTCGTTTTCTGACCGGGAAATTGTGATTCGGCTATTGGGTGCGCGTGCCTGGGGCCTCTTGAACCAGCTGCGCGGCGAGCGGCGCACCGGGCGCTCTGCCCGCATGCTGTATGAGGTGCTGGGCGATATCTGGGTGGTGCAGCGTAACCCCTATTTGCAGGACGACCTGCTGGACAACCCGCGCCGACGTGGTCAGCTGGTAGACGCATTGCGCCACCGCCTGCAAGAGGTACAGAAGCGCCGCACCCCCGATACCGACGCCGAGCGTGACGCCATGGTGGGCGAGTTACTGGTGGCCGCGCGTGCCGCCATCGAGGCCTTTGACGCCAGCTGGCAGGCCATCGGTGCCTTGCGCAAGAAGACCCAGCGCACGCTGGTTAAGCTCACCGCCAAGGACAACATCAAATTTGACGGCCTCTCGCGCGTGAGCCACGTGACCGATGCCACCGACTGGCGTGTCGAATACCCGTTTGTCGTGCTCACGCCCGATTCCGAGGAAGAAATGGCCGGCCTGGTAAAGGGTTGCATTGACATTGGTTTGACCATCATCCCGCGCGGGGGCGGCACCGGCTACACCGGCGGCGCCATTCCGCTGACCTGGAAATCGGCCGTTATCAACACCGAAAAGCTGGAGGCCATGACCGAGGTGGAAATGCGCACCCTGCCAGGCATGGACCGGGAAGTTGCCACCATCTGGACCGAAGCCGGCGTGGTGACCCAGCGCGTGGCCGATGCGGCCGAACGTGGTGGCTATGTGTTTGCGGTGGACCCTACGTCTGCCGAGGCCTCGTGCATTGGCGGCAATATCGCCATGAATGCCGGTGGCAAAAAGGCCGTGCTGTGGGGCACTGCGTTGGACAACCTGGCCAGCTGGCGCATGGTGACACCGCAGGCCGAATGGCTGGAGGTGACCCGCATCAACCACAACATGGGCAAGATCCATGATGTGGACGTCGCCAGTTTCGAGCTGCAGTATTTCAAGGCTGACGGCAAAACCAAATTGCGCACTGAGCGGCTGGACATTCCCGGCAAGACCTTTCGCAAGGAAGGCCTGGGCAAGGATGTGACCGACAAGTTTTTGAGCGGCCTGCCCGGCATCCAGAAAGAAGGTTGCGACGGCCTCATCACCAGCGGGCGCTGGGTGGTACACAAAATGCCGGCGCACACCCGCACCGTGTGCCTGGAGTTCTTTGGCAACGCCAAGGACGCAGTGCCCAGCATTGTCGAGATCAAGGATTTCATGTTTGCCGAGCAAAAGCGCAGTGGTGTGCTGCTGGCGGGCCTGGAGCATCTGGACGACCGTTACCTGAAAGCGGTGGGCTACGCCACCAAGAGTAAAAAGGGCGGCATGCCCAAGATGGCGCTGTTTGGCGATATCGCCGGTGATGACGCCGACGCCGTGGCCCGCGTCACCAGTGAGGTGGTTCGCATTGCCAACTCACGCAATGGTGAAGGCTTTGTCGCCATCAGCCCCGAGGCGCGCAAAAAATTCTGGCTGGACCGCAAGCGCACCGCTGCCATCAGCCGCCACACCAACGCCTTCAAGATCAACGAAGACGTGGTGATTCCGCTGCCGCGCATGGCCGAATACACCGACGGCATCGAACGTATCAACATCGAGCTGAGCCTGCGCAACAAGCTGGCCCTGTGCGATGAACTGACTGCATTTTTCACGAGTGGCAACTTGCCACTGGGCAAGACCGGTGACGCCAACGACATTCCATCTGCCGAGCTGTTGGAGGACCGTGTGGTCCAGGCCCTGGCGCTGGTCGCCGGGGTGCGCAGCCAGTGGCAAGGCTGGCTACAGGGTGTGGCGGAGCTGTTCCCGCAATTGCAGGACCACAGCCTGCGTGCCAGCTGGAAAACCCAGTTGCGCGCGCCGTTGCAGGACATCTTCACCGGTATCGCATTCGAGGGCATTTTGCGCGAGTGCACCGCCATCCACCAGCGCGTGCTCAAAGGCCGCGTCTGGGTGGCCTTGCACATGCACGCTGGTGACGGCAATGTGCACACCAACATCCCTGTCAACAGCGATGACTACGCGATGCTGCAAGCCGCCCACGGTGCGGTCAAACGCATCATGGCGCTGGCGCGCTCGCTGGATGGCGTGATCTCGGGTGAACACGGCATTGGCATTACCAAGCTGGAGTTTTTGAGCGATGCCGAGCTGCAGCCTTTTACCGACTACAAGGCCAAGGTGGACCCCGAAGGGCGCTTCAACAAAGGCAAATTGCTACGAAATCAGGAGCTAATCAAGCAATCTCCACGAGGGCTAGAGGCTGATTGGACTCAAGGCCATGTCACGTATTCCGACCTGACCAATGCTTACACCCCCAGCTTTGGCCTAATGGGCCACGAGTCACTGATCATGCAGCAGAGCGACATTGGCGCCATTGCCGACAGCGTGAAAGACTGCCTGCGCTGCGGCAAATGCAAACCGGTGTGTGCCACCCACGTGCCGCGTGCCAACCTGCTGTACAGCCCGCGCAACAAGATTTTGGCGACATCGCTGTTGGTGGAAGCCTTCTTGTACGAAGAGCAAACGCGCCGGGGCATCTCCATCAAGCACTGGGAAGAGTTTGAAGACGTGGCCGACCACTGCACGGTGTGCCACAAGTGCCTCTCACCCTGCCCGGTGAAGATCGACTTTGGTGACGTGTCCATGAACATGCGCAACTTGCTGCGCAAAATGGGCAAGAAGAGCTGGCGCCCCTTGGCGGCTTTCCAGGCTTGGTTTATTGGCACCCAGAGCATTGGCGGCATCCAGCTGGCCCATGCCATGACCAACCTCAGCTTCAAGAGCCAGCGCCTGGGCAACCGCGTGCTGTCCCTGATGGCGCACAAGCAGACCAGTGCGCCGCCGGCCACGGTGGGCACCGCGCCCATCAAGGAGCAGGTGATTCACTTCATCAACAAAAAGATGCCCGGTGGCCTGCCCAAGAAGACCTCTCGCGCCCTGATGGACATTGAAGACCCGGATTACGTGCCCATCATCCGCAACCCGCAAACCACCACGGCCGAAACCGAGGCGGTGTTTTACTTCCCCGGTTGTGGCTCCGAGCGCCTGTTCAGCCAGGTGGGTTTGGCTACGCAGGCCATGTTGTGGCACGCCGGTGTGCAAACCGTGCTGCCGCCGGGTTACTTGTGCTGTGGCTACCCGCAGCGCGGCAACGGCCAGTTCGAGAAGGCCGAGAAGATGATCACCGACAACCGGGTGCTGTTCCACCGGGTGGCCAATACGCTCAACTACCTGGACATCAAAACGGTGGTGGTGAGCTGCGGCACCTGTTATGACCAGTTGCAGGGCTACCAGTTTGACAAGATTTTCCCCGGCAGCCGCATCATCGACATCCACGAATACTTGCTGGAAAAAGGCATCACGCTGCCGGCCAACCAGCCGGGCTACCTGTACCACGAGCCCTGCCACAATCCGATGCAGCAGGGCGACTCCATGAAAACCGTGCGGGCCCTGGTGGGTGACAAGGTTATCAAGAGCGAGCGTTGCTGTGGCGAGAGCGGCAGCCTGGCCGTGTCGCGCCCCGATATCTCCACCCAGGTGCGCTTTCGCAAGGAAGAGGAAATCCGCAAGGGCGAGGCCCAATTGCGCGCGACCGGTTCGGTCGATGCGACCCAGAACGTGAAGATTCTGACCTCTTGCCCCAGCTGCCTGATGGGATTGAACCGCTACCAGGACGACCTCAAAAACGGCTTGCTGGAAGCCGATTACATTGTGGTGGAAATGGCCAACCAGATTTTGGGTAAAGACTGGATGCCAGAATACGTACGCATCGCCAATGCCGGTGGCATTGAGCGGGTGCTGGTTTGAGTTCCATAGTTTTTAGAGGAGTAGACAACCATGGCCGGATTGAAAGCAGGCGCGCCGACGCCCCAGGCATTGACCGTGCACAGCCAGTCGCGGGTGCTTGAAATTTCGTTCTCGGACGGTGCGCAGTTTCGCATCCCCTTTGAGCTGATGCGGGTTTACTCGCCGTCGGCGGAAGTGCAGGGCCACGGACCTGGACAAGAGACTCTTCAAACCGGCAAGCGCGACGTTACGCTGGAGACGCTGGACCCGGTAGGCAACTATGCGGTGCAGCCCCGTTTTTCGGATGGGCACGAGTCCGGCCTCTTTTCCTGGGACTACTTGTACTACCTGGGCGACCAGCAAGAGCGCCTGTGGCAGGACTATGCCGATCGACTCAAGGCAGCCAACACCGACCGCGATGCGCCCATGGTGGCAAAATCGGGGGGTGGCTGCGGTAGCCACTGAAACGGTACGCTACTAATTTAATAGCTGCTCACGTATATTCTACGAGGGCTAGTGTTCGTTTTATCCCATAAGATTTTGGAATATGACAAGTACACACTTTGGATTCAAGTCAGTTGACGAGGCGGAAAAGGCGGACCATGTGCGTGGCGTGTTCGACTCGGTCGCGCCCAAATACGACCTGATGAACGATCTGATGTCCATGGGATTGCACCGCGCCTGGAAGGCCTACACCGTCATGGTGGCCAACTTGCAGGAGGGTGACAAGGCGCTGGATATTGCCGGTGGTACCGGCGACTTGGCTCTGGCGTTCTCCAAAAAAGTGGGCAAAACAGGGCAGGTGGTGCACACCGACATTAACGAAGCCATGCTGCGCACGGGTCGCAACAGGCTGCTCGACGCGGGTGTGTCCCTGCCCACCATGGTGTGCGATGGCGAAAAGCTGCCGTTTCCGGACAACTATTTCGATCTGGTGAGTGTGGCCTTTGGCCTGCGCAACATGACGCACAAAGATATGGCCCTGGCCGAAATGAACCGGGTGCTCAAACCTGGCGGCAAGTTGCTGGTGCTGGAGTTTTCCAAGGTGGCTGCACCCCTGGAGAAGGCCTATGACTGGTATTCATTCAAGATACTGCCCCGGCTGGGCAAGCTGGTGGCGGGCGACGACGCCAGCTACCGCTACCTGGCGGAGTCCATTCGGATGCATCCGGGCCAGGAAGAGCTAAAAACCATGATGCACAAAGGGGGTTTTGGACATGTGGACTACCACAACATGACCGGGGGCGTTGTGGCTTTGCATGTTGGAATCAAGTGCTGAGGCTTGTGGTTGACACAAGTCGCCCCAGTTCCTGTATTCCTTTGGAGACACTATGAAAATCTGGACAGTCGTACTCGCAGCCGCTCTTGCCTTGACGGGTTTCCACGCCGAGGCAGCCAAGCGTCTGGGCGGCGGCAAATCCTTTGGACAGCAATCTTCCAACGTGACCCAACGGGGTGCCACGCCACCGGCACCTGGTACGCCAGCGCAGGGTGCCGCCAATGGCGCACCCAAACAAGGCCCTGGAGCAGCCGCACAGGCCACCAAGCGCCCCTGGGGTGCCATGCTGGGCGGTCTGGCTGCTGGACTGGGTTTGGCTTGGCTGGCGAATTCGCTGGGCATGGGTGAGGGCTTGGGGCAGCTGCTGATGTTCGGCATGCTGGCCATGGCCGCGTTCATGGTTATTGGTTGGGTGATGCGCCGTCGTGCGGCATCTGTTTCACCGCAGACCCCCTTTGCCTTCCAGGGCGCCGGTGGTGGAGTGCCGGCGACAGAATCCAAACCCTATCGCCCCGAGAACGTGGGCAATGATGCGTCAGCGCGCCCTTGGGAGCGCAGCAGCATGGGTTTTCAAGCCGCTAACCCACCGGGTGGTGCGAGTGGTGTGGGTGGCTCCATCATCGGTTCGGCCCTGACGGGTTCGCAGAATTGGGGCGTTCCCGCCGGTTTTGACGCCGAGGGCTTTCTGACTGCGGCCAAGACCAACTTCGTGACCCTACAGGCGGCGTGGGACAAGTCTGACGTCGCTGTACTGCGCTCCATGATGACCGATGGCATGTTGGGCGAGATCAAGGCCCAGCTCGCCGAGCGCGAGGCGCAGCATCCCGCTGGTGCCAGCAACCGCACCGATGTGGTCATGCTTGAAGCAAGCCTGCTGGGTATCGAAGAAACACCGGCTGAGTATGTGGCCAGTGTGGAGTTTTCCGGCATGATCCGCGAAGAACCCTCTGCTGGCCCCAGCCCGTTCCGTGAAGTCTGGAACATGACCAAACCCGTCAATGGCGGCCGCGGCTGGCTTGTGGCGGGCGTGCAGGCGCTCCAATAGGCGAGTCCCTTTCACGGGGATTTCACAGGGATAATAGGGGACTATGGCAACACAGTCCCCTTTTTTCATGCTGGAGAGCTTTCTCCAAAACCTCAATCTGCCCCTGACGCCACCGGCCTGGGTAGTGGATGAAACGCACCGCCGTATCGTGTTGTTGCTCAACCATGTGCTGATGCAAGAACCACAAGCCATGGAACGGCTGGTTCGGCAAAAAGGACGTGTGGTGCGCATCCAGTGGCGCACCATGACATTCAAGGTCGTCATGACCCCGGCTGGGTTGCTGGACGTAGCGCCAGCCGATGCAGAGCCCGATCTCTCCCTGGTCATCACCGACGAGTCGCCGTTCTCCATTGCCCAGGGATTGATGCAGGGTGGCAAGCCTGCCGTGCGCATTGAAGGCGATGTCCAGTTGGCCGCCGAGGTGAGCTGGCTGATCGACCATGTGCGCTGGGATGTGGAGGAAGACCTGGCGCGTGTGCTGGGCGACGCCCCGGCCCATGGTCTGGTGCAGGCCGTCCGTGCCATGGCGCAGGCGGTGCAGCAGTTTGTGGGTGGGGCCGGGCGCAGCACGGAGGTTAGCTAGTGAGTCGCCTGTACCGCGGTTTTTTCATTGCCTGGGTGGTCTTTCGTTACGGACTGGACGAACTGGTCCTGAGCAGTTTTGACAACCGCTGGCTGCAACGCCTGACCCGGGTACTGACGGTTGGTCGCACGCTGACCGCACCCCGTGGACAACGCCTGCGCCAGGCGCTGGAACGGCTGGGCCCCATCTTCGTCAAGTTTGGCCAGGTGCTGTCTACCCGGCGCGATCTGTTGCCGACCGACATTGCCGACGAGCTTGCCAAGCTGCAGGACCAGGTGCCACCGTTTGATTCGGATGTGGCCATTGCCATCATCGAGCTTGGCCTGCGCAAGCCGATTGGCGACGTGTTTGTGTCCTTCGAGCGCGAGCCGGTGGCCAGTGCCTCGATCGCCCAGGTGCACTTTGCTGTGCTGAACGACCGCAAGGGGCAGCCGCGCGAGGTTGCCGTCAAGGTACTGCGGCCTGGCATGCATGCCGCCATCGAAAAAGATTTGCGCCTGCTGCACATGATGGCTGCCTGGGTGGAAGGGCTTTCGGCGGATGGCAAACGCCTGCGTCCACGTGATGTGGTGGCCGAGTTTGACAAGCACTTGCATGACGAGCTGGACCTGGTGCGTGAGGCCGCCAACGCAGCGCAGCTGCGCCGCAATATGGAAAGCCTGCAGCTGGTGCTGGTGCCCGAAATTCTGTGGGACTACTGCAGCACCGATGTGATGGTGATGGAGCGCATGTATGGCGTTCCGGTTAGCCAGGTCGAGCGCCTGCGTGAAGCCGGTGTGGACATCCCCAAGCTGGCGCGCGATGGCGTAACCATTTTCTTCACGCAGGTGTTTAGAGACGGCTTTTTCCACGCCGACATGCATCCGGGCAACATCCAGGTCAGCATCGACCCCAAAACCTTTGGGCGCTACATTTCGCTGGACTTCGGCATCGTTGGCACGCTGACCGAGTCGGACAAGGACTACCTCGCGCAGAACTTCACTGCCTTCTTCCGGCGGGACTATAAGCGTGTGGCTGAGTTGCACATTGAATCGGGCTGGGTTCCGCGCAGCACCCGGGTGGACGAGTTGGAAGCGGGCATCCGCGCGGTGTGTGAACCGTATTTTGATCGCCCTCTCAAGGAAATCTCACTGGGCATGCTGCTGATGCGGTTGTTTCAAACCTCGCGCCGCTTCCAGGTTGAGATCCAGCCCCAACTGGTGCTTTTGCAAAAGACCCTGCTTAACATTGAAGGACTGGGCCGCGAGTTGGACCCCGAACTGGACCTCTGGGCCACTGCCAAGCCTTTTCTGGAGCAGTGGATGCTGGGCCAGGTCGGTCCGCAGAAGCTGCTGGAGCAAATGGCGGCCCAGGCGCCACACTATGCCAAGCTGCTGCCTGAGTTGCCCGCACTATTACACAGCTACTTGCGCAACGCCCAGAACGACGCTGGTCAACGTGCCATGGAGCAGCTGGTGATCGAGCAGCAGCGAACCAACCGCTTGTTGCAGGGGTTGACCTATGCGTTAATTGGTTTTGCGCTGGGCATGGTGGTCATGCAGTTTGTCATCCGGGTGCGGCTGTTTTAGGCCGCGCCTTATAATTGAAGGCTTTGCAACTCGAAGCCAGAGCTTTCATTCATGCCTATATACGCCTATAAATGCGAGTCCTGCGGGTTTGCCAAGGATGTATTGCAGAAAATGTCCGACGCACCGCTGGATGTGTGCCCATCCTGCTCGCAAGCAACTTTCAAGAAACAACTCACTGCCGCCGGATTCCAGCTGAAAGGTTCTGGCTGGTACGCGACCGACTTCAAGGGCGCTGGTACCCCCCCGGCACCGGCTTCAACGCCCGCAGAATCCACTCCGTCTGCTTCCGCGCCTGCGTCTGACAGTGGCACCAAGACTGAGTCCAAACCGGCCGCAACGCCGCCTCCCGCCGCTACCAGCATCTGAACGTGACCCCACCCGAGACCGGAATGAACCTCCACTTCAAAAAGTACATGCTGACCGGCCTGATGGTCTGGCTGCCACTGGCCATCACCATTTGGGTGCTGTCCTGGCTGGTCAACTCGCTGGACGGTGTGTTGAGCGGTGTGTTGTCCGGTTTGGCGGCGGTGACACCGCAGAGCCTGTCACCCGCGATCGAGCGTCTGCGCAGCATTCCAGGTCTGGGCGTGCTGTTGGTGGCCGGCTTCATGCTGATCACCGGAGCGCTGGTTTCCAACGTAGCAGGTCGCTGGTGGTTGAAGCAGTGGGACCGAATGATCACCACGATCCCCATCGTAAAGTCCATCTACAACAGTGTTAAAAAAGTATCGGACACGCTGTTTTCCAGTAACGGAAACGCCTTTCGCACGGCCCTGCTGGTGCAGTACCCGCGCGCTGGAAGCTGGACAATTGCATTCCAGACTGGCACCCCCAGCGGAGAAGTGGCAACCCACCTGGGTGCCGACTTTGTCAGCGTCTATGTACCCACCACGCCCAACCCGACCAGTGGCTTTTTTTTGATGCTGCCACGTGCCGACGTGATCGAGCTGGACATGAGTGTGGACCAGGCGCTGACCTATGTGATCTCCATGGGTTCGGTGCCACCGTCCGCGCCTGCTCTGCCGGTGGCAAGCCGCAAATAACCAATTTACACAACCCGCTGCCCATAAGGCAGCGTTCTGAAAGCAAGCAATGGCCATGCGTACTCACTATTGCGGTCTGGTGACCGAAGCCCAAATGGGCGAAACCGTTTCCCTGTGTGGCTGGGTGAATCGCCGCCGTGACCATGGTGGCGTCATTTTTGTGGATTTGCGTGACCGCGAAGGCTATGTGCAAATTGTGTGCGACCCCGATCGTGCCGAGATGTTCAGCACCGCCGAAGGCCTGCGCAATGAGTTTTGTATCCAGGTCAAGGGCCTTGTACGTGCGCGCCCCGATGGCACCACCAATGACAGCCTCAAAAGCGGCAAGATCGAGGTGTTGTGCCACGAGTTGGTGGTGCTCAACCCGTCGGTTACCCCTCCGTTCCAGCTGGACGAAGACAACCTGTCGGAAACCACTCGTCTCACGCACCGCGTGCTGGACTTGCGCCGCCCGTACATGCAGAACAACCTGATGCTGCGTTACCGCGTGTCCATGGAAGTGCGCAAGTTTCTGGATGCCAATGGTTTTGTCGATATCGAAACCCCCATGCTCACCAAGAGCACGCCTGAAGGCGCGCGTGACTACCTGGTGCCCAGTCGTGTGCACGATGGCCACTTCTTTGCCCTGCCACAAAGCCCGCAGCTGTTCAAGCAGTTGCTGATGGTCGCTGGCTTTGACCGCTACTACCAGATCACCAAGTGCTTCCGTGACGAAGACCTGCGCGCCGATCGCCAGCCAGAATTCACGCAGATCGATATTGAAACCTCGTTCCTGGGGGAAGAAGAAATTCGCGACATGTTCCAAGGCATGATCACCACCGTTTTCAAGAACACCATTGGTGTGGATCTGGGCGATTTCCCGGTCATGACCTACCAGGAAGCGATGCACGTTTATGGTTCGGACAAACCCGATCTGCGTGTGAACCTGAAGTTTGCCGAAGTGACCGACGTCATGGCCGATGTGGACTTCAAGGTATTCTCTGGCGCCGCCACCATGAAAAATGGCCGTGTGGTGGCCCTGCGCGTACCGGGCGGTTCGGTCGAAGGCGGCGGCATCAGCCGTGGCGAGATTGACGCCTACACCGAGTTCGTCAAGATCTACGGCGCCAAGGGCCTGGCGTACATTCGCGTCAATGATGTTGCTGCCGGGGAAGGCACCAAGGACAAGCCTTGGCCGGGCCTGCAAAGCCCGATTGTTAAAAACATCCACAGCACGGCGCTCAAAGCGGTGCTGGAGCGCACAGGTGCCCAAAATGGCGACCTGATTTTCTTTGGTGCCGACAAGGCCAAGATCGTCAACGACGCCATTGGTGCCCTGCGCATCAAGATCGGCCATAGCGATTTCGGCAAGAAGAACGGCCTGTTCGAAAAGGGTTGGCGCCCCATGTGGGTTGTCGACTTCCCGATGTTTGAATACGACGAAGAAGCCCAGCGCTACACCGCGACGCACCACCCCTTCACAGCACCCAAGGATGGTCACGAAGACTGGATGGTTACCGCGCCCGAGAAGTGCATCTCCAAGGCCTACGACATGGTCTTGAACGGTTGGGAACTGGGCGGCGGCTCGATCCGTATCCACCGTGCCGATGTGCAGCAGAAGGTGTTTGACGCGCTCAAGATTTCCCCAGAAGAAGCGCAGCTCAAGTTCGGCTTCCTGCTCGATGCACTGCAATACGGCGCGCCCCCGCACGGTGGCCTGGCCTTCGGCCTGGACCGCATCGTGACCATGATGACCGGTGCCGAGTCCATCCGCGACGTGATTGCATTTCCCAAAACCCAGCGCGCCCAGTGCCTGCTGACCCAGGCACCGTCGCTGGTTGACGAGAAGCAACTGCGCGAACTGCATATCCGTCTGCGGAATCCAGATGCCGCCAAAGCGGACTGAAGCTTGGCTAGTGCACAATGAAAGGACGCTCTGGTGGCGTCCTTTTTTTATGCCAAAACCCTACAAAATTCCTCAATCTGTACTCGTGGTTATCTACACCGCAGCGCTGGACGTGCTGCTAATTCGTCGCGCCGATGGCTTAGATCTGGGGGTCGAGTACTGGCAGTCGGTCACTGGAAGCAAGGATGTACTGGATGAACCCTGGGCAGTCACTGCCCAGCGCGAGGTTCAGGAAGAAACCGGTATCGACTGCCGCACCGGCAACTCAAGCGGCGCATGCCTGTTGGACTGGCAGCTGGAAAACGTCTATGCCATTTACCCCCAGTGGCTGTACCGCTATGCTGCGGGTGTGACACACAACACTGAGCACCTGTTTGGGCTGCGGGTGGCGCGCGGCTGCCCCGTCCGGCTTAACCCACGCGAACACACAGCCTACCAATGGCTGCCTTACCACCAGGCGGCTGAGGCCTGCTTTTCGCCGTCGAATGCGGAGGCCATTTTGCAGTTACCGCGATTGGCCTTGCTAGAGTCGGTGGCGTCGGGGGGTGTTGCATGACCACAGTACGGGTGGCCACCTACAACATCCACAAGGGCGTGCAAGGCGTAGGACCGGTGCGGCGCCTGGAAATTCACAACCTGGGCCATGCGGTGGAGCAGCTCGACGCTGACATTGTTTGTTTGCAGGAAGTGCGCAAACTGCACCGCCGAGAAGCTGAGCACTTCGCTCACTGGCCGGAACAAGCCCAAGCTGATTTTCTGGCGCCAGAAGGCTACACCGCCGTTTACCGCACTAATGCCCATACAAAGCACGGTGAGCACGGCAATGCCATGCTGACGCGTTGGCCGGTGATAGGCCACCAACATGAGGACATGTCGGATCACCGCTTCGAGCAACGTGGCCTGCTGCATTCCGAAGTGCTGGTGCATGGCCGTGCGGTGCATGTGCTGGTGATCCACCTGGGTCTGATCAAGGGCAGCCGGGTGCGGCAACTGGCACAGATTCAGCGTTTCATTGAGCGGGAGATTGCACCGGATGCGCCGCTGGTGGTGGCGGGTGATTTCAACGACTGGGGCAATACCGTGCAGGGTGCGCTGGGTGATGCGGGATTGGTGGCCTCCGTTCAGGCGCGCAAGGCGACTTTTCCATCACGTTTACCGCTGGTGCAGCTGGACCATGTGTACGCCCGGGGGATGACGCCCCTGGGCTTGCATGTGCCCCATGGACGCATTTGGGGACGGATGTCAGACCACTTGCCGCTGATTGCCGAGTTTGACCTGCCGGTGAATACGAATTGAAGCCAATGCCCTTGACTGCCGGCCACAACTTGCAGTTGTTGCATGGTGGGGCTGAGTTCTTCCCGTCTCTGGTGGCCGCCATCGATGGGGCTGAGCAAGAGGTGTGGTTAGAGACTTACATCTTTTACTTTGATGCCAGTGGCGAACGGGTTGCTGCAGCGCTGGAACGTGCGGCGCTGCGCGGTGTTGTTGTGTACCTGGTGGTCGACGGCATCGGTACCCCGGTGGTGCCGGTCGAATGGGTGCAGCGCTTCGGGCAGGCTGGTGTGCGCTGGCACCAGTTTTCGCCTCTGGGGCGCTGGGGTCTGCTGGTACCCGTGGTATGGCGTCGTATGCACCGCAAGCTCTGTGTGGTGGATCGGGAGGTGGCTTTTTGCGGTGGTATCAACATTCTGGACGACTACGTTGACCCCAGCTACGGTGCGCTGGAGTCTCCCCGTTTTGATTTTGCGGTACGCGTCACCGGGCCGCTGGTGGCGGTGGCGCACCAGACCATGGCGCTGTTCTGGGGCCGCCTTCAAATCACGCGACAGCTTGAACACCTGAAGTTTGACGATGCGCACGAAACCTGGAAGAACCCAGATCTACACCCCGCAAGCCCGCAACCGGCGAGAATCGTGCGCGGCGGCGTGAATGCAGCCCTGGTCCTGCGTGACAACGTGCGCAATCGCAACCGTATTGAACGCGCTTACCTCAAGGCAATCGCAGATGCCCGCCACGACGTGCTCATTGCCAACGCTTATTTTTTGCCCGGTGGCAAGCTGCGCCGTGCGCTTATCCATGCTGCTCGGCGGGGCGTGCGGGTACGCCTGTTGTTGCAGGGGCGCTACGAGTACTTCATGCAGTACCACGGGGCAAGACCGGTGTTTGGGGTTTTGCTGGCGGCTGGCGTGGAAATCCATGAATATTCGGCCGGCTTTCTTCACGCCAAGGTGGCAGTGGTGGACGACCGCTGGGCCACTGTGGGCTCATCTAACCTGGACCCCTTGAGCTTCTTGTTGGCGCGCGAGGCCAACGTAGTGGTGGAAGACCCCACTTTTGCCAATGCCCTGCGCATCAGTTTGCTCGCCGCCATCCAGACCCAAGGTGTGCAACTGGAGCCTAAAGCATACGCTGCACGTCCTTGGCACCAGCGTTTTCTGGACCGTCTGGCCTTTGGCGTGATGCGTCTGGCACTGTTTTTGACTGGGAGGAGCTATTAATTTCATAGCTATGCACGTAATTCCCATGAGGGCTACGGGCTAAAAACATTACTAGTCAAAGGCTGGTAGTATTGTTGGATGTTAATGAAGAAGAAGAGCACCATGAACACAACTGATGCCGATCAAGGAACACCCGTTTCTGTCAAGATCCGGGAACGCATCCAGGCCGCACGCAAACGTTTCCATGCCAATGACAACATCGCCCAGTTTGTAGAACCTGGCGAGCTGGAACAGTTGCTCGACGAGGTCGAGGTCAAGATGAAAGGCGTACTCGACAGCCTTGTAATCGACACCGTTAATGACCACAACACCGGCAACACAGCACGCCGTGTGGCCAAGATGTATCTGCAGGAAGTGTTCCGTGGCCGATATGTGACGGGCCCCGCCATCACTGAGTTTCCCAACGTGGGCCACCTCAACGAGTTGATGATCGTTGGGCCCATCACCGTTCGCAGCGCCTGTAGCCACCACTTTTGCCCGGTGATTGGAAAAATCTGGATTGGCGTTATGCCCAATGAGCACACCAATGTGATTGGCCTGTCCAAATACGCGCGGTTGGCCGAGTGGATCATGGGCCGTCCTCAAATTCAGGAAGAAGCCGTGGTGCAACTGGCCGACCTGATCCAGGAAAAAACCCAGCCCGACGGCCTGGCCATCGTGATGGAAGCCAGCCACTACTGCATGGCCTGGCGCGGCGTCAAGGACATGGACAGCAAGATGATCAATTCAGTGATGCGCGGTGTGTTCCTCAAAGACTCCAACCTGCGCCGCGAATTTCTGTCCCTTATTCCACGGAAAGG
Organism: Candidatus Aalborgicola defluviihabitans; assembly: GCF_016705985.1. NCBI lineage: Bacteria > Pseudomonadati > Pseudomonadota > Betaproteobacteria > Burkholderiales > Comamonadaceae > Allorhodoferax (SeqCode) > Candidatus Aalborgicola defluviihabitans. The sequence goes on from NZ_JADJKN010000024.1 coordinate 428,974, forward strand.
CTAAATCATGTTGGTCCGTTTGTTGTATGCCAGCCGCGCGGTGGACCCCAGCCCCGAGGCCATTGAAACCATTCTGGCCAAATCCCGCCAGTACAACCCCACCTGCGGTATTACCGGCATCTTGTGCTACGGCGGGGGGATCTTTCTGCAGGCCATTGAGGGTGGGCGCATGGCGGTGAGCGAGCTGTATGGCCACATCCAAAAAGACATCCGCCACAAGGACGTAGTATTGCTGCACTACGAAGAAATCTCAGAGCGCCGTTTTGGCGGCTGGACCATGGGGCAGGTCAACATGTCCAAAATTAATCACAGCATCCTGCTCAAGTACGCTGAAAAACCCGAGCTGGACCCGTATGCGGTCTCGGGCAGCGTGTCGCTGGCCCTGCTCGAAGAATTGATGGCTACTGCGTCCATCATCGGGCGGGTGTGAAGCATGTGGTCCCTACGGGGGCCGCATTGCACTTGTTGGGTTGTGATTTCTCGAGTAGTCCTTCACGGCGCAAACCCATCATGGTGGCCTGGGGCCAACTGCGCGGCTTCGTAGTGGTGCTGGCCAGGTTGGAGCCGCTGTATTCACTGTCTGAATTTTCCCATTTCCTGGCTCGCCCAACGGCATGGGTTGGTGGATTCGATCTCCCCTTTGGCCTGCCGCGTGAACTGGTACAGACCTTGGGGTGGCCGCAATCGTGGCTGGTGTGCATGCACCACTATGCCAGCCTGAGCCGTGACGACATTCGGGCGGCGTTCTCGGCGTTTTGTCATGCCCGCCCACCGGGTGCAAAGTTTGCTCACCGAGCCTGTGATGGCCCCGCTGGTTCCAGCCCGTCCATGAAATGGGTCAATCCTCCGGTTGCCTTCATGCTCCACGCCGGTGTGCCGCGTCTGCTGGAGGCCGGTGTGGTGCTGCCGGGATTGCATGAACCCGATCCAGCAGCCACCGCAGTCAACGCAGACGGCACCACTGCACGGCGTGTTGCGCTGGAAGCGTACCCGGGCCTGCTGGCGCGAGAATCCCTGGGACGGCGCAGCTACAAGAGTGATGACCGGGCCAAACAAACGCACGACAGGCTGATCGCCCGCAAAGACCTGCTCCATGCGCTGGAGATCGGCCAAACCCGGCTGGGCCTGCGACTGAAGCTCACCCATGCGCAGCGTGATGCTTTGGTGGAGGATGGCTCGGGCGATAGTCTGGATGCCGTACTGTGCCTGATGCAGGCCGCTTGGGGTCAGCGGCAGTTCACGCAAGGTGATGCGCGTTACGGACTACCGCTGTATATGGACCCACTGGAAGGCTGGATTCTGAGTGCCTGAACCGGGTCCCTGAACGATTGGCAGTCGGGCACCTGGGGCCGGTTTGCATCAACGACTGGTGGTGTGTAGACATTTGACATGCATTCACGCGCCACTTACGTGCTCTCAATGGGGCGGTTGGGATGGTGCGACGCTTCGGTTGGTGGCGGGCTAGCGGACAGATTGGCGATAGCCTCCGCATCGGTCCGGTAGAGTCGCAACAGCATGCCCGGTTGTAACTGCCCAGCCCGCATCAAGACCTGTTCCACTGGCAGCTTCATGCCGCTGATATGCAGGGCAATGCCTTGCTCGGCCAGGTTGGTTCGGAGTGCGGAAAATACCTCGATGCCGGTTGCGTCAATGCGGTTGATAGGATGCGCGAACAGGCACACATGGCGGGTATCGGGATGCGCTGTCAGGAAGTCCGAGATATTACGCTCGAAACTGCTGGCGGCGGCAAAGTCGAGCTCGGCATCCATGCGCAGCGCATACAAATGGTCCATCAGTGGTGGTAGCTTCCAAAGGTGGCGGTCGCGCAGGCTGCCGTCCGGGTGCAATCCGACTTCGATGATGCGAGGGTGCAAGCGGTGGTGCAGGAACGTAATCAGGCTCACCATCACGCCGGCCAGAACGCCCCAGTAAATGCGCGGTGCGGTCATCAGCGTAACCACAAAGGTTGCTGCCATGGTGAAGGCTTCTACTGGCAACACGCGCCAAAGTTGAACGAACCGCATGGGCTGCAACAAACTACTGATGGCGGCCACCACCACAGCGGCCAGCACCGGGGAGGGTACGTGGTAAAGCGCGGGTGTGAGCCACAACAATACGGCCAACACCATTACCACAGTGACCAGTGTGGCCCAGCCTGTTTGGGCACCGGCATACAGGTTGATGGCTGAGCGCGAGAAAGAGGAGCTGGTGGGGAAGCTGCCGGTCAACCCGGACGCCAGCTTTGCCAGACCCTGGGCGATCAGATCCTGGTTGTCGTTCCACGGTTTGTGCGCATGCTGATTTTCGACCTTGGCGCTGGATGCGGTTTCCAGAAAGCTCACCAGTGTGACGACCATGGCCGGCACCAGCAGAGTTCCCAGCACGGTCCAGCTTGGGATTCCCGGCCAGTACAGGGCAGGAAGCCCGGACGGTAGCGCCCCGACAACCGGACCACCGTGTGCGGCGTATTGGATCAGGTAGCTGATGGTGCCGGCACCGACGACCACCAGCATCAACGTCGGCACACGGGGCGCAAGCGCGCGCCCGAGCACCAATGCCAGCAGACTGCCCAGACCAAAGGCTGCGGCAGACCCGTCCACCTGCGAGAGTGAAAACGCACTGGCCGTTGTACCCTGCATGCCAACCAACGACGGCAACTGGGAAAAAATAATCAACACCGTGGCGGCCTGGGTGAAACCGAACAACACTGGGGCACTCACCAGGTTGAGGATCCAGCCAAAGCGCCAGATACCCAACGCCAACTGCATCAACCCGCTGAGCAGGGCCAACCAAACCGCCAGGGTTACTCACTGGGCACTGCCTGGTTCTGCAAGGCCGGAGAGCGCAGCCATGACCAGCAAGCTTGACAGCGCAGTCGGCCCTACAGAAAGGCGCGGCGAGCCACTCCACAGCACCGCCACCAGGGCCGGCAGGAAAGATGCATAGATGCCAGTAACGAGCGGCATGCCGGCCAGTGCTGCATACGCCACGGACTGCGGAACGATGATGAGTGAAACGGTCAGTCCCGCCATTACCTCACCCCGCATCAGGTGCGCGGTAAGCCGCGGCCAGGTCAGGAACGGGAACCAGGCAGCCAGGCGATTCATGGGTGCGCTGTACGACAAACTGGGCACATGGGGTTGCGGGGCAACCGGATGTCGGACCAGGTCATGTTGCGGCCGTCCAGCATCAACAGGCGCCCAACGGCTGGTTCGCCAGCACCGCTGAGCAGTTTGAGTGCCTCGGCAGCCTGCATACTGCCAATGATGCCTACCAGTGGCGCAAAGACGCCCATGGTGGCGCAACGCGCCTCTTCGAAGGCGGTGTTTGGCGGGAAGACGCATGCGTAGCAGGGAGACTCTGTTCGGCGGGAATCGTAGACCGCCAACTGCCCGTCAAAACGAATAGCCGCACCCGATACCAGTGGCACGCCGTGGTGCACACAGGCGGCGTTCAAGGCTTGTCGGGTCGCGAAGTTGTCGCTGCAATCCAGTACTACATCGGCATCGGCCACCAGGGTGTCGAGCCGTGCGGCGTCGACTCGCTCGTCCAACGCCGTGATGTGCAGTTCCGGGTTAATGGCCAACAAGGCCTGGCGGGCCGACTCCACCTTGGGCTGGCCCAAGCGGTCTTGTGTATGGGCGATCTGGCGCTGCAAGTTGGTCAGGTCGACGGTGTCGTCGTCTACCAGGGTCAGGTGGCCAACCCCGGCCGTGGCCAAGTACAGGGCTGCCGGTGAACCCAGACCACCGAGGCCAACCAGCATAACCCGAGCCTGCATGATGCGCTCCTGCCCTTCTACCCCCAGTTCATTCAGAAGAATGTGGCGCGAATAGCGCAGCAGCTGCGTGTCATCCATGGCACTGTTTCGCCATGTCCTAGTTGTTGTCCTTGACTTCTTCCTTGCGTTCAACCTGGGTCTTGCTCACCAGCACAGGAAGCCCCTTCAATTGGTTCAGCGCCTGGATGAGTTGGAAGTCTTTCTCCGAGCCAAATTCTGGCGGGCGGCGCTCGGAGGCGGGTTTGCGTGATTCCTCTTCCAAGTGTTTCAGCGCTTCGTCGCGCGCTTTTTCACGGGCTTCATCCTTGACTTCGTCGCCCTGTCCGCTGGCCAGGTGCTTGGTCAAGTCTGCCTCGCGCATTCGCAGCGCCGCGTAGGGACTGCCTTCTACGGTATCGTCCACCATGATGTCCGGGACGATCCCCTTGGCCTGAATGGATTTGCCGCTGGGCGTGTAATAGCGAGACGTGGTGATCTTCAGCCCAGTATCAGGTCCAAGAGGGCGGAAGGTTTGCACTGACCCTTTGCCAAACGTCTGGCTACCCATCAGGGTGGCACGCTTGTGGTCTTGCAGGGCGCCGGCCACGATTTCACTGGCCGAAGCGGATCCTTCGTTGACAAGCACCACCAACGGCACTTTTTTCAGGCCAGCTGGCATTTTCTTCAGCGGATCAGCCCCATCGCGGCCCAGGTAGTCGCGTACGGTGGCTTTCAGCACCTGCTTGCTTTCGGTCGTTTGGCCGTTGGTGGACACCACGGGCACGCCTTCGGGCAAGAAAGTGGCCGATACGGCAACCGCAGCGTTCAACAGACCACCTGGGTCATTACGCAGGTCAAGCACCAAGCCCTTGATATTGGGATCTTGTTTGTAGATTTCTTCGAGCTTGCGGGCGAAGTCTTCAACCGTGCGTTCCTGAAACTGGCTCACACGAACCCATGCATAGCCCGGTTCAATCAGTTTGCCGCGCACCGACTGTTGCTTGATTTCTTCCCGGATGATGGTGACGGGGAAGGTACGATTTTCATCCTTGCGGTAAATGGTGAGCACCACCTTGGTGTTGGGTTCACCCCGCATGCGTTTGACGGCCTCGTTCAAGGACAGGCCCTTGACTGCAGTTTCGTCCACACGGGTGATCAAGTCGTTGGTCTTGATGCCGGCCCTAAACGCAGGTGAACCTTCGATGGGCGAAACGACCTTGACCAGACCGTCTTCCTGGGTGATTTCAATGCCCACACCGACGAATTTGCCGGTGGTACCTTCCTTGAATTCCTTGAAGGATTTCTTGTCAAAGTACTGGGAATGCGGGTCCAAGCTCGCCACCATGCCGGAAATGGCTTCGGTGATCAGCTTTTTTTCGTCTACCGGCTCCACATAGTCGCTTTTGACGATGCTGAACGCGGCTGCCAGTTGCTGCAGCTCTTCCAGTGGCAGCGGTGCCATGGTGTTGCGCGCCACCGTTTGGAGCGAGACGGTTGTCAACGCTCCAGCCATGATGCCCAATCCAATCCAACCCGCAATTTTCAGTTTTTGACCCATAAGTATTCCAGTGCCACTTCAATATACACCTTGGAGTGGTATGTGCGATGCGAGTTCCGTCGCTGCGGGGTGTTCTGCGTAGATAAATGCTGGGGTAATCCGGCCCAGTACCGGTATTTCAGGCTTTGCCCTGTGACGCCACCGCAGCGGCGGCCTTGGCGGCTGCCTCGGCGTCGCCCAGATAGTAGTGGCGAATCGGCTTGAGATTGGCATCCAGTTCATACACCAGCGGGATACCGTTGGGTATGTTCAGGCCCACGATGTCACCGTCGGAAACGTTGTCCAGGTACTTGACCAGCGCACGGATGGAGTTGCCATGGGCCGCAATGACGACGCGCTTTCCACTCTGGATACAGGGGGCGATGGTCTCGTTCCAGTAAGGCAATACACGATCCACGGTGTCTTTAAGGCACTCGGTTAATGGCACCTGATCCGCAGCCAGACCGGCATAGCGCAGATCCTGGCGCTGGCCGCGCGGGTCGTTGGCATCCAGTGCCGGGGGCGGGGTGTCGTAGCTGCGGCGCCACACCAGCACCTGGGCGTCGCCATATTCTTTGGCCATGTCGCCCTTGTTCAGACCCTGCAGGGCGCCATAGTGGCGCTCGTTCAGACGCCAGTCTTTGACCACTGGCAGCCAGATGCGGTCCATTTCATCCAGGCAGTAGTTCAGCGTGTGGATGGCGCGCTTGAGCACCGAGGTGTAGGCGATATCGAATTCGTAGCCTTCGGCCTTGAGCAGCTTGCCGGCCGACATGGCCTGGGAAATACCGGTGGGCGTGAGTTCCACATCGGTCCAGCCGGTAAAGCGGTTTTCGAGATTCCAGGTGGATTCGCCATGGCGAATGAGGACGAGTGTGTACATGGGCGGGCGCAAATGGGGGTTGGAAAAGGTCTGCTCTGCAACAAACCAGCCACCATTCTAAAATGGCAGACTCGATGCTCGGAAACTGACAAGGAATAAAGTGAAATTTATATTGGATAACTGGATGTTGATCGCCATTGCTCTGGCTTCCGGCACCATGCTGCTGCTACCCGTCATACAGGGTGCTGCCACGGCAGGCCTGGACGCAAATGGGGCCGTTTTGCTGATTAACCGTGAAAAAGCCGTGGTCATTGATATCTGCGAACCCAGCGAATTTGCCGCAGGCCATGTGGGTGGCGCCAAGAACATTCCCCTCGGTGAGTTGGAGGCCAAGCTGACCGGAGTAGTCAAAAATAAGACTGCGCCCCTGATTCTGGTGTGCCAGTCTGGCATGCGTTCGGGGCGGGCGGTGGCCATTGCCAAAAAGCTGGGTTACGACCAGGCCCAATCCTTGGGTGGCGGGTTGGCGGCCTGGAAGTCCGCCAACCTGCCTGTGGAAAAGGCCTGACACCATGCAAACCGTCAAGATGTACACCACCGCGGTCTGCCCGTATTGCGTGCAGGCCAAGAAAATTTTGCGCTCCAAAGGCGTCGAGCACATCGAAGAGGTGCGTGTAGACACTGCCCCGCAGGAGCGCATGGCCATGATGGAGCTGACCGGACGACGCACGGTGCCACAAATCTTCATCGGCTCCACGCACGTGGGTGGCTGCGATGACCTTATCGCGCTGGACAACCAGGGTGGTTTGCTGCCCTTGCTCAACGGCGCGTGAGGGCGCTGGCGGCAACCGCCTGCCGGCCTGAGATAATCCGCGATTAACGAAATTTCCGTTATCCGCCTGTCCGGAGTTTTCCGGGCTAGTTTAGTTTTATTTAGAAAGACTGTTTTATGTCCGATCAGACCCCCGTTTTCCAGATTCAGCGCGTATACCTGAAAGAGTCTTCACTGGAGCAACCCAACTCGCCCGCCATCCTGCTGGAGCAAGAGCAACCCTCCGTGGACATTCAGCTGGCCGTGGAAGCCGGCCCCGTGACCGAAGGCATTTATGAAGTGAGCGTGACTGCCACGGTGCACACCAAAATCAAGGACAAGACCGTGTTTCTGGTCGAAGCCAAGCAAGCCGGTATTTTCGAAATCCGCAATGTGCCCGAAAACGAGATGGGCCCGATCATGGGTATCGCCTGCCCGCAAATCGTCTACCCCTACCTGCGTGGCAACGTGGCCGATCTGATCCAGCGCGGCGGCTTTCCGCCAGTGCACCTGTCGGAAATCAACTTCCAGGCCATGTATGAGCAGCAACAACAGGCCCGCACTGCCGGTACCGCCGAAGGCGCGCTGCCCCAATAAGGTTTTAGGTATTTTAGGCCGCTAGCCCTCGTGGATAGTGCGTAAGGTACTATGAAAATCATAGTAATTGGAGGCGGGGCTTGGGGCACGGCTGTGGCCATCAGCGCCAGTCGCACGCACCAAGCGCAGCATGTTGTTTCCCTGTGGGTGCGTGATGCGGCGCAGTCGGCTATTTTGCAGCAACACCGGGAGAACCAGCGCTACTTGCCGGGCGTTAATCTGCCGGGTGACCTGCAAATCAGCACCGAGGCCTTACCCGAATGCCTTGCCGCGCTGCACAAACAGGACTTGGTGATTGTCGCCTCGCCCATGGCAGGCCTGCGGGGGCTGTTGGTGCAGTTGCGGGATTGCCCCGCAGCTGTAGCCTGGCTGTGCAAAGGCTTCGAGGCGGGCATTGGTACTGCTCCAGGTTTGATGGGGCATGAGATTCAGGCCCAGGTAGCGCCCGGTTTGCGTGCCGGGGTGCTCAGCGGCCCCAGTTTTGCGCAGGAAGTGGCTCTGGGCCAGCCCACCGCGCTGGTGGCTGCCAGTGTCCACGCGGATGTACGAGAGGCCCTGGTTGTCGCTTTTCACAGCCCTACGCTGCGGGTTTATGCCAACGACGATGTGGTGGGTGTGGAGGTTGGCGGTGCCGTCAAGAATGTACTGGCCATTGCGACCGGTTTGTGTGATGGGCTGCAACTGGGTCTGAATGCCCGCGCCGCACTGATTACCCGTGGTCTGGCCGAAATGACACGACTGGGCGTGGCTCTGGGAGCCAAGCCCGAAACTTTTATGGGTCTGAGTGGATTGGGGGATCTGGTGCTAACCGCCACCGGCGACCTGTCACGCAACCGGCGTGTTGGCATGGCCATGGCACAGGGCAAAACATTGCAGCAGGCCATTGACGCGCTGGGCCATGTGGCCGAAGGCGTATACAGCGCGCGCACCGTGGTGCAGCGGGCGCACAGCCTGGGTGTGAATATGCCCATTGCCCAAGGTGTTGTCGATCTGCTCGATGGCCACCTGCAGCCGGCCCAGGCCGTGGCGGCGTTGATGGCGCGCGAGCCAACCGCTGAAGGCGGCTGACCCTTTGAGCTAATCAGCCCTGGACCACCCGTGCTGCGATGTGGGCCATGGCTTCTTCCACCTGGTCCACCAGAATCAGGCAAAGCTCGCCCGATTTCAGTTTGTCCATGGCCGTGTCGATGGCCAAAAACTCTCCCTTGATCTCGCTGGATTGCGTAGTGCGCCGAGCGTTGGCCAAACCCTGGCGCAGCAGGGCCACGACTTCGCCGTCTGCGCGACCGCGTTGACACTGGTCTTCGTACAAGATCACCTCATCAAAGGCATCGCCCAGAATTTCGGTCTGCTGGCGGATGTCCTGGTCACGGCGGTCGCCGGCACCGCTGATCACCACCGAGCGGCGCGTGGCCGGCATGGCCTCTACGGCATGTACTAGGGCAATCATGGCGTCGGGGTTATGACCGTAGTCGGCAATCACGGTGGCACCGCGGTACTTGAACAGGTTGAAGCGTCCCTGCGCGTTGTTGACATCGTTGGAAAAACCACTTAGCCCCTGGCGAATGGTGTCCCAGTCCAGGCCCAAAGCCCAGGCTGCAGCCACCGAGGCCATGACGTTTTCCACCTGGAAGGGAATCAACCCACCCATGGTCAGAGGAACGTCCGCCAGCGCAATGGTTTGCTGGAAATCGCCCTTGCTGGCCACGATATAGCCATTTTCCACATACACGACGGCCTGGCCCTGGGCCCGGTGGGTCGCCATGACGGGGTGGAACTTGTCTACCGAGAAAAAGGTGACAGAACCCCGGCACTTGACGGCCATGGCGGACACGGCTGCATCGTTGGCATTGAGTACAGCCACACCGTTGGGTGATACGTTTTGCACGATGACGCGCTTGAGCACCGCCAGTTCCTGCACAGTGGTGATGTAGTTCAGACCCAGGTGGTCGCCACTGCCCACATTGGTGACGACCGCCACGTCGCAGCGGTCAAAAGCCAGGCCTTCGCGCAGCACGCCGCCACGGGCGGTTTCCAGGACCGCCGCATCCACATCGGGGTGCAACAGTACGCTCTTGGCGCTCTTGGGGCCGCTGCAGTCGCCGGTGTCGATGCACTGGCCGCCCACGTAGACTCCATCGGTGTTGGTCATGCCGACGCACAGGCCGTTTTGGGCCAGCAGGTGGGAAATCAACCGTACTGTGGTGGTTTTGCCATTGGTTCCGGTCACGGCCACGATGGGGATGCGCCCGGTCTGGCCGTTTTTGAACATGCTGGCGATGATGGCCTCGCCCACCGCGCGGCCCTTGCCAAACGAGGGGCTCAGGTGCATGCGCAAGCCCGGTGCTGCGTTGACCTCGACAACGCCGCCCCCTTGTTCCTCGATGGGCCGCAAGATGCTGTCGCACACAACGTCCACACCACACACGTCCAGCCCCACCATATGGGCCGCAGCCACGGCGCGGGCAGCCACATCGGGGTGCACGTCATCGGTCACGTCGGTGGCCGAACCGCCAGTGGACAGGTTGGCGTTGTTGCGCAAGTTAACGCGCTGGCCCAAGGCCGGAATGTCATCCGCTTTAAAGCCCTGGTTGGCCAGGCACACGTGGGCAATGTCGTCAATGCGAATCTTGGTCAGCGAGGTGGAGTGTCCCGAGCCACGGCGCGGGTCCAGGTTGACCTGGGCCACCAACTCAGCAATGGTGTGCTCGCCGTCACCCACCACTTTAGGTGGGTCCCGCCGCGCTGCGGCCACCAGTTTGTCGCCCACCACCAGCAAGCGAAAATCGTTGCCTGGCATGTAGCGTTCAACCAGAATATCGTCGCGGAACTCCTTGGCTGTGGCGAAGGCTTTGACAAGGTGCTCCTGGGTGGTGATGTTGACGGTCACACCCTTGCCCTGGTTTCCGTCCTTGGGCTTGACCACCACGGGCAGGCCAATCTCGCCTGCAGCGGCCCAGGCATCTTCGGGGTCGGACACGGAGCGCCCTTGTGGCACGGGGACACCGGCTGCGGCAAGCAGCTTTTTGGTTAGTTCTTTGTCTTGTGCAATAGCCTCCGAGATGGCGCTGGTGATGTCCATCTCGGCCGCTTGAATGCGCCGCTGCTTGCTGCCCCAGCCAAAGCGCACCATGCTGCCTTCGGTCATGCGGCTGTACGGAATATTGCGGGCCACAGCGGCGTCCACAATGCAGCCGGTGCTGGGCCCCAAGCGCACGTCTTCATCCAGATCGCGCAGTTGGGTCAGGGCTGCTGTCAGGTCAAAGGGGGTGTCGTCTAGCGCGGATTGGCACAGGGTCTGTGCCAGGTCCATGGCCAGCCGGCCTACGGCCTCTTCGCTGTATTCCACCACCAGTTGGTAGACATCGGCGTCCACCGTGGGTGTGGTGCAACTGAAGGTTACCGGGCAGCCAGCCTGGGCTTGCAGTCCGAGTGCAGCCAGTTCCAGCACATGCACCATGGCAATGGAGTTGTCCTGGCCCGTGGGCTGAAAGGAGCCGATTTCCGGAAAACGGGCGCGCAGCCGAACCTCGAAACCGTCGATCTTGTCAACGGCGTGCTCGGCAGCGTTGCAGGACACGATGGCCTGTATGGCCGTGTGGTGGCTCCACAGATTGGGGCCACGCAGGGCTCTAAGGCGGGTTACTTCCATGGTGTGTCTCGGGTAGGCAGGGTCGGCATGCGCAGCAGGCTTCGAATGCAATCAGCAATGGGTTAATAAGGGGTTTTTTTGGGGTTGGACTCAAAGGTGCGCAGACCGGCACCAATCAACTCCGGCGAAATGTCGAGTGCCCAGGCGGCGGCCACGGCGGCCATCACCATCTCGGGCTGGGATGCCTTGGCAGGCTTGAGCGAGGCCAGCGGCAGCATGGCGATTTCCTGTGCACCTTCGGCCAGAACGATCTGGTCGTCAAGTACGTAGACCAAACGTTCACCGGCCTCGCGGTGCTGGGCCATGACGCTCGACTGGGGGTCCATGCCGTAGAAAATAATCTTGCCGTCGCACAGCGCAGCCAGTTCCACCACCTGCGGATCGGCTGAGTTGAGCACCGCCGTGCCGGTGGGCAGAATCACATCCACCTGGGTGCGGGCGACCTTGTAGGTTTGCTCGGTATCCAGAATATCGAATTCGGCCAGCGATTTTTGCCAGCCCACGTCGGTAACCACACCCACGGAGCATTTGTCGTAGGCCAGGCCTTCAGCCAGTATGGTGTGGCTGGTGTTCTCGAACACTGCGGCTTGCACCGAACGGTTGATGAGCAGGCGTTGTCCGGCCTCCCAGTTTGCGCAGTCCTTGGCTTCTACCTGGCGGCCGTCCAGGTAAAGACCTTCGCTACAGGCCAAGCCCACGTGCTTGCCGCTGATGTGGGCCAGCCAGGCAACCAGACGCGCGATACGGCCGGTTTTTAGCGTCCCGGTTATGCCGACAACCGGGATGCGGCCGTCACGGTCCAACTTGAACAGGTGCTCGATGATGGCCTTGCCCACCGGGCGGCCCTGACCTTGTGCTGGCTTGATGTGGGCTAGTAAACCGGGGCTGGCATTCACTTCAATCACCGCGCCTTGTTGGGCCGATAGGGGTTTGCTGGCGTCCTCCAGCACCATGTCGATGCCGGCAATGTCCAGGCCCACCACCCGCGCTGCCAAAGCTGCGGCAGCGGCTACGCTGGGATGCAATTCGTCGGTGATGTCAAACGCCACGTTGCCGTTGGTTTGAATCAGCACCTTATGTCCCTTGGCAGGGATCGACTGAGGCGTTAAACCGGCACGCTCCAACTCCAGAATGACTTCACCGGTTTCGCTGGGAATCACCACGTTGAGGGGGAACTCTTCGCCGGATCCGCGACGCGGGTCGGTGTTGATCTGGGCATTGGCCAGTTCGTCGATGTTGGAGACACCGTCCCCCATCACCCAAATGGTTTCCCCTCGGGCTGCTGCTACCACCTGGCGGCCAACGACCAGTATGCGGTGTTCATTGCCTGCAATGTATTTTTCTACGATGACACTGCTGCCACCGCCTTTGCGGTGGGCCAGGGCATAGGCGGCTTCCACGTCACTTTGCGTGCGCAGGTTCAATGACACGCCACGGCCGTGGTTGCCGTCGTAGGGTTTGAGCACCACCGGCACACCGATGTCCTGCGCGGCTTCCCAGGCGGCTTCAGCGTTGCGTACCAACGTGCCCTCGGGCACCGGCACGCCACAGGACTTGAGCAGGGCTTTGGTCAGGTCTTTGTCGCTGGCAATTTCTTCGGCAATGGCCGAGGTCTGGTCGGTTTCGGCGGTCCAGATGCGGCGCTGGTTGATGCCGTAGCCCAGTTGCACCAGGTTGCCTTCGGTCAGGCGGATGTTTGGAATGCGGCGCTCGGTGGCGGCATCCACAATATGCGCGGTGCTGGGGCCCAGACACAAATCGTCCACCATTTCTCGCAGTGGTTCAACAGTCTTTTCCAGGTCAAAGGGCGTGTTGTTGATGGCCGCTTCGATCAGGTCACGCGCCGCCGTCAGTGCGGCACGTCCGACCTGTTCCTGTCGGGTGCGGAAGGCCACTTTGTAGACGCCGCGTGTGGACGTGGACCGCGCCTTACCGAAGCCGGTTTTCATTCCGGCCAGGTTTTGCAGTTCCAGGGTTACGTGCTCCAGGATGTGGGCCGCCCAGGTGCCTTCGTCCAGGCGCTGAAAGAAGCCGCCATGCACGCCTTCGCTGCAACGGTGTACGACCATGCCGGGCAACCAGGCTTTGAGCCGATCCACAAAGCCGGGCAGGGTGTTGGAGGGAAAGTCCTCCAGGCTACCGATGTCGACCCAGGCTTCAATCACTGGCCGGTAGGTCCAGATGTTGGGTCCGCGCAGGTGGGTTACCCGCAAAATGGTGATCTTTTTCTGGTCCGTCATGGCTGCAATTGGGTTTGGCAGTCCACCGATGTGGGGCTGGCCGCGTTGTGTATTCTCGCTCACCCTGTTCCCTGGCGAGCCGGGGGTCAGTACTTCAGGCTGAGTATCGTAAAGTATGGAGCCAGCCGCAATCGGATTGCGCCAGGCTCCTGATTTCCAGTCATCAAACAATTTTTTCTACCAAATGACCCTTGCTGTATCTGTTGAGACGCCGCTGCCAGGCGAACTGTCGACTGCCTGGCTTGGCGATGTGAAATCCCAACTCAATGCACAGGAGAACGTTCTGGCAGCGCTGGAGGTTGACCTTGACACCCGTTTGAATTTTGTTCGTGGTTTGGTAGTGGTCACCAACCAGCGCCTGCTCAGCCGCAATGGAAGCGAAGGCACCTGGCAGCATTGGACTTTTCGAGACGGTTTGGAATTGCGCCACCACGACCACGCTGGTGTGGGACACCTCAACTTGGTAGATGCCCATGGCCTTCTGGCCACTTGGCGCTTTACGCTGGGTCAAAACCTGCCCGCGATTCGGCTTGTGGACCAGTTTCAAGCCCATTTGCACAGCCACGTGACGGGCAAACCGCTGGCGCAGGCGTTGCAAAATGTGTGCCCCAGTTGCAAGGCACCGCTGGAACCGGACCAGGAGGTATGCCCTATTTGTACCAAGGTGGTCCACACGCCACCCAGTACCTGGACGCTGTTTCGGCTGTGGCGCTTTGCAAAACCCTACCGCGGCCAGTTGCTGCTGGGTTTCTTTCTTATGCTGCTGGGCACGGCGGCCAGCCAGGTGCCGCCGTACTTGACTATTCCGCTGGTGGATAAGGTACTGATTCCGTTCCAGAACGGGCAGCACATCGAGCGCAGCACCATCATGCTGTACTTATCAGGTCTGTTGGCTTCGGGTATTCTGGCTTGGGCTTTAAGCTGGGGCAAAACCTATGTGCTGGCCCTGGTGTCCGAGCGCATTGCTGCGGATTTGCGCACTACTACTTACGAGCACTTGCTCAAGTTGTCGCTGGAATACTTTGGCGGCAAACGGACCGGTGATTTGCTCTCGCGGGTGGGCAGCGAGAGTGACCGCATTGCCGTGTACCTGTCGCTGCACCTGACCGACTTTGCCAGCGATGTGATCATGATCATGATGACGGCGGTGGTGCTGTTCTCCATGAACCCGTGGCTGGCGCTCATCACGCTAGTGCCGCTTCCGTTCATTGGCTGGATGATCCACTTTGTGCGCTACCGGTTGCGTACCGGGTTTGAAAAGATCGACCGGGTGTGGGGTGAGGTGACCAACGTGCTGGCCGACACCATTCCCGGCATCCGCGTGGTCAAGGCCTTTGCCCAGGAGCAGCGTGAGGCCAAGCGCTTTCGCGAAGCCAACCACCATAATCTCGTGGTCAATGACCGCATCAACAAGATATGGTCGCTGTTTACGCCCAGTGTGTCGCTGCTGACTGAAATCGGCTTGCTGGTGGTCTGGGGTTTTGGTATTTGGCAGGTCTCCAAGGGCGAAATCACCGTGGGCATGTTGCTGGCGGCCATTGCCTACATCGGGCGCTTCTACGGACGCCTGGATTCCATGAGCCGCATTGTGTCGGTCACGCAAAAATCGGCCTCGGCAGCCAAGCGTATTTTTGACATTTTGGACCATGTCTCCAGTGTGCCCGAGCCCAAAAACCCGGTGCACGTGGACAAGGTGGTGGGTCGCATCGAGGTGCGCGATGTGGGCTTTCGCTACGGCAACCGCGAGGTCAACCGGGGCATCAACCTGAACATTGCTCCGGGTGAAATGATTGGCCTGGTAGGCCACAGCGGCTCGGGCAAGAGCACGCTGGTCAATTTGATTTGCCGCTTCTACGATGTATCCGAGGGGGCCATTTTGGTGGACGGTGTGGACATTCGCTCCTATGCCGTTGCCGACTACCGCCAGAACATTGGCCTGGTGTTGCAAGAACCCTTTTTGTTCTTTGGCACCATTGCCGAGAACATCGCCTACGGCAAGCCGCTGGCCACCCGCGCCGAGATCATTGCCGCCGCGCGTGCCGCCCATGCGCACGAGTTCATCTTGCGTTTGCCCCAGGGTTATGACTCCATGGTGGGCGAGCGTGGGCAGGGTCTCTCGGGTGGCGAGCGCCAGCGCATCTCGATTGCGCGTGCGCTGCTGATCGACCCGCGCATCCTGATTTTGGACGAGGCCACCTCGTCGGTGGATTCCGAGACCGAAAAAGAAATTCAAAAAGCGCTGGAGAACCTGGTGCAGGGCCGCACCACCATCGCCATTGCGCACCGCCTCTCGACCCTGCACCGCGCCGACCGGCTGGTGGTGCTGGACCGTGGCAGGGTGGTCGAAGAGGGTACCCACGACGCACTGATGGCCCAACAGGGCGCGTATTACAACCTGCATCAGGCCCAGGCGCGCAACGCTGCGGCCATGCTGACCGAGGACGCCAGCGCATGAACCCACTAACCACACCCACCACAGCCCCAAGCTGGCAATTGGCCCTCAACCCGTTTGGCAAGCTGGTGCTCACCCGCGCCAACGGCGACTGTTTTGAAGGGGTAGAGCCGGTGCGGGCGTTTCCTGTGCAGTCACCCGACAACGGCATTGCGCTCGTAAGCCTGGACGGCAAAGAGGTTGCCTGGATCGACAGCCTGGCAGAACTGCCAACCGATCAGCGGTTGCTGATAGAAAACGAGTTAGCCAGTCGCGAGTTCATCCCCGTCATCCGCACGATTGTGGGCGTGACCAGTTTCTCCTCGCCCTGTACCTGGACCGTAGAAACCGACCGTGGTCGCACCGAATTCGTGCTGCGGGGTGATGAAGATATTCGCCGCGTTGGCACTGGCGGCGGCCTGCTGGTGGCCGACGCCCATGGCATTCAATACCAGGTCCGCGACCATCTGGCGCTGGACGCGCACAGTCGCAAGATTCTGGACCGATTCTTGTAACTGCTACGAAATAGATAGCTGCTTCCGTAGCCTCCACGAGGGCTAGAACCCTTTTTTACACTTCAAGATTGTCAATCAGGCGCGTCGCGCCCAAACGTGCAGCGGCCAGCACTACCAGGGCGTCTCCTGTGTGGGGCATTTGCAGATCAGCCTGGCGGCGCACGGCCACGTAGTCGGGGCGCCAGCCAGCGTTGCTGAGGGTCTGCATGGCGTGGGATTCCAGGCGGTTGATGTTGGCTGCATCCAGCGAGCTCTCGGCGCGCAGCGCTTTGGCCACTGTTTTCAGCGTGGTCGACAACTGCACGGCTTGCGCGCGCTCGGCCTCGCTGAGGTACCCGTTGCGTGAGGAAAGTGCCAACCCATCATCGCTGCGCTGGGTTTCACCCCCCACGATGTCGATAGGCATCGCGAACTGCTTGACCATGTTGCGGATCACCATGAGCTGCTGGTAATCCTTCTTGCCAAACAGGGCCGTGCGGGCCTGCGTGAGTGACAGCAATTTGAGCACCACGGTGCACACACCAATGAAGAAGCCGGGGCGAAAATGCCCTTCCAGAATGTCGGCCAGTTCGGTGGGCGGATGCACCTTGAAGCTCTGCGGGTGTGGGTACATCTCGGTTTCCTTGGGGGCAAACACCACATCGCAGCCGGCGGCCTGCAGCTGTTCGCAATCGGCATCCAGGGTGCGTGGGTAGGTGTCAAAGTCTTCGTGCGGCGCAAACTGCAGCCGGTTCACAAAGATGGTCGAAACCGTCACGTCGCCCAGCGGTTTGGCCTGGCGCACCAGAGCCAGGTGGCCTGCGTGCAGATTGCCCATGGTGGGCACCACGGCAGGGTGGCGGAATGCGGCCAGGTGGTCGCGCAGCTCGGCAATGGTGTGGATGATTTCCATAAATGTCTCTACCAGGCGTGGACGGCGTCCTCGGGAAAGCTGCCATTCTTGACGGCGGCAATATAGGCTTCGAACGCGCCACGGATGCTGGGCGCTCCATCCATAAAGTTGCGTACAAACTTGGGGTTTTTGCCCAGGTTTAGGCCCAGCATGTCGTGCATCACTAGCACCTGACCGGCTGTGCCCTTGCCGGCACCGATGCCGATGGTGGCGCAGTGGGTCAGCTCGGTGGTCAGCTCGGCCGACAGGGGGGCGGGCACCATTTCCAGCACCAGCAGGGTGGCGCCAGCGTCTTCCAGTTCATGCGCCTGGCGTTTGAGAATTTCGGCACTGGCTTGCGACCTGCCCTGCACCCGGTAGCCGCCCAGGGCGTGCACGGTTTGCGGCGTCAAACCCAGGTGGGCGCACACGGGGATACCGCGTTCGACCAAAAAGCGCACCACCTCAGTGGTCCAGCCGCCGCCCTCCAACTTGACCATGTGGGCACCGGCCTGCATCAACACTGCAGCACTGTGAAACGCCTGTTCTTTGGACTCCTGGTAGCTGCCAAACGGCAGGTCACCAATCAGCCAGGCTGTGCCTTGTGCGCGGCGCAGTCCCCGGGCCACCATTTCGGTGTGGTAGCGCATGCTTTCCAGCGAAACGCCCACGGTGGTGTGCAAGCCCTGGCACACCATGCCCAGGGAGTCGCCCACCAAAATGCTGTCCATGCCGGCGGCATCGGCTACGGCGGCAAAGGTGGCGTCGTAGGCGGTAACCATGGCGATCTTCTCGCCCCGGCTGCGCATTTCGGCAATGCGGGGCAGGCTGATGGGTTTGCGACTTGGCATGGGCGAGGCCGGTGGCAGGGTGCCATAGGGTGTGGCATGCAAGGCCGCTGCGTTGCTGTCGGTGGTCTGTGTCATGGTGGGTACTCCGTCAGGTGGGTGAATAGGCCAGGCGCACGTAAATGGGCGCAAAGGCTTCGGCCTGGGTGATCTCGATCAGGGTTTCCTTGGCCAGTTCCAGCAGGGCTATGAATGTTACAACCAGCACCGGGGCGCTAAAACTGGCTTCAAACAAATCTTCGAAGCCAACAAAACGCCGGCCCTGTAGCTTCTTGAGAACCATGCCCATGTGCTCGCGCACTGACAGCTCCTCACGCGTGATTTTGTGGTGTTGGACCAATTTGGCGCGCTTGAGAATATCGCGCCACGCCTCTTGTAAATCGACCACATTCACATCCGGGAAACGCGGCACCAGCGACTGCTCGATGACGATCTCGGCCTTTAGAAAATCGCGGCCAAACTGGGGCAGCGCGTTGAGGCGTGCGCCGGCCAGTTTCATTTGTTCGTACTCAATCAGGCGGCGCACAAGTTCGGCGCGCGGGTCCTCGGCCTCTTGGCCCTCGGCAACCTTTTTGGGTGGCAGCAGCATGCGCGATTTGATCTCGATCAGCATCGCCGCCATCAGCAGGTATTCGGCCGCCAGTTCCAGATTGCGTTTGCGGATCTGGTCCACATAGACCAGATACTGCTTGGTCACGCTGAGCATCGGGATGTCCAGAATATTGAAATTCTGCTTGCGGATCAGGTACAGCAGCAGGTCCAGCGGGCCTTCAAAGGCCTCCAGAAACACCTCCAGCGCGTCCGGCGGGATGTACAAGTCCTGCGGCATGGCAAACAGCGGCTCGCCATAGAGCCGCGCCACGGCGACATGGTCCACAACCTGCGGACTGGCTGGCAGAAGGGCGGCGTCCAATTCAGACGCTTCGACGGATGCAGGGGTTTGCGTCATAAAACGCTATAAAAGCAATAGCTACCTACGCTTAATTGGCGAGGGCTAGAGGTGAATTTGACTCTTAGCTATTGTCCGTCTGGTAGACGTAGGGCTTTTGAGCGATGCGAGCGCTGGCAAAGTCTGCCCGGGCGTCGCGGTCCACCTTCTTGTCCCACAGCAAAGCCCTGCCCTGGCGCTGTTGGGCTTCCAGGTTGGGATTGTCCTTCTTGAGCTGCCGGATGAACTGCGTGGCTTCAGACGTGTAATCGGGACGGCGGAAAATGTTCATGGGGAGAAACCTTGTGTTGCGCTTGCGGCTATTTTAGCTGGCTGGCGACGTATCGCCCCCTGGTTCCGGCGCGGCGGCGTTTAAACCACTGGCCAGGTCGGGGAAAAGTTGGGATTCGCCTACCAGATGCACCAGGCCGCAGCGCCGGGCAATGTCCATCGGTTGGTGGGCCAGGCCGCACACGATCAGGCGAACGTGGGCCTTGGCGCAGGCATGGGCCAGGTCCAGCAGTGTGTCGGCACCGGAGGAGTCGATGTAGATCAGGTTCTTCAGGTCCAGCACCAGCGCGCGCTGTGGCAGATGGTCTTGTAGTTCCTCAATCAACTTGACAGCACCAAAAAACAGGGCGCCGTACAGGCGGTGGGCCTGAACCCCGGGGTCGGCCAGCGTCACAGGTTCGCTGCGCGTGAGGCTCGATATCCGGTAGATGAACGTAAGGCATGCGGCCACCAGACCCACCTCAACCGCCACGGTCAGGTCAAACACCACGGTCAGAAAAAATACCGATAGCAAGGTGATGCGGTATGGCACGCGGTATTGACGCAGGTGCACAAATTCGCGCCATTCGCCCATGTTCCAGGCCACAAACATCAAAATGGCTGCCATGGCTGCCAGCGGAATATTGCGAGCCAGCGGTGCGGCCAGCAGCACGACGAGCAGCAGGGTCATGGCGTGCACCACGCCGGCTATCGGGCTGTTGGCACCGCTTTTGATGTTGGTCACCGTGCGGGCAATGGTGCCGGTAGCGGGCATGCCGCCAAAAAACGGGGTGACAAAGTTGGCAATGCCCTGCGCCATCAACTCCTGGTTGGGGTCGTGGCGTTCGCCAATCATGCCGTCGGCCACGCGGGCGCACAACAACGATTCGATGGAGCCCAGCAGGGCCAGCGTGGTAGCGGGAATAAACAGAAAACGTGCCGTGCTCCAAGAGAACTCCGGCCATTGCAGCGCCGGTAGTGCCGAAGGGATTCCGCCAAAGCGGCTGCCAATGGTTTCCACGGGCAGTTGCAACAACGCCACGCACAGGGTGGCCAGTACCAGCGCCACCACCGAACCCGGCACCAGCAACAAGTGCTTTGCCCAGTGATAGCGTCTCTCCAACCGGGGAATGGCCAACTGCCACACCACGATCAACAGCAGGCAGGCCAATGCCAATGCTGCTGCATTCAGGTTCAGGCTGGGCAGGGCATGGTGCAGCGTGGACAGGATGCCGAAAAAATCGGCCGGCATGTTCTGCACCTGCAGGCCCAGAAATTCCTTGATTTGCGACACCGCAATCAGCACTGCAATACCGTTGGTAAAACCAATCACCACAGAAATGGGGATGAAGCGGATCAGCGTGCCGGCCTTGAAGAATCCCATGGCAAATTGCATGACCCCGGACATAGCAGTCGCAATGATCAGGTTGGCCAAGCCGTAGCGTTCCACAATGCCGTACACAATGACGATGAATGCCCCCGCCGGCCCGCCAATCTGCACCCGGCTGCCGCCCAATACCGCAATCAACAAGCCAGCAATGATGGCGGTAAACAGGCCGGCCTCTGGCTTGAGCCCGCTGGCTATGGCAAATGCCATGGCCAGTGGCAGTGCCACCACGCCAACGGTAATGCCGGCGCCCACGTCCTGTGCAAAAAGCTGGCGGTTGTAGCCCTGCAATGCGGCTACGATGCGGGGGCGAAACCAGTGCGATCGGGGTGGTGTTGGTGCACTGATTGGTGCGCCGGGTGTGGGTAGGTCTGCCATGGTTGGTGTTACTCGCCACCCGCCACGTTAGGGCCAGACGCAAACCGCCCGTTACGAACATCGTCCAACAAAGGCCCCAGCGTCAACACCATCAGCATAACGGCCAGCGGAACCGTGGCCACGTAGCCATAAGTTTTGAAGCCGACGGCGCCAAGCAGGGCGCCAGTGAAAAAACTGCCGACCAGCAGCGCGTGGATACGCAGCTTGGCCCGGTTAGCCACCACCTTGTTGGCAAGCTGAGAGCGGTTGAAATAGAACACCTTACCCAATTCGATGCCCAGGTCGGTGATCAGCCCGGTGACATGGGTGGTGCGAATTTCGGCGTGGGACACTTTGGTGATGACCGCGTTTTGCAGCCCCATGATGAAGCACAACAACAGCACGGTCACAGGCACCAGCAGATCAGCAAAACGACCGATGGCGGCACCAAACAGGCCAAACACCAGCAGCAGAGCGGCCTCCAGTAACAGCGGGCGCGCAAAAGCGCTGCGCATCTGGCGGCGCTGGCTCCAGTTTACGATCCAGACCGTGGTCATTGACCCCAGTACAAAGGCCAGCACCAGGGCCACGCCGGCTGCTGCCAGCTGAACCTTGCCCAGCACCAGGTTGTCGGCCACCGAAGACACAATGCCCGACATGTGCGAGGTGTACTGCCCCACTGCCAAAAAGCCGCCCGCGTTGGTGGCACCCGCAACCCCGCACAGCGTGCAACCCAGACGCAGATTGGTCTTGGCGCTGCGGTGGGTGTCGGCCCACCAATGGATGCGGTGGCTCACGGTGGTCTTTAGTGAATCCGCATGCCCGGTGTGGCGCCGGGCCATGGGTTGAGGATGTAGATGCCGGGGTTGGCTGCCTCATCGCCGTGGCTGGCGGCCAGAACCATGCCCTCGCTCATGCCAAATTTCATCTTGCGCGGCGCCAGGTTGGCTACCATGACGGTCAGCTGGCCCACCAGTTGCGCGGGTTGGTACATGCTGGCAATGCCGCTGAATACGTTGCGGGTTTTGGGTTGGCCGGCCTCGTCCTTTTCGCCCACGTCCAGGGTCAGGCGCAATAGTTTGGTAGAGCCTTCCACCGCTTCGCAATTCACAATTTTGGCAATGCGCAGGTCGATTTTGGCAAAGTCGTCAATGCTGATGGTGGGCGCCAGCGCCTCGCCGCCGGGGGCGTTGGGGTCCACCGGGGTAGCGGGGGTTACCTTCTTTGCTCTGGCTTTAGGAGCGGACTGTGTAGATTCTGCGAGGGCTGGAGGCTCTTTTGGTTCAAAGAGTGCATCCAGCTGCTCGGGTATGACGCGCTGCATCAGGTGCTGGTAAGGCTGAATAGCGGCCACGTCACCCGCCACAGTCCACTGCTGCATGCTGATACCGACAAATTTTTCCACGGCTGCGGCCAGAGACGGCAGTATGGGAGCCAAGTAACGGGTCAGCACCGCAAAGGTGTTGATAAGCACCGAGCACACCTGGTGCAGGGCTTCGTTGTTGGCTGTGTCTTTGGCCAGGTCCCAGGGTTTGTTCTGGTCCACATAGGCGTTGACCTTGTCGGCCAGCGCCATGATCTCGCGGGTGGCTTTGCCGAACTCGCGAGTTTCGTACATTTGGGCCAGCGCGGGGGCTGCTTCGCGGATTTCATGCAGCAGGGCGCTCCCTGACACGCCAAACTGATGGGTGAGTTTGCCGTCAAAACGCTTGGTCAGGAAGCCTGCGGCACGCGAAGCTATGTTCACGTACTTGCCAATCAAATCGCTGTTCACCCAAGCATGAAATCGTCCGCATTGAAGTCAATGTCTTCATTGCGTGCCGACAACTTGGCGGCCAGGTAATAGCGCAGCCATTCGGCGTTCATGCCCAGGCTCAGGTACTTGAGCGGGTCCAGGCCGGTGCCACGGCTCTTGCTCATTTTCTCGCCGTTGTTCACGGTCAAAAAGCCGTGCACAAACACGTTGTTGGGCGTCTTGCGGCCGCTGAACTTTAACGTGGCGGGCCAGAACAGGGTGTGGAAGGTAACGATGTCTTTGCCAATAAAGTGGTACTGCTCCAGCGCCGGGTTGGCCATGTAGTCGTCGTAGCTCTGACCGCGCTTGTTGACGAGCAGGTCTTTCAGGCTGGCCAGGTAGCCAATGGGCGCGTCCAGCCATACATAAAAATATTTGCCCGGCGCATCGGGAATTTCAATGCCAAAGTAAGGCGCATCGCGGCAGATATCCCAGTCGCCCAGGCCTTCACTTTGGGTGCCGTCCGGGTTGGTGCGCACGCTGAACCATTCTTTGACCTTGTTGGCCACTTCCGGCTGCAGCCGGGGCTTGCCGCTTTCGTCGTTGCCTTGTGTCCACTCTTGCAAAAACTCCACACAGCGTGGGTCCGACAGTTTGAAGAAGAAATGCTCAGAGTTCTTGAGCACCGGCGTGGCGCCCGACAGGGCCGAAAACGGTTTGATCAAGTCGGTGGGGGCATACACCGCACCGCACACTTCGCAGTTGTCGCCGTACTGGTCTTGGGCGTGGCACTTGGGGCATTCGCCTTTGATGTAGCGGTCGGGCAGGAACATATTTTTCTCGGGGTCGAAAAACTGTTCAATGGTGCGTGTCTCAATCAGCGAACCATCGGCGTTGTCGCGCAAGTCGCGGTAAATCTGGCGCGCCAGCGCGTGGTTCTCGGGTGAGTCGGTGCTGCTCCAGTTGTCAAAACTGATGTGAAAGCCGTCCAAGTACTGCGTGCGGCCAGCCGCAATGTCAGCCACAAATTGTTGTGGCGTTTGACCGGCCTTTTCGGCCGCAATCATGATGGGCGCACCGTGGGTGTCGTCGGCACAACAAAATCCACCGCGTTGCCCATCATGCGCTGGTAGCGCACCCAGATGTCGGCCTGGATGTACTCCATGATGTGGCCGATGTGGAATTTGCCGTTGGCGTAAGGCAGGGCGGTGGTGACGAAGAGTTGGCGTGACATGGGAACGAGACTTTCAGGAGACAGTCAGAGATTTTAGTCGTGTGGCCTCAATACACGGTAACTCACCGCACCGTGGGGCACATGCACCCCGTAAGTTTGGTGAAATCTACATGCCGTAACTTCAAGTTACTTCGGTAGGAGTATTCGAACAGATTCCCGCATTGGATTAGGCAGTTGCGTAAGCTACCTTCAAAGCCGTATTATTTTTTAAACCACTAGGAGACGATATGTCGAAAATGGCAAATGGACTGGTAGCTGTCGCTTTAATGGCGGCAACCGTTGCGCAAGCTGACTATGTGAGTGGATATCTGGGGCAGCGAGATGCAATGTATATGTACGGCATGAATGTGACCCAGCGGGTCTCCAAGGAATTTTGGGGAATCAATTGTGACGTATTTCAAGTGGTATTCAAAATGGATACGGGTAGTACCGATTTCAGGTACGTGCAGACCAATTCATCAGCAGTTGCCAACACCTTGAGTGCGCGGACCTGGTTCCCAGACACGATTTTTTCATATCAGAGCCCTTTTGCATACAACCTGTCCAATACGGCGACGTACAAGGTATACGGTTTTGAGTCAGGCGTTTACAACGGCAATGCCAGCATTGGCCGCGGCACCTTCTTTGCGTATTGCTTTTCTACCAACCCAAATGCTTATGTATTTTTGTGGGACGGCGAGTCTTGCCGTATTAAATACTCTAACGGATCCAGTGTGGCCTCCGTTTGCATGTAATCCGTCTTGAATTATTCTTTCCAGCTGAGGTGTAGTTGAAGTGTCAGCGCAACCGCAACGGGTCTTTGCGCCGGTCTTGCCGCGCTGCGGGCAGGGCATCCTGCGGTGGGGCAATGGCCTTGGGGTCGCACCAGCTAAAAAAGGCGCAGACCTCGGCGCGCTGTCGCTGTGTGTCGGCATACCCCAGACCCATCAGCTCGCGGGTATAGCCGGATTCAAACAACAGGTAGCTGGCCAGGGCCGACCCTTTGACGTCAGCTTTGCGTGAAGACACTCCTACTCCGCCGAGCATGGTGCGCACCCCGTGGGGCAGGGTGTCAATGTGTTTGCTGGCCACTACGTCCAGTCGCTCGCTGGGAGAGATGACCAGCAGTTCCAGTGGGCGCAGGGCGCTGGTCTGGCGCAAGGCTTCGGGCACCAGGTTGATGGTGTGGTTGATGCGCCGGGCACGCTCCACGTCCACCGCCAGCGCGTCCAGGAATATGTTGGACAGGGCATGGCCGGCAATCTGTGCAATGGAGGGGTAGGCGTTGCTGCTCAGTGCGTTGACCTCATTCTTGGGCTCGTGCATGCGCCCAGCCCCCACCACCAAAATGCGTTCGGCCCCCAGGTGGATGGCGGGTGAACAGGGCGCCGACTGGCGCATGGATCCGTCACCAAAGTACTCGTCGTGGCCATTGATATGCAATTGTGTGGCGGGAAACACGAACGGAATGGCGCTGGATGCCAGCAAGTGCGCATGGGTGATCTTGTCGCGCACCGACTGGCGCTGGCTGCGCACCCAGGGCATCAGGCGCTTATCCGCCTCGAAAAACGTGACGTGTTCGCCCGAGCTGTAGCTCGATGCCGTAACCGCCAGCGCCTGCATGTGCCCTTGGCTGATCAGCTCCGGCAGGCGTTCCAAGGGCACCAGGCGCTGCAGCAATTCTGCCAGCGGCGAATTGTCCAGTAGCGAGCGCGGTTTGACCCGACGCCACTTAGCCAGCACCCATCCCAGGGATAGAAGTGTCAGCCACTTTGCGCCTGAGCGCAGCATATCCAGGTGCCCGGCGCGGTAGACCTGGTCGGCGTGAAAACCCCGCCAGGTGGCAGCAATCATGCGTACTGTGGCGTCAAAATTATCGGCACCACAGGCCAGCGCAGAGGCGTTGATGGCGCCGGCCGAGGTACCCGTGATGATGGGGAATGGGTTGGGTTCATTGCCGGCTCCGCATTCCAGCCGGATGTCGGCAATGGCTTCCAGTACACCCACCTGGTAGGCCGCGCGGGCCCCGCCACCGGTAAGCAAAAGTCCGGCAGGATGGGGGTGGGAAATGGCCTCGGACATACAACCATTATCGGGTGCGGTACTGAGTTGTAAACGTACTGTCTGTCTGAACGTGACGGGGGTAAACCCGTGCAGCGAGAAGGGTTCGGTAGACTATACCGATATTCAGGAGAATTTGAATGACTGTGACAGTGCAAGCGATCAACGAAGCGGTGGGGCACATAATCGATCCCAACACCGGCAAAGACTTTGTGTCCACCAAGGCCATGAAAAATATCAATGTGTCGGGTGACGATGTGGCCTTCGATGTGGAGCTCGGCTACCCTGCCAAAAGCCAGTTTGCCGATCTGCGCAAAGCCCTGATTGCAGCGGTCAAGGCCCTACCCGGTGTGGGCAATGTGTCGGTCAATATCAGTTCCCGCATCGTGGCCCATTCGGTGCAGCGCGGAGTGCAACTTCTGCCAGGCGTCAAGAATATTGTGGGGGTGGCCTCTGGCAAGGGCGGCGTGGGCAAGAGCACCACTGCGGCCAACCTGGCGCTGGCCTTGGCTGCAGAAGGCGCCAGGGTGGGACTGCTGGATGCCGACATTTACGGACCCAGCCTGCCCATGATGATGGGTATTGAAGGCCGCCCCGAGTCGACCGATGGCAAGACCATGGAGGCGATGGAAAACTACGGCGTGCAAGTCATGTCCATTGGTTTTCTGGTGGCACAAGACGAGGCTATGGTTTGGCGCGGCCCAATGGCCACACAGGCGCTGGAGCAGTTGCTGCGCCAGACCAACTGGAAGGATCTGGACTACCTGGTGGTGGACATGCCCCCCGGCACTGGCGACATTCAGCTCACCCTGAGCCAGCGCGTGCCCATGACCGGTGCGGTCATCGTCACTACGCCGCAGGACATTGCCCTGCTGGACGCCAAGAAAGGCATCAAGATGTTCGAAAAGGTGGGCGTGCCGATTCTGGGCATCGTCGAGAACATGGCGGTGCACGTGTGCAGCAACTGTGGCCATGTGGAACACATCTTTGGTGAAGATGGTGGCAGGAAGATGGCTGCTGAATACAACATGGACTATTTGGGTGCGTTGCCCCTGAATATGCAGATCCGCCTGCAGGCCGACAGTGGCAAGCCCACCGTGGTGGCTGATCCCGACGGCGAGATTGCCGGCATTTACAAGGCCATGGCTCGGAAGGTGGCGGTATCCATTGCGGCGCGCAACAAGGACTTTTCCAGCAAGTTCCCCACTATCACCATCAGCAAGAACACTTGATGATGCAATCACTTACCGCGTACGCCCACTGTCCTCCATGTTGAAGTTATTCCTTGCCAGCCTTGCGCTGGTCGCCTGCACGGGCGCACACGCATTCAAGCTTTACTCCGAACACGCCATCCTTGTCAGCGATGAAACTGGCCAAATTTTGTTTGAAAAGGGCGCTGACGCCGCTGTGCCGATCGCCTCGTTGACCAAGTTGATGACCGCCATGGTGGTGCTGGATAGTCGGCCTGCCATGAACGAGGTGTTGGCCATTGACGAATCGGATGTGGATGAACTCAAGCACAGCAAGTCACACGTGCCAGTGGGCGCCAAACTGACCCGCCACGACGTGCTGCGCTTGGCCCTGATGTCGTCAGACAACCGCGCTGCAGCCGCCCTGGCCCGTACCTACCACGGTGGCCCACAAGCCTTTTTGGGTGCGGTGCATGCCAAGCTGAAGATGCTGGGCATGACTAACACCGTCATCAAGGAACCGTCGGGCCTGTCACCGGAGAACACCTCTACCGCCGCTGACCTGGCCAAGTTGGCGCAAGCCGCATCGCATTACCCCGAGATTGCAGACATCACCACCAACGCGTCAGATGTGGTGCGCATGAATGGCCGCAATGTGGTGTTCCACAACACCAACCGGCTGGTGGGTGCGCGCGGTTGGGACATTTTGCTGTCCAAGACCGGCTTTACCAATGAGGCCGGGCGCTGCCTGATCATGCGCATCAAACAAGCGGGTAAAAGCGCTACTTTGGTGTTGCTCAATGCGTCGGGTAACGCTTCGCGCCAAGCCGATGCCTTAAGTCTGCGCCGTTTGATTGGCGGCAATCTCTCGGCCAAGCGCATTTCCATTCGCTAGGGGCCAGCAGCCTGCGCGCATGAGACCCCATGCGTCGTGGGGACCGTGCGGATGCGCTAAGGTAGGGCCATGACCATTTCTTTCTGGAGCCTGGGCTGGCGCACCCTGTGGCGCGATCTGCGCTCGGGCGATTTGCGCCTCTTGATCATCGCCGTGACTCTGGCCGTGGCGGCCCTGACCGCCGTGGGGTTCTTTGCCGACCGGCTCAAGGGAGGCTTGGCCCGCGATGCGCGCCAACTTCTTGGCGGTGATGCCGTGGTGTCCAGCGACAACCCGCCGCCGCCAGCGTTTGTGGACAAGGCGCGCAGCCTGGGGCTGGCGGTGGTGTCCACCGCCGGTTTCCCCACCATGGCCCGCGCCAGTGATGCGCAGGGTGGTGCCGCCAAGCTGGTAGCGCTCAAGGTAGTGGAGCCGGGTTACCCGCTGCGTGGTGCCTTGCGTGTGGCCAGTGCGCCTGATTCGCCTGACGCCCTCACCCGGGCCATTCCAGAGCCTGGCCAAGCTTGGGTGGACGCTTCCCTGCTCGAGACTCTGGGTGTTGCTATGGGTGACGCCTTGTTGTTGGGCGAATCACGCCTGACCATAGCCAAAATTATCGTAGTGGAGCCGGACCGGGGCGCTGGCTTTATGAGCTTTGCACCACGCGTAATGATCAACACCCGCGACCTTGCCGCCACCCAACTCATACAACCCGCCAGCCGCGTGACCTACCGCATGGCGGTGGCTGGTGAAGATAAACCAGTGGAAGGCTTTGTGGCCTGGGCCGATACGCAAGTCAAAGAGTCCAGTACCAACGGCTTGCGCGGCATTCGCGTGGAATCGCTGCAAAGCGGGCGCCCCGAGATGAGCCAGACGTTGGACCGCGCTGACAAGTTCCTCAGCCTGGTGGCCCTGCTGGCTGCCCTGCTCAGTGCCGTGGCTGTGGCGCTTTCGGCGCGCGCTTTTGCGGCCAGCCACCTGGATGACTGCGCCATGCTGCGCGTGCTGGGCTTGAGCCAACGCACCATTGCAGCCGGCTATGCCTACGAGTTCACGCTGGTGGGTTGCTTTGCCAGCGCGTTGGGGGTGTTGCTGGGCTATTGCGTGCACTATCTGTTTGTTTTGCTGCTGGCAGGTCTGGTGGATGCGGCGCTGCCAGGAGCCACCATCTGGCCGGTGCTGTTGGGCCTGGGCATGGGGCTGACCTTGCTGTTGGCCTTTGGCCTGCCGCCGGTGTTGCAACTGGCCAGCGTGCCACCGCTGCGCGTGATTCGCCGCGATGTGGGCAACCTCAAGCCCGCCTCGCTGGGTGTGCTGGCTGTGGGTGTACTCGGCTTTGCCGCCCTGTTGCTGGCCGCTAGTAGTGACATCAAGTTGGGCCTGATTGCGGTGGGGGGGTTCGCTGCTGCGGTGGTGGTGTTTGCAGCCCTGAGCTGGTTGGCCGTCAAGGCACTGCGCTGGAGTGTGAACGAGGCTACCGCACCACGCTGGCTGGTGTTGGCCACGCGGCAGATGTCGGCACGGCCCGCCTACACCGTGGTGCAGGTCAGTGCGCTGGCCGTAGGCCTGCTGGCTCTGGTGCTGCTGGTGCTGCTGCGCACCGACCTGATCAGCAGTTGGCGTCGCGCTACGCCGCCCGATGCGCCAAATCGCTTTGTCATCAATGTCATGCCAGAGCAGTCAGACGCGTTTCAAAAAATGCTCAAAGGTGCCG
This sequence comes from Candidatus Aalborgicola defluviihabitans, assembly GCF_016705985.1. NCBI lineage: Bacteria > Pseudomonadati > Pseudomonadota > Betaproteobacteria > Burkholderiales > Comamonadaceae > Allorhodoferax (SeqCode) > Candidatus Aalborgicola defluviihabitans. Next base: position 458,788 of record NZ_JADJKN010000024.1, read on the forward strand.
GGGTGGAGCGCTTTGACTGGTATCCCATGATCCGCGGCCGACTGGTGGCGGTGAATGGTCGTACCGTTACTCCGGACGATTTTGTGGATGATCGCGCCAAGCGGCTGGTGGATCGCGAGTTCAACGTCTCTTTCAACGCTACGCTGCCGCAGAAGAATGAAGTGGTTGGCGGGCAATGGAAATCCGAAGAATTAGGTGCCATCAGCATGGAGGAGGGTATTGCCAAAACCCTGAACCTGCACGTGGGTGATACGCTGCGTTTTGACATGGGTGGTATGCAGACTGAATCCAAAATTACCTCGCTGCGCAAGGTGGATTGGGGCTCGATGCGGGCCAACTTCTTTGTCATGTACCCGGTGAGCCGCCTGGACAACGTACCCACCACCTACATGGGCGCCTTCAAGGCCCCGGCCAGCAAAGGGTTTGACAACGCCCTGGTGCATCAGTTTCCCAACGTGACCAATGTGGATATGACCACCACTATTGCCCAGGTGCAGCGTGTGCTGGAGCAAGTCATCAGCGCGGTGGAATTCCTGTTTGGCTTCACCCTGGCCGCCGGGCTGGTGGTGTTGTTCGCCGCCGTAACCGCCACGCGGGAGGAGCGCGCCCGCGAGTACGCCATCATGCGGGCGGTGGGTGCGCGCGGCAGCCTGTTGCGCCAAGTGCAGCGCGCCGAGCTGGCTGGCGTGGGTGTGTTGGCGGGCTTTCTGGCGTCTATTGTGGCGGCTGCCGTCGGTTGGGCGCTGGCGCGCTATGTGTTCGAGTTTGAGTGGACGGTATCCCTGTGGGTGCCGCTGCTGGGTGCTCTTGCTGGGGCGCTGCTGGCGCTGGCAGCCGGGTGGTGGGGCCTGCGCGAGGTGCTGCAGCGCCCGGTCATGGAAACGCTGCGCCAGGCGGCAAGCTGAATGCTGTAGCCGAATGTAAGAATATTTGCATTGCGTAGGCGCTCGTATTAAAAAGCCACTTTCCTTGTTTGGAACTTGGCAACGTGGAACCTTTCGACAAAGCACACACACTGGAACAGGATCTGGCGCACCTGGCAAGAGACGTTGAGCGCCTGCGGGATGCGCTGGTCCTTTTTTCGCTGGCCGTATCCGATCTGCAGTTTGAATCCGACTTTGCTTCCCGCGAACGCATCAGCCAGGTTACCGACACATTGCTGGAACGCATCAAGTCGGGTTGAGAGGCCGTGTTCGTCGCTGCGCGTATTGACGTAGCGCAAAGCAATAACATACCCATTGGGGTATATTGGAGGAACTTGAAGGCCTAACACGGACCTTCGCGCTTTAAAACGGAAAAGGACCCCTATGAGCACCTTTGACCATGTCGGTCTGATCAAGGACATCAATACCAATCTGGCCCCCTTGCGCAAGACCCAACCCGAGGCCCTGCAGGCCTTTGGCCAGCTGGCCACTGCCGCCATGAAGGAAGGTACGATCAGTGCCAAGAACAAGGAACTCATTGCATTGGCCATTGGCATCACCCAGCATTGCTCGGGATGCATTGGCTTTCATGTCAAAGCGCTGCACAAGCTGCAATGCTCCCGCACCGAACTGGATGAAATGCTGGCTGTGTGCGTTTACATGGGCGGTGGCCCGGCCCTGATGTACACCGCCGAGGCCATCAAGGCCTGGGACGAAATGGCACCACAATGAACAGCCCCCACCAATCGCCCACGCGCCGCTTGGTGTTGTTGGCCGCTTCCCTGTCACTGTGCGCTAGGGGGATGGCGCAAACTGCACCGGACGCCGACTCGGTGACTCTGGATGAAGCCCGTAAAGAAGTTGATAGCGGCAAAGCCACGCTCTTTGACGTGCGCGAACCCCAGGAAACAGCCGACGGCGTCGCTCCCGGTGCGAAGCTGTTGCCGCTACGCCAATTGGCGGCGCGCTTCTCGGAAATTCCGAACGACCCCAAGCGTCCAATACTGTTGATTTGCCGCACCCAGAACCGATCCTCTGCCACGTTCAAGTTTCTGCGCGAGAAGGGTTACACCAACGTGCGTTTCGTGCAGGGGGGCATGAGTGAATGGGTACGCCAAGGGTTGCAGCTGGTTAAGCCCTGACCATGCGCAGAGACGCTACTCAGTTGCAGTAGGCTAAGTGGGGCTGTACACACAGGTGGATGCCCTTACACTGGCGCGCACCGTGCCGACCGTGCACGCCCGCCGACAAGGAGCCATTCATGCATGCAACCGCCGCCCCTACTGCCGCCCTGGCTCCCGCGTGGGCCGTGTGGTTGCGCAAGGTCACCAGCTGGTTGTCGCAAGACTGTGGTGGTGGCCCTCGGCCCTGGAAGCTGGCCTGGGTCGTCAACTTCCAGAAGTGTGGCACCTTTGTATTTTTGGGTGCGCTCATGGCCTGGTACGGCAATACCTCGGTGGGGGCCTGGGTCTACCTGGCCCTGCATGGCACATACGGGTTGGTGTGGTTGCTCAAGGACATGGCATTTCCTGATCCTAACTGGCAGAAGCGTGTCACCGTGTTGGGGGGCATCAACGCCTTTGTGTTTGTGCTGGGACCGTACTGGGCGTTTGGTTGGCTGCTGATTTCTGGCACTGTGCATCCGGTGTACCCCTTGCCGGATGCGGCCTGGTACTGCCTGTGCATTTCGCTGTGCATGTTCGGCTCGGTACTGATGATTGCGGCCGATGCACAAAAATTCTTCACCCTGCGCATTCAGCGTGGCCTGATCACCGACGGTGTGCATGCCTATGTGCGCCACCCCAACTACGCCGGAGAAATGCTGATTTACGCCAGCCTGGCCCTGCTGGTGTGGCATTGGTTTCCAGTGCTGGTGCTGGCTTGGGTGTGGCTGTGCGTCTTTGCGCCCAACATGGCGCTAAAAGAAGCCAGTATGTCGCGTTACCCGCAGTGGGCGTCTTACCGCAAACGCAGTTGGTGGTTGATTCCGTTGGTGTTCTAGGATGAAGTCTCCGGTGATAAAGAGGGGATCCGCGGAACCTGCACCCGATTGAAATGCTTTAGAAAATCCAAAATTTTGCGGGTAACTTCCGGCAAATCATCAAACGACTCGTGTGACCCGTTGCACTCCAGCAAAGTGACATCAGCCTGCGCACGGTTTTGCCACAACCAGCGCGCGTCCTCAATCGGCACGGTGTGGTCTTGCAGCCCATGCACCATCAAAGAGGGACATTGGCAATGGGCCATAGTGTGGATGGGCGCAATGACGTTGAATCGGGCAGCAATTACACTTTCCACGTACCTGTTGACCAGCCACCCCAGCGGCCAGTAGGGCACGCGGCGGGCAGCCAACCAGCGGCGCATCACTTGATCGGGGTTGGCAAATGCGGACACACTGACAACCGTGTGTAGGTCGTGCCTGCCCGCCGCAGGAATGCGTACCGACTGCGCGGTCAAACCCAAATCGGCGGGCTGCAACCCTTCCAGGGTGGCTTGCGGAGCCAGGCCGTGGTGCAATATCGCGCATGCGACCAAGAGCAGCGCAAACAACACTCCGCCCAGGCCTAGCCAGAACCACGGGGTTGTAGAGTTCACTGGTCATGCGCAGTAGACAAGCTTTCTAAACAGTTATCGGTACTTGCGCAAATACACACCTTCAAAATAGCGCTTGGCCCAGTGAAATAGGCGCGACGATGGCAGGATGATCTGGCGTGTGGGACTGCGAAACACCAGCGTACCGTGGTCGATCGCGTCAATGATACAAATGAGCTCGACCTTGAAGGTGGCCGTAGGCGTCTGGCCGCGCAAGCCGGCCAACACGTTCTGCGCCGCAGCAGCGGCTTGCAGGTCGGCCATGTGGGCTTGCTTGGGCATCCAGTCGGGGCCGGGGAAGCTGCCCGAATCGCCCACCACATACACCTGCTGCGCGCCCTCAACACGGCACTGCGCATCGGCCTTGAGTAGCCCGCCGGGCGAGCGTGCCAGTTCGGTTTGGTCAAACCACAGGTTGCCAGTCATGCCGGGCATAAAAAGAATGAGGTTGGCGGTAAAAGCACCGCCTTCGGTTACCACTTGATCTGCTTCCAAGCGCACCATCTTGTGGCCCAGATGCGTGCGAATATTGCGCCGCGCCATGTCGGCCAGCAAATGCTTCACGGCTTTTGGCCCTAGTCGGTTACCTGGCTGGGTGGATGGGTTAAAAAACACCAGCTCGAATTTGTCGCGCCGCCCTTCCCGTTTAAGTTGTTCATCAATACCGAACAGAAACTCAAACATCGGTCCACCGCGCACCGCGCTGGGCTCGTTTGGGTTGCCGCCAAAACCCACGGCAATGGTCCCGCCTTGCATGTCGCGCAGCCGATCACGGATTTTTTCCGCCGCCGCAATGCCTTCGCAGGGCGTAATGGCATGCTCAATGCCCGGCAGCTTTTTGATGAATCGCCCGCCGCTGGCAATTACCAGGGCGTCGTTGCGCACATCACCTTCGGTGGTATTGACTACCCGGCCGCCATCGGCAAGACCAGTGACTTCGGCTGCCATGTGCTGCACGTTCATGCGGGTAAAAAAGTTGGTCAGTGGCACCACCAGTTGCTCACGCGTGCGCAGGCCGCTGGGTATCCAGATGATGCCAGGCAGGTAGTGCAACTCAGCGCGCGGCGAAATCAAAGTGATGCGGACGTGTGGATCGCGTTGACGGATTTCCCGCACGCTGGATAGCGCGCCAAAGCCGGCGCCAATGATGATGATGTGTGATGGATTGTTCATATGGATTAACGCAGTGCTAGGTGACGGCAACACAAAACCAAATTGCCCGGCGTGAGCGGGGCATTGCGCACCAAGGCGGTTGGTTCAAGAAAACGTCGGTTAATCATCATGGTCAACCGACTCGCTTACCTTAATTAAAAGACGGTAAAGGAGCCAATTGTCAGGGCTAGACGATAGCCTTGTCCTGGCGATGTCCGTCGGGCCGCGCTAAAGCTTAGCCCCGCGCGTCAGCATCGATCCAGACGCCACCGCAACCATTGCCCTTGGCCTGGTACATGGCGGCATCCGCTTGATTCAGACAGGCATCAGCGCTGGCCAGTGGGTCGCGCAAGATCACCACCCCAAGGCTGACGCCGCACGCGTATCGCTGCGCTGCGGCATCGCCACCGAGATCAAAGTCAATTGCCAGCGCCTGCATGACCTTGTCGGCCGCCGTGCGGGCGTGGCGCATGGCCAACTGGTCATCGGCGTCCACATCTTCCATGAGTATGGTGAACTCGTCACCACCCAAGCGCGCTACCGTGTCGACGCCGCGTACACATGCAGTCAAGCGCTGTGCGACCTGCTGCAACAGCAAGTCGCCCGCTGAGTGCCCTCGTTGGTCATTGAGCGCCTTAAAGCGGTCCAGATCCAGAAACATCAGTACGGCACACTGGCCGGTACGTGCCATGCCGAATAGGGCTTGTTGAAGGCGATCCATGAACAGACGGCGATTGGCCAGGCCGGTGAGTACATCCTGAAACGCCATTTGCCGGATCAACTCTTCGGACTCACGGCGTCGGGTCACGTCCCTGCCAACACCACGGTAGCCTGCAAAGCCACCCTCTGTGTTGAACACCGGTTCGCCACTGATCGCATGCCACAACAGGCGCTTGCTATCGAGTTGAATCGGCATCTCAAACTCATAAAACGCCTCATGCGCGTCCAATAATGCCTGGTAGGTGACCCACTGCGACGCGTTCAGCGCGATTTGCGGTAGTTGCTGGCGCGTTTTGCCAAGCACTTCTTGGCTAAGACCAAGGTTTACGCTCCGACTCCCGATGTCCAAGCGCACAAAGCGACCCACCACATCCAGCTCCCAATACCAGTCAGATGACAGATCTGTCATAGCCCGAAAGCGGTCTTCACTGGCGTGAAGATCCAGTTGGCGCTGGTATTCGTCAGTGATTTCCTGCACCGTGCCCTCAAAGTAGCGCAGCACACCCTGCGCATCACACACCTGATGGGCGTGCTCACGCACCCAAATGCGTTCGCGCGTCTTGTGACGGTAAACCTCGGAGACAAAATCTACTACCTGCCCCTGGTCACTGAGCAACTGGGTGAACTGCTTGCGGCGTTGTGGATCGCAGTACCACTCTGTGGCAATGTCACCAATGTTGGCCAGCATCTCAGCTTCAGCGCGGTAGCCGTTGAGTGCGACCAGTGCCGCATTGGCGCGCAACTGGTGCCCCGCGTAACTGGAACGGTAAGCACCAATGGGAAGCCGCTCAAACAGTGTCTGAAAAGTGTCTGTATCCAAAATGGCGGCTCCTGAGCTCCTTGCGCAGCATTTGGTTTTTCATCGCCAGCCGGGTCAAACCGCCCGCTCGTCCAAGCCTAGAGGGATCCAGCGTAGAAACTCAAGTATCTCACCAAAAAACAGACGGTTTGATGAATATCTTGGCGGTCAGGACGTGCTGGTCGCCAATCCTGTTGATGACCTCAAATGCGTGAACCATGGGAGCCCAAGTTCCCACGTCGCCATCGGTACAGCGTGTTGCGGCTGATACCCAACAGGCGGGCCGCTTCGGACAGGTTGCCATCGCATTGCTCCACGGTGCGTTCAATGGTCTGATGTGACAGGGTGCGCAGGTCGGGTGTGGTGCCTTCATCGACAGTACCCATTGGGACACCTGCCGTGTCCGCGCAGGGTTTGATAGTTTGCAAAAGGTCGTCGGGAAGGTGCGCCCAGCCAATGGTGTCGTCATCGTCGTCGAGCAAGGCACAGGCGGTGCGCAAAGCGTTGGACAATTGGCGCATATTTCCGGGCCAGCGGTAGTGGTGCAGGGCTTGTCGCACGTCGGGCGCAATGGCAATGCCGCGCCCTGGCGCCAGGGCCATCAGTTCCTGCTCCATCAAGGCACCAAGGTCGCTGCGCTCACGCAGGGGCGGCAGGCGCAGGGTCAGGCCGTTGAGCCGGTAGTACAGGTCTTCTCGGAAGCGCCCGGCCTGCATCTCGGTGGGTAGGTCGCGGTGGGTGGCGCATACCAGGCAGAAGTCCACCGGCACCGGCTTGCCACCACCCAGCGGCACCACTACGCGTTCTTGCAATACGCGCAGTAAGCGCGCCTGCAAGGGCAGGGGCATGTCGCCAATTTCGTCCAAAAACAAAGTGCCGCCATGGGCCTCGCGGATGCGTCCGGGGGCGCCTTCGCGCCGTGCGCCGGTGAAGGCGCCGCCCTGATAGCCAAAAAGTTCGGCTTCGATCAGGTTCTCGGGCAGGGCCGCACAGTTGACGGCCACAAAGGCTTGTTCACCTCGCGGGCCACTGCGGTGCGCCGCGCGCGCAAAAACTTCCTTCCCCACGCCGGACTCGCCTTGCAAGAGGATGGCAATGGGCTTGCCCATGAGCTTGCGCGCGCGGGTGATGGCTGAGCAGAAAACGCTGTCGCCCGTATCCAGTGCAGCCAGGGCGTCCTGCGGCTTCACGGTGGTTACGGTTTGTGTAGCCGGCTGCGCCTGCAGGGTCTGGGTCTGAAGCATCAGGCGGGCCGCCTCCACCCGCACCCACACAGCGTGACCCAGGCGGGTGTGCACGACGTGTGGAGAGTTGGAGGCACGCCGGCCCCAATCCAGTAACTGGGTCATTGTCTCGGCCAGTACTGCGCTTACCGACGTGTGGCTCAGGCTTTGCCAATCCAGGCCCAGCAGTTCCAGGGCGGTGGCGTTGGCACCGGCCAATTGACCAACTTCCGTAACGGCCAGCAGGCCTTCAGCCACGGTGCCGATGCCCTCGGGTTGTATGTGAAAGCGCAGGCGCAGTCCACACCACTGCCGTGGATCGTGGCGGGTGTCAAACAAGCGGTGTTCGATCATGCGGGCTGCCGAGCGCACCAGAGCCAGGGTGTGGCGGTGGTAGCCGCGGTGGTCGCCCGATACATCCAGCGCACCCAATATGTGACCCTTGGGGTCGTAGATGGGTACTGCCGCGCAGGTCAAAAAGCTGTTGCGTTCCAGGTAGTGCTCCTCGGCATGAACCACCACGGCCCGCGCATCAACCAGTGCTGTGCCGATGGCGTTGGTTCCACGAAATTGCTCCTGCCAGGTGGCACCTACGCGCAGTGCCACGCGCTCGGCGCGGCCCATGAATTGGGGGTCGCCCATTGTGTGCAGCAGCATGCCGTCGGCCCCGGCTAGGATGCTCATGCTGTCGCTGCCCAGGGTCTGTTCGTGCAAAAACTCCATCACCGGGCGGGCATGGGCCACAAGCTCGCGCTGGCGATCCAACTCGCGTGCCAACTGGGCACCCGAGGCGTTGGGCGCTCCCGGCATACGGCCCATGGGTTGCAGGCCGTGTTGCCAGCAGCGCAGCCAGGAGCGGGCCAGTTCGCTCTGAATCACGTTGACCGGAACGCGCCCATTGTTGACCAGTAGGCGGCGGGCTTCTCGCAGGCGGGTCGCGGGCGCACGCTCCTGCAGGGCTAGGGTGTACATCATGGCCTTTGTCTCCTGTTGAGGCTAGCGGGATGGGTGCGCCATCTCCAGTTCAGCGGCCCAGGCCGGGTCCGCATGAGACGCATTGTGCGGCAGTACAAAAGGCTGTTTGACCCGTAATGGTTGATCAGTTGTACCGTTTTGGCACATTCTGTGCCCCACGCTGTAGCAGTTGTGACAGTTTAGGGGTACCCCGAACCCTCTTTGAGGGGCGCCATGCGCCGTTTGAGGCTTTTTTTGGTTGAAGTGCCACTGTGGCACACACGGTGCAATCAGGACCGTCTGAAACCGTTGCGCCATGGGGTGGGCGGATTCGCATTTCACCATCAACTATCTGGAGACAACACCATGCTGTACACAGCCCCCGGCGCCGCTGGCGCCAAGATCGCCTACAAGGCGCAATATAACAACTTCATCGGCGGCAAGTTTGTCGCCCCGGTCAAAGGCCAGTACTTTGACGTGGTCAGCCCGATCAATGGCAAGGTCTACACCCAAGCTGCCCGCTCAACTGCCGAAGACATCGACCTGGCACTGGATGCTGCCCACGCCGCTGCCGACGCCTGGGGCAAGACCGATGCCGCCACGCGCAGCAACATCCTATTGAAAATTGCCGATCGCATTGAGCAAAACCTGGAGCTGCTGGCTTATGCTGAAACCGTGGACAACGGCAAGGCCATCCGCGAAACGCTCAACGCCGACATACCGCTTACCGTGGACCACTTTCGCTACTTTGCCGGTTGTGTACGGGCGCAAGAAGGCGCACTGTCCAACATCGACGAGAACACCGTCGCGTACCACATCCAGGAACCACTGGGCGTGGTCGGGCAGATCATTCCGTGGAACTTTCCTATTCTGATGGCAGCCTGGAAACTAGCCCCGGCCATTGGGGCAGGCAACTGTGTGGTGCTCAAGCCCGCTGAATCCACCCCCATCAGCATTTTGATTTTGGCCGAGCTGATTGCCGACATCCTGCCACCGGGCGTGCTGAACATCGTCAATGGTTTTGGCCGTGAAGCTGGCATGCCATTGGCTAGTAGCAAGCGCATCGCCAAGATTGCTTTCACGGGCTCTACATCGACAGGCCGCGTGATTGCACAGGCCGCTGCCAACAACCTGATTCCCGCCACGCTGGAACTCGGTGGCAAGAGCCCCAACGTGTTCTTTGCCGACATCATGGACAGGGACGATGCGTTCCTTGACAAAGCCATTGAAGGCTTGGTGTTGTTTGCCTTCAATCAAGGTGAGGTCTGCACCTGCCCATCGCGCGCGCTGATTCAGGAAAGCATCTACGACAAGTTCATGGAACGTGTGTTGAAGCGTGTTGCTGCCATTAAGCACCAGAACCCGCTGGACACCGACAGCATGATGGGTGCGCAGGCCAGTAAAGAGCAGTTGACCAAGATTTTGTCGTACCTGGACCTGGGTAAGCAAGAAGGTGCCGAAGTGCTCATCGGCGGTGGCCAGGCCCACCTGGGCGGCGATCTGGAAGGCGGCTACTACGTGCAGCCCACGCTGTTTAAGGGCCATAACAAGATGCGCATCTTCCAGGAAGAAATTTTCGGCCCCGTGTTGGCTGTGACCACTTTCAAGGACGAAGCGGAAGCACTGGCCATTGCCAATGACACGCTCTACGGCCTGGGCGCCGGTGTGTGGAGTCGCAACGGCAACGTGGCCTACCGCATGGGCCGCGCCATCAAAGCTGGCCGGGTGTGGACCAACTGCTACCACGCCTACCCCGCGCACGCCGCGTTTGGTGGCTACAAAGAGTCGGGCATTGGCCGTGAAACCCACAAGATGATGTTGGACCACTACCAGCAGACCAAGAACCTCTTGGTAAGCTACAGCGAAAACAAGCTGGGCTTCTTCTAACCCGCGCAATAGCCGGCTGGGCCTCCCCCCTCATACTGGGGTACCAGAAATCGGGGGGATGCCCAACCGACTACCGCGCTACGGTAACGTCACACCAACGCAGTAACCCAACGGGGCGGCCACCGATTTCTGGTACTCCAGCATGAGGTGGGCGCCCCGTTGGGTTGCTGCGTTGCGACCACCAACAGCGCAACACTAGACGGTCTGACAAACGAGGAGACAAGCATGGTTGAAAAAGTCATCGCCACCGACGCAGCGCTGTCCCTGGTCCGCGAACTGCAGGCCCAGCACGGCCCGGAGCTGATGTTCCACCAATCCGGTGGCTGCTGTGATAACAGCGCCGCCAACTGCTACCTGCCCGGCGAAATCACCATGGGGGCGGGCGATGTCTACCTGGGTCACATTGGCGGCTGCCCGTTCTATATCGGCAAAGCACAGTACCAATACTGGAAACACACCCAGCTAATCATTGACGTGATTGAAGGCCACGGCGGCACCTTCTCTCTGGAAGGTTCAACCGGCAAGGCTTTCCATACCCGTTCACGGGTCTTCACTCCACAGGAGCTGGCTGAACTTGAGCAGGAAGGCGTAGGCTAGCCCAACGGAAATCGTTAGGCTCCCCGCGCAGGCTGCAGCAGCACCACTAGCGCACCCGCACCACCCTGGGCTGGTGGCGCCTGCACAAAGGCCACCACCTCCGTGCGCTGCACCAGCCAGCGGTGCACCTTGTCCTTGAGTACCGGCGTCTTGCCGGGCGAGCCCAGGCCCTTTCCGGTGACTACACGCACACAGCGAATGCCCTGACGATGGGCCTCGCGCATAAAGGTGCCCAGTGCCTCACGCGCGTCGTCGGTGCGCAGGCCGTGCAGATCGATCTGGCGCTGAATGCTCCATTGACCACGGCGCAGTTTGTTGGCCACATCCGGCCCCACACCAGGGCGGCGAAAGCTCAGACGCTCGTCGGTGTCGAGCAGCGTAGTGATGTCCACCTCGTCGCTGATGGACTCTATAAAAGCAGCGGCTTCGTCCAGTTGGCGCTGTTTGGGGGTGGGTGAGGGCGGCGACGGTTGGAGGTTGGCGGTGCCATGTGCCGGTAGGCGCTGCACGGCGCCCACCGCCGCCTGGAACAGGCTGCGCTGCTCGCGGGTGCGTTTGGCTTCCAGTGCCCGTTGCGCGGCTGCCTGTGCTTCGTGCTCGGCCTGGGCCGCGATTTCCCTCTTGACCTGTTTGAGGTCGGCCAACGAGCCCACCTTGAAGGGCTGTGGCTTCACAGCAGTCCTTGTTCGGCCATGGATAGCGCCTGGCCCGGCCCGACAATGATGTGGTCCAGCACCCGCACATCCAGCAGGGCCAAGGCGGCCTTGAGCGTTTGGGTCAACGCCTCGTCGGCACGGCTGGGTTGTACCGTACCGCTGGGGTGATTGTGCGCCAGCACCATGGCGCTGGCCTGGTGGTGCAGCGCACGCAGCGCCACTTCACGCGGGTACACCGATGTTTGCGTCAACGTTCCCCTGAACATTTCCTCCATCGCCAGCAAACGGTTCTGGGCATCCAGAAAAATCACCGCAAACACTTCGTAGCTGCGCGCCGCCAGGTGCAGTTGCAGGTAGTGTTTGATGGTGCCGGGGTCGGCAAACACCGTGCGCTCTTTGAGTTGCTGGGCCATGGCGCGCCGGGCCAGCTCCAATACGGCAACAATCTCGGCCCGTTTGGCGGGGCCCAGGCCCTTGACCCGATTGAGATCGTCGGTACTGGCATGGAGCAGGCCTGAAATACCGTCAAAGCCCTCGTCGGTGTTGCCTGAGTCGCTATCTTTTTTGATGTGCAACAGCTCATCCGCCATTTGCAAAACGCCCTTGCCCTTGATGCCGGTGCGCAGCAAGATGGCTAGCAACTCGGTGTCGGACAGGGCTTGTGGGCCACGTGCCAGCAGCTTTTCACGTGGGCGTGCATCGGGTGGCAGGTGGTGCAGTGGCATGACTTGGTCGGACGCAGCCCAAGGGATTGGCTGGCTTTCTATATTGGAGGGCAGTGTATCGAGAGTTTTTTTGGCCCCGGGAATCCCGTGGGACATTGGTTCAATGGGGGGCATTGTCGAGCAAGCGGCGTACCAGTCATACCGGATTTTTGATTAAATTGACAACTGGTAGTCAATTTGACATAATTCGACAACACATTGTCAAACTATGTCAAACACCTTCCCTGATCTCGACTCCCTATCCCGCCTGAGCCTGCTCGTTTTTCGGGCGCAGCGCGCGCTGAACCTGGAGGGCGACCAGATTACCGCAACGTGGGGCCTGACCAGCGCCAAGTGGAAGGTGCTAGGCGCAGTGGATTTGGCCAGCAAGCCTTTGTCGGCGGCGGCTATCGGTCGTGCCATGGGCCTGACCCGGCAAGCAGCTTTGAAGCAAACAGACCAACTACTCGCCATGGGCTTGCTCAGTCAGCAGGTCAACCCCAACGACACGCGGGCACCGGTCTACAGCCTGAGTCCGACCGGGCAGCGTGCCTATGACGGCATCAGCGCCGCGTGGCGTGCGCGGAGCGCCATCTTGGCCAGCGTCATTGCGCCATCCGCGCTGGAAGTCACGAGCCAGGTCCTTTCCACTCTGCTGGCCCAAATGGAGTCTGGTACCCCGCAGCCAGTGTAAGAAAGCACCCATGAGAAAGCACCTATGAAAAAAATAGTCCACCCCATTGCCGCAACCGTTGCCATGTTGTGTATAGGCAGTTTTTGGCTGTCCAGTCTGGTCTCTGAGCTTTTTTTGTCGCGAGAAGCCATCGTGCTGGTCAAACACACCATTTTGCAAGCCATGTGGGTCATGATTCCGGCCATGGCAGCTACCGGTGGTAGCGGCTTTGCGCTATCGGGCTTGCGCAAAGGCAACTTGTTGGCAGGTAAGGGGAAGCGCATGCAGGTCATTGCAGCCAATGGCATCTTGATCCTTTTGCCCTGCGCCTTTTACCTCTATGGCAAGGCCGCTGCGGGTGAAATCGATGCGATTTTTTATACGCTGCAAATGGTGGAGTTGGTTGCAGGTGCCGCCAACTTCAGCTTGATGGCGCTGAATTTTCGTGACGGGCTGAAGCTCACAGGGCGCCTGCGGCGCAAGGGCTAGGCTGGCTTTCTACAATAGAGGGCAGTTTATAGGGACATTTATGACCGCCACGCCCACCCGGGTTCAACCCGGCTCCTTTCTCACCCTGCATTACCGCATGAGCGGCCCTGCCGGTGAGGTTATCAGCACATTCGACGGCAAGCCGTCCACCCTGACCCTGGGCAATGGCGAATTGGCGCCCGCCGTGGAGGCTTGCCTGGTGGGTCTGGAAGAAGGCACCCGCACCACCTTTGATCTGCCCGCCGGTGCGGCCTTTGGTGAGCGTAATCCGGCCATGCAGCAGTGGCTGGCCCGTAAAGAACTCACCGACATGGGTGACCCCAATGAGCAATACAACGTGGGCGACGTGGTGCAATTCCCCACTCCCGATGGCCAGGGCCAATTTGCCGGCGTGGTGGTGCAGGTGGCCGAGGGGCGCGGCGTGCTGTTCGACTTCAACCACCCGCTGGCTGGCCAGCCGGTGAGCTTTGAAGTGCAGGTGATTGGCATCTTATGACCAGCGAAATCCTTCTTGCGGAGCCACGCGGATTTTGTGCCGGTGTGGACCGCGCTATCGAGATTGTTGAAAAAGCCCTGGAAAAGTTTGGCCGCCCCATCTATGTGCGCCACGAAATCGTGCACAACACCTACGTGGTCGAGAACCTCAAAAGCCGTGGCGCCATCTTCATTGAAGAGCTCGACGACGTGCCACCCGGTGCCACGCTGGTGTTCTCGGCCCACGGCGTGAGCCAGGCCATTCAAAAAGAAGCGGCACGGCGGGGCTTTCGGATTTTTGATGCCACTTGCCCGCTGGTGAGCAAGGTCCATGTGGAAGTGGCCAAGCTCAATAAGGAAGGGTATGAGTTCATCATGATTGGCCACAAGGGCCACCCCGAGGTGGAGGGCACCATGGGCCAGCTCGACAGCGGTATCCATTTGGTGGAAGACGTGGCCGACGTGGCGCGCATCCAGCCCGGACAAACCGAGAAGCTGGCGCTGGTCACACAGACCACGCTCAGTGTGGACGACGCCGCCGAGATTACCGCCGCCGTGCGCGCACGCTTTCCCCATGTGCAGACACCCAAGCAACAGGACATTTGCTACGCCACGCAGAACCGCCAGGACGCGGTCAAGCTCATGAGCCCGCAGGTGGACATCATGATTGTGGTGGGCAGCCCCACCAGCTCCAACAGCAACCGCCTGGCCGAACTGGCCCGGAAGCTGGGCGTGAGCGCCTACATGGTGGACTCGGCCAGCGAATTGCAGACGCAGTGGTTTGAAGGCAAGAGCCGCGTTGGCCTGACCGCGGGTGCGTCTGCTCCCGAGGTGCTGGTCACTGCCGTGATCGACCGCATCAAGGCGCTGGGTGCGGTGTCGGTGCGCAAGATGGACGGCATTGAAGAAACCGTGAAGTTCCCGCTGCCCAAGGGCCTACGGCTGGACGCCTGACCGCGTACCACGGTACTATTACTTTGATAGCTGCTTACGTAATAAGCTAGAGGGCTAGAGGCCTATTTGTTACTGAAACTCGCGGGACAGACCGCAGCCGTGTAGCGGCAAGCTCTGTCCTCAACTGAATAGAGAAAACACCATGCTAGACATTACCCTGTTGCGCAAAGACCTGGCCCACGTCGTCGCCCGCCTGGAAACCCGCAAGAGCCCGCAGGCTTTCCTGAACGTGGAGACTTTCACCGCGCTGGAGTCCGAACGCAAAACCTTGCAAATGCGCACCGAAGAGCTGCAAAGCAAGCGCAACAGCGTGTCCAAGCAGATTGGTATGCTCAAGGGCAAAGGCCAGCACGCTGAGGCCGATGCGGCCATGGCCGAAGTGGCAGGTCTAAAGGCCGAGTTGGACGCCTCTGCCACCCGCCTAGACGCCATCCAGGCGGACATGCAAACCCTGTTGTTGGCGCTACCCAACCTGCCGCACGAGAGCGTGCCGGTGGGTGCGGACGAGCACGGCAATGTTGAAGTGCGCCGCTGGGGTACGCCCGCAGCCATGGCCTTTGAAATCAAAGACCATGTGGACGTTGGTATGCCACTGGGGCTGGACTTTGAGATGGGCGTAAAGCTCTCGGGCTCGCGCTTCACGGTCATGAAAGGCCCGGTGGCGCGTCTGCACCGTGCCTTGAGCCAATTCATGCTGGACGTGCAGACGCAAGAGCACGGCTACACGGAGTGCTATGTGCCCTACGCGGTCAACGGGGATTCGCTCAAAGGCACCGGTCAGTTGCCCAAGTTTGAAGGAGACCTGTTTGCGGCCAAGAAGGGCGGGCAAGAGGGCGAGGCCCAGCCGGACCACACGGCGTTGTACCTCATTCCCACCAGTGAAGTGCCGCTAACCAACTTTGTGCGCGACGTCGTGATGCCCGAAAGTGATTTGCCGATCAAGCTGACCGCGCATACGCCGTGCTTTCGCTCGGAAGCCGGCAGCGCGGGGCGCGACACCCGTGGCCTCATCCGACAGCACCAATTTGACAAGGTGGAGATGGTGCAAATCGTGCATCCCGACCACAGCTACGAAGCACTGGAGCAAATGACCGGCCATGCCGAAGCCATCCTGCAAAAGCTGGGCCTGCCGTACCGGGTGATGAGCCTGTGCACCGGCGATATGGGCTTTGGCGCCAGCAAGACCTACGACCTGGAGGTGTGGCTGCCCGCGCAAAACACGTTCCGCGAGATCAGCTCGGTCTCAAACTGCGAAGCCTTCCAGTCCCGTCGGCTGCAGGCACGTTACAAAAATACCCAGGGCAAGAACGAGTTGGTGCACACCCTGAACGGCTCCGGACTGGCCGTGGGCCGCACCCTGGTGGCCGTGCTGGAGAATTACCAGAATGCTGATGGTTCGGTGACGATCCCCGAAGCCCTGCGTCCGTACCTGGGCGGTTTGGAGACCCTGCGAGCCTGATAGAATTCAGGCCTTCGCCCAGCGATGCAACCAATTAGGAGCGGTGGCAGAGTGGTCGAATGTACTTGACTCGAAATCAAGCGTACCGCAAGGTACCGTGGGTTCGAATCCCACCCGCTCCGCCAGAACAAAGAAACCACCAAAGGGTGGTTTTTTTGTTTCAATCTGTGGTGTTAATCATACCGAGTCTTCCACTCTGAGTTCTACAACTGATCTGGTAGGATTGAAAAATGGCTCTTCATGAAATTGAGGTTGATTTGAGTCGAAATGAATCTTGTGTAACGCCCATAGCAGTAGTGGGTATGGCATTTCGATTCCCAGGTGATCTGGGGGACGAATTGAGTTTCTGGCAAGCCCTCACAGATAAGCGTGATCTCGTTACGCAAATTGACTCGCAGCGTTGGGATACAGAACGCCTTCAGCATCCGAAACGGTCAGAACCTGGAAGATCCAATACTTTTGCGGCGGGAGTTTTGTCGCACGTTGATCAGTTCGATGCCGGTTTTTTCGGCATTTCCCCGCGTGAAGCTGCTTCTCTTGACCCCCAGCAAAGACTTTTACTTGAGCTCGCCTGGGAGTCCATTGAGAACGCAGGAATACGCTCTTCCTCGATCGCGGGTTCGGATTGTGC
This sequence comes from Candidatus Aalborgicola defluviihabitans, assembly GCF_016705985.1. Classification (NCBI taxonomy): domain Bacteria; kingdom Pseudomonadati; phylum Pseudomonadota; class Betaproteobacteria; order Burkholderiales; family Comamonadaceae; genus Allorhodoferax (SeqCode); species Candidatus Aalborgicola defluviihabitans. The sequence goes on from NZ_JADJKN010000024.1 coordinate 475,675, forward strand.
TGTTTATGTAGGTATTTCAGGGGTCGACTATGGCATGCGTGCCATGGATGACCTCGCGGTCATGTCCTCGCATTCGATGACCGGCAACACGCTGAGCATTACCGCCAACCGAATTTCCTACTTTTTTGATCTGCGCGGACCTTCTGTTGCTGTCGATACCGCCTGCTCATCTTCACTGGTCGCCTTGCACCATGCGTGCAACAGCCTTCGTTCTGGTGAATCATCGATGGCCTTGGTTGGTGGGGTTAATTTACTCCTGCACCCTTCCGCGTTTGTTGGATTTACCAAAGCATCCATGTTGTCGGTCGATGGGCAATGCCGCGCGTTTGATGCATCGGGCAATGGCTATGTGCGTAGCGAGGGTGGGGCAGTCTTTGTACTGAAACCGCTTGAAAAGGCAGTCGCCGATGGTGACACCATTCAGGCCGTCATTCTGGCTTCTGGCGCAAACTCGGATGGCGGACGAAAGACCAGTCTCACGATTCCCAGTCGTGATGGCCAGACAGAACTTATGCGTGATGTTTTATCCCGTTCGGGCCTCAGCGCGAACGATGTTGACTATATCGAGGCGCATGGCACTGGAACCGTGGTAGGTGACCCCATCGAGGCGGCCGCAATTGGCGCTGTGTACGGCGGCTCACGTGCAAACGGTGCGCCATTACCGATTGGATCAGTGAAGACCAATTTGGGGCATTTGGAGCCGGCTTCGGGAATGGCAGGGCTTGCCAAAGCAATTCTGATGCTAAAGAACCGAACCATACCGCCCTCGCTGCACATGGTGACACTCAATCCGCACATCGATTTTGCGGGTCTGAACCTCAATGTAGTTACCCAATGTCAACCGTTGTCCACAGATCCAAAAAAGGCGACTGTCGTGGGAGTCAACTCCTTTGGTTTCGGTGGTACCAATGCCCATGTTTTGATTCAGGAGTACCGGCCCGCCAACAGCCAGCAAGAGTTACAACGGACTGTTAGTCCGCCTTTGTTTCTATCCGCCCGCACTGCGCAAGCCCTTCGAGACGTTGCAGGTCGTTATGCAATGCTTCTGCAAGAGCAGCCCCAAGCTCTGTACGACATTGCCTGTAGTGCCGCCCTGCGCCGCGACCCGATGCAAAAGCGGCTCGCAATTCAAGTGGAAAACCCGCTTGACATGGCGGCCGAGCTTGCTGCGTTTTCGCGTGGAGAGCCCGCGCCGCATGTGGTGCGGGAAGATGCCCCTATTCAGCCGGGCGGCATAGCATTCATTTATTCTGGAAACGGCTCGCAGTGGTTGGGTATGGGTCAACGGCTCATGGTGGATTCGCCCCGATTTTCCGAAATTCTGATCGAACTCGACGCTTCCATCCGTGAAGCCGCTGGCTTTTCCATCCTGGATGAACTGCTATGCGACGCAACAACTTCGCGGCTATCTGATACGGCCATTGCACAGCCGCTCCTATTCGCTTTGCAAGTCGCTTTGACCCGGATGTTGAGCGAACTGGGCATCAACCCGGTGGCGGTGGCTGGACACAGTGTTGGTGAAATAGCGGCAGCATGGGCGGCTGGCGCTTTGAGCCTGGATCAAGCGATTTTGGTCATTTGTGCGCGCAGCGCAGCACAAGCCCTGACGCGCGGCACGGGTCGGATGGCCGCTGTTTCCTTATCTGAGGTTGCGGCGCGTGAACTGATTGCTGTTGGTGAATTCAACAGCATCGAAATTGCTGGCATCAATAGCCCAAATTACTTAACTCTCTCGGGGCCCTTAGTAGTGTTGGAGCGGTTCGGACACATGTTGGAATCGCGCCGGATTTTCTTCCGTCTACTCGATCTCGACTACGCGTTCCATAGTCGGACGATGGACCCCATCAAGGTTGATCTCCTGGAACGCCTTGTTGCGTTGACTCCCAATCCATGCTCGGATGTTGCGTTCGTTTCAACCGTCACCGGTGATGTTTTGGCTGGGTTGGAGCTGGATGCTGAATATTGGTGGCGTAATATACGCCAGCCAGTTCGTTTCACGCAGGCCATTTCGACGCTTGCACAGCGTGGCTGCCGCGTATTTATTGAAATTGGCCCCCATGCCATATTGCAGCGCTATATCAAAGATTCTCTTACAGCGGACGACGTACCCGCAGCCGTAGTGCCTACGCTGCGAAGAGATGACGACGGTTTGGAGCGCCTTGAAGAGGCGGCCTTGCGCGCCCATATGTTGCTTGTTCCGCATCAGTTGGGTTCCTTCTTTCCGACGCGCAGGCAAAATGTGAGTTTGCCCAATTACCCTTGGCAGCGCGAACGACACTGGCACGCTGGTACCAATGAAGCCTACGGCGTACTCGAACAGCGCCGGGTACATCCTTTGCTAGGATGGCGACTGAAGGATGTGACGGCTGCGTGGGAAAACGTCATTGACCCCGATATTTGTGATTGGCTGGGCGACCATAAGGTGGCCAACGCAATTGTGCTGCCAGGTTCTGCGTACATAGAAATCGCCCTTGCCGCGGCCCGTGAATATTTTGGAGGCTACCAACAGGAGATGGAGGAGCTTGAAATCCTATCTCCCATGGTCTTTGATGGCGAACACGCACGCTGCCTGCGTTTCGAATTGTCAGTGCGTGATGGCGGATTCCAAATTCTGAGTCGCCAGCGTTTGAGCACGGATGATTGGAACTTGAACGCCGTTGGGCAACTTCTGGGTGCCCCCGTCGTAGGCGAGGGAACTGGTAGTGTTTCTTTCCTGGGTCAAAAGCCGGAGGATGCCATCTCCGTAGACCATGACACTCACTACCGCCTAACAAGTGCATTGGGTCTCGACTATGGACCTAGCTTCCAGGGGCTCGATTGCTGTTGGATACAGGGGCACACTTTGCAGGTCAAATTAGGCGTCCCTGCGGCAGTGCAAGAAGCGGTCGAACAGTATTTGATACATCCTGCGCTACTTGATGTGTGCTTTCAATCGCTGGTTGATTTTTTTCAGGAGGACATTGAGGCGGGGCAGGGCGTTCCATTCCTGCCCGTCAAAGTCGGGCGTCTGCGCTTGTACGGCAATACCCCCATTGCGCACTTCCGTGTCTATCTACGCCGCCGGGGATCCCGCTCCTTAGTGGCCGATTTTGAACTCTTGGATGCTGCCGGACGCATCATTGCTACGCTTGCCGCCTGTCGCTTTCGTGCCGCTCCTTTGCAGCGACGCAAACAAGCGCCACCAGCCTGCTGGACTACTGTTGCGCATTTGAAGCCGACTGTGGAAGACCAACTGTACAGCCCCATCCCATCCAGCCGCGATCTGACCAAACATTTGCAGGTCTGCTTTTCAGGAATGCGTTCAGCAACAGTGCGCACGGACTATTTTCAAGGGGCGTTGCCGCTCTTCGAAGCCTTGACAGTGTCCTTCGTTGGGGAGGTATTTCAGGAGTTGTCCACGCAGATTCATGCTTCACTGCAACACGCCTTGGCCCGACCCGAGACAGTGGATCCCGTAGTGCGTCCGTTCTTTCTTTGGATCATCAATGTATTGCAGCAAAACGATTTGCTTGTCATGGACTCTGGCGGGGAATGGACCCTGCGGCCAACTGACCTTCCGCCGGCTCAGAGCATTTGGCGAACGCTTCTACGGGACTACCCGGAGAATTTGCCTGAACTCGTTCTTTCTTCCCGAACCGGTAGGGAGTTGGCAGGGCTGATTCGATCCAGTCTGACGGGTGAGTCGCTAGCGCGCAAATTGCGCCACAACCACCAATATGAGTTGTTATTTAACGACTCGCCATCCTACGTTGGTACCCGGTTCGCCATACAAAACATATTGCAAACGCTTGCGGCGGACTGGCCGGTCCACCGCAGGTTGCGTGTGTTGGAAATCATAGCTGGATCCAATGCGTCAGTGGAGCACGTGGTAACGGAAGTCCCTGGCGTTCAGCTTGACTACGTTGTTGCTTCAGCCAATGCCGAGGTCCATTCCCATCTACAAGCGGAGTATGACGGGCATCCTTTTGTTGTAGTGGTCAAGGCAGAAGGTGATGCACTTGACTTGGTTGCAGTAGACGCGATTCCAGAACACTTTGATGTCATTATCCTTGAACATGTTCTGCACCGGTCAAATCACGCTCCAAGCGCCTTGACTGCATTGCGTCGCAGACTCGCCAAATCTGGCTTACTGATCCTCGCCGAACGACATCCTGACATGGTTGCGGACTTTATTTTTGGTCTTGATGCTGCTTGGTGGCGTACCAGTCAAAGTGGTGCAGTCATAGCACGGCTTGCCACCCCCAAATCGTGGGAACGCACTTTGAGTGATCAAGGCTTTGTCGATATAGAGATCTTTCAAGAACCCGCCAGCGAGGATTTGGCTGCAGGTGCTTACCTCGTGTTGTCCAAACGATCCGTTGAAGATGCCATTCTGATTGCACCTCCTGTTGTTCAGAGCTGGTTGTTGGTCGGCGATGTCACTGGTCCGGTGCGCCTGGTGGTGGACAGCCTGCGTAGCCATCTTGAATCCCGTGGGCAGAATGTTCGCCAAGCCGTACTTGGGAAGGTTGGCGATCTAGCCACTGATCTGCATTTCATTCCACAAAGTCCAGAATCGGCGGAAGAACTGCTGACTACAGGGCGTTCGATATTGTCTCGAATCGACAATATCGTTTACATGGCGGGGGTTGTTACCTCCGTGGATGCAGACGTTGCAGATCTGACCGATCGAAACGTAGTTGCTGCACTTCACCTGGTTCGGGCATTGGCGCGCACCACAGATCAGACACGCCTGTGGTTAGTCACAGCCGGTGGAGCATTGTTTGAAGGTGCTGTCCACAATCCCATCGAGGACGTACAGCAGGCCGCGTTGTGGGGTTTCGGACGCGTGGTCATGAACGAATACCCCGCACTGGCATGCACTCTGATTGACTTCGATATTCACCAAACATCCGTCTCCGACCTTTCCAGCCGCCTGGAGTATGAGTTGTTGTTTCCTGACGGCGAGCGGGAGATCGTTCTTACTTCTGCGGGTCGCTATGGTCTTCGCATGCAACGTGCTTCTCCTCTGTCCGCACACAAAGCAGCAGATCGCTATCGGTTGGATTTTGCAGTTCCGGGCCAACTACGCAACTTGGCATGGTTGCCCCAAGTCGAGCGGGCGTTGGCCGCCAACGAAATGGAAGTACGTGTCGCTGCAACCGGTCTCAATTTTCGGGACGTAATGTATGTCATGGGATTGTTGCCTGACGAGGCAGTTGAGAGCGGCTTTGCCGGTGCCAGTCTGGGTCTTGAATTCTCCGGTGTCGTCTCCCGTGTGGGTGGGGACTGTGACGGGTTCGTGGTTGGTGACGCGGTCATGGGCTTTGGCGCTGCTTGTTTTTCCAGCCATGTTGTCACCCAGACAAGTGCTGTTACCCACAAACCAACGGAGTGGTCTTTCGAGGCCGCCGCCACGGTGCCCACCGTGTTCTTCACTGTTTACTACGCACTCAAGCAACTTGCAGATTTGCAAAGCGGCGAACGGGTTCTCATTCATGGGGCCGCGGGCGGTGTCGGAATTGCAGCGATTCAACTGGCGCTCCATTTAGGGGCAGAGATTTTTGCCACTGTTGGCAGTGACGACAAGCGTGACTTTGTTGCCTTACTGGGTGCAGACCATGTGTATGACTCCAGAAGTCTCGACTTTGCTGACAACATATTGTCTCGCACCGGTGGCGAAGGGGTCGATGTTGTACTCAACTCACTTGCAGGGGAAGCCATTCGTCGCAATTTGAAGGTTCTTAAACCGTTCGGTCGGTTCCTGGAATTGGGCAAGCGCGATTTCTTTGAAAACACCCCAATTGGGTTGCGACCATTTAAAAACAATATCAGCTACTTTGGAATCGATGCGGACCAGTTACTTCTGGCGCGTCCGACTCTGGCCACACGGTTGTTCCGAGAGGTAATGGCTCTTTTCCGCCAAGGGGTTTTGTTTCCATTGCCCTATCGCACTTTTCCAGCCAGCCAAGTGGTTGATGCTTTTCGCGCCATGCAGCAATCGAGACATATTGGCAAGGTCGTTGTCAATATGAGTAACGTGCCTGCCGTGGAGAATCCAACGGAAATTGCGGCGCCTAGAATCCGGTTCTCCAGTGAATCGGTTTGGCTGGTGACCGGCGGTCTTTCCGGATTTGGGTTGGAATCGGCACGCTGGCTAGCGCAGCGTGGTGCAGGGCAACTAGTGCTCGTCGGTCGCCGGGGTCTGGACACCCCGGGTGCTGCGATAGCGGTAGCTGAATTCATCCAATTGGGCTCGCAGGTTCAAGTCGTTGCATGCGACGTCACCAACCGAGGCGATGTGCAAGCCTTGTTGGACGATTTGCAACACAATGGAACAACGTTGACCGGTATCTTGCATGCCGCCATGGTTCTGGATGACACCATGATCGGCAATATGGATGCTGATTGCATGCGTAAAGTGTTGGCTCCCAAAATGCGCGGCGCCTGGAACCTGCATTGCCTGACTTTGGACATGCGAATCGACCACTTTGTACTGTACTCGTCCATTACAAGTAGTATGGGCAATCCCGGCCAAGCAAACTACGTTGCAGCCAATGCAGCACTGGAAGGCCTTGCCACCATGCGGCGGGCCATGGGCCTGCCGGCAACCTGCATCGGATGGGGGCCCATTGGTGATGCGGGTTACCTCACGCGTAATCAGGCAGTCAAAGACAGTTTGGCCTCGCGCCTGGGCGCTGAGCCGCTCCATGCAAGTGCAGCGTTGGCCATGCTGGACGGTCTGCTGTCAGGCCCAGCCGTCACCACCACCGTGGCCGATTTTGATTGGCACACACTCGCGCGTCTTCTGCCATCGTCGCAGTCGGCTCGATTTGATATCCTGCGTAAACAGGCTGGTACCGCCAACGATGCAAACTCAGACAACGATGATCTTCAGACCCTGATTGCGGGCAAATCGGCTGACGAAGTGCGGGTCATTATTCAGACCCTGGTCACGCGAGAAATTTCGCAGGTTTTGTGTGTAAGGCCTGAACACATCGAACTCAACCAATCACTCCACGATCTGGGCATGGACTCACTGATGGGGGTGGAGTTGGCGCTGGGGCTTGAAAAGCGCTTTGGGATACAGTTGCCCCCCATGATGCTCAGCGAAGGGCCCTCGGTTGAGCGTGTCACAAGGCGCATTGTGGATCGCATCCTTGGGTCTTCCGACAAGCCTGAAACTGCTCAACCTGATTCGATGGATTCGGTGGTTTCAATGATGGCCACCCAGCATGGGGAAGAATTTACCCTGGAAGAAGTGAGCATTACCGTTGCGCATGTTCGAACCCGCACGCAGGCGCAAGGATGATGTCATGACCAAAGCCACCTTCGGTCTTATGGAAAAAGCGCGTGATGAATTGGCCAAGCGCTTCCTGAACCTCAAAGAGCGACGTGAACTGACGGACGATCATGCCAAACCCATGCACCACGATGCGCAATGGGCCCATATTCCAGAAAAGTTCTGTCGCTTTGATCGACACCCTGGCTACGAAAAGATGCTGGTTCCGCAGTCGGCTGCCGACCGGTTGGGCTTGGTCAACCCGTTCTTCAAATCGCACGATGGTGTGGCAGGCGCGACAACTCTGATTGATGGCCGCACCTATATCAACTTCTCCAGTTACAACTACCTGGGTTTTTCTGGCCACCCCAAGATCAACAAGGCAGCTAAAGATGCCATCGACCGCTATGGGACGTCGGCATCAGCCAGCCGTTTGGTGGCTGGCGAACGCCCGGTACAACGCGAATTGGAAGAGGCGCTTGCCGAGTTGCACGATGTTGAGGATTGCGTGGTTTTCGTTAGTGGGCATGCAACCAATGTCAGTACCATCGGGTACATCTTCGGCCCCAAAGACCTCGTCATCCACGATACCCTGATCCACAACAGTAGTCTGGAAGGCATCAAGCTCTCTGGCGCTGCACGACGATCGTTTCCCCATAACGACTGTGCGGCGCTGGATTCCATTTTGGGCGATATCCGTGGCCAATTCGAGCGAGTGCTAATTATTGTTGAAGGCCTCTACAGCATGGATGGAGACATCCCCGACTTGCCCAGGCTGATTGAAATCAAAACACGACACAAAGCCTTTTTGATGGTGGACGAGGCACATGCGCTTGGCGTGCTCGGCAAGACCGGCAAAGGAATCCGTGAACACTTTGGCGTGAGCGGCAAATCGGTCGATATCTGGATGGGTACGCTCAGCAAGACTCTGGCCAGCTGTGGTGGCTATATTGCTGGCGAGCGTGCACTTGTTCAAAACCTGAAGTACTTTGCGCCTGGCTTTGTCTACAGCGTTGGCATTGCTCCTCCATTGGCTGCGTGCGCGCTGGAGGCGATCAAAATCATGCTTGATGAGCCCGAACGCGTGGCACGCCTTCAAGAGCGGGGAGCCCAATTCTTGGTGCTTGCAAAGGAGCATGGCATTGACACCGGTCTATCGCAAGGCTTTGCGGTGACGCCCGCCATCCTCAAAAGCTCCCTGAGGGCCGTGAAGGTGTCCAGCCGCATGTTTGAAAGCGGGATCAATGTGCAACCCATCATTTACCCAGCTGTTGAAGAGCGGGCAGCGCGTTTGCGATTCTTTATTTGCCACGCACATACCGAGGCGCAGTTACGGATTGCGGTGCAAACATTGGCCAGCGCCCATTAGCAACCAGCTTGAACTTACCACCCGATGCTTACACCCACCATTCTCCGCGGCGGCTCTGGTTCACGACGTTGCCCCGTAACGCGCGAACTGCATCCCAAACCCTCCATTCGCCGGGCTGATGGGCAATGCCTGCTCGGGAAAGTATTTTTGCGTGGTGCACCGCCGCCAAGTGTGGCCGAAATCCTCACGATTACCAACCGTGAATTGTTTTTTGAAACTGATGACGATTTCCGTGAGCTCAACACCACCCGCCTTGCAACCACTTTTGTCCTAGAACCCTTTGGCCGCAACACTGCCGCCAACATTGCCACTGCGGCGTTCAGCGTTGCAAAGGCGCATGGTGAAGAAACCATTTTGCTCGTACTCGTAGCCGATCACCTCATTGCTGACGAAGCTGTGTTTTCTGCTCCGGCAGTCCATGTAACGGTACTGCCCCAACAGGGCAAACTTGTCGCATGTGGTATTCAGCCTACTAGCACTAAAGCGGGCTATGGTTATATCGAATTCAATGGCAACCAGGTACTGCGCTTTGTTGAGAAGCTCACGTTGGCCAAAGCACAAGAGTATTTCAATTCTGGCCACTTTTTTTGGAGCTCCGGCACGTTCTGCCCCAGTGCAGATCGCATCCGCAAGGCCATGGCACTGGACTGTCCTGATGTGCTTCAGGCCGTCCATGCTTTCCTGGAAAAATCCCGCAAAGCCAATGGCAAGGGCTTCAGCCAGATAGAACTGGACGCAGTAGCCTTCACCACCGTGCCGGACAACTCCATCGACTACGCCGCTATGGGAAAGACCCCGGGCGTTGCTGTAGTGCCCTGCAATATTGTTTGGAGCGACATTGATTCCGGGAATACACGGGGTGATCTGGTGGACCCAGATGCCATTTTGGTGGTCGACAAAGCCAGTGCCCAAGATGTCAAGCACATCTATGCCAAGCTCAAAGCGCTGGGGCATGCCGAGCACAATCTTCACCGCACCGTGCACCTACCGCTGGGTCATGTACACCTTGAAGGAGGAAGGCACGGGATTCTCAAAATCAAGCGTATCGAAGTCAAGCCAGGTACCCGTATGGGTCTGCAAATGCGCCACCACCGCCGCGAACACTGTATCGTTGTTTATGGCATGGCAAAGGTAACTTATGGCGAGGGTGAGTTCTATGTCAGCACCAATGAATCCACCTATATACAAGCAGATCACAAGGCACAGACTGGAGAATCCGAGCCTGTTGAGCCTTGCCATGATCGAAGTACAAAGTGGCCAGTATTTGGGTGTGGACGACATCGTCCATTTGCAAAATTACTACGGACGCGTCGTGTAGACCGCTAACTTCCGGTGAAATAATCGAAATATTGCATGCAATCAACAACACTCCCATCGCCTAGCACCAACGCGCTAAAGCGACTCAAGACTCGTGTATCCCGGATAGACCGTCTGTTCTGGCTCACGGTGGTCATACCCACCGCTATTTCCATTATGTACTTTGGTTTCGTGGCGACAGACGTCTACACCTCTGAGAGTAGCTTTGTGGTGCGCAGCCCAGAGCGTCCCATGACTTCGCCCCTGGGTGCGCTGCTCAAGGGCTCTGGATTTTCGCGTGCGCAAGACGACAGCTATACCGTGCATGAATATGTTCTGTCGCGCGATGCGTTGCGCGTGTTGGTGCAATCCATTGCGTTGGACAAAGCCTTTGCCAACCCGGATGTAGACCGATTCAGCCGCTTTGCCGGGCTGGACCCGGACAAAAGCTTTGAGGCTTTACACCGTTACTACCAAAAGAAAGTATCGGTGTTGACCGATTCGACGTCCTCCATCACATCCTTGTCGGTCAAGGCCTTTACTGCGCGAGATGCACTCAACGTCAACACTGAGCTGCTCAAACAAAGCGAGACCCTGGTCAACCGCATGAACGAACGCGGCCGCAGAGACCTGATCCATTACTCGCAGGCAGAGGTAGACCTAGCACAACAAAAAGCCAAGGTCACAGGTTTGGCTTTGGCCGATTACCGTAACCGCCAGGGTGTTGTAGACCCCGAGCGTCAGGCCACTGCGAAGCTGTTGCAAGTGGCCAAGGTGCAAGACGATTTGATTGCCACCACCACCCAATTAGTACTATTGAAGGCGTCCACGCCAAAGAACCCCCAAATTCCGATATTGCAGTTGCGCGCCACCACTCTTGAGCAAGAAATAAAAAGAGAAACCGCAAATGTGACCGGCGGTCAAACATCGTTGGCCAACAAAGCATCGGACTATCAGCGTCTGGCCATTGATGCCGAATTTGCCAACAAGCAGTTGGTCAGTGCGCTGACCAGCCTGGAAATGGCCCGCAGCGAGGCACTGCGTCAACAGGTCTACCTGGAGCGTGTCACGCAGCCCAGTTTGCCAGATGTGGCCCAAGACCCTAAGCGCGTGCGCAGCATTCTGGCAACTTTTCTGATGGGCTTGGTGGTCTGGGGCGTGCTGAGCATGCTGATTGCGGGCGTTAAAGAACATCAAAGTTGATATGCAAAAGTCAACCGTGCCAGAGCCACAAACCACAGTACCGATGATGGGTCAAAACAGCCTGTGGCAGTCTTTTCGCATTCAGCAGCGCGTGATCGGTGCCTTGCTGATGCGCGAAGTGCTCACGCGATTTGGCCGCCATAACATTGGTTTTTTGTGGGTCTTTGTGGAACCCATGATTTTCACCATCGGTGTTGTTACGCTTTGGACAGTGGTGGACGTGGGCCACGGTTCCTCCATTCCCATTGTTGCGTTTGGCATTACCGGCTATTCGTCGGTATTGCTGTGGCGCAATATGCCGGGGCATTGCATAGGGGCCATTGAACCAAACCGTACCCTGATGTTTCATCGTCATGTCAAGGTAATTGATGTGTATATGGCCAGGCTGCTGCTGGAGGCCGTTGGTGCCACTATTTCATTTATGGTGCTGGCGTCTGTGGCAACGGTTTTTAACTGGATGCAACCGCCGCAGGACATTCTTCTGGTCATGGGGGGGTGGCTTATGACGGCTTGGTTTGGTATTTCCGTGTCTTTGTTGATTGCACCGTTGTCTGAAAAATCCGAAGTGGTGCACAAGTTGTGGGGGCCTTTTACCTACATTTTGTTCCCTTTGTCTGGCGCTGGTTTCTTGGTGGATATCTTGCCGCAGAGTTTCCAAGACTTCGTTCTCTGGCTTCCCATGGTGCATGGGATCGAGATGTTGCGTGATGGCTACTTTGGTGCATCTTTTCACGCGCATTACAGCATTGCTTACATGGCTACCTTTTGCGCCCTACTGACTTTGCTAGGGCTGGCTCAGGTGCGCGACATCAGCCGCAAAGGGGTGCTGGATTGATCGCGCTGCACAACGTAAGCCGCCACTTCGCCACCCGGCACGGCCCCGTAACGGTGCTTGATCAAGTGGACCTGAAACTGCATCCCGGCGAGAAGTTGGGAATTTTGGGACGCAATGGCGCTGGCAAATCCACTTTGATCCGCATCATCTCGGGTGCGGACCAACCCAGCAGTGGCCATATTGCTCGCAGTATGAGTGTATCTTGGCCATTGGCTTTCTCAGTAGGGTACGCAGGGTCGCTCACGGGATACGACTATCTGCGCTTTGTTTGCCGGGTTTATGGTGTGTCCATCGAAGACCGTATCGATTTCGTTAAAGATTTTGCCGAACTGGGGCGTTACTTTATTGAGCCGGTCAAGAACTATTCATCCGGGATGGCTGCGCGCCTAGCGTTTGCGGTGTCGATGGCCATTGATTTTGATTGTTTCTTGATCGACGAAATTGTCGCCGTGGGCGATAGTCGATTTAACGACAAATGCAATGAGGAGTTGTTTGTAAAACGCAAGCACAAAGCCATGGTTATTGTGTCGCACATGCCCACCTATATTGAAATGCATTGTGACCGAGCTGCCGTGCTAGACGCCGGCAAGCTCCATGCCTTTGACAGTACTGACGAAGCATTTGATTTCTACAATCAACCAGCCTCCGCAGTATGAAGATCCTGGTTGACCTAAAACCTGCGTTGGACGGTTACGCCGGCATTCCGCAAGAGTCGCGCCTGCTGTTAAAAGGTTTGAACCAGATTGATGCGTTTGATGTGGAAGGTCTTATCCAGCATGGGGAGCGTCGTCTTCGTCCGGCATTGCTTGTCAATACAGTTTTGTCTCCTGACAAACGCATAGACCGTTTGTCCAAATTTGTAGTTTCGTTGTACGAAAAGCCTTACGACAACCTGTACCAGGCTGCTATGGGGCGAATTCAAACAAGCTTTGCCCGCCAGATTTTGCGGCTCCGCGCAAACCTGGGCCTGAGCCTACCCTTGAGCCGCTTTGAGTCTGACTTATTTGAAGACTTTATATGGCGAACTTTTTTCAGCAAAACACTCAATGCTGCCGCCAAGCCTGCGCTTCAGGGTAGCCGTCATAGGGTGCTTACCGTGCCCAGGATACAAATGCACGAAGCTGGGCTGGATGGCCTGACGTATTCCAGTTCCCCCAGCTATGCCCGAATAGACACCACCGGGTTTGACTGCTTTGTAACGCAGACGCCGTTCCCCGGGGACGTGAGCAGTGCCACGCAAATGGTAGGGCGGTATCATGATGCGGTGCCGGTGCCGATGCCGATGCCGCACACCATTTCAGACAAGGCCTTTCACCAAGCGTCACATTTCCATGCGATCAAAGACAATGTACGCAGCGAGGCTTGGTTTTCTTGTATATCACACGCTACGCGGGCAGACTTTCTGCAGCTGTTCCCGCAAGCGGCACTGCGCAGTGCGGTCATTCACAATATTGTGTCGGACGAGTATTTTGTGGAAGACACCCCCGCCCATTTGGTGCACCAAATCATCCGCAACCGAATGGCCGTGTCAGACATTGTCAAAGCACCAAAAGCAGGAATGATTAGCACTGATATTGCAGGTGAAGCTGCCCCCGTGGTCTACCTGCTAATTGTCAGCACGATAGAGCCGCGCAATAACCACCAGATGTTCGTGCAAATATGGGAATCGTTGAAATACCAAAGCCACCCCAGCCTGAAACTTGTAGCGGTGGGCAATGTTGGATGGGACTATTCCACGGTATTTGATAGCTTTAGACCATGGGCTGCGCGCGGAGAAGTGTTTTGGCTGAACAATGTACCATCTGCTGAGCTGCACACCCTCTACCATCATGCCGCTGTCACTGTGTGCCCGGGGTTGGCAGAGGGGTTTGATTATTCTGGTGTGGAGGCCATCAAGTGTGGCTGTGTGGTGGCTGCTTCGGAAATACCGGTGCACCGGAAAATCTATGGCGATGCGGCGGTGTATTTTGATCCTTATGACGCAGCAAACGCCACCGCGCAACTCGCGAAACTAGTCAACCCGGACGCAGCCCCGTTGCGTGAGGACTTGAAATCACGAGGCCAGTCAATTAGCCAACGTTATACCGAAGCAGCCATCATTCCCCAATGGATTGATTTTTTTGGCCATGTGCGTGGCAATGTGTACTTCAAATGATTCGACATTGCGCAACCATGAATATTTTTCTTGTAGCCGGTCCAGACCCGCATGCCGTGCAATCTGTTTGGCAGACTTTGCAAGGGTTGGGGGTGTACGAGGTTAGCCCATCCCACAGAGACGGGCTGCTACCACAGGATATCCATCAAATGATGGGGGAATCTCTAGTTGAAATTACAACTGCAGTTGACGTTGAAATCACCTCCGATACTCCGAAGCCAATGCGTGCGGCTTGGCGCGAATTGGCCGCCGATTTGTGGTTGGCCAATCTTCAGCACCCCATGTGGGGTTGGCACATGTCAAATACTACCCATCTGCTTGACTACTGGCTGGATTTCGACCCTCATATCTTGTTGGTACTAGCGTACAACACGCCTGCCGAGTACTTGCAGCAGCAACTTCTGGGCATTTCGGAAATTTCCCCTCAATTGGTTGAAAAGCACCTTGAGCAGTGGTCTTTCACAACAGAAACTCTGTTGGCTCAGTATTACGCAGCCAGCCCCCGCTGCGTGTTGGTGCACTCTGGTACGGTTGTGTACCAACCTGGTCTATTGTCGGAATCCATGAGTCAACAGTGGGGAATTCAACTGACCCCTGCTGCTACTGACCAAAGTCTCTTAGCAGCAACGCCACCGTGCGGCGTTGATCAATATTTAATGACGCAGATCATCAGCAGTTTCCCTGCAACTGGCGAGCTGCTGCAAGAGCTGGAAGCGACTGCGCACGTACCATCATATTCTGGCAGCCACCCAGAGGCCTCGGTATTCCAGCTATGGACACAGCATATTGCCGCCCAACAGCAAGCCCAATTGCAGGCCACACAAGCATCTGAGAAAATCACCCAATTTCGGACTCAGCTGAACCAGGCACGGACCGAAGGCGACCAAAAGCTTGTAGCGCTGACCGACGCATACGAGTCTTTGCTCTTGCAGCTGGATGAAGCGCAGCAAGAGACAGAACATTACTTTTTGCTTAATCAGAACGCCACAGAGCAACTCCAGGTGGCGCAACAGGTTTCCAATTTTTGGCAACGCAATGCACCGGGTGTCATCACAGTCAACCTTTGTAACGATATTGACGGCAGTAACTGGTACCACGCGGAAGATGACGGCCGCTGGGCAGGGCCAGGGGTGGTATCAACGCTGCAAATGCCGCCCGTGCTGGCTGGGTACTACGTCGTTGAATTGATGATTCAGGATGCTATGCAGCCCGAGATCGTCGTAGGTATGCAGTTGGGTGTTGTGTCTGGTGTTGGAAGTGTGCAATCGATAGATTTGGTTCATGATTTTTCACAAGATAGTAGCCTGTACCCAATGGTCAGTTCAGGCGCATTTGATCTTGCGACACAACATCATTCCTGGGTGCTGCAGATGAGTTTGCCCGGCAATCACTGCCCTGCTGAGGCCGGTGGCAACGACACCCGTCGCTTGGGCCTCAAATTAAAGACATTACGATTGAGTCGCCAATGATACCTAAGCTAAGTGCGGTAATCACGCTCGATCCGTGGCTGACGTTTTTAGCGCAATGGTTGTCACCTAGGCAAGTTACGCATGTTGGAGCCAACCTACTGTCCATCGATCAATCGATCCTGAATGGTGTGGAGTTGTTGGTTATTGATGCAGACCCAGCAAAAAAAGACCAGGTTCAACGGCAGTTGCCAGGGAGGCACTTTCAATTTTTTCCCCATATTGTTGCCGAACGAACTGGCCCAATTGTTTGGTATCAGGCTAGCAACTCGGCGGAAAGCGGATTACTGGCCATCGACCAACTGCAACGTTATTGGCAAAATATTAAGACTGTTGAGGTGCAGCCCAAACACGCATTTGCACTGGACGATGTGTATGCCACACTGGCGACGCAGCCCTGTTGGCTGTGGGTGGACTGTTTCCCGGCACTGTTCATTTTGCAAGGTGCTCGCAACGCACTGGCGCAAGCCAATGTTGTGTTGGCCCGCGTGGACATTGCTCAGGCAGGCGCACCTGCGGAGTGTTCCCTGGCAGCTGTACAGGCATTCATGCAAACTCAGGGTTATGTTCTGGCTGGCGTGCAACCTGAGCGCCATCCATCCATTGGCACTGCGCTATTTTTTCGAAACTTTGCGCAATTAGTCGAGGAAGCGCAAACTGCACTCACTGCGGCTAATCTGGCCAAAGACGCAATGGAAAAACACGCTGAAGCCCTCGCAAAGCAAGCGCATGACGCTCTTGGAAAGATAGCAAAACTGGAGGAGGAACATACCCGACTCTTGGCAGAGCACGATGCGGAGGCCCACGCCAAGGCCACGGTATTGGCTGCAAAAAACGTGGAAATCGAGTCTCAGCAACAATTGCTCCAGCAAGAGTTATACCGTGCAGAAGTTCAAATTGAGCTGATTAAAGATTTGTTGTTGCGAGAGCCCGGGTTATGAGTCGACGAAAAAAATTTCGTGCGTTGGCTCCACAGAAAAAGCAATCGCCCTATCCCAGTACTGCCGTTGTGTATGACGAGTCCCATCATGCTCAAATTGAGTCGTCGTCAACCGCCAGCTTTAGCATGGTGCCGTATGACGAAAGCTTATTGGAGCGTAGCCGCGACCAATGGCAATCGGGTGATTGGCCAAGCCTGACAAAGCTGAACCGCGAAACCTTGCAGCAACACCCTGATCGCGCCAAACTGGCGTTATTAGCAGCGGCTGGTCACCTAGAATTAGACAATCCTCAATCGGGTGAGCAGTTCGTACGCTTGGCGCAGGACTGGGGTTGCAGTAGAAAGCTAATTAGCCAAATACTGGTCTCTAGCGTGTATCACAGGCTGGGTCGCGCTGCTTTGAATCTCGGCCAAATTCAAAGGGCATTGGACCACTTCAAGACTGCTATTGCCATGACGAATCAGCGTGTTGATGGGGCTATTTGGGGTGAGGCGATTGCGCTGCGCGAAAATCTGCGCTTGGGACGGCAGCCCCAGGGCGTGTTTTTTTTGGAAGGCTTGGCCCCCTCAATTGGAGAAGACGCGCCTCCAGAATCACCCGATGTTGGCATCACTTCGTACGCGCAAAACTTTGAAGACGTCATGCTCTGGCGGGCATTGGGGCGGGTGAAAAGCGGAATTTATGTCGATGTCGGAGCGCAAGACCCTATCGTCGATTCAGTCAGTAAAGCATTTTACGAACGTGGTTGGCGCGGTGTGCATGTCGAGCCGATTTCGGCCTATGCCGAGGCGTTACGTCACGACAGACCGGATGAACGCGTTATTGAAGCTGTTTTGGCAGCGGAGTCTGGAACGCAGATTTTTTTTATGATACCTCAAACCGGTCTATCCACCGGCTCAAGAGTATTTGCAGAACGACACATGCAGCGAGGATTCGAGGTACAAGAGCTTACCGTGCGGACAAGCACCTTATCCGCAGTGTTCGATGAAGTCGGTAAACTCGAAATCCAATGGCTGAAGATCGATGTGGAAGGGATGGAAGAAGTCGTGTTGTCCGGATGGGGCTGTCACACCGCTAGACCTTGGGTCGTGATTGTTGAAGCAACTGAACCCAATTCCCAAGTCCCCACCCACCATAAATGGGAACAGCAACTTCAAATACGTGGTTATATTTTCGCCTATTTTGATGGATTGAATCGTTTCTATATACATTCTACTCACGGTGAATTAATGCATTTTTTTAAAACACCACCAAACGTGTTTGATAGTTACAAAATAAACGGAATGTAGCAAAAAGGCAGGGATTTTTTTTGTGGATATTGAATCAATTAGAAAAATACATAAATGTCGTTTGGTAGACAGTGTATTTAGGTGTAAGCATTTTAGGAAACCCAATGAAGTGGAGTTAAATGCCTGGATTAATTTTCTATTGCTGGATCATTCCTTAATAGAGATGTTGAAGCTATTCAACAGCGCGACTTATAAGTATGTTAATGTGCTTCCAACGAGGGAAGGTATATGTTTTATTCCAGAACATGAAGAGAAAAACAAACTCGCACCCCACGAAAATTACATTTATTTTCAACTTAAGAATGCTGTGCGTATTCATACTGAAAATACGACTTTATGCGTATAGTAATTGATTTGCAGGGTGCTCAAACAGTATATTTTTTACGCGATATCAGCCGAACTGCGCTGGAGCTGTCGCAAGCAATTGTTCGCAATCAGGGTGATCATGAAGTTCACATCGCGTTGAACGGTTCATTTCAGGACACGATCGAGCCAATAAGAGCGGCCTTCTCAGGCTTGATTGAGCAAAAAAATATTCATATATGGACTGCTCCGGGACCGGTTCGTGAATGTGACCCACGGAATACGCTCAGAAGAGAAGTCGCGGAGCTCATCCGGGAGGCATATTTGGCTTCCCTGAAGCCTGATATTATTTATCTTTCAAGTCTTTTTGATGGCTTCGTTGACGAAGCTGTCACGAGTATTGGCGAGCACACGATTGGAATTCCTACGATAGTGATGCTCGACGACCTGATTCCTTTACTGAATCGAGAAGCCTATTTGCTACCGAACCCTTCCTTTGAGCAGCACTATTTGAGAAAAGTAAGTCATCTCCAGAGAGTTGATGCTTATCTTATTAGCTTAGCGCCTACCGAAGTTCAAGGCACTGTAGCATTGGACTTGGAGCATTCTGTGGTAACAAACCCCTCAGAGGCCTGTTCGCAAATTTTTCAAAAAATCAAGGTGGAGAGAGTCAACGAGTTAACTGTTCGACAGCAGTTTGGGTTGACTAAGCCTTTTGCGATGTACTTCGGAGGTTATGAAATCCTGAAGAACCTTTCTAGTCTTATTCATGCATATGCTCGTCTACCGATAGTAATTCGATCAGATCACCAGCTCGCCATAGTCGGACAGCTGTCAGCTGATCATCGCGATAAGTTGCGGACATTGGCAGGTGAATGCGATTTACATAAAGCTGACGTTATTTTCACAGGTTATGTCACCGACCACGACTTAGTCACGCTATACAACTTAGCTAAGCTAGTTATTCTCCCGTCACTACATGAAATTTTTGACCTTCCCGTGCTGGAGATCACGCAGTCAGGGAAACCAGTAATCGTCACTAGTACATCAAGCTTGCCAGAGGCAGTTGCTGTAAGCGAAGCAATATTCGATCCGGTAGATATAACTGCGTTAGAAAATAAAATCAGGCGAGCGATTGAGGAACAGGCCGCCGAAATTTGTTTTGTGCAACACGATCAGGAAGAAGCGAAAGAATTGGTCTGGAATAAAAACGCAACCGTTGCAATCTCTTTGTTTGAAAATATTCAAAAGAATAGAAGAGTGCACGAAAGAGGCTGCGTCAGGCGTTTGAAACTTGCAGTCGTCTCTCCGTTGCCGCCGGAGCGAACAGGTATCGCTCGATACACCGCCGAACTACTTCCCGCACTTGCTCACTATTACGATATTACTGTAGTTGTTGAACAAAAGGAGGTTGTCGATCCTTGGATCCAAGCAAACTGTGACATTCGTGACGTTAATTGGTTCTGTTGCAATCATAATGCCGTAGATCGAATTCTGTATCATTTTGGTAACTCGCATTTTCACGCATATATGGTCGATTTGTTAAAAATTGCACCTGGCGTAGTTGTATTGCATGATTTTTTCCTAAGTGGATTGCAATTTCATCGCGAAATTCATGGAATGACGCCGCACGCGTGGATTCGTGAACTGTATTTCGCTCACGGATATAAGGCAGTGAGGGAGCGACTTAATTGTAGCAAGAGTGGCCCACTCATAAGCAATGTCATTATGGAGTACCCAGCTAACTTCAGTGTGCTTCAGCAGGCATCAGGGGTAATTGTTCATTCTGAATTTTCACGTGCTCTTGCTTGTCACTGGTACAACAAAGAACTATCGAAGTATTGGAAAGTTATTCCCCATCTTCGTGATGTTGCGTCAGAACGTATGAGGGAGCAGACACGGGAAAAACTGGGCCTAGTTGCAGAAAGATTCGTAGTTTGTAGTTTTGGTTTACTTGGTCCGACAAAGCAGAATCATCGACTATTGAAAGCATGGTTGAAATCAAACCTGGCTAAAGATGAGCAATGCATGTTAATTTTCGTTGGTGAAAACCAAAGTGATAACTATGGTCGGGATCTCATGGATATGATTCGTGAGAGTAATATGCAAGATCGCATACAAATTACGGGCTGGGCCGATGACGATATGTTTCAAGAGTATTTGGCGGCAGCGGACGTGGGCGTTCAATTGCGTACGCTTTCGAGGGGTGAAACGTCAGGCACGGTGCTAGACTGCCTGAATAATGGATTGCCAACTATCGTCAATGCCAATGGGTCCATCGCTGAAATATCGTCAGATGCGGTTTGGATGCTATCCGATGAATTCGGAGAATCCGAACTTGTTGAAGCCATGGAGAGATTGTATAGAGATGAGAATTTGCGCGCGGAGCTTAGCGCGCGCGCGCGCCAGTATGTTCGGCAGCACCATTCACCGCGTGCATGCGCTATTCAGTACCGCAATGCAATAGAGGATATTCATTTAGATGCAGCGAATGGTCTGCAGGGGCTCCTAACCAGCATATCGAAGCGCTCTCAGCAACAGTTTTGCGATTCTGAATACATCGAGATCGCTGCTGCTATAGCCCAGAATATGCCCGCTGTTGTACCGAAACGTCGCCTTTTCCTTGATATGTCTGCAACGTGCCGGACGGATCTGAAGAGTGGAATTGAACGTGTCGCTCGTTCGGTCGCTGGTTGTTTACTGAACTCGGTGCTGGAGGACTATCGAGTTGAGCCAGTATACCTTTGTGATATGGGCGGGACGTGGCACTATCGATACGCACGTCGATACACTACTTTGAACCTATTGGGATTTCCCGCGAACGAGGTAACTGAAGGGTTAATAAACAACTTTGACCATGTCGTAGAGCCCCAAAGTGGCGATGTGTTACTTGGCTTAGACCTATATGGCCTGTCTGTAGTCCAGGCAGAAAGGTCGGGTCTGTATAGACGGTGGCGTGACGCAGGGGTTAGTGTTTATTTCGTTGTGTTTGATCTGTTACCCGTGACAATTCCAGAGGCGTTTCCTCTTGGAGCAGATGTTGAGCATGACGCATGGCTAAGGGCGGTAACCAAAACAGACGGAGCGATATGTATCTCACGTACCGTTGCCGAAGAATTGGAAGCATGGCTAATAGTGAACGGCGCTTCGCGACTTCGTCCGTACCATATTGGATGGTTTCACTTAGGGGCTGACGTCGAAAGTTCGCTTCCAAGTATGGGTATGCGGGACGACGCCCCGAATGTATTTAAGCAACTTGGTTCGCGGCTCACGTTTCTTATGGTCGGAACCGTAGAGCCCCGAAAGAGGTATATGCAGGCCTTGAAAGCCTTCACCCTGCTGTGGGAAAAGGGTGTTGATGTCAATCTTGTGATCGTGGGTAACGAAGGTTGGAAAGGAGTTCCTGAACACATGAGGCGGACAATTCCTGAGACTGTTGCATGTATACAAGAACATGCGGAACTGGGGAATCGATTGCATTGGCTGAAAGACATAAGTGATGAATACCTGAAACAGGTATATGAAAATTCGACCTGCTTAATCGCGGCATCGGAGGACGAGGGTTTTTGTCTGCCGCTGATCGAAGCTGCGCTGCATAATATTTGTATACTTGCTCGTGACATTCCAATATTTCGAGAAGTTGCAGGTGTGCACGCCCATTATTTTTCCGGAATGACACCAGAATCATTGGCAGATGGTGTGGAGGAATGGCAGAAGCTGAAGAAGGCGGGGCTAACACCACAGTCGGATATGTTCCATTGGTTTACCTGGAAACAAAGTACCGAAAAATTGCTCCAAGTGGTGCTTGCTGGTAATTGGCATAGCCAGTGGATGCCACGGGCATAAACTTCAATGAGAAAGCCTTATGCCGTATTTTCGAATTCAGGTGCGCAAATCGTCCATAGTAGGACTTCATAAGTACTTTTTGCAAAATGGTACTTGACCGCCGTAAGAAGCTCACACTCGAAAACCCCGCAGCGCTATAAGGCGCACAGCATGAAACAAGCGACCCTCGATCCTGACCACAGTGCAATTTTCACGCAGCTTGAACTGTTCGATCTTTGAGTAGTGCGGGGTAAACAGTTGGAACTCTGGTATTGAAGTGCGTCAAAGCACAGGGCAAGTTCCTTTCAAATCCGGGGACCCCTAGTCAGCCCTGAAAACTATACGTATTCAGGATGTACCCGAATGAAATCTCAGATTATGCGGCCGCGCTACTCGACTTAACGGTGAATTATTCAAACCACCCGAAAAAACGAATAAATGGAGAATTTATATGATTTACACAAAATCACTTGCTGACTATTGCGAATTGGGGTTTAACCAAGTAGATGGATGGTGCTCAAATGAGGTATTCAAAACAATCGATCTACTTAATAATCTGGAGATAAATAAAACCGGTGGATGTTTGGAGATTGGTGTTCACCATGGCAAACTATATATTCTTCTAAATAGTGTGATCGATTCGAAATTCTCTAGTTACGCCGTTGACATTTTTAACAATCAAGATCTGAACATCGACGGATCTGGCAATGGTTCATTAGAAATTTTCAAGAAAAATCTTATGTTATTTGATATACATAAAGGTGCAAATACTGTAATTATAGCAGGAGATTCGACTGATGATGGACTTATGCTGAGGAAGAGGATCGGCGTAGGTTCGATGAGATTTATATCAATTGATGGTGGTCATACAGCTGAACATACCATAAATGATCTCAAGATTTCTAGTGAGCTCATTTCAAATGAAGGTGTAGTTATATTAGATGACATACTCAATCATCATTGGCTTGGAGTAATAGAGGGAGTGGTTAAATTTCTAGATTCTAAGCCAACGCTTATCCCGTTTGCGATAGGTCACAATAAGTTGTATCTTTCAAAACTTAGTTTTAACCATCGCTATCAAAGTTTGTTTGAAAATTCTAAACTGGCAACGAAAGTTGTAAATTTTTTCGGCCATCAACTAGTGGCTCTTTAAATAGGGGTAGCATAAATTTGAACAATTTTTTTGCATAGAAGCCCTGGCCATAAACTCGGATCGGGTTCGGCTGGGTATGAAGGGTTCGTCGATATTCAAGAAGTCAGCACACAGCATCCGATGAGCTCATGCGACCGAATCCGTAGTTGGGTCGCCACCGGTTTCCTAGACTGACCTGAGCCTCAGCAGATATTGCTTCTCGTACTCTACAGGAGGCAGGTTATTTGCATGGGCGTCCCTGCAAATGGGGTTGTAAAGTATTTCGATGTAATCAAACGTCCTGGTGTGCCTCCTCTCGGGTTGGATGAATCTTTCGTCTAATGTGCTCACACCTGAGTTACTGGAGGAAGCTCTCTGACAGAGCGTTGTCATGGCAGTTCCGCCGGCGGCTCGTGTTGCCTAGCAGGTTGTTGGCCTTCAGGAAGTCCTGCCAGTCATAGCTAGTGAATTGGCTGCCCTGTTCTGAATGCACCATAACTTTTGTTTTGTGTTTGCGCCGCCATACCGCCATCAACAAAGCGTTGAGCGCCAAGTCGCTTGTCATGCTTTCACATATTGGCCAGCCAATGACCTGGTGGGAGAACAAGGCGATGACTACGGACAGGAACAACCGGGAACAAACAGCCCTCGTCGGTGCGCAGGGAGGTGGTATCGGTAACCCATAACTTGTTGGGTTCCAGAACATCGAACTGGCGTTGCAGATGGTTGGACGAAACATCTTGAGGCTTGCCAGCGCGTACTCCTCAGCGGGGGCCATAACCTGTTTTGGAGCATAGCCCCTCGGGCTTCATCAAGCGCGCCACACGGTGCTTGCCGCAGGACTCACCTAGGTCACAGTTGATCGTGCGGTAGCCCCACACGGCGCCACTCTTCCGCCAAGATTGCTTGTTCACGCCTAGAATGTGCTGGTCGTCCCTTGCGCGCTCTGATATCGGCGCCTGCTGCCAGGCTAAAAGCCACTGGGATGGAACTGCAAAACTTTGCACTTGCGCCGCACCGGTCACATCGCGCTTCACAGTTACATGCTTGAACTCGGCCTTGAGCCGGCGCAGTTCATCTGACTGGGTATCTTGTGCGGCCCGAGCCTCGGGGGCCTTGCTGTAGCGCTTGATTTACGAATACAGGCTGTGTTGACTGACACCAAGTCTGGCGGCAACTTCTGCTATCCGGTGGCCATGGTCAGTTACCAGTTTTTCAGCTTTAATCTTGAATTCTTCGGGGAATTTTGTCTACTTATTCATGTAAACCTCCTCTATCTCTTGAAATTGAGGTCATCAGGTTTCTACAAAATCCCGGGTGATTGACCGGGGCGATTCAGGAAATGGCAAATGCTTGCAGAATTCAGGGAGAAAGAGTACTCTTGCGATTTGCAAAAATGGCGTAAGGATCTTAAAAATGATTTCGAAAAGAAAAAATTCGATCGAGACCCGCTGCGGGTGGGGGCGGGAGTTCGCAGGCGGTGTTGCTCGTATTGCCTCATACACAGCCGGTTTGGCATGTTTTTTTGCCACTTCTATAGCGCAAGCTGGACCTGCCAGTCCGTATCCGGTTCAAATTCAACAACCGAATGGAGTAACCTTCCAAGCGTACGCACGTGGTGACGAGTTCCAGAATTGGACGGAGACCGCAGCAGGCTATACAGTGGTCAAAAATCCGACCACTGGCGCTTACGAATATGCGGTTGGTGATGCTCTGGGTAATCCGGTTCCTTCAGGCGTGGAAGTGGTTTCAGACGGCGCCGCGGTCAACGTACCGCAATCGCAATGGCCACCAAAGCACTTACGCCCGCCAAGGAATGATGCGCTGGAACAATACCAAGCTGATTTCTTAAACAGTATCCGAGCAACAAGAGCAAGTGGCGGAGCTACATTTTCGTCACCCGTGACCGGTACATGGGCCCCAACTCCAGTGACGGGATCTAAAAAGATACTGATGGTTTTGGTCAATTTCCAGAACGTCAGTTTACAACCGGGAGCACTCACATACTGGGGAAATATAGTACATAGCACGTCAGCCCCTTCAGTAGCCAAATATTATCAAGATAATTCGTTTAGCGCTATTTCAGTTGTGCCGGTCGCTTCTACTCAACCTGGTAGCCCGAATGGTGTTGTATCCGTTTCATTGCCGCAGAATCACCCCAATTGTGGTAGTAGCTGCTCATATTCAACTGAGTCTGCCTGGATCAATAGTGCTCTTGCTTTAGCAGCACCCTATGTTAATTTTGCCGGTTTGGATACGAATGCGAATGGAACCATCGAGGTTGACGAAGCACTAATCTATTTTGTTTTGGCCGGCGGTGAAGCGTCTTCGTCAGGCCCAACCCCGTCCATATGGGCACATGCTTGGGGTGGAGGTGGCGTCACTGTTGCTGGAAAATCTGTTAACCACTGGGCGCTCAATGGTGAGATGTATAGCAGCTCGAATCGTATGACGATGGGTGTGGTAACCCATGAGATGGGTCACGCAATGGGTGGCCTTCCGGATTTGTATGACATTGCTGGAAAAAACGGCGGTTTGGGAATTTTCAGCCTGATGGCAAGTGGATCTTGGGGGGGGAAGAGTGGCGAAATCGGTGGGTCCACACCCGTGGGGTTGGATGGTTGGAGTCGTCAATACTTGGGTTGGTCTACCCCCCAGACGCCGGGCAATGGCGCTGTCGTTTCCTTTTCGAGTCCCTTGTCTAGCCCAAGCGCATCGGTAATGCTTATGAACAGCGGTGTTAGTACGAGTGAGTATTGGCTAGTTGAAAATCGTCCGCCCGTTGGCTGGGATGCTGGAATGGCTGCCGTTTTTGGCACGTGGTCCGGTGGGTTGTTGGTTCAGCATATTGATACAAATATTGGCTCAAAATCTGCCAACAGTTTTAATAAATATGTAGCGGGTAGTCACCAAGGGAATATGGCGGTAGAAGCCTCAAACGCGAATTGCACTTTAGTGACGCCCCCGGGCTCATGGGGTGGTTGTCTATCGCTCATGTACTATGCAGGAAACAATACGACTTTTAATGCTGCATCAGTGCCGAGTTCCAAATATTACAATGGAGCTCTGAGTAGTTTGGGTATGACCAATGTGTCTGCCGCATCCAGCACGATGACTGCTACGATGCAGACAACGCTACCCTCGACGTTTACTCTTTCTGTTAGTCGTAGTGGTGCGGGAACTGTTACTTCCAGTCCTGGTGGAATCAATTGTGGGGCTGCATGCAGCGCAAGTTTCACTTCGGGCGCATCGGTTACGCTGACCGCGACACCAGATTCCACGACAATATTTACAGGCTGGGGCGGCGCTTGCAGTGGCACGGCGACTACTTGTAACCTGACGATGAGTGCCGCCCGCAGTGTGGTGGCCAATTTTACAGCTACCTGTACTTCCACGGTTGATACGGATGGTGATGGTATTCCCGATTGTGTCGAGATCAGTTTGGGTACAAACCCAAATGTTAAAGATAACGATGTTTTTACCAATTCGTTGCTTTTTGTAATGCAGCAATACCGTGACTTCTTGATGCGCGAAGGCGATTCTGCTGGAATAACAGGTTGGAATAATGCCCTCAGTAGTGGAGCAGTAACACGCGCGCAAGTTGTTGATAGCTTTTTCAATTCGACTGAATTTCAATCGAACTTGGCACCAATTGTCCGATTGTATTTTGCATATTTTTTGCGTATTCCAGATTATGGCGGATTGAAATATTGGTTAATGAGTGCAAGGGCTGGTTACGGCTTACAATCAATCTCTCAAGACTTTGCAGGATCAGCTGAGTTTACAACCCGATATGGCGGCCTTACGAATGACCAATTTATAACATTAATCTATAACAATATATTGTCTAGAGCACCTGAACCAATTGGAAAGGCATATTGGCTAGGCAAATTAAATGATGGAAGTTTGACTCGAGGTCAAGTCATGATTGGATTCTCTGAGTCCACCGAGTACATAACAAAGATGACTAACTCTGTCAAAGTAACAATGGGGTACGTGGCTATGTTACAACGCAGTCCCGACCAGACACATTTTGATGCAGATGTGGCCGCGTTGGATGGAGGTGGCTCATTTCTCAGCTTTGTCGGCAACATTTTGGGATCAACTGAATACAGTCAGCGGTTTCTGCCGTGATTTTGACAGGGCTAGGTTCAACTCGAGTTGAACTAGCCCTTTCCTTCAATTGCTCATAGCGGTTATCCGAAAATTGGCTGCATGGTTTGAGGACTTCTTCTGTCGTTAAATTGCGCTACGGTCAATTCGCCTTATTCAGGAAGTTCTGTAAATCATCGTCAATTTGGCGCTTTGAACTTGTTTCCGTTTGAAACATTGCAGGCCATGAAACAAGCAGGATTGAGACACTACTACACTGTCAAAAAAATATGTATCGACTAACCCTTTGAGTAAGAAGAACAAGCGGTGTTGTGGGGCACCTTGCTAGACAATGAGTCACTTTGGGTATCGAGGAGTTACCTTGGGTCAAGTTTTATCGGGATCGCCGTCTGGCTGGTTAATTGCCGATAGTAATTTCCGTCAGCTTCGGCAAAGGGAATGTATCCGATAGGCTCAAGTAGCCGGTGATGGTTAAACCATGGTAACTATTGCAACGTTGGAATCTGTAGTTATCCAATGGGCGTCTACGGCGCATCGCGGTGAATCAATTCAGCCCTGTAAGGGGATTGATTGTTTCTGCCAATGCGTTGTTGTAACAGTCGCACTTTCTGCGATCTAGGGGTTCAATGCCTTCCTCGGCCAGCAGCTCGTTGTATCAAATGAATGGACATCGCAACCCACGATCGCAGTGGTTGATGAGTTCGTCACGTTACCGCTGCCGGCCAACCAAGGCGTGCTTCAAGGCGTCCAGAACACAGTCTGTTCACATGGGACTGGTTTAATACTAACCCACAATGCGGTGCGTAGACAACAATGATAGCGGCCACAAAATGATAGCTCTGCCAGGTCAATACGTATGTTAATTCTGACACCCACGACGGGGCAATCTACTTAATCGTGCAGATTGGCACGACCCCGTAGGTGTTGCGATGCTAGTTGATGAAGTCCTTCAGGACTTGAGTTCGCGGTCGAGTTTCGCATGGGCGAAAAAAACTCTGACCAGTTTAAAGATTTCATGGGAGCGGCGCCACTACTTGTTCTCTGCTTCCAGGGCTTTCACCTGTCTACATTGGTCCGTGGTGATTCCGCCGAGGGTACCGGTGTCAACCTCATGCTTGTGAACCCATGTTTTTAGGATCTTCTATAC
Organism: Candidatus Aalborgicola defluviihabitans; assembly: GCF_016705985.1. NCBI lineage: Bacteria > Pseudomonadati > Pseudomonadota > Betaproteobacteria > Burkholderiales > Comamonadaceae > Allorhodoferax (SeqCode) > Candidatus Aalborgicola defluviihabitans. The sequence goes on from NZ_JADJKN010000024.1 coordinate 504,010, forward strand.
ATAGCTGATCTTGGCTGAGATCGATTCAATGTTCGCCTACAGGAATGGATATCGTCCACGGCGTTCTTGCGCCATGTGAGCGTCGCGTTCACGGACTTTGGGTGAAAATTTGTTTGAGCTTTTGCTTGTACCCCATCTTCTCAAAGGTTGGAGCCTCCTCAATACCAAGGGCGATTCACACGGCCTGAAGTGAGTATGGCGTCGGTGCTTCTGGCTCTGGTGTAAGGCATGGCCGTTGTCAGATAATATGCGGTCGATATTTGATGGCGTGGCGTAAGAAAATATTTCTGTTTCATTAAGAGTGATACGATTGTATGGGGGCGAGTTTTGAAATTTTCTGACCCGGATGTGGCGCTGCAACACCAATTGCGGGGGCTGGACAATTCTGCCTACGTGCAACAACTCTATTTGCGTGTATTGGGGCGCGTGGCAGACCCCGATGGCTGGAAGTCTTACGTGGAAAAATTGGAGGCCAGTCTGCCCAGAGAGGAGGTTTACCTCGCCTTGGCCAATAGTGAAGAGGGTGTGCGATACGCCAACCGCCGTGCTGCCCTGCGGCAACAGCAGTGTGTGGTACTGACCCCAATGCCTACCGCAGTGTCGATTGCATCGACATTAGTGGTCGAGCATGTGAGTGAATTGGTGGCCTTGAATGGTGCTGCATTCGTTGCCACGGTGTACAGGGTGTTGTTGAACCGCGAAGTTGACCCCGATGGTGCACGCACCTACCTTGGTTTGTTGCGGGCTGGTTGGTCTAAGACGCATGTTCTTACAGTATTGGCCAAGTCAGCAGAGGCGCGCAGTGTAGGGTGTGTGCTGCCAGGTTTGAAGCAAGTTACACACAACTATGCCAAGGCAGAGCGCCGGTCATGGGGTGGCTGGTATTGCCGCAATATTCTGGGCATGGAGTCTGACTTGCCCGCAGACCGCGAGCGCCGCGCACTGTTTTTTCACATAGTCCTGAGTGACGGGGTGTGATGGCCTTGCACACACTGGCGGACGACCCTCAACCGGCGCCCAACCCACCCGTGCAGATTAATGTTGAGGATCTTATGGGACAGCTCAGCGATGTCGATTTGCTGCAAGCTGCCGACGCCTATTTTGCACGGCTGAATGTGGGTTCTGAGCAGTGCCGCAATCCTTTGTCTAACGTGGCGGATGCCATTCACATTACGCGCAACGTGAGTCTGTTGCTTCAAGCAGTCGATGTGTTCCCCGGTGCGGATGTACTGGACTTTGGCTGCGCAACCGGTTGGCTTAACCTTGCCCAGGCCAGTTTGGGCTGCAATGCCATGGGGTGGATATTTCCTCATCCGCACCTCGTTTGGCGCAAGCGTGGTGTGACCAACGTGGTGTGCGTCCAAGCGGCACGGTACAGCTTAAGGTTTACGATGGGCACCGCCTGCCGCTGCAAGACAGGAGTGTGGACCGAGTGGCGTGCCTTGCTGTGTTTCACCATGTCAAAGTTCAGCTTGCCACTTTGCGTGATCTTGCCAGAGTGCTTCGCCCGTGGGGCCGTATTGCAATGGTGGAGCCTGGCCCCCATCACTCGCAAACGGCCCAATCGCTGGCCGAGATGGCGCAGTTCAAGGTGATAGAGAACGACATCGTGATGGCAGATATCGCCGCTGCTGCGCAGCAAGGGGGGTTGATAGTGCCGCAGATATTGGTACAACTGCAAATACCTTGGGTGGTGCCATTTAACCGATACCAGCAGTGGGCGGACTCCCCCGCTTTGCCCGAGAGTGATGCTGCACGCTTGGTGGCGAAACTGCATCGCCAATTGACCGACCAACAGTGTTTCTATTTGCAGAAACCGGGTCATGCAAGCAGCGTGGATAGCCGCCGCTCCCATGCATTGGCGGCCAAGCTGCAATTGCAGTCAGCGTCACCTGCAGCGGGTGCCACGGGTTTGGCAGACTTTCGTTTTCGAATTTGCAATACAGGAGAGGCCACCTGGCTCTGCCGTGCCGGCATTCCGGGTCAGGTCAACTTGGGCTGTCAGTTGCTTGGGCCTGACGATAGCGTGGTTCAATTAGACTTTGCACGTTTCCCGCTTGAAAGTCCTTACGTGGCGCCAGGGTCTGCCGTGAAAATAGCGGTGCGCGTGAAACGCCCAGAAGTTGCAGGTGAATACTACTGGTTCGACTTAGTCGCAGAGCAAATTGCCACGTTCCAGCAGAGTGGGCATTGCCAGCCAGTGGATTGGCATCCGGGTGCATAAAGCCGCTTTGAATTTGTTGTCTCCATTTCGAACAGTAAGTATGAACATCGCATTACCAATCATTACCTTTTATCCTCGCGTAGCCGTTGTGGGGTTGACCATTTTTTTTGCTGTGACCTTGGTGGGGTGTGCATCACCGCCCAACTGGATACCAACATCTGGGCCCAGTCGCACCCAGTTGGAGGACTCGATGGCATCCCCGCCCACAAATGATATTCAAATCGTGGAGGTAAACGAAGCCGTAGCGCGCCGACTGTTGGCGGCAAAAAAGCAGCTGCAGTTCTCTGAAACGTTGGGTAATGCCGGGCAGGCACCCTATTTGGTGGGTCTGGGTGACGTTATTGAAGTTACCCTTTGGGAGGCACCGCCTGCAGCCCTGTTTGGTGGAGCAGTATTGGACCCTAGGGTAGGCCCGGCTACTACCCGCGCTACCACACTCCCTGAACAGATGGTGAGCGCGAACGGGACTATTAACGTACCGTTTGCCGGCCAAATTCAGGCGGCTGGACTCAGTTTGCAGCAGATTGAGGCGGACGTTACAAAACGACTGAAGGACAAGGCCAATCAGCCGCAAGTATTGGTGCGGACCATCCGCAACAATTCAGCCAACGTTACGGTAGTTGGCGAGGTTGCCAACAGCACTCGCATGCCGCTCACCGCCAAAGGTGAGAGGCTGCTGGACGCATTGGCCGCGGCTGGAGGGGTGCGGCAACCGGTTAATAAAATGACATTGCAGGTGTCGCGTTCGGGGCAGGTTCAAGCCATGGCACTGGATGCGATTATTCGTGACCCCAAACAAAACATCGTGCTGCAGCCGGGCGATGTAATTACTTCGTTTTTTCAGCCGCTGAGTTTTACGGTCCTGGGCGCCACTGGCAAAAACGAAGAAATCAATTTTGAAGCGCAAGGCATTTCAATTGCGCAGGCTCTGGCCCGTGCGGGTGGATTGCAGGATGTTCGTGCAGATGCCAGAGGCGTATTTTTGTTTCGGTTTGAGTCCCCTGACGTACTGGACCTTCCCGTCAAACCAGTTTTGACTCCCGAGGGCAAGGTACCGGTTGTCTATCGACTCAATTTGAAGGATCCAGCTAGCTTTTTTGTAGCGCAAAGTTTTCCAGTGCAAAACCGTGATGTGCTGTATGTGTCGAATGCGTCGGGTGCGGAGTTGCAAAAGTTTCTGAACATTCTGACATCGTCCATCTACACCATCAGCACAGTTGTGAACAGCACGCGCTGACACACCCGCATTCGCGTATGGATGAGATGGCGATAGACATCACGAGGTTGCTGGTTCGCGGCCTGAAAGGGCGGCTGCCGACCGGAGTAGATCGGGTGAGTCTTGAACACGTCCGCTATTTCCGAAGCCGGGCCAGTGCCATGGTGCGATTTGCAGGCCGCTGGTTAATGTTGCCAGAAGGCGAATCCCGCCGGCTGTTCGATGAATTGCTCGATCCTGGGCAAAATTTCAAATGGACTGTGCGGTGGCTCCTCGTCAAAGTGTATGTGCTGGGTTCGCAACCCAAGCGGGGCATGGTATTACTGAACACGGGGCACAGTGGTTTGGAACACCCCAGCTATGCCGAAAATGTTCGACGTTTTGGTTTGCGTCCAGTGTATTTTTTGCACGATTTAATCCCGCTGACACACCCGGAATATTGCCGCGATGGCGAGGCCATGAAGCATCGCCAACGGATGGCAGGCATGCTCTCGGGTGGGTGCGGAATCATTGCCAACTCCAATGCGACACGCTTGTCTTTGGAGCATTACGCGCAAAGTACCGGTGACACGGTGCCGCTCTGTGTAGTGGCACCGTTAGCCCCTGCTTGTTTACCAGTACCAGCCAGGAACCGGCCCATGATTGAGCATTATTTCGTGGTACTTGGAACGATAGAACCACGCAAAAACCACCTGCTATTGCTGCAAGTGTGGCGCCAGTTGATTGAAGAGTTGGGTCTGGCTGCGCCGCGCCTTGTCATTATTGGACAGAGGGGGTGGGAGTGCGAGCAGGTGGTTGATCTACTGGACCGTTGCGAAGTCCTGCGGGGCGTGGTGCTGGAAAAAAACCGATGTAGTGATGCTGAAATGGCGACGTGGTTGTTCCATGCACAGGCGTTGCTATTTCCATCCTTCATTGAAGGCTATGGCATGCCTTTGGTGGAAGCGCTACAAATGGGTGTGCCCGTATTGGCAAGTGACTTGCCGGTTTTTCGGGAAATTGCGGGGGATATTCCCGAATACCTGCACCCGATTGATGGCGTTGGTTGGAGGCGACTGATTCTAGAGTATGCAAAGTGTGGCGGTGCTGCGCGACGGGCCCAATGTGTGCGTCTGTGTGGTTTTCTGTCTCCAACCTGGGAACAGCATTTTGTTGTGGTGGAGACACTGTTGGCGCAAGTTAGTGAGCGCCATCTCCTGTGATGCAGCATCCGATGGTTCGCTTTCCTGACATGGTGATGGACGTCGTTGTTTATGCCTTCCCTCGCTGGAAATGGTCAGTGGTTCGTCAGTGTTTTCCGAAAGCGAATGTTACTTTCGTAAAACCTGGGGCGGTCATTCCAGATGGTGTTTGGTTGCTGTTATGGGGAAAGTCAAATCTACCTCAAGGGCTTGCCTCTGATATTCGGGTGCTCCGAATGGAGGACGGATTTCTGCGTTCGGTGGGGCTCGGAGCGGAATTGGTCAGGCCGCTGTCTTGGGTAATTGATGGGCGGGGAATGTATTACGACGCAACAACACCGTCGGACTTGGAATGCATCCTTGCGACCCACCCGTTTGATGAAGCCCTTTGCGCCAGAGCTGCCGAGTTGCGGGAGTGCATTGTTGCCTCGCGCCTGACAAAATACAACGTGGGGGGCGGCTTTTGGACCAGGCCCTCGCATGCCACGCGGGTCATACTGGTTCCGGGTCAGGTGGAGAGTGATGCTTCACTGGCGTATGGTGCACCGGGCGAACGTAGCAATATGGGCTTGCTTCGCACGGTGCGTGCAATGCATCCGCGGGCGTATATCGTTTATAAGCCACATCCGGATGTTGTGGCGCGCTTGCGCAAACAAGGTGTCTGCGAGCAAGATGCTATTGCGTGGTGTGATGAAGTGTTGACGGATGTTTCCATGGGAGACTTATTGTTGTTGGTCGACGAGGTTCATGTCCTGACATCACTTACCGGGTTTGAGGCCTTGCTGCAGGGCAAGCGCGTTGTATGCCATGGCCAGCCGTTCTATTCGGGATGGGGCCTCACACACGACTGCGTGCCCAACCCGCGGCGCCAGCGTCGGTTGTCGCTCGATGCTTTGGTGGCTGGTGTGCTGATTGAGTATCCGCTGTACATGAGTCGGGATGGAAAAGTGCTGATCAGCGCCGAACAGGCGTTGGACACACTTGTGCAGTGGCGTCAGAGGCGTGGAATGAAGGTGCACTGGTGGCAACGAATTACCCGGACTATCCTGCGCATATTTATAGGTGTCAGGTAACGACGCTGCCCCCGTGTTCTTGCACGACAGCAGCCATGATTTGTCTTGCTCCAGAATGCTATTATTTCTCGTTGCATTTAGTGATCTGCGTGGTGACTGGCTTGAATACTTGGCGATTTCTGGGCAAGTTGGGGTGGTTGAGCACTGCATATCCAAGAGACAGAAATGGACTAATGATTTTTAACGGGGACCGGATCGCAATCTTGATGGGTGTGACCTGTGCACCAAGATCCTGCTTGATTGAGTAAGTGGTCAAGCCCATTTCAACTACTTTGGCTTCCAATTGAATGGCGGTATCAATGACGGCTTGGGCTACATAAAAGTAGAGGCTGTCGTTCACGGCTTCATTCCGACCGAAATAGAGCCAACGCAGAATGGGGCCATCGTGTAGCAGCAGGGCATGGCCGATCAAAGCGTTGTCTTTAAAGAATAGCAACGCCTTCGAATGCGCGCCCATGTTGCGGGAGTAATCTCGATAAAAAGTAGGGGTCAGCACTTCGCGCTGAAATTCATCCGCTTGATCGTGGACCACCATCCATTGTGCGCAGAGTACGTCCGCCAAATGGTCAAAATCATTCACCAATTCGTGACGTACGTGTTGATCACGGTTGCGGCGTAACTGCTTTAGCAACTTGCTGCGGTAATAGCTTTTCATGGATGCGTGATAGGCTGCAGCGCTTCTCCATTGGATGTCTAGGTAAGTGTTGGGAAGGCTGTCGACCAATTTGTAGCCAAGTTGGTTGAACTTTTTCTGCAGAATGTCTGAGCCACTTTCAAAATCACGCACGATGATGAGAAACTGTCTTTCGGTTTTTGCAGTTGCCATTAACAACTGGTGCATGTGTTCAATGACGGCTTGTTGTGAAACGCCTGGTGCAGTAATGAAGGGGGGGCTACTGACGGTAATAGGTGTCCCCCACTCAATCATCCGAAACTTTAAAAAGTTCGGAAAAAATCGCCTGACTTTGGCTAAAAAATTGCGCAAAGGCCGTGGCGCAAAAATGGCAATGTCGGTTGTGATGGAGTAAAAACTGGTCAGAGCAACAGGAGTGTCGTTATCATCCGTCAAGATCACGTGGCGATAGCTAAAGTCGTTCATTCCGGAGCGCTCTATCACTTCCCAGAATTCATGTGAAAAGGCCTTGGAGTTCTCTGAAAGTAGGCTATTCCAAACCGTTTTCGGGATGTGGTCAATGCGGCTGAATATTTGGGATTTCACGTTGAAAGGCGGCCTGTTGTTTCTTCAAAGACCATGGTTGGGTGACCCTCAATGACTAATGGGGCGTCTGATCGCCACGCGCTGGTAACTGGCGCTACAGGTTTTGTTGGAGGGCACTTGGTCCGGCGTCTTTTGCGGGATGGTTGGACGGTTCGCTTACTGGTTCGATCACCAAGTGCACTACCGGAAGAAATATACCAGCAGTGTGAGGTAGTGCACGGTGATCTCGCATGTATGGATGCGCTGGTAGCGGCGGTTTCGGGGGTCGCTGTGATTTTTCATTGCGCCGCCAATGTGAATACATGGGATCGCTGGGATGCGTACTGTGAAGCGAATATTGCTGGGGTTCGTAATTTGCTTTATGCCATCGTTCAAAGTAACCCCCGCTTATTCCGCTTGGTCCATGTGTCCACCGTAGACGTCTATGGTTTTCATGAATCGCCTTGCAATGAATTGTCGGACGCGTCTGGCGGTGAATTCGGATACGGCCGAAGCAAACTCATTGGTGAGGACTTGGTCAGACAATGGGGGAAGGAACACAGCATGCCCTTCACCATTGTCCGTCCGTGCAATGTGATCGGGCCAGGAAGCCAGTTCATCCAGCGAATCGGACAGAGCCTCCAATCGGGTGTAATGCTCAAAATCAATCATGGTAGTGCCAATGCAGGCTTACTCTACGTCGACAACCTGATCGACTATATGATTTGGGCAGCCAGCGCCAACAATGCCCTGGGACAGTGTTACAACGTGCGAGACCTTGGCGATACAACTTGGGCTGAGTTCCTGCTTGCCTTTCGCCGTGCAATCAATGGCAGGGTGTTGTCATCAATCTGCCATTTGAAATGGCCATGCTGGTAGCCCGCTGTGTTGAATGGGGTTGTCGTATGGCCCGTTTTCGCGGGGAACCTTTTCTGCACCCATTATTCGTTTGTATTTTTGGCAGAACGTGCGGTCACGATGCAAGCAAAATCAGAGTCGATAGCGGATTTTCGAGTGCAGTGGGGTTTGACGCCGCGCTAAGGCGTTCTGCGCAATGGTTCATTGAGCGTCCAGCAGAGGAATGATGGCGAATTTGCATTTTGTTTTTATCCAGGGAATGCCGTCACCTTTTTTTTGTCAAATAGGCGCTTTGCTTCGTGATCGCGGCTGCAGGGTTACGCGGATTAACCTGTGCGTTGGTGACTGGTTGTACTGGTCCGGAGAATGCTCACTAAGCTACCGGGGGCGTTATGCGGACTGGTCAACCTTCATCAGTGAATATTTTGATCAGAATGCAGTGACTGATTTGGTTTTGCTGGGGGAGCAGCGTCGCTATCACAAGGAAGCGGTGGCAGTTGCGCAGACGCGTGGAATCCGCGTCACGGTCAACGATTTCGGATACCTTCGGCCCGACTGGATCACACTCGAAGAAGATGGAATGGGCGGCAACTCACATTTTCCTCGTGATCCTGCAGACATTTTGAAGCAGAGTGCCAATATCGGGTCCGTTAATTTGGCGCAACGCTACCGAGACAGTGCTTTCAACATGATGCGGGCGGACCTTTTGTATAACTTCAGTAATCTGCTCTTCGGGTGGCTGTATCCCCACTATCGACGGACCGACTACCGCCCTCATACGCTGATCTATACGGTTTCCAGTGCGAAGCAGCATGCGCTGACACGGCTAAGGCGTGACAAAAATCGACGAAGAGTTGAGAGACTTATCAAGTCTGGGCAACGATATTTCATATTGCCCCTGCAGTTAGATCACGATTTCCAAATTGTTACTTACTCGCCGTTCAGTGGAATGAAAGAAGTCATTCGTCTGACCATTGATTCGTTCGCGCGGCTTTCAGAAATTGATCAGCGCTTGATTGTGAAGGTTCATCCTTGGGACACGGGTTTAGTCAATTGGTCAAAAGTCGTTCGATTGACGGCTGATGAGTTTGGCGTGCGTGATCGAGTGGAATATATTGATGGCGGCAATCTGGACGATTTGGCGCGCCATGCGACGGGCATGGTCACGGTCAATAGTACCTCTGGGCTGCATGCGTTACAGGTGGGTTGTCCTGTCAAAGTATTGGGACAGGCTGTCTATGATGTGCCTGGTTTGACTTTTCAGGGCGCTTTGGATGCATTTTGGCAATTGAACGAGGCACCTGATGTTGATCTGTTAATGGCGTTTATCAATCTTATGGCTGAGACAATTCAAATTAGGGGTGTATTCTTTAATGAACCCGGTTGTGCCGATGCAGCTAATGCAGCAGCCAATAAATTGGCTCGTGGTCTGGCGTTTACATAATCGTTTGTAGCATTTGCTTGCAAAAAAAACGGTGCGTAGCTAATATTCAACTTAGCAGTTTTCCAATTTAAATCAGTGTGAACTGTTCGCAGCCAGCGAGGCGGCTTTTAGGAGCAAATCTGGCAGGGGCAAACTTGACGAAAGTCAAGGACGCAAAGCTTCCGGGCTACATGACGCGAGTCATTTGCCAGCGGGGTTGCCGTCGAAGGAATCCATTCGGTACTTCGATGTTGCGTCGCCCTTTATTTGTTGACTCAATTTAAAGGCGACTGTATGACCAAACAATCCAACCGCAACATTCCAGTCGAGCAGTGGCCCGAATCACTGGAGATTTTGCGTCACCTGGCTGCACAGAGCGTGCCGCGTCCCATCAAGGAGGTCGCGCGTGATGTTAGTGCCCCAGAGATTTCAACCCGCAACCGGCTGGCCAAGCTGGAGGCCCAAGGCACAGTCCGTGCACTGCGCGCGATTGCCACACTGGGACCAGGCAAAGAAGTAACCTGCACCCACTACGAGATCACGCAGTATGGCAAGGATTGCGCTGGCTTGCGCACACAGGGCCAAGGTCTCAAGGTGCGAGTCAACAGCGTTTTCTCATGGGCTGCTGCTTTGGAAGCAAGCCAATAGCGAGATGGTTGATGTGATGACGTGAGTAGGGCGAACAGAGGTGTTCGCCGTGGCTGGCTTACTTTTCTATCGCCAGCAGCTCTACTTCAAACGTTAGCGTGGCATTAGGGGGCACGGCGCCACCGGCGCCACGCTCACCGTAGGCGGTGGCTGGCGGGCAGGTCAGGGTGGCCTTACCGCCCACCTTCATTTTCTGCAATGCTTGGGTCCAGCAGGGCACCACGCGGTTCAGTGGAAACACAGCGGGTTCATTGCGTTTGTACGAGCTGTCAAATTCCTTACCATCAGCCAGCGTGCCACGGTAGTGCACCTTGACGCGGTCCACTGCGTTGGGGCTACCGCCAGTGCCAACCACGGTGTGCACGATTTGCACGCCTGAAGGCAAGGTTTCGGTATCGGCCGCGAAGGCAGTGCTGCACAGGCCGGTGCTTGCGAGGGCGAGGGAGAGCAAAAGTGTGCGTTGGTTCATGGAGCAAATAGGTGTTGGTTGGTATGAAGTTGCAATGAAAAATTGCGGGTGTACGACTCGGTAGTGGTTGATTAGTTCCCGGCTGCCAGCAGCGCCAGTGCGGCAACTACCTGGCGGGCGTCGCCCACCGTTGGCTGCAGATGGCTCGCGTGGACCGTCAGCGCGGATTCTCCTTCGCGTTGCAATTGGGCAATGGTTTGTGCCGCTTCTTTGGGCGAAGCAAACCCCAGGCTTTGCAATAGCAGGTTGCCCTGCGCATCCACCAGCTTGAAGTAGAACCGTCCATCGGCTTCGCGGTACTGCTTGAAGTTGGGTAGGGCGGTCTTGACCGTTTTTTTCTTGTCTGCTTTGGTCTGTTCGCCCAATCGGCGCAGGCCCACCGCGTGGCGAAGTTCTGCCATAAATGGTGTGGCGCGCTGGCGCGCCTTGGCGGCACCGGCCAACAAAATGGTTTCGATTTTGGCGGGGTTATTGATCAAGTCTTCATAGGCTGCGCGCATGGGGGCAATTTCGCGGTCGATGCGTTCAAACAAAACCTGTTTGGCCTCACCCCAGGCAATGCCGTCGGCATAGGCCTTGCGTATCGCCTGGGCTTCTTCTTCGCTGGCAAAAGCCTGGTAAATCTGGAACAGTGCCGAGCCTTCTGGTTCCTTTGGTTCGCCCGGTGCGCGTGAGTCAGTGACGATCCCGGCAATCAGTTTTTTGAGCTGTTCACGCGGCGCAAACAGCGGGATGGTGTTGTCGTAGCTCTTGCTCATCTTGCGCCCATCTAGCCCGGGCAGGGTGGCGACAGACTCTTCAATCTCAGCCTGGGGCGGCACAAAGTGCTCGCCATAGCGGTGGTTGAAGCTGTTGGCCATGTCGCGCGCCATTTCGATGTGCTGGATCTGGTCCCGCCCCACTGGTACCTTGTGGGCGTTGAACATCAGAATGTCGGCCCCCATCAACACCGGGTACATGAACAGGCCGGCTGTCACGTCCATGTCGGGGTCCAGATTGGAGGCGGTGTTCTTGTCCACGGCCGCCTTGTAGGCATGCGCCCGGTTGAGTACGCCCTTGCCGGTGACGCAGGTCAGCAGCCAGGTGAGCTCGGGGATTTCGGGCACGTCGGATTGGCGATAAAAGGTGACGCGTTCAGGGTCCAGGCCCGCTGCCAGCCAGCTGGCGGCAATCTCCAGAGTAGAGCGCTGGATGCGGGCCGGTTCGTCGATTTTGATCAGGGCGTGGTAGTCGGCCAGAAAGTAGTAGCTCTCGACATTGGCCGCCAAGCTGGCGCGCACGGAGGGGCGAATGGAGCCTACGTAATTGCCCAGATGCGGCGTACCGGACGTTGTGATGCCGGTGAGAAAACGGACAGTGGTCATGAACGGATCAAGATAGGGAGTGGTTTAGCGGATCAAAGCAGCCAAGGGGGAGAGCAGGAAGTTGAGTACGGTGTAAGTGAGTGCCATCAGGGGCTGCATCCACAGGGTGTTGACGAAGCCGGTGAAGACCAGGGCGATCACGATGAAAAAACCAAACGGCTCCACGCGCGAGACCAGCATTGCCTGTTTGATGGGCAACAGGCCCACTAAAATTCTCCCCCCGTCAAGGGGCGGCAGCGGAAACAGGTTGAAGGCAAACAGCACCACGTTGACCAGCACACCACCCTGGCACATCTTCAGAAAAAACGGCTCAGTAACGCCGAGGCCCTCTAGCAAGTAGAGACCCACCCCCCAGGCCAATGCCATGACGATGTTGGCCGCCGGGCCGGCCAGGGCCACCCAAATCATGTCGCGCTTGGGGTTGCGCAAATTTCCAAAGCGCACCGGCACCGGTTTGGCCGCGCCCAGAATGATGGGGCTACCGATGAGGACCAGTATCAAAGGCAGCAAGATGGTGCCGAACGGATCGATATGCTTAAGCGGGTTGAGTGTGACGCGGCCCATCATCCAGGCCGTGTTGTCGCCAAAGTGCCGCGCGGCATAACCGTGGGCGGCTTCGTGGAGGGTGATAGCAAAGATCACGGGTAGCGCGTAGAGCGCGACCGTCTGTATCATGTTGTCAAAGTTCACGGGTCAGTGGTTTCGTTGGTGGATTACAGCCCCAGGCGGGCCAGTTCGCCACGTCCCTGGCGAATCAGTTGGGGTTCCGGCCCAGTCAGGTCAATGACCGTGGTGGGCTCAAGCGGGCAGGCACCGGCGTCAATAACGCCGGCAATCACTTTTTCAAAGCGGTTGCGGATTTCACTGGCGTCATTCATGGGGTCAGTCTCCCCCGGCGCTATCAAAGTCGTAGCTAACAATGCAGATCCGTGGAGGGCTAGAAGCTCCTGAAGCGTAGTGTGTTCGGGAACCCGCAGGCCAATGGTCTTGCGCGAGGGGTGGCTCACGCGCCGAGGCACTTCCTTGCTGGCTTCCAGGATGAAGGTGTAAGGGCCGGGCGTGGCGGACTTGAGCAAACGGTACTGGGCGTTATCCACCCGCGCGTAGCTGGCCAGTTCACTCAGGTCCCGGCACAGCAGGGTCAGGTGGTGTTTGTCATCCACACCCCGGATGCGGCGCATGGCGTCCACGGCAGTCTTGTCGTCCAGGTGGCAGACCAGTGCGTAGCTGGAATCGGTGGGCACGGCCAGCACGCCGCCCTGTTGTAGCAAGGCCACCGCTTGCTTGAGCAGGCGGGGTTGAGGGTTATGCGGGTGAACTTCGAAATATTGGGCCATGTGCCGTCTACTGGATGCGGGATGCCAGCAACTCCCAGACGGGCGTCAGATTGGCAGGAAGAAAGGGCAAGGTGCCCAGCTCGGTGTGGCTTTCAGTGGGGCTGTGGAAGTCGCTGCCGCGTGAGGCGGCCAGCCCGAATTCGCGGGCCATTTCGGCATAAATGCCATATTCGGCGGTCGTGTGGCTACCTGTTACCACTTCGACACCTTTGCCGCCGTGGGCCTTGAATTCACTGAACAGGGCGAACTCTTGTGTGGGTGTGAACTTGTAGCGCGCCGGGTGCGCAATCACGGCCATGCCGCCGGCGCCGTTGACCCAGCCCACCGCATCCTTGAGCGAGGCCCAACGGTGTGGCACAAAGCCGGGTTTACCGTCGGTGAGGTATTTGCGAAATACCTCATTGGTTTCCTTGCAGACGCCACTTTCCACCAGAAAGCGCGCAAAGTGGGTGCGCGAGATCAGTTCGGGGTTGCTGACAAAGGTCAGGGCACCTTCAAACGCGCCCTTGATGCCTACCTTGGCTAACCCGGCCGCCATTTCCTTGGCGCGCTCTTCACGGCCTCCCCGTGTTTTGCGCAGGCCTTCGATCAGGTTGCTGTCATCCGGATCAAAGCCCAGACCCACAATGTGCACGGTCTGGTTCACAAAAGTGACCGAAATTTCCGTACCCGTCAGGTAGCGCATACCGCAGGCTTTGGCTGCCACTGCAGCCCGATGCTGCCCACTGATCTCGTCATGGTCGGTCAGCGCCCACAGCTCCACGCCATTGGCGCTGGCGCGCGCGGCCAAATCCTCGGGAGCGAGCGTGCCGTCGGAAACGGTGGAGTGGCAATGCAGGTCAGCGTTTTGTATAGGGTTCACCCACGCATTTTAGGCGCTGGCAACTGAATTGCAGGGTCTGCCCGGTCACCGGGTGGGCAAAGCACAGCTTGCTGGCGTGCAGTAGCAGACGCGGTGATAGTGCCAGTACCTCGGGCGGTCCGTACAAGGCGTCCCCCAGAATAGGGTGACCAATGGCCTGCAGATGAACCCGCAACTGGTGGGTGCGCCCGGTCAATGGCTCCAGCAGCACATGGGTCACGTCGTGCTGTGCATCGTAGTGCACCACCTGCAGTCGGGTTACGCTGGACTTGCCGTTCTCTGGGTTGATCACACGGCGGGGGCGGTTGGGCCAGTCCACTGCGATGGGCAGGTCAATGGTTCGCCAGTCGTCGGTGCCGGCGTCCACTGCACCGCTAACTACGGCCTCGTAGCATTTGGCCACCATGCGGTTGGCAAACGCCTCGGCGAGCGTGCGTTGCACCTGCGCCCCGCGCGCCATGACAATGAGGCCGGACGTGGCCATGTCCAGCCGGTGCACCACAAGGGCATCGGAAAATTGGGCTTGCACCCGGGCGCTCAGGCAGTCCTGCTTGTCGGGGCCGCGCCCGGGCACCGACAGCAGGGCGGATGGTTTGTCCAGCACCACGATAGCGTCGTCGGCAAACACCACCTGAATGCCAGCGTCGTCTATCGGGCGCTGCACGGTTTCACAGAACTCGTTCACGTCATTCGCAGTGCCTCTCCTTGCAGGTCAAGCCTTTGGGCGGCGCATAGTTGGCAGCTTGCAAAGGGCTGTGGGCAACGATGTAGGCACGCAGCACTTCCGCATCCACAAAGCCGGTGTCCACATAGCTGGCGTGGGCAGTCATCTTTGGGTAGCCATCTCCGCCAACCGCCATGAACTTGTTGATCACCATCTGGTAGGTTTGATCCGGGTTCACGAAAGCGCCTTTGATGCGGGCCTGCAACACCTGGCCGCTGGCCACAAGGGCTCCACGCCCACAATATGAGCAAAGCCGCCGGCGCCTGGGCTCATGGCCACTGCACTCTGCAGGTATTCCAGCACTTCGCGTCCTGTGAGCTTGAGTGTGACCAGTGTGACGCCAAATGGTTGGACTTTGAGCACGTCCTTGTAGGTGATAGGGCCGGCTGGGAGGGATTCACGAATGCCACCAGAGTTGATTACGGCAAAGTCGGAGCGTGTGCGTTCCACCATGGCCTGGCAAATCAGCACACCCAGGTTGGTGATCTGCTTGCGCACCAAGAAGCGGTCACCCTCCAGTCGGGCATCACTGCTGCCCACAGCCACCAACAGCTTCTTTTGACCAAAGTCTTGGTAGGGCTGGAGCAGGGCCAGCATCTCGGGATTTTCTGCAATGGGCGTGGTGTAGGTGGTGCGGGCTGCGCCGTTGGCAACGGCGGGCTTTTTGAGGTTGATGGGAATCAGGGCGTACTTCACCAACGTGAAACTGCCATTGCGGTACTGAAAATCGGCTCGGCCTACGTATTTGCCCCATTCATGGGCCTGCACAATCCATGTGCCGTTCTGGCGGTCGGGCTGGCAGGGACTGCCGGGAACGTAGGCGGTGTCAAGCACGTTCTCGGCCTGCATGCAGGCGGGGTTTTGTGTGTGGCCGCCCACCACAAGGTCCAGCCCTTTGACGGCGCGCGCCATCTCCACATCGCCCGGTGCCAGAGTGCCGTGCTGGCCGTTGGCGTAGTGGCCCATGTGGGTGGCGGCAATCACCACGTCGGCCTGCTGGCGTAACTCGGGTACGAGCTTGGCAGCTTCAGCGATGGGGCTGCGGAATTCCAGGCCCTGCATGTTGTCGGGGTTGCCCAACTTGGGCGTGTCGTTGGTGGTCAGGCCCAGCACGGCCACGCGCACGCCGCCCAGGTTGAATAGCTTGTAGGCGTCAAAAGCGCGCTCACCCTGGCGGTAGATGTTGGCCGACAGCATAGGGAATACTGCCAGCTTGCGTTGCATGGCCAGCATGGTCGGGCTCCTATCAAACTCGTGGTTGCCCACGGTCATGGCGTCGTAACCCAGCAGGTTCATGCCCTTGAAGTCTGGCACGGCATCTTGCAGGTCGGATTCCGGTACGCCGGTGTTGACGTCACCGCCGTCCAACAGCAGGCTGTAGCCACCTGCGGCGGCTACTTCGGCGCGGATGGCGTCCACCACGGTCTTGCGCGCGGCCATGCCGTATTCGCCGTCGCTGTTCTGCCAGAAACGGCCATGGTGGTCGTTGGTGTGGAGGATGGTGATGGCGTAGGTTGTGTCCGCAGCCGGCTGCGTGGGCGCCAGGCTGCTACAAGCCGCCAGCGTGGCGGCTATCAGGCTGCAGACGAATAGGGTGTGGAAGATGCGCATCGGCTCACATTATCCGACCAGTGCCAGTAGACCATGGTTGCGCCAACATTACATAAAAAATATGGCGCTAGCCCTCGTGAAATATACGTAATCCACTATCGAATTAATAGTATGTGCTAAACCGCGCTCCACACCACTGGTTGGCGCTGGGCCAGCCACGCCTCGTACTGGCCGCCATAGGCCTCTTCGATGCGTGCGCGCTTGACCTTGAGCGTGGGTGTCACAAAGCCGTTCTCTGGCGTCCAGGTGGTGGAAATGACGGCCAGGCAATCCAGGCGTTCGTGCGGCTCCAGTTGGGCGTTGACGTTGGTCAGATGCTCCGCCAGCGATTGGGTCAGCGCCGCCTTCTCGTGTGCCGAGCCGCTGCGGGCAATGCCGTCGGGCGACAGCATCACCAAGCCGATGGGCTGGGTCAGGTGCGCGCTGCCGGCCACAGCGCAGGCTTCAATGTCAGGATGCTGCACCAGCCGGTCCTCAATGGGGGCGGGCGCCACGTACTTGCCCTTGCTGGTTTTGAAAATGTCTTTGACCCGGCCAGTGATGCGCAGAAAACCCTGTTCGTCGATTTGACCTTTGTCGCCGGTGCGCAGCCAGCCGTCGGCTGTCATGCTTTGGGCGGTTGCCTCGGCCTCGCGGTAGTAGCCCTGCATCAGTGCGGGGCTGCGCATCTGGATCTCGCCGTTGTCCGGGTCAATGCGGCTCTGCACCTGGTCGTATGGCAGACCAACCGAGCCAACCTGGGTTGAGCCGGGCAGAGTGGAATGCGACACGCCGCAGTTTTCGGTCATGCCATAGACCTCAATCAGGTCCAGTCCCAGCTTGCGGTACCACTGCAGCACATCGGCAGGCATGGGCGCAGCGCCACCGGCGGCGACGCGACACTGGTCCAGTCCCAGGCCCTTGAGGATTTTGCGGCGCACCAAGCCCCCGACCAGTGGCAGGCTGAGCAGCCGAGCCAGCTTTTTGGCTGGCATTTTGCTGTGCACCCCGTGCTGGAACTTGACCCACAAGCGCGGTACCGAGAAAAAGATGGTGGGCCGCGCCCGCTGCAAGTCTTGCACAAAGGTATCCAGCGCTTCGGCAAAAAAGATGTGGCCGCCATAGCGCAGCGAGGCCTGTTCGATCAGCATGCGCTCGGCCACGTGCGCCAGTGGCAGGTAGGAGATGTATCGTTCATTGGTGCCCATTTGCACGCGCCGCGTGGCGCTGGTTACGCCCCAGGCCATGGAACCGTAGGTGTGGACTACGCCCTTGGGTTTGCCGGTGGTGCCTGAGGTGTAGATGATGGTGCAGACTGCGTCCAATTCGGCTGCTGGATCACCCTGCAACGGCGCACTGGTGGACAGCACGTCATTCCACGTTAGTGTCTTGAGCTTGGGCGCCAGGGGCAATGCAATAACCGGCAAGCCTTTGGGCAGGCCAGTCTGCAGGTTGGTGGTGTCGTCCATCTTGCCGATGAAACAGGCGCGTGCCTCGCTGTGGGCCAGGATGTAGGCCAACGCCTCGCCATTGAAGGTGGGGTAGATGGGGATGGAGACGTGGCCGGCCAGCTGAATGGCCAGGTCTGCCAATATCCAGTGCGCGCTGTTCTTGCCAATGATGGCCACCCGACTGCCTGCCGGCCAGCCCTGCACGGTGAGCCAGGTGGCCATGCGGCGCACCTGGTCGGCGGCTTCTTTCCAGCTGATGTCCTGCACATCGCCACCACCCATTGGCTGGGTGAGATAAATAGCGTCACCGCGCTCAAGTGCCCAGCGCATCAGACCCTGCAGGGGCAGGTCGCTGGCAGAAACTGTGATGGGTGCGGACGAGTGCGTTGCAGTGGCGGTCATGCGCAATTCTGGGTTGTAAGGGGTGCCTGGGGCAATGGTGCTGACCCTAGGTGACGTGAAAACTGAACTCCCGCTGGGTGGGGCATTTGCAGCGACAATCGAGCCCTTACTTATTCTTGCTTCGAGATTGCGTTCAGACATGTCTACCACGACTACTTTTACGGTACGCCCCGCTACCCTGCGCGATGCCAAGAGCATTGCCGAACTCCACAACGCCACCGTGTGCGAAGCATTCAAGTCCGCCGTGCCCAATGCCCCGGTCCCCGTGGCGGCCCTGGAAAAAACTCCGGCCTACTGGCGCGAAGCCATTGAATACGCAGAGCCCCAGGTGCACGTGGCCGTGGACGGCGAAAAAATCGTCGGATTTGTGGGCTTTGACCGCTCTCGCGACAAAGGAACGCCCCAGACCATGGGTGAGCTCTGGGCCATCTACGTGGCGCCCGACCACTGGGGTCAGGGCGTGGGTCTGGCGCTTTGGGACGCAGCCCGCGAAGGCCTGCAAGAAGAAGGTTGCACCCACGTCACCATTTGGATTGCCCTGTCTAACGACCGTGCTTTGCGCTTCCATGAACTGGCCGGCTTCAAACGTGAACCTAACAGCGCCAAGACGGTGCCCGTGGGCACCGTGCGGGTCGAAGAGATTCGTTTGAAGCGAATCCTGAGCTAAGCAGCCAGTTTTTGCACGATGGCGCTGCCAATCGAATAGCCCGCGCCAAACGAGCAAATCACACCGACCTCGCCCGACTGAAAGTCGGCCTTGTGGCGGTGGAAGGCAATGATCGAGCCGGCCGATGCGGTGTTGGCAAACTCATCCAGAATCACGGGCGCTTCTTCGGTGGTGGCGTCGCGGCCCAGCAGCTTGCGGGCGATGAGCTGGTTCATGGACAGATTGGCCTGGTGCAGCCAGAAGCGGCGCACCTGCGTGGGCTGCAAGTCGTGCGCGGCCAGGTGGCCGGATATGTGCTCGGCGGCCATGGGGCAAACCTCTTTGAACACTTTGCGGCCTTCCTGGCGAAACAGCAGGTCGCGATCGTCGGGGTTGCGGTCTTCGGCGCGTGACATGAAGCCTGCGTTGTTGCGAATGGCGTTTGAAAACGAGGTCAGCAGCTTGGTGCCCAGAATTTCGAAGGCGCCGGCTGGCGCCAGATCGAGGCGCTCCACCAAAATGGCGGTGCATACATCGCCAAAGATGAAGTGGCAGTCGCGGTCTTGCCAGGCCAGGTGGCAGGAGGTGATTTCGGGGTTGACCACCAAAATGGCGCGGGCTGATCCAGTGCGTACCGCGTTCACCGCCATCTCCAGGCCAAAGGTGGCCGAGGAACACGCCACGTTCATGTCGAATGCCCAACCCTTGATGCCCAGCGCGGTCTGAATTTCCACGCCCATGGCGGGGTAGGCGCGCTGCATGTTGGCCGCCGCGCAAATGACGCCGTCCACATCGGCGGCGGTCTTGCCGGCTGCAGCCAGTGCGTCTTGCCCGGCCTTGACTGCAATTTCGGCCATCAACGAGAGTTCGGTATCGGGACGGGTGGCGAACTTGGGGTGCATGCGCCGCGGATCGAGCACACCGCTCTTGTTCATCACATAGCGGCGTTTGATACCCGAGGCTTTTTCGATGAACTCCACACTGGAGTTTGTGATAGGTGTGTGGGTGCCGGCGGCGATCTCGGCGGCGTACTTTTCGTTCTCGATGGCGGCGTAGGCGTTGAATGCGGCAACCAGCTCTTCGTTGGTAATGACTTCGGGCGGAGTGAACAGGCCTGTGCTGCTGATGGCGACGCGGTGCATAGTAAAAAGCTCTTGTTGTTGGAAAAAAACGGGCAAATACAGTGCCGCGCCGATTATGCGCCGCCTTTCGCCCGCCATCGGTCAGTCGCAGGTGTTACAGACTCCTGCAACGTGGTGGCATGAAAACCGCTACGCTGTGCCAATTTTAAGGAGATACGCGATGGCAATGTTTCGTGCCTGGGCTGCCACACAGGCTGGCGGCCCGCTGCAACGGATGGATTTTGACCCCGGAACGCTGCACCCCGAGGATGTGGAAATTGCAGTGGAACATTGCGGTGTCTGCCACTCTGATCTGGCCATGGTTGATAGCGAATGGTTTCCCGCCAGCTACCCGCTGGTGCCGGGGCATGAGGTTGTTGGCACCATCGTCGCAGTGGGTGATCAGGCCAAGGGCCGCAGCGTGGGCCAGCGCGTGGGCCTGGGCTGGCACAGCCACAGCTGCTGCCATTGCAACTTCTGCCTGGGGGGCGATCAAAACCTGTGCGCCAAACGCCAGCCGACCATTGTTGGGCGCCATGGCGGCTTTGCCGACCGGGTACGCGCGCACTGGAGCTGGAGCCTGCCCATTCCGGCTGGCCTGGACCCGTCCAGTGCTGGCCCGCTGATGTGCGGTGGCGGGACGGCCTTTTTGCCCTTTGTGATTAACGACATCAAGCCAACCGACAAAGTCGGCGTGGTCGGCATTGGTGGTCTGGGCCACCTGGCCGTCAAGTTTGCACATGCCTGGGGCTGCGAGGTAACGGCGTTCACGTCCACACCATCCAAACGCGACGAGGCACTGTTGCTGGGCGCGCACCATACGGTCAGCAGCGTGGACGTGAAGGAACTCAAGGCGATTGCCGGCACGTTGGACTTTTTGCTGGTTACGGTGGGCGCCTCGCTGGAATGGGATGCGCTGATTGGCACCCTGGCCCCCAAGGGCCGTCTGCACATGGTCGGCGTGGTGACCGAGGCGATGAAGATCAAAACCGGCGGCCTGCTGTCATGGCAGCGCAGCATCTCGGCTTCGCC
The DNA here is from genome assembly GCF_016705985.1 of Candidatus Aalborgicola defluviihabitans. NCBI lineage: Bacteria > Pseudomonadati > Pseudomonadota > Betaproteobacteria > Burkholderiales > Comamonadaceae > Allorhodoferax (SeqCode) > Candidatus Aalborgicola defluviihabitans. Next base: position 524,829 of record NZ_JADJKN010000024.1, read on the forward strand.
CACGCCATCCCCCACCACGTTGACCAAAATGATGGAGTTCTCGGCCCGCCACGGCATTGCGCCGCAGGTAGAGCACTTTCCCATGAGCCGCATGAACGAGGCGCTGGACCATCTGCGCTCGGGCAAAGCGCGTTACCGGGTGGTGCTGGACGCAGACTTTTAACTCTGAAGGATAGTTGCAAATGAAACTGGGTGGCCAGCGAAAAATTGGGTGGTGAACTAAAGGGTTGAACGTGGGGATGTCTGTGGCCGCTTGTGGCAGTCAGTGGGTGTTCCCAGTTAGGCTGGCTATGCCCGCTGCCCGGACTCGCGAGTGTCGGCTGTCGGGGCGCCCGGGGCGAGAAGCGCGATTCAGCGCAGCTGACATCCTCTAATTGGCGGCGTGCGGACGGCTGCAAAGTTTCTCCACAGCCGTCGTACGGTCTGTGAAAGTAAATCCAATGGCGACGTCGTTCCACCGGCTAAAACCTTGAGAACGTGGGTGTAGATCATGGTTGTGCTGACATCGCTGTGGCCTAACGATTAACGTTTATCTGCCGAAAAGGGTAGTCGTGATTTCTTCAGCTTTGCCTCTCCGGCAGATAAAGCGCTAATCGTTAAGCATTAAGTGCGTGGCTGAAGAAACTCAATCGAAAGAAGTTGACTCTCCCGCAGGACCAGCGTTCAGCGCAATCGCGTTTGGCGCATATTTATTGGGTGGCTCGTATTACGGCTTTGCTCACGCAAAGTGGCCCTTTTTCATGCCACCACAGCTTGATATATTTGGGTTCCTGTTCGGCCTTCTTGGGTTGGCTTTGGTGATACTGGGCGTCACTATGCTGGTGAAGAGTAATGTTTAACAGGTTCGTGGAGTGGACCCACAACGGCGGCGAAAACGTGGTCGCCATTCTTCAATGCTGGGTGCCGTTGCGGTCCACTCACAGCCGACGTTAGATGCTCAAGTCGGCTAGCGGTTTGATGCCAATTGAGGTATAGTTTCTATACTATGAATTTCTTCGAATTTGACGCATCCAAGAGCGAATCCAATCGAACGAAACACGGCATAGATTTTGTTGAGGCGCAGGTACTCTGGAACGACCCGATGCTTTTGGAGATCCCTGCAAAAACGGACGATGAGCCGCGTTACCTTGTTATTGGCCTTATTGATGACAAGCATTGGTCTGCGGTGATTACCTATCGCGGGGTAAATATTCGATTGATATCCGTGCGTCGCGCACGCATAGAAGAGGTGGCACTTTATGAAAGCTAAAAAGTTCGAGCAACAGTTTGACGAGGATGTCGACATCACGGCTTCTTTGGACTTGTCCAAGGCCAAGCGCGTGCTGCAAGAGCAGAAGCGGGTGAATGTCGATTTTCCAACCTGGATGATTGACTCGCTTGATCGCGAAGCCAGCAAGCTGGGAGTTACACGGCAGTCTGTCATTAAAGTGTGGCTTGCCGAGCGACTTGAAGCGAGCACTTCTAACTTGCCGTTCCAACGGAAGCGCACAAGTGCAGCGCACCGCTGAAATCAGCGTTGAACCATATCCTCAAGCTGCGAACTCAGCGGCTGCGTTCTGAGTTGAGCTAAGACAGCTTTCGCAGCACTGTTGTCGCTCGCAGTCTAATCATGTGCAGGGGGCTTTGGTCTGTCGCGCTACTCGGTGCCGAAATACCTTTCACTGCAACGCTGCAAAGACAGGAAATGCCACAAACCTATCGCGCATTGGCTCAGCGCGCTATCCTTACATGGCCCAACGACTCTTAGCCCTCGTCAAAACTACGTGAACAGCTATCAAATAAATAGCATCTAATCAACTTCACCGCCAAAGCGCTCGATCAAGTTGGCAATGTACTGTTCGGTCAGGCGCTCAAATTCGGCCCCCACCACCGGCGCCACCACCAACTTCATCAGGGCCGGCAGGGCGATGGTCAGTTCACCTTGCACGGCCAGCACGATCAGGGTGGAGGTACGGCGGTCGGTCATGTGCCAGCTACCCGACACGCGGGCGTTGCCTTCACCCTCTACCGGCGTCCATACCACTGTGCCCTTGGCCTTGTTGGACACGTATTTGGAGGCGTACACCGTCTGCAGGTTAACCTGAGGCAGGCCAATTTTGGCCATCTCCCAGCGGTAGGCGCCACCGCCCAGGTCCACCAACTGGTCCACATGCGGGTAGAAGCCGGCCGAGGTGGGCACGTCAGCCAGCACCTCAAAAACCTCCTTGAACGGCGCCTTGACTTCAAACTCGTAGCCCAGTTCGACGGGAATGGTGATGGACATGATCTTTCCTTGCGGGTAGGTGAGGGAGTTTGGCACATTATTACTGCACGAAGTCGGTTTTCGCACGGGCACAATATGCGCTTTCGCCTGCCAACTTCCCACCACCATGTCCAGCAGCCTGCTCGCCCTGATCGACGATATTGCCACCATCCTTGACGACGTGGCCGTCTTGTCCAAGGTGGCTGCGCAAAAGGCGGCGGGTGTGTTGGGTGACGATCTGGCGCTCAACGCCCAGCAGGTGGTGGGTGTCACCGCTGATCGCGAACTGCCTGTGGTGTGGGCCGTGTGCAAAGGCTCGCTGGTCAACAAACTAATTTTGGTGCCAGCTGCGTTTCTCATTAGTCTGTTCATTCCCTGGGCGGTCACGCCGCTGCTGATGGTAGGCGGCGCCTACCTGTGCCTGGAAGGGTTCGAGAAGCTGGCACACAAGTTGGCGCACAGCACACGGGACGACCAAACCCATCAGCAAGTTTTGCTGGCCGCATTGGAAAACCCGGCGGTGGACCTGGTGAAGCTGGAGCGTGACAAGGTGAAAGGCGCCATCCGCACGGACTTTGTGCTGTCGGCTGAAATCATTGCCATCACGTTGGGCACGGTGCAAAACAGCCCCTGGTTGACCCAGCTGACCGTGCTGGGTGGTATTGCTGTGTTGATGACTTTTGGTGTTTACGGCATTGTTGCCGGTATCGTGAAGCTTGACGATGCCGGTCTGTACCTCAGCCGCGGCAGTGGTACCGGTACGGTGATGCGGGTGCAGCAGTCGGTGGGGCGCGGCCTGCTGTGGGCGGCGCCGGCCTTGATGAAGACCCTGACTGTGGTGGGAACAGCGGCTATGTTCCTCGTGGGTGGCAGTATCCTGGAGCATGGGCTGGGGCCACTGCACCTTGCGGTGCAGACTTTGCTGATTGCGTTCGGAGGAACTGGGCTGGCAGCCAGTGTGGCCCATGCGGTAATGCCGCTGCTGCTGGACGCCGCCATCGGTGTGGTGGCGGGTGGACTGGTTCTGTTGGGTGTTAAGGCCTGGCAGGCTGCGGGCCGCACGCTGCAAGGCTAAAGTCCGCACTGCGGCTTAGGCTATAGCGGGTGGCTCCATGCGGCGGCGCTTGATTCTGGGCGGAGCCTGCGGTTCGATGACAACGGCCCCGCCACCGGGCAGTGCAACTGCCAGCACCTCCCGGCCTGAAACATTGAGGCGGTACACCGTGGTGCGGCCTACGGCCCGGGATTCATCCAGCACCGCTTCTTTGAGCAGTTGAGCCAGTTCTCCCTGGCCAATGGAGTGCCAAGCCAGCTTTGTCATGTTTGCCCGCTCTGCTGTTCGTGCAGCTGTGTGGTGAAGGCGCGCTCTGGCATGGGCCGCGCAAAGTAGTTGCCCTGTACCTGATTGCAGCCCATGGCAACCAGCAGATCGGCTTGTTCCTTCGTCTCGACCCCTTCGGCCACCACCGACAGGCCCAGGCTGCGCGCCATGGCAACGATGGCGCCAGCAATGGCAGCGTCATCCGGACTGGTGTGGATGTCGGTAATGAAAGAGCGGTCAATCTTGAGTTCATCAATTGGGAAGCGGCGCAGATAGGACAGGCTGGAATAGCCCGTGCCAAAGTCATCCAGCGACAGGGACACGCCCAGTTGCTTGAGCGCGCGCAGAGCCACCAGGTTGCTGTCTACATCGTGCATCACCATGCTTTCGGTCAACTCCAGAATGAATTGCGTTGGGTCGGCCTGTGTGCTGGCAAACACAGCAGCAATGCGCTCGGCCAGATCCTCCTGGCGGAACTGGCGTGCTGACATATTGATGCCAATTTTCATGGGCGCCAGGCCCTGCTCGCGCCAGCGCACCTGCTGTAGGCATACCTCTTTCACCACCCACTCGCCCAGGGGAATAATCAGGCCAGTCTCTTCGGCCAGGTGGATGAACTCGATGGGGTGTACCAAGCCGATCTGGGGGTGCTGCCAACGGATCAATGCCTCTGCGCCGATGATGCGGTGGCTGGAGAGATCGATCTTGGGCTGGTAGTGCAGCAAAAACTCGCCCCGCTCCAGGCCGCGCCGCATGGCGGCTTCCATGTCCAGTCGGCTGATGGCGGCGGAGCCCATCTCCGGCACGAACTGGCGTACGCTGTTGCGCCCGTGTTCCTTGACGCGGTACATGGCCATGTCGGCATAACGCAGCAGAATTTCACCGTGGTCGCCGTCGCGCGGGTAGAACGAAGCGCCAATGCTGGCCGTGACGAACACGTCGCGACCGGCCACTTCAATCGGCCGCGCCAGTGCGGTCAGCAGCTTCTGGGCAATCTGGTCTATGTCGTCGGGCTGGGGCAGATCGGTGAGGATGATGACGAACTCATCGCCCCCCAAGCGGGCCACGGTATCGGTCTCGCGGACGCAGTCGCGCAGCCGGTTAGCTACCTCTTTAAGCAGGGCGTCACCAGCGAGGTGGCCCGAGGCGTCATTGATGAGCTTGAAATGGTCCAGGTCCAGCAGCATGACGCCCAAAATGCTTTTGTGCCGTTTGGCCAAGGCAATGCCTTGCTCGATGCGGTCGGTCAGCAGGTTGCGATTGGCCAGGCCGGTCAGGCTGTCATGGTTGGCCTGGTACTCCAGGGCCTGCTGGTAGCTCACACGTTCGCTGATGTCGTTGATGACGCTGACAAAGTGCGTGGTGGCCGCGCCGGTGAGGTCGCGCACCGGGGCAATGTGCAGTTCGTTCCAGAACAGTGAGCCGTCTTTGCGGTAGTTGCGCAGGGTAGCCTGGCCTTCGTGTTTGTCGCGCAGTGCGGTCCGGATGTTTTCCAGGTCGGGCTGGGCCAGATCGTCGCGCACCAGAAAACGCCCTTCCAGGCCAATCACTTCTTCCGCGCGGTAGCCAGTGATGCGTTCGAACGCCGGGTTCACATAGACGATGGAGTGGTCATCCGCATCACTGCGCGTGATCATGATGCCGTTGCTGCTGGACGCCAGCGCCTGCTCCTGCAGGTGCCTGGTTTGTTCGTAATTTTTGCTTCTGAGCTTGCGCTCGCTGATGTCTTCTTTCACCGCGATCAGGTGAGTGGGTTTGCCGTCGGTATTGCGCAGGGTGGACACCATCTGGCGCTCCCAGTAGGTGCTGCCATCCTTGCGGCGGGCCTCCACGTCACCACGCCATGGTTCACCAATGGACTGGGATGTCAGCAGACTGTCATAGATGCTGTCGCTGGTTCCTTCTGGGTTCCACGGATGGGCAGTGTGGCCCGCGATCTCGTTGAGGGCGTACCCGGTCATGCTGGTGAAGGCGGGGTTGCAATACTCCACTTCGCCTTTCAGGTTCATCACCACAACACCAAAGGGACTTTGTTCTACCGCCAGCGCCAGCAAATCCAGCCGCCGACTGAGTCGTTGCAGTTCGCTGTCCAGGCAGGTTCCGGTGTCGGGGTTCATGGCGGTTGTCGGGTGTCTGCGGTGCACGCAAGCGTTTGTGTTGCGAATTTTAGGCCCTGTAGCGACACAGCGGGAGCCCGTCCTGTACAGTGGTCGTGACCCGCAGTCAGATCGATTTCGATTGCCCTGCACCACAAATTGTTTCAGCAAATCCGGCGCTAGCCCTCGTGAAATATACGCAACGCGCTTCCAAATAAATAGCAATCGGTTTGATGCTGGTGAATGCTGGCATCTTTGTCTGCAGCCAAAAGGCAGCGGTGGGTTTTTCTGATACGCCAGCCGCCGGCTCAGAACAGCTGGGTGATGTGGACGGAGTCGCTGTCTTTTTCCATCTGCACCGTGGCAGGACCGTTGCGTGCCAGGCTCAGCATGCGCGTATTGCCGGGCAGGACATCGGCCACAAAACCGCGTAGTCCGCGCTTCTTGGCGTGTTGCACCATGCAGTCTTGCAGCGCCGTGCCCAGGCCGCTGCCCTGCCAGTCGGGGTGCACCATAAAGGCCGTGTCGGCCAGGTTGGTGGTGGGGTTGATGAAGTAGCACGACTGGGCCACGATCTGCGAATCCTCGCGTGGGCCTGCGGTGGCCACAAAGGCCACTTCGTTTTCGTAGTTCAGGTTGCACAGGCGCTGCACTTCGGCGTTGGACAAGCCGCGCACGTGGCGAAAAAACCGGGTGTAGACGTCGGCCTCGCTCAGGTGGTGGAACAGGTCGCGAATGCCCTGGGCGTCGCTGGAGAGGGCCGGACGCAGCAGCACCGTGCGCTGGTCCTTGAGCGTAATGGTGAGTTCGTCTTCCACCGGATACGCCCGCAGGTTTTGCAGCGTTTGGTCTGCACTCAAATACCCCAGCGCCTGGGCTTGGGCAAACAGCTCGGGGCGAAATTGCGGGTGTGCTAGTTCGATCAGGGCGGTCGCGCGCTGGCGGATGGATTTGCCAAACAGGTAAGCAATGCCGTATTCGGTCACTACATAGTGCACGTCGGTGCGGGCAATGGTGGCCGCCTCGCCTGCCAACAGCGAGGGGCGTATGCGCGACTGCAAGCCATCTTCGGTGGTGGAGGTCATGCACACAATGGGCTTGCCGCCCGGTGAACGCGAGGCGCCACGCAGAAACTCCCCCTGGCTGCCAATGCCGCTGTAGAACTCTCCACCAAACTGGTCAATGCAGACTTGGCCCGTCAGGTCAATGGAATAGGCCTGCGCAATGGCCACCATCTTGTGCTGTGCGGCGATGGTCGTGGGGTTGCACACCGCGTCCATGGGTTCCATCGAAAACAAGGGGTTGCCGTCCATCAGGTCGTACAGTTCGCGCGAACCCATGGCAAGACTTGCGACGATCTTGAACGGCTTGCTGGTCTTGCGGGCACCGGTCAAGTTGCCGTTGGCCAACAAGGGCAGGATGGCGTCAGATATCAGGTCCGAGTGCACGCCCAGGTCTTTGCGGTCGGTTAGATACTGCAGGGCCTCGTGGGCTACCTGGCCCAGGCCGATTTGTAGCGTAGAGCCATCGTCGATGATGCCGGCGATGTAGCGCGCAATGCGCTGCACGTTGTCCTCTTGCACCGGGGTGCGCTCAAACTCGGTCACGGGTGTGTTCACCAGCACCAGGTGGTCGATGCGGCTGATGTGGACGGTGGAGTCGCCCATGGAGCGCGGCATGGCGGGGTTGACCTCGGCAATCACCAGCCGCGCCCGCGCAATGGCTGCGGGAATGATGTCCACCGATACCCCCAGGCTCACATAACCAAAGGCATCAGGCAGCGAGACCTGGATCAACGCCACGTTCACCGGAATGCGGCCCAGCGCCATCATCTCTGGCACGCGTGCCACCGAAATGGGCACGTAGTCCACCAGCCCCTGTTTGACTGCGGCACGCATGTCGTTGCTCACGAAAAAACTGCGGTGGCGAAAGCGCGTGGTGCTGCGGCCTGCGTCGTCATGGGCGAAGGCCTTGACGGTAAAAAAGTGCACCAACTCCACGTCGGCTGGTGGACTGGGCATGGACTCCAGTGCCTGGATCAATGCGCTGGGAGCAGCGCAGCCGGTGCCCACAAACACATGCTCACCATTGCGGATCTGGGCCACGGCGTGCGCGGCATCGCAGACCTTGCTGGCGTAGGGTTTGAGGTGGGGGTTCTTGGATGTGGAGCGAAATTTCATAGCCTGCGTAATATAGCCCCCACGGTCGCCCATTGCATGTGGTTCCCTGCCCCCCCGAGGGGGCCGCGTTTTACCTTGGGGCGGGCCGGCGGTAAAACCGGTAGGCTATGGGGCACTTTATTGTTGGAGAATTGGCATGGATCTGGGAATTGCAGGCAAGTGGGCCTTGGTATGTGGGGCCAGCAAAGGCCTGGGTTGGGGCTGTGCGCAAGCTCTGGTGCAAGAGGGCGTGAACGTGCTCATGGTGGCGCGCGGTGCCGAGCAGCTGGAGGCCTCTGCTTCCAAATTAATAGCTGAGTACGTAGATTCTACGAGGGCTAGCGTGTTATTTTGTGCACAAGATATCACCACACAGGCCGGTCGTGCTGCGGTCTTTGCTATGCGCCGTGACTTCGACATTGTGGTCACCAACGCGGGCGGTCCACCAACCGGCGATTTTCGCGACTGGGACCGTGGGGCCTGGATCAAAGCGGTGGACGCCAACATGCTCACGCCCATCGAACTTATCAAGGCCACGGTGGACGGCATGGCCAGTCGCGGGTTTGGGCGCATCGTCAACATCACGTCCAGCTCGGTTAAGGCCCCGATCGACGTGCTGGGTCTCTCAATGGTGCGCGCAGCGGTTTGACTGGTTTTGTGGCCGGCGTGGCGCGCAGCCCGCTCGCAGCCCAGGGCGTCACCATCAACAACCTGCTGCCCGGCGTGTTTGATACGGATCGCATCAAGACCATGCTGGAAGCCAACTCCCAAAAGACCGGCCAAAGCGTAGAGGCGCTGGCCAATGCCCGCCGTCAGGGTATCCCGGCCAAGCGCTTTGGCACCCCACAAGAGTTTGGCGCCATTTGCGCCTTCTTGTGCAGCGTCCATGCGGGCTACATCACCGGGCAGAACGTGCTGGCCGATGGCGGGGCGTATCCAGGTACTTTTTAGACCGCCGGTACCTGGTCTGTCGGGTACTTCCAGAAGTCCCGTAACAGGTAGTTCATTGGCAGGTTCAGCGACGTGTTGCGTGGCGCAATGGGTTGCATAAACCATTGGTCGTAGATGGCATTGGCCTCGCGTGTGACGATCAGACGCTTCATCTCGTGGTCCAGGATCGACTTGAACTCGGGGTCGTTCTTGGGCAGCATGATGGCCAATGGCTCGACTGTGAGGAACTTGCCCACCACCTTGAGCTTTTCCGGGTGTGGGTTGCTGGCGATCAATCCATAGAGCAGCACATCGTCCATGACAAAGCCATCGGACTCATTTTTCTCGACCATTTCCATGGCGCGTGCGTGGTCGGGTGCCTCTTGCAGGACCATGTTCAGGCCGCGCTCCCTGTTGGCGCGCGCCACGGCTTTCAGCGGGGTAGTGCCTTTTGTGGAGACCATGCGTTTGTTCTCAAAACCCACGATGTCGGTGATGCGGCTATCCGAGCGCACCATGTAGCGTGCTCCGGTGATGTAGTGCGGTACGGTGAATGCCACTGTTTCGCGTCGCTCGGCATTGTTGGTGGTGGAGCCGCACTCCAGGTCGATCTTGCCTTCCGCGACCATGGTGATGCGGTTGCTTGGCGTTACCATGACGTACTCTGGCGTCAGGGATTTAAGGTCCAGTTGCTTGCGCACAGCTTCGGCCAGCTTCAGGCACAGGTCCAGGGCGTAGCCCACGGGGCGCTTGTTGCCATCCATATACGAAAATGGCACCGATGATTCCCGATGCCCCAGCACGATCTTGCCACTTTGCCGGATCTTGTCCAGCGTGGGACCGGCGTTGGCCAGTGGTGTCAGCCCTACCAGCAACGTGCCAACGCAGATCAGAGGCAATAGCCGCCATTTGGCACGGGCTCTCGGTTTTTTCAACATGGTTTGTTCTTTGTGAATTGGTTTATGGTTGACGTATTGCAACACGCAGGCGCAGCGGGTGAGAGTATGTGGACGCCAATGTCCGCGCGTCCAATTCATTCCCGACATGGATCGATGCCAAAAGTGTATGTTCACGATATTTCTTCCAAAAATGGGATAAGGCCCCGGTAATGCTGAAAAGAACAGAATTCCTGATGCACCGATTGTTCCGACTCGCCGCCCTGTGCTGCAGTTTGTGGGTCGTTGCCGCCAGCGCGCAGACTCCGCTGGCGCCTGCGCCTTACAAGCTGCGTGTGGTGGGCGGGTTGGCCGGGGTGAGCCAGTTCACGCGTTGGGAAGAGCCGTTCTGGAGCCGAGAGCTATTGCGACTCAGTGGCGGTCGCTTCAGCGCAGACATTGTTCCCTTTGACCGTGCCGGTGTGCCGGGCGTGGAAATGCTGAGCCTGCTGCAACTGGGTGTGGTGCCATTTGGTACCACGTTGATGAGTGCTTTGTCGGCCCAGTACCCGCAATACACAGCGCCTGATCTTGCTGGCCTCAATCCGGATATTGCCAGCCTGCGCCAAAGCCTTTCGGTTTTTCGCCCTTATCTGGAGAAGGCTCTGCGGGATCAGCACGGGGTGGAAATGCTGGCCGTTTACACCTACCCAGCGCAGGTGCTGTTTTGCAAGAAGCCTCTGGCCGGGCTGGCGGATCTGGCCGGGCGGCGCATCCGTGTGTCCTCCGTTGGGCAGGCTGACTTCATCGGGGCGCTGGGCGCAGTGCCGGTGAATACGGCATTTGGCGAGCTGGTGTCGAATCTGCAAAGCGGCAATGTCGAATGCGCCATCACTGGCACCATGTCTGGGAATTCCCTGGGCCTGCCGGCCATGACCAACTACGTGTATGCCATGCCGCTGACCTGGGGCCTGGCCGTTTTTGGTGCCAACCGCGCGGCCTGGGAGGCGCTGCCGCCGGAACTACGTGCCTTGCTGCGCAAAGAGTTGCCCAAGTTGGAGGCATCCATTTGGGAAGAAGCCGCACGCGACACTGCTGAAGGCTTTGCTTGCAACAGTGGCGCATCGGACTGCAAGGTGGGGCAAAAAGGACGCATGGTCGTGGTGCCGGTGTCGGCACAGGACGAACGCCGCCGCCAGGAAGTCTTCAAAACCACGGTTTTGCCCCGTTGGCTCAAACGCTGCGGTGGTCGCTGTGACGACATCTGGAACCAGACAATCGGGCTGGCGCGCCACATCGCCACCCCGGGCAAGCCATGATGTTCGATTCGCTGCCGCGTATCAAACTGGCGGTATGGGGTCTGGTGGGGGCGTTTCTGCTGATTCTGGCCACAGCAGCCAGCTACCAGATATGGAATGCCCGCAAGAACGTGCTGGCCGAAAGCCACGAGCAGGCGGCGCGCTTCATGGCGGGCGCTGAGGCGTCCCTGAACCGTTCGCTACTGGGCGTTGACGTGTTGCTGGCCGGTACCGATGAACTGCTCAAGCTATCGGATATGGTGCCTGAATGGGTCAACACCAAAACTGCCAGCCAGTTGCTGCGCAGTACTGCGCGCCAGAACCTGATGGTGCGCTTTGTCGCACTGCTGGACAGTTCGGGGCGGGTATTTGCGTCGTCCGAATTTGTGGGTGATGGCCTACAACTTGAACTGCCAAAAGGCTTTGTTGAGGACGTGCTGGCCCAACCGATGTCGACCCTGGTGATCAGTGCACCAACCGTAAGCTTTTCCACGTCGGAGCAAGTGCTGTACTTCGGGCGCTATATCCGCATGGCTGATGGTTCGCGCGTGCTGGCCGTGGCCGAGGTGCCTACTGCCATGCTGGCTTCGGTGTTGATGCAGGGCACTGACATTGCAAATCTGGAAGTAACTCTGGAACGCGGCAACGGACTATTGCTGTTCGGATTTCCGTCGCAAGAAGTCCGCACCGAGCAGATGCTGACGCCGGCTTTGGGTGACGCTGCGCCAGCCGCTGAAACCAAGGAGTTATCCGCACGCCTGAGCCAGGTTCCGGCATTGGTAGTGACGCGTCCCATCATTTACCAAAATCTCTGGATCAGTGCCAGCATTCCCATCGAATCGGCTCTGGTTGATTGGCGCGTTGAGCGCAATGCAGTGGCTGGTGCGGCGATGGTATTGGGTGTGCTGCTCCTGTTGGCGAGTGGTTTTTTCATGGTGTACCTGGATCGCATTACAACGGCGCGGCAGGCTATAGGGCAGGCCAAGGCTACGCTGGACCAAGCCCTGGAGTCCATGGAGAGTGGATTTTTGGTGCTGGATGCGAAAAGGCGCGTGGTGAAGTGGAACAGGCGCCTGGAAGAAATCCACCCCTGTCTGCAGGGTGCAATCACGCCCCTGATGCCGTTTCGTTTGATGCTGGAGCGCTCAGCCAGCCATCAATTGGAAGGCCGCAGTGCTGCCGAACAGGCGCGGTGGGTGGAACAGCGTATGGAATTGGATGTGGCGGAACCGCATGAGCAAATACTGCCGACCGGTGACCATATCCAGATCACAGAACGTTCTACTCCCGATGGCGGCGTGGTGATCATCTACCACGACGTGACTGAACTGCGCCGTGCCAGTGCCGAGATTGAGACCCTGGCTTTTTACGACACCCTCACCGGGCTGCCCAATCGGCGCCTGCTGCTGGACCGCCTGACCCAGGCAACGGTTGTGTCCGCACGCACCAACCTCATTGGAGCTTTGCTGTTTCTGGACCTGGACCATTTCAAGGTGGTGAATGACACCCTGGGACACGAGGTGGGGGACCGGCTATTGCGGCAAGTGGCACAGCGCTTGAAGGCTTGCGTGCGAGACGCTGACACTGTTGCCCGCCTGGGGGGCGATGAATTCGTGGTCATGCTGTTGGACCTGTCCGAACACAAGGAGCACGCTGCCCAACTGGCACAGCATATTGGTGACAAGATTTTGCAAGCCCTGAACCAGCCCTACGCGCTGGATGAAAAGCCCTACCGCGCCACCTGCAGTCTGGGCGCCACCCTTTTTGGCCAGCAAACCCAGAGTGCAGCCGAATTGCTCAAACAGGCCGACATCGCCATGTACCAGGTTAAGGCCCGCCATGGCAATGCTTTGTGCTTCTTTGACCCCCAGATGCAGACCGCCATCAATGAGCGGGCACAGCTCGAAGTGGATTTGCGTGCGGCACTGGAACGCAGCGAATTCCAACTGCACTACCAGCCCCAATTCACGCTGGATGGGCGCATGGTAGGCGCCGAGGCCCTGTTGCGCTGGAACCAGCCCCAGCGCGGCATGGTGTCGCCCGCCGTTTTCATCGCCGTGGCTGAAGAAAGTGAACTCATTGTGCCGCTGGGGCAGTGGGTGCTGCAGACGGCCTGCCGACAACTGGCCGCCTGGCGCAGCGACCCACGCCTGGCGGAGCTGGATCTGGCCGTCAACGTTAGCGCACGCCAGTTTCGTCAGAACGATTTTGTGCAGCAGGTGCACAACGCGTTGTTGGAGTCCGGCGCACCGTCGCATCGTCTCAAGCTGGAGTTGACCGAAACCCTGATGCTGGATAACGTGGACGAATGCATTACCAAGATGAGCCTGCTCAAGACCAGTGGGGTGCGTTTCTCGGTGGACGATTTTGGTACCGGGTATTCATCCCTGGCCTACCTCACACGCCTGCCCCTGGATCAGCTCAAGATTGACCAGTCCTTTGTGCGCAATCTGGGTGTGCGCCATAGCGATGGTCTGATCGTGCAAACCATAGTGGGCATGGCACGCAACCTGGGTTTGGAGGTGATCGCCGAGGGCGTGGAAACTATCGAGCAGAGAGACCTGCTGGCCCAGCACGGTTGCACACTGTACCAGGGCTATTTGTTGGCTCGCCCGGCACCAGTGGCGGCGCTGGGGCATGCTGGAGGCCGGCGGCGAGAGTGGCCGCCGCGGGCCGCCGGGGGCGCCCTGGGGCAGCGACCCACGCCTAGCGGGGGAGCGTGGGGGCCACATCTAGCGGCGCGACGAGAGCAAGATGCCCGAAACGATGAGCACAAAAGCCAGCGCGTGGAACAGGTGCGGCGGCTCACCCAGAAAGGCTAACGACAGCAGTGCCGTAAACAGGGGCGTGAGGTTGTAGAAGAAACCAGCCACGGCCGCACCGGCACGGGTTACGCCCGCACCCCAGGAGCGGTAGGCAATCACGGCGGGCCCAACGGCGATGAACGCCAGGGCAGCGGCCAGCGACCAGCTCCATTGCAGCCGGGCATCGGTCAGCGTCCATTCCATGCCGGCAAATAGCAGCGACCATGCCACGCCAAACACCACCTGGCCCATCAAAAATGCAGCCCAATCGGCGCGCAGGGTTGCTGACTCTGGCGTCGGGTGGGCCAACATCCAGCTGTAGTAGGCCCAACCCATGCTGGCCAGCAGTACATACAGGTCTCCCGCCACCAGGTGCAGCCCCAGCAGCAATTCCCATTGGCCCCGGCACAGCACCAACACCACCCCGACAATGGACAGGGCCGCACCCACGACCTGCCGGCCGGTGATGGACTGACGAAAGAAGAAGCGCCCGAATAGCAACATCCAAACTGGCGTGCTGGCGCCTACCAGCGTGACATTAATAGGCGTGGAGGTGGTCAGTGCCAGGTACAGCAAGGCGTTGTATCCGCTGGTACTGAGCAGGGCCATAAATCCAAAGTACCGCCATTGTTGCCAGATGGGACTGCCGCGGCGTAGCACCCCGCCGGCCATCGGCAGCAGCACCACAAAGGCCAAAACCCAGCGCAGCAAATTCAGCGTCATGGGTGAAATCACGGGACTGACGACGCGACCCAGCACTGCATTACCTGCCCATAGCATGGGCGGAATGATGAGCAGCGTGGCGGCGGTGGACGTCAGTTTTTGGGTCATGCTGCAACTGTACAAGGCCAATAGCCACTGGGGCGCGTCTGGGGGCATTTCGTGGCAACATGGCACACGTCATCCACTACAACCAACCCAACGGAGAGCACCGTGCATTCCATTCAGTCCCGCGCCATTCGCATCGATCAACATGGCGGCCCCGAGCAGCTCAAGCTGGTAACGGTCAGCGTGGGCGACCCCGGTCCCGGAGAAATCCGTATTCGCCACAAGGCAGTGGGCCTGAATTTCATTGATGTGTACCAGCGCAGCGGCCTTTACCCCAGCCCGATGCCGCTGCAACTGGGTATGGAGGCGTCGGGCGTCGTCGAAGCGGTGGGAGAGGGCGTTAGCCACCTGCAACCTGGCGATCGCGCCGCCTACGCCAGCCAGCCGCCTGGCAGCTATTGCGACGTGCGGGTTATGCCGGCCAAAACTGTCTGCAAGCTGCCCGAGGCAATCGATTTCGACACCGGCGCGGCCATGATGCTCAAAGGCCTCACGGCCCAGTACCTGCTGAAGAAAACCCTGCCCCAGGGCGGCCTGCAACCGGGCGACTTTGTGCTGTTTCACGCCGCTGCCGGGGGTGTTGGCCTGATTGCCTGCCAGTGGGCCAAGGCCATGGGTTTGCGCTTGATTGGCACCGCCGGTTCACAAGAAAAATGTGCTCTAGCCCTCGCCAATGGTGCGTATGCTGCTATCAATTACGCAGTGGAAGATTTTGCTGCGCGGGTCAGGGAACTAACAAACGGCCAGGGCGTGAAGGTGGTGTACGACTCGGTGGGCAAGGACACCTGGGATCAGTCACTGGACTGCCTGGCCCCATTCGGGCTGATGGCCAGCTTTGGTAATGCATCCGGGCCGGTGGCGCCGTTTTCGCCGGGCATATTGGGCACCAAGGGTTCGATTTATGTGACCCGCCAAACGTTGTTCACCCACATTGCCACGCGTGAGAGTACGCAGGCCATGGCCGACGATCTGTTTGCGGTGGTGGCCAGTGGCCAGGTCAAGATTCACATTGCGCAGCGTTTTGCGCTCGAAGACGTACAAAAGGCGCACATCGCACTTGAGGCACGTCAAACAACTGGCTGTACGATCCTCACGCTGTGAGGTTGCGTTTCGGGGTGGCAGGTAAAATTGCCCACTTATGATCACCATTGCCGTTTCCACCCTGCGTTCTGTAGCGCTGTGCGCCGCCAGCCTGTTTTTGATACCCAACGGCTTTGCCCAGTCTGCCGGAGGCGCGCCGGCGACTGCTTCCGCCAGTGAAAAGGTGGATCGCGCCCTGCGTGAAGATGGCAACTGGTATGCATCGTGGGGCTACAGCCGCCAAGCCTACGCGCCGTCCGATATTCATGTGTCGCAGCCCGGTCTGGGCAACGACTTTACGGTGAAGCAGGTCACCGCTAGTGATTTTCCCTCCAGCGTATCCGATTCGTTGCGCTCGGTGTTCCAGCTGGATTTCACCAACCCCCAGGAAAACGTGCGAGTGGGCAAGTACCTGAACCCGCAGAAGACTTTTGCGGTTGAATTCTCTCTGGACCACAGCAAGTACAACACCAACATCAACCAAACTGCTGCGGTGAGCGGAACCATCAACAACCAGCCCTCCAACGGCAACATGGTGCTGGACCCGCAGAATTTCAATTACGCGCTGCACAACGGCTTGAACCACATCATGGTCAATGCCGTGTGGCTGCACCACCTGGCAGGCCCCGAGCAGCAGGCGGGTGATCTGCAGTTGATCAGCCGCGCCGGCGCCGGAATTTTGCTGCCGCATGCCGAAAACACCATTCTGGGGCGGACCGTGGAGGTAGGCCCCAAGAACGACAACGTGTGCTGCTTTGCCAGCAACGACTGGTGGCAAGTCAACGGCTGGACGGCTGGTGTCGAGGTCGGCGTGCGCTATCGGTTCTACAAAACCCTTTACCTTGAACTGACGCAAAAAGTGGCCTACGGCGCGCTGCGCGGTGTGCCGGTATACCAGGGTTCAGCAGACCAGTCGATCTGGATGTCCGAGCAAGTGCTGTCCATGGGCTTTCATTTCTAAGCCCACGGACGGTTGCGCCTCAGTGGCGTGATTGCTGTATCAGCGCCAGCAGGCGTGCAATCTTCATCCAGACCACGGTCGCGACGGCCAGTTCAGCCAGTGCCAAACCGATCAATGTCCAGCCGACACCGAGCTGTGGCAAGGCCACACGCAAGGCGGTGATTGCCAGCGCCAGACCCAGGCCCACTGCGCTCAGCAAGACATAGCTGCCCAGCATGCGCCAGAAGTGTTGGCGCAGCGTCTTGAGGCCGTTCCACCAGGCCTTGATAGCCGAGGTGCGGTTGCGGAACAGTGCAAATTGGGCCCGGCCCGCATCCACCGTCAGGTGCGCCAGCAGCAGCAGCACGATCATGACGGCCAGTGCAATACGCCCGACCATCTGCACGTCCGATTCCAGAATCGACTTTTCGCCGAAATCCTTCGCCCAGTGCATGCCCAAGGCGCCCAGACCCGCGGCCACACCGAGGGGCAGGGCAGACCAGAGCAGCATACGCAGCAGGCGACCGTACTCCCGTACGCCACCCTGTATCAGTTCGGCAAAACCGGGTCGGGTGCTGGCACGGGCGGCTGTGATCACGGTGCCGCTCAGAAACGGCGACAGCAGCAGGGTCAGCAGCAGAGCCGTGACGCCGGCCTGTCCAATTGCAAACCCGCTGTCGCCCAGGCTATTGAGTACATCGGCTATGACGATGGCGTCGAGTTGGTGTGCCCATTGCGATGCATAGAGGCTGTGGTCCAGCGCGGCAGCCAGACCGCGCCACAGTGGAATGATCAGCATCAAAGTAGGCAGCAGCAGGGCGACCATCCAAAGAACCATCAGGCGCCACTGCAGGGCCTGGCGCGTTACAGGCAGGCGTGCGGCGTGGGTGTTTGCAGTCATAGTCATAGTGTCACCACCAGGGAGAGAATCAGTTGGGCCAAAGCGGCAATCTGGGTACTCCAGCGCGTGGAGGCACTGCGGTCTGCCTCGATGGTGCTGCTGTCATCAATCTTGCTGAAATCCAGAAAATTCTGGCGCTTGCCGTCGAGTTCGGCCGAGATGGCCTTGACTGGCTTGACCCAGCTGAATCGTTCCCAGCGGCTGGTGTTGTCCCATGGCACGGCTTCAGTAGAGCCGTCGGCAAATTTCACCACCAGTTCTTGCGGCATGGGTGCGCCACGGCGGCGCAGGTTAACCGTGGTGCGGTAGGCGAAGGGACCACTGTCCTTGGCGGCATCCGGGTGGGCCTTTTTGAATTCCTTGCGCAAGGCGCTGATGCGTTTTTTGACCTGCTTTTCGGTCTCTTCGACCCAACTGCCGTTCACATTGGCGGTACCGGCTTGGGGCAATTCTTCGATGCTGGTGAATTTTTCGATACGGTCGTCCACGCGTGTGGCGTTGTAAACCTGTTGTGCAAACACGGTCTCCACCACATCACGCTTGCCGGAAACCTCAATCAACACGTCGCGCAAATCGGCAATGCTGGGGTGGCGGAACTTCCAGCGCTTGTAGTAGGCCTTGAATGCTTTTTCGGTCACGTCCTTGCCCAGGCGCTCTTCGAGGTCGTGCATGGTCGTGGCGGTGCGCGAATACACCGAGCTGTAGCCGCGGGATGAGTAACGGTCCCACGAGTTGTTGCCCACAGCGTCGGACGGTTCGCGGATATCGGCACCGGCACGTTCAATGGAAAACACATCCAGCTTGAGATCCATGCCCAGCTTGCGCAAGGCCAACGGGATGGGGTGGATCGCCTGGCCCCGTTCGCGCAGCATGCGCAGATCCCAGTACTGGTTCAGGCCTTCGTCCAGCATGGGCTCTTCAAACTCGTTGGATGCAAGAATGCCGTAAAAATAGCCATGACCGAATTCATGGATGGTCACGAAATCCAGGAGGTAGCTGCCTGTGGTATCGGGCTTCAAATCCTTAACGCTGTCCGCCGTGATGAAGGTTGGGTACTCCATGCCACCGGCCTCACCCGCATTGAAGGGCGGAATGACCACGGTCAGGGTTTTGTAGGGGTAGGGGCCGAGCGTTTGCGAGAAGTAGGCCAGGCTGTCGATGGCGGCCTTGAGAGCGGGTTGGGCGTTATCAGCATATTCGGGTGGGAACAACACCTTGACGGTGACGACTGGGCTGCCCGCGCCGTTGTAGGTGCCTTCGACAACGGGCGCAGTGCGGTTGTCGGCGGTCCAGGCGAAGTCGTGCACATCGTTCTGCACAAAACGGTGGGTGATTTGGCCATCCTTCTCGGTGGCCGGGCTGGTTTCTTCGCCAGTGGCTCCCACGGTGTAACCCTTGGGTACCGTGATTTTGACGTCGTAGCTACCAAAGTCGGCATAAAACTCGCTGTGCAGGTGCATTTCGTGCGCGTTCCAGCGTGGCTGTGTCGCGCCACGCTCGCCCGGCAGTTCCAAAACCGCAATCTTGGGGAACCATTGACCGACAAGGTGGAATGTGCCGAAATAGCCAGTGCGCGCGACGACACGGGGCAACTGGTTAAAAAAACCAATGTCCAGTGTGGTGCTTTTGCCAGGTGCCACGGCGGTGGGCAGGTCCATGCGCACTACGGTGTGGTCGGTGTCGGGGCCTTCGTCCGGGTGCACAAAGTACCAGGGCACTGCAGCGCCACCCTGGCTCACGGAATTCAGCTCAATGTGGCCCCAGTCACCGTCTTCGGTTTCCACATCCGAACGAAAGGTAAAGCCACGCGTCTTGCGCTCGGTGTAGAACGTGCTGCCCGAGCCCTCAAAGGCATTGAGGTACAGGTGCACATAGATTGATCGGACGGGCACGTTGCTGCGATTGCGCCAGGTCAGCTTTTCATTGCCAGCGATGGTGTGCTTGATTGGGTCCAGCGTGGCTGCAATGTCGTACTGCACCACGCGGTCAGACAAAGTGGCCTGCGCGTCGGTTCGTTCACCGCCCCAGGCCGTTGGGGCACTGGAAACAGCCACAGCACGCGCGTTGGGCGGGGCCAGGGCAATGCCATCCAGGCTGGGAGGGGCGGGGGTGTTGACGCTGGCAGCCAGCGGTGATGGGGCGACTGCGTCGGTGATTTTTTTGTCGCTGCTACAGCCCGTCAGCAAGGCGCTGACACACGCGACCGCAAGCACAGCCCGCTGCAGGCCGCGCGGAAATAGGAAATGCATGGTGATTTGTCTCCACTTTTTAGTGGCGACATACTAACCGGATCGGCGCACCCGTATCAGTTCATCAATTATCAGCAAGGTTGCGCCGACGGTAATGGCGCTGTCGGCGACGTTGAACGCAGGAAAGTGGCCACCCGCAAACACCGGCGCCAGCCAGCTCCAGTGGAAGTCCAGAAAATCCACTACGTAGCCATACAGCACCCGGTCCAGCACGTTGCCAATGGCACCACCCAAAATGCTGGCCATGGCAAATCCAAACAGCTTCTGCCCCGGGTGGGCGCGCAGCATCCAGATGATGATGCCCGCCGCAATCACGCCAACCGCAGTGAAGAACCAGCGCTGCCAGCCCGATGCACTGGCCAGAAACGAGAAGGCTGCACCGCTGTTGTGAATCCGCACTACATTGAAAAAGCTGGTTACAGAGGTGCTGTCACCCAGGTGGTAGTAGCCGATGATCAGCACCTTGGTGAACTGGTCCACCAGCAAAATGATGAACGCCAGGCCCAGCCACTGCAACAGGCCGGTGTTGGTGCCGCCCTTCGTGCCGAATGTACCCTTGCCGCCACGCGCGGCCATTATGCAAACGCCCTGGTTTCACCGACACCGTACAGGTTGCTGGTGCAACGTCCACACAGGGTGGGGTGGGCGGCATCGTGGCCGACATCGTCGCGGTAGTGCCAACAACGTTCACATTTCACGGCATTTGAGGCGCTAACCCTTGCAGAAAATACGTCACCAGCTATCAACTCAATAGCGGATGTAATGAACACATACTTCAGGTCATCGCCCAGGCTGGACAGGTTGGCGTAGTCTTCGGGCGCGACCGTGAGTTGCACCGTGGCTTGCAGGCTTGATCCCACCTTGCCTTCAGCGCGCACGGTTTCGATGTCCTTGTTGACCGCTTCTCGGATCTCGCGGATGCGGCTCCATTTGGCCAACAGATCCACGTCCGGCTCGGCCAGGTTCAGGTAGCTATCCAGGAAGATGGACTCGCGGGTGGCGGTGGGTGTTTTACCCGCAGCGCCCAGCACGACCCACGCTTCTTCGGCGGTAAAGCTCAAAAACGGCGCCATCCAGCGCAGCATGGCCTGGGTGATTTGCCAAAGCGCCGTTTGGGCCGAGCGCCGCGCCAAACTGCTGGCGGCCGTGGTGTAGAGGCGGTCTTTGAGGATGTCCAGGTAGAACGCGCCCAGGTCTTCGCTGCAATACACCTGCAGCTTGGAGACCACCGGGTGAAACTCGTACACCTTGTAGTGCGCCAGGATATCGGTCTGTAACTGCGCCAGGCGTGACAGGGCGTAGCGGTCGATCTCCAGCATCTGATCCATCGGCACTGCATCTTTGGCCGGGTCAAAGTCGCTGACATTGGCCAGCAAGAATTTGAGCGTGTTGCGCACGCGGCGGTAGGTATCCACCACGCGGGCCAGGATTTTTTCGTCGATATTGAGGTCACCCGAATAGTCGGTGGAGGCCACCCACAGCCGCACGATTTCTGCGCCCATTTTGCTGGTCACGGTTTGTGGGTCAACCGTGTTGCCCAGGCTCTTGCTCATCTTGCGGCCCTGGCCGTCGGTAGCAAAACCGTGCGTCAACAGGCCCTTGTAGGGCGCGCGGTCATACAGGGCGCAGCCCAGCAAGAGTGAGCTGTGGAACCAGCCCCGGTGCTGGTCGTGGCCTTCGAGGTAAAGGTCAGCTTCGGGCCCTTCGGTATGGAACGGTGGGCGGTTATAGGCATCTTTGTGGCTGCCGCGCAGCACGTGCTGGAAGGTAGAGCCGGAGTCAAACCACACCTCCAGAATGTCGGTGCTCTTGGTGTAGTGCTCTGCGTCTGCTGCACCGAGGATGTCTTGCGTTGTTACACGACTCCAGGCCTCGATGCCGCCCTTCTCCACAATGTCAGCCGCCTGATCCAGGATGGCCATGGTGTTGGGGTGCAACACGCCACTGTCTTTGTGCAGAAAGAAGGGCACAGGAACGCCCCAGCTGCGCTGGCGGCTGATGCACCAGTCGGGCCGGTTGGCGATCATGTCGCGCAGGCGGGTTTTGCCGTTTTCTGGGTAGAAATTGGTTTCCTCAATCGCGTCCAGTGCCAGCGCGCGCAGAGTCTTGGGCGCCTTGTCCTTGGTGAAAACACCCTCACCGGCATCCATGCGGATGAACCACTGGGCGGCGGCGCGGTAGATTACCGGCGTCTTGTGGCGCCAGCAGTGTGGGTAGCTGTGCTGGATGGGTTGCGTGGCCATCAGGCGGCCAGCCTCGCGCAGGGCCTCGATCACCACAGGGCAGGCTTTCCAGATGTTCAGGCCGCCAAACAGGGGCAGCTCTTCGGTATAGCTGCCGTTGCCTTGGACGGGGTTCAGGATGTCGGTATAGGCCAAGCCGTGGGCTACGCAAGAGTTAAAGTCATCCACGCCGTAAGCCGGTGATGAGTGCACGATGCCGGTACCGTCGCTGTCGCTCACATAGTCGGCCAGGTACAGGGGCGCGAGGCGCTTGTAGCCGAATTCGTTCTGCGTTGCATCCACGTCATAGAGCGGGTGGCGAAACACCAGGCCACGCAAGGCCTCACCCTTGGCGGTGGCAATGACCGTGCCTTCGAGCTGAAAGCGCTCCAGGCATTTGTCGACAAGACTCGCACCCAGCAGCAGCACGCCGCGCGGGGTATCCACCAGAGCGTAGTCCAGTTCGGGGTGGGCGTTCAAAGCCTGGTTGGCGGGGATGGTCCAGGCAGTGGTGGTCCAGATCACCACAAAGGCCTTTTTGGCGGACGCTGCGCCACCGGGTAGTTCTTTCAGGCCAAAAGCTGTGGCCAGCGCGGCGGGGTCGTTGGCCTCAAACGCCACGTCCAGCGTGTCGCTCTTCTTGTCGGCGTATTCGATCTCGAATTCGGCCAGGGAAGAGCCGCAATCAAAGCACCAATACACCGGCTTCAAGCCGCGGTAGACAAACCCCCGTTCGATCACGCGTTTGAAGGCTCGCAGTTGGCCGGCCTCGTTGGCCGGGTCCATGGTGCGGTAGGGGCGTTCCCAGTCACCCAAAACGCCCAGGCGCTTGAAGTCTTCGCGCTGCTGGTCAATTTGCTCGGTGGCATAAGCGCGGCTCTTGGCCTGCATGTCGTCACGGGAGAGGTTGCGGCCATGCAATTTTTCGATGGCGTTCTCGATGGGCAAGCCGTGGCAGTCCCACCCGGGGATGTATTGCGCATCGAACCCAGCGAGTTGCTTGCTTTTGACGATCATGTCCTTCAGGACTTTGTTCAGCGCGTGGCCGATGTGCAGCTTGCCGTTGGCGTAGGGCGGGCCATCGTGCAGCACAAACAGCGGCGCGCCTTGGCGGGCATCCCGCAGGCGGCGGTACAAACCTTCTTCGTTCCATTCCTTGACCCAGGCCGGCTCGCGCTTGGGCAGGTCGCCTCGCATGGGGAATGGGGTGTCGGGCAAATTCAGGGTGCTGCGGTAATCAACGGTATCGGTCATGGCGGTTCCATCCAGGAAATCTTGGGGGCCGTGCCGGTGCTTGTGGGTGCACCAGCTTTGGCAGAGCGGTATTTGGGCTAGCAGACAGAACGCGGGGCAAGGTGCGTCAGCGACCGGATGGTCGGCCCTGTCAAATTCGGGCGGTAAACCAGGCGCGCGCCTCGATGCAGTCCTGTTGAATACCCTTTGTCAGGGCGTCCAGGCCGTCGTACTTCAGCTCATCATGTAGTTTGTGCAGGAGTTCCACACGGATGATTTTACCGTAGGCACCCTCTGGTCCTAGTTCGGCCGGCCAGTCCAGGCAATGGGTCTCCAGCAGAACCCGCCCGCCATTCACGTCATGCGGGTCCAGCGAAGGACGCACGCCCAGGTTGGCCACACCCTGGATCGGTTGGGCAGACAGACCGTGCACCAGCACCGCAAAAATGCCACTGGCAGCGGGCTTCCAGTGGGCAAAACGCAGGTTCAGGGTTTTAAAGCCCAGGGTGCGGCCCAGTTTGCGCCCATGCACCACATGGCCGGATATGCAATAAGGTCGCCCCAACAGGCGCGCCGCATCCTGCATGCGGCCCTGGCCCAGGGCCTCGCGGACGGCGGAACTGGAGACGCGCAGGCCGTGCACTTCGTAGCTGTTCATGCGGGCTACGTCAAACCCCTGGGTGACGCCGGCGGCATCCAGAAAGGCGTAGTCTCCGGCTCTCTGGGCACCAAAGCGGAAATCGTCGCCTACCAGTACATAGCGGGCGCCCAGGCCGTGCACCAGCACGGTGTCAACAAAGGTCTGCGGAGATTGTGATGCCAGGCGCGCGTCAAACGGCAGCACCACGGCCTGGCCCACACCGCAGTTGGCCAGGTCGTCGAGCTTGTCGCGCAGCGTGCCGACCCGCGCGGGTGCCAGGTCGGGTTTCTGGAATTTTTTTGCAAAGTAGTCCCGCGGATGGGGCTCAAAAGTTAGCACACAGCTGGGCACGCCCCGTTGTTGGGCCTCGCCGCGCAGCAGTGACAGCATGGCTTGGTGACCACGGTGCACGCCGTCGAAATTGCCAATCGTCAGGGCGCAGGCCGGGGCTATGCCCGGATGGTGGAAGCCGCGAAAAACCTTCATGAGTGTGTTATCTTTTTGATAGCAGGCTGCGCAAGGGAGGAAGGCGCCCAGGGTCAATTGGACACGGAAAGAGGGTATATTGTGACGCAGCAGCGTGGGCAGCTTTACCTTCCACGCTGCTACAGCCTGTTTTGCAGACTTGAAGTGTTGGGGACAGAGCTGGTTCGCTTCGCGTAACTGCGGTCTGTCCCGCAATGTTTCAGGAGGGCGTGTTTTGAAAGTCTTGAAGCTGTCGGCCCAAGGGCTGCCGCAATCGTGGATCTCGCTGGAGCAGGCGGTGATTCACTACGCGTCGGACGAGGTCCGCTGGGAATCCGGTGGCGAGGTAGCCGTGTTTCACGGGGGGCACAACGCGGTCACAGGATTGCAGTCCATCATCCGTGTCAACAGCATCATTGGCACCCGCGGTGTCCCCAAGATTAACCCTTTCAGACTGCGCCCCGGCCTGACCAACGGAAAACTGTTTGAACGGGACCGTTATGTGTGCGCCTACTGCGGCGACCGCTTTCATGAGCATGACCTCACGCGTGAGCACATCATCCCGTTTGCGCAAAAAGGCGTGGACACCTGGATGAATGTGGTGACGGCGTGCAGGCCCTGCAACCACCGCAAAAGCCACCGCACACCGGAGCAGGCCAACATGCCCTTGATTTACACCCCCTACGTGCCCAGCCTGTGGGAAGACTTTATTCTGCGCAACCGCCGAATTCTGGCGGACCAGATGGAGTTTTTGATTGCACACGTACCCAAGCCCTCACGCCTGCTGACCTAAGTTCCAGGATGCGTTTTGATGGGGTAAGCCCTGTGTTTACATTTCATTACATTTCTTGGAGTCTTTTTGCCTTGATTCAACGCTTGCCGTCATTGCAGGTAGTGGACCATCGAGGTAAATCCACCACAATCGTAGGCAGGTAGACTACTTCCTTTTGCACCTTTTTCATGCGCTTCCCCGAGGCGTGATTCGAATCCTGACTGGCTCCACTGTGATAACCGCGCATTCCCATTCCAGCGGTCAATCTGCGACCCATGGGCATCCCAACCAGACTGTGGGGCTTGCCCGCACGCTGATCGCGCAAACGCTTGCCTACTTTGGCAAGAACGATGCGCGCCTGCTGGACATGGTGCGCGCCCACCTGATGGAGTTGATTGACGCCAAGCCGGGCCTGGGTGTGGGTCAGAACCTGCGCTCGGCACACGCCTTGTTGGGGCGTTATGGCACGCGATTCAACAGTGCCTTGCAAAAGTCTCTGGCCAACGAGATGGCCGACGAACTGTCCACCATCTTGCCGCAATTGGTGCGCCCTGTGAGTCCCTCGGTCGCCGACGAGGCCCTGCGTGGCCTGAGTCTGAGCCTGATTGACGTGGGCGAGGTGGAGCGTGTGCTGTTGTTGGACCGTATTGCCCAGCGCTTTGGTGCCCGTTATGAAGCTGTGCTGGAGCCCCTGAACCAGCGCCTGAGCGTGTTGTTCGGTCGGGAAAGCTGCTCGATTCACGACAACCCCTTCCAGCCTGTGGTGTTGCTACGCGCGTTTGTATCGGCTTGGGAACTGTGCGAACTGGACGCGCAAGCCACGCAGGACCTGGTGGAGTCGTTGGATCCTGCGTCCTGGCTGGATCTGGAGCCTCTTTACGCCGAACTGAACGCCACCCTGGTCAAGGCCGGTGTTCCGGCTGAGCGCGCACTGCGTATCAAGCCCAGTACCAGCAGCCACATGCCTCTGAGCGGTGCGCCGCAAGCCAGTGGCAGCCAGGCGCCTTCCACGGCGTCGCAGCCCGCAGCATTGGACGCAGGCAGTGCCGCCCCAAGTGGGCGTTCGGGTTTTGCGCCCATGGGCGAGGCCGCGCGCTCGGCTTGGAGCGCCCTGGCACCTGTGGGCCGCACCGTGGCAGCCCAGGCCCGCCAGTTTCTGCAGCGCCTGGGCCTGAGCTCGGATCGCCGGGTATCGTTGGGTGCAGATGCCGATGCGGATTCGGGCGACAGTGAAATCCACACCCGCCCCGTGTTTGAGGCCGCCAGCCCGGCGCTCATGGGCTACCTGGGCAATTTGCAGGCTGGTGCCAGCGCGCAGGCATCGCCCCAGTGGGTCGAAGGCCAGGACTTGGGCGAACACAACGTGCTGCGCCAGATGCGCGAGCGTGACGAGATCCGCCATGCCCCCGAGCTGGACCGTGGCACGGTGGACGCGCTGGCCGAAGTATTTGACTTTGTGTTCGCCGATCAGGCCATTCCGATGCAGATGAAAGTCATCATCGGCCGGTTGCAAATTCCGGTGCTCAAGGCGGCCATGATCGACCGCGACTTTTTCCTCTCTGACCAACACCCGGCGCGCCGCCTGGTGGACACGCTGGCTGGTGCTTCGGTGGCATGGGCGCCTGAGAAGGGCGAGAACGATCCGCTTTACCAGCGCATTGAGCACACGGTGCAGCGCGTGCTGACCGAGTTTGAAGACGACCTCTCGCTGTTTGTCAATCTGCTGCGCGAGTTCACCGAGTTTTTGTTCGAAACCGAACAGCAAGCCCAGTCCCGTGTGGAGCCCGTGGCCCAGGAAGAGCACAAGGGCGAAACCTGGGAGCACGCGCTGTCGCTGGCGGACGAGCTGATCCACGAGCGCATGGAGGCGCTGTCACAGGAGCAGCCGCTGGCAGCTTTTCTGCTGCCGTTTTTGACCGACCAGTGGCGCGAGGTATTGGCCCGTGCCTGGATGGATGAAGCCCATCGGGCAGAAAGCCATCCCCAGGCCGTGACCACCATGGAGCGCTTGATCTGGTCGGTGCAGCCCAAGACCACATCGGAGGAGCGCCGGGAGCTGGTGGCCATCCTGCCGGACATGGTGCGCCAGCTCAACGTGGGGCTTGACAGCATCGATTGGAACGGCAGGCCGCGCGCCCTCTTTACCCGCCGGCTCATTTCCACGCACACCATGGCTATCCGGTTGACCCAGGGCGGATCCCAATCGGTGCCTCTGGATACCGGTTCAGCGGCGCTGGAAGAGCGTGATGGCAAGGTCGCCTTGCAGCAGCTCGACGAGCGCCGGGCCGCCCGTCAGTTTTCCGCCATTGACACTTTCGATGCCCAGGCGCAGGCGTTTGAGCGCGGTATGTGGTTTGAGGCCACCCTGGAGGTCGGTGCGCAGGTGCGCTGCCGCCTGAGCTGGGTCAGCCCCATGCGTACGCGGCTCTTGTTTACCAACCGGGACGGCTTTGATGCGTTTGTGCGCTCCGAGCGCGAGGTGGCCGCCATGCTGCGCCTTGGGCGCATGCGCGTGCTCGATTCCGACGCCATTGTGGGTCGCGCCCTCGACAAGATCATGGTGGACAACGACCTGCAACTGACTGCTTAGCAATCTCAGGTTACTATTAATTTAATAGCAAGCTACGTAGATTTTACGAGGGCTAGAGTCAGATTTGTTCAACAATGGTTATTCCGGACGCAGCACCTTGGTCACCGGGTTGGTGCGCAGGCGAAAGGCGTCGGGCATGCCCGAGCCCAGCAGGGGGCGCAGGTATAGGCGAAAGGCGTCGGTTACGTCTGTGCCGCTAGGGGTGATGAAGGCGTCTTCCATCACCCGAGTTTTGCCGGCTACCGCGTCTAGCGGCAGCAGTTCGTAGTCCACCGAGTAAAAACCCGTGCGCTTGATGGCCACCGAGCCATCGCGCTGGCCCCACATCGCAAATTGCACGGCTTTTTCGCCCACTTCACGCGCCTCGCGCTGGTCCACATCGGAGACGCAACCAATGAACGAACGTTGGATGTAACCCAGCGTGTCACCGCGCACCCGCTTGATGCCCAGCTTGCTCTTGATCTCCTCACACAGCAAGTCGGCCAGTGCGCCGCTGCCACTGAGTTGCAAGTTGCCGTGTGCGTCTTGCTCCAGGTCTTTGGCCAGTTGGGCGGCAATGGGCGTACCCGAGGCGTCGTGGATGCCTTCGGACACGGCGATGACGCAGCGCCCCAGGCGGGCATAGGTGGCCTTCACGTCGGCCAGGAACTGCGCCAGATCGAAGGTGCGCTCGGGTACGTAGATCAGGTGCGGGCCGTCGTCGGGAAACTTCTTGCCCAGCGCCGAGGCGGCAGTGAGAAATCCGGCGTGACGCCCCATGACCACCGCTAGGTACACGCCGGGCAGGGCGGCATTGTCCAGATTAACGCCGGCAAATGCCTGCGCTACATACCGTGCGGCTGATGGAAAGCCCGGCGTGTGGTCGTTGCCCACCAGATCGTTGTCGATGGTCTTGGGAATGTGGATGCAGCACAGTGGGTAGTTGGCCTTTTTTGCCTCGGCGCTGACAATGCGAACGGTGTCGCTGGAGTCATTGCCGCCGATGTAGAAGAAGTGCTCGATCTCATGCGCCTGCAGCACCTTGAAGATCTCAAGGCAGTATGCTGCATCGGGTTTGTCCCGGGTGGAGCCCAGTGCGCTGGACGGCGTACGGGCCACCAGTTCCAGGTTGTGGCTGGTCTCCTGGGTGAGGTGCACAAAGTCTTCATTGACGATACCGCGCACGCCGTGGCGGGCGCCGTACACATGCTCAATGCCCTTAAATCGCCGCGCCTCCAGCGCCACACCCACCAGGGATTGGTTGATGACGGCGGTGGGGCCGCCGCCCTGGGCTACCAAAATTTTGCCGGATGCCATGGTGCCTGCTTTCTGTTGAGAGTGGCCGATACGCGAAGATTTATCGTAGCAAGGTTTCTGCGATGTCCGCAAAACCCATCTGCTGGGCAATTTGCAGTGCCGTCAACCCCTCGTGGTTGCGCAATCCGGTATCGGCGCCCAAGTCCAACAGTTTGCGTACGGTGGTGGCATGCCGGTAGCGCACGGCGAGCATCAGCGCGGTGTTGCCGTTGTCGTCTCGGGCGTTAATAGGTGCGCCTTGTGCCAGCAGTTCCTGCAGGGCTGTTGTGTTCCCGGTACGCGCGGCATCCAAAAGCGGTATTGCGGTGGGGGCTACATCCTTTGCCGTCGCAGGTGCTGGCGAAGGTGCTGGCGCAGGCGCTGAATATGCAGGCGGTGCCGCCATCACAGGGGGTGTGGCAGGTGTCAACGCGGTGGACCGATTCGATTGGGCCATGCGCCCCGAAGATTCGGCTCTGACTTCTCGCTTGGCGTCCACCCGGGCGCTGGCGTCAGCGAATTGCTCTGTTGCCTTGCTGGCGCCCGTTTGCGTCGCGACCTTCGGGGGTGGGACTACCGGGTTGGCCGACTTTTCCTGGTGGGTGGCAACTGCCGTAGCTGGGTTGGTGGGGCTAGGGGCAGCAGCGCCCATGGCAATTTCGCGGTCTTGCTGCGTGCTGCGGTCGATTTGCAAATACATCAAACCTGCCAGGCCCACTACGGCCAGGCTGGCGACCAGCGATAACGTCCATTGCGGTTGGTTGGCAGCAGGCCTGGCAGCAGCGCCATTCTTTGCTGGCAGCATGGCCGCAGTTTGATCGTGCAACAGCTGGGCATGCGCACACGCAGCGTTGCGCACCCGCTCGGATGGGCGGCGCGGGTCTTGCGCCACGGCGTCTGCGTAGCGCTCCAGTAGCTCATCACGCGGCTGGTTCATGCGTACTCCTGTAGCAGTTCGCGCAAGCGGCTGCGTGCGTAGCGCAGCCGGCTCTTGGCGGTCTCAAAACTCACGCCGGTGGTGTTGGC
>NZ_JADJKN010000025.1:0-14616 GCF_016705985.1 Candidatus Aalborgicola defluviihabitans
CAAACACTAACCGCCGCGAATCGCGCCTAAGGTTATTGCGACTCGGGTCTTGACGCGACCGCATCTTCGGAATCTGCCACCCTTTCACCCCAAACCCATTTATTTGAAAGGTTCGCACAATGTCTGACTCCCCAACCTCCTCCATGGGCTCGCAGGAAAGGCTCGTAAACGATATCCGCCGTGATTGTTGATGCCGAGGACACGCTCCCGGCCACCGCAGACCAGTCGGGAGACAAGATTACCCAGCTGCGCGCCCGCATTGAAGCCTGGCTGAAAAGACGCTCGCGCCTGCTTGGCGTCGGCCGAGGCCATACTCGGTGGAGCGGACGCCGCCGCTGCAGGCCACCGACGACTACGTTCACGATAACCCATGGCAAGCCGTGAGCATTAGTGCTGGCGTGGGCTTTTGGTCGGCCTCATCCTGGGCCGCCGTTAATCCTCGCTGACAGCTCCCGATGGCAACAAACCGCAAGGCAGCTCCAGCCTGGAGTTCCGTCACGGCTAAGGGGCAGCCTCGCTGCTGGCCATCGGACAGACACGCCTGGAGTTCTGGCAACGAGATCGAGGTCGGACGCGTCATGCATGCGCGCGCCCATGCTGGCGTTATCCATGCTGTTTTGTGTGGCGCTGGGCGTGGTGCTTGTCGTCATTGCAATCACCCTGCTGTTCTGGGAGCAACGTCTGATCGTGGTAGCGTTGGCGGGTGGCCTGTTCTGGGCCTTGGCACTGTATTTTTACTTCACCATGCGCAGCACAGCCAGCAAGACCGAACCTCTGTTTGCCACCAGTCTGGCCGAACTGAAGGAAGACCTGCGCTAACTCAAAGCCGCTTCCCGCCATGGACCAGCGCCTGATTGATTTGTAGCGTGCAGCGTGGGCGGCTGCGTGAACGCATAGCCAGCCAACGCGGTCAATTGGCCGATTCACTGCAGCCCCGGCACCGCCTTGCAAAACCTGGGGACCGTGGTCGCGCACTGGCGCATAAAGCCCAGGTCTGGTTAACGGCCCACCCGGCCTGGTCACTGCTGCAGTGGTGACATTGCTCATCTGGCAGCCCCGCGCGGTGTTGCGTACCGCCCGCGGGCATTTTCCTTGTGGAGCAGTTGACCCGCGTGCGGGAGTGGGCCAGCACCGGCTTACGTACACTGTGAAGCGGATACCGGATAACTCATCCATGGGACAGCCCAAACCTTCCACCCAAGAATCTGCTGCGGAGCCGGCATCGCTCCTCCTGCGGCGGCGTTTGATCCGACAAGACGATCTGCACCAAGCGCGGTTGCGCCATGCCCTGGCTGGTTCCATTCGTTTTTAGCCGGCAATAGCCGCGAAAACCGGCATGCGTGCTGAGCGAGAAGACTGGGCAGGGTGCCATTCCCTTGACTGATGAAGCCGCGCAATGGGTTGAAATGGACAACGCAGGACTGACGTGATCGGCAGCGCGATGCCGCGCGCCGCATCGGCGGTTTATCCCTTACCTGATCATCTGGGCACCGCCCGGCTCCATCTTGCTACTGCCCTTCCTGGCCTGGCACCTGGACGCCTGGCGCAAAAATCGCGAGCGCAAGGCCGGCCCCTGACCTGCGGGTATAAACGCCAATCCCGTTCCCAGCGGGGCCGCCTGCAATCCAGTGCGGCCAGAGCATGCGGCGGCGGAATTCCTGTCCGCCTCCCGCACCGTTGGGGCTAATCTTCTACCGGAAAGACCCATCGCATGAAGCTGATCGCTGGTTTGCGTTCTCGTGTCTGTTATCACTGCAGGCATTTGCCGCTGAAGATGTACCCTCTGCGCCTGCCCAGTGGCGTAACACCCACCGCCTACCGACTGGCGCTCACCGTAGACCCCAACCAGGAACGCCACCAGGGGAGAGGTGGGCATTGACGTCACCATCACCCAACCCGGCACGGTTATCCGGCTCAATGCGGCCGAAATCACCGTCACGTCGGCTCGACTGGAGCTGGGCGGCAAGACTTACGTAGCCCGCGCCCGTATCCGCAATTCGACCTGATGGACCTGAATTTGACACCCCTATCCTGCAGGCCAGGGCTTGCTGACGGTGGCGTTCAGCGACGGCTGAAGACAAGGACAGCCAAGGGCCGTTCCGTCAGAAAGAGGGTGGCGACTGGTATGCGTTTACCCAGTTTGAGTCCATCAGTGCGCGCCGGGCCTTCCCGGATTTGACGAGCCGGGCTGGAATGTGCCGTGGACGCTATCTCTGACGATTCCACAGGGCATGACGGCCGTGGCCAGCGCTCCCATGGCGCGAAGTGCCGCTAAGCAACGGCCAAAAGTGGTGGAATTTCAGACCACAAAGCCACTGCCAAGCTATTTGTTGGCGTTTGGCGTAGGGCCATTCGACATTCTGATGGCGGCATGGCCTGAAAGACGCCCGTGCGTTTCATAACGCCACGCGGGTCGTGCTCATGAAGCCAGGTTTGCCGCCAGTATGACGCCCGAAATCCTGGGTCGGCTGGAGGCCTACTTGGCACACCATCCCTATGAAAAACTCGATGATGGCACCGCCCATGACTTTGAGCTTTGGCGCCATGGAAACCCGGTTAGTCACATTCTCTTCCTGCGCCTGTTGGCCAAACAAGGGGAAGAGTCTGCACCATTCAAACGCTACTTTGTCTCCACCCATGCCCATGAACTGGCTCATATGTGGTTTGCGACCTGTGACCATGGCCTGGTGGGATGACCTGTGGCTTAACGAGCCTTGCCTCGTGGATGGCCGACAAGATCACCAGCCAGATGGCCCCTGAGTACCACGAAAGTGGCACACAGGATGCACGGGCCTGGGCCATGCAGACCGACCGACTGCTATCCACTCGCAATTTACCAGCCGGTGACCGGCAGTTTTTCCCAAGGTGACCCGCTGGTGGACAGTTGGCCGCCATCGAGCATGGCAAAGGCCAGGCTACGCTGGCCATGTTCGAAAACTGGTTGGGCGCCGATCGCTTCAGGCCGGTGTGCGCCGCCACGGCGGCACACGCGGGGTAACGCCACCGGCGAAGACTTTGTCGCCGCGCTGGCCCAGGGCGATACGGAACTGGCTGGCGCCTTCAAGACTTTCACCCACCAGCCTGGCGTTCCGCGCGTAACGGTGGCACCGATTGCAGCGCAAAGCCTCTGCTGAAACTATCGCAATCACGCTTTGCCCGCTGGCAGCGAAGCCACCAACAGTCCCCTGTGGAAGTGCCGGTGAAGGTGCGCACACGCCGCTGGCGCAGCACAAGTTTTGCGCTGGCGCAAGACGGGGAACTGCCCCGGCGGACAGCACCTGCCCAGCGTGGGTGCAGGCCAACGCGGGAGGTTCGGGCTATTACCGATCCGTATATGCTTCCGGTGCCATGCACGCTGATGAACACGGCTGATCTGAGCGTGCCCGAGTTGCTGGCCAACCTGACGATGCCAAGCCCTGACCGAGTCCGGTGACTTGCGGGCGTCGCCGAAGCCCCGTCGATGGCCACCCGTTTTGCCGGCCATCCTTCACGGGAAGTTTACAACCACCGCCTTGGGATTGATTTGCCCATGTCGAGCCGCTACTGGAACCCAAACAACGCTCGGCTTACGCGGCCCCGTGGCAGCAAGCTCTGGTGAACGGGCACGCAGTTTGGGTCTGCTGACCGACCGACAGACTCGGCCGATGACCGGCTGTTGCGAGCAACTGGGTGGGCCGTTGGCCGAACTGGGCCAAGATGCCGGTCTGCAAACCCAAGCCACCAAACTGGCAAAGGCTTGGCCCAAAGACCGCAAAAGCCTGCCCGTCAACAGCCGCGCCATGGTGCTGCACGTGGCGGCGCTGTCGGGTGACAAAGCCTATTTTGATGCCCTGTTGGCTGCCGTACACGATAACCCTGACCGGCGCGAACGCGCCGATATTTATGCTGCACTGGGCGGCTTTCGCAAACCTTCACTGTCCTAAGCCGCACGGGAACTGTGGTTATCGCCACAGCATGACATCCGCGAGGTCATGACCGCCGTACGCGGCGGCCGTGGCCGTGCGGCGGTTGGGCCAGAGCCTTTGTTCCAGTTCATGGAGAAGCATTTCACAGAGTTGCCGCCAAGCCGCCCAACGAGATGGTGGCGCGCTTCCGCAGATGTTTACCGGCAGCTGCTCGCGTGATCAGGCCCAGCGGATGGTCAACCTGTTCACCCCCGCACCTGGCTGCTGTGGACGGCATGGCAAAGTCCCTGGAGCAATCAGGGGGAAACAGTGCGCCTGTGCGCAAGTTACCGGGAGGTGCAACGGCCAGCCTGCAAGGCTTCCTCGCCACTGCAAGCCACGCGGTAACCACTGGGCGCGCTGCACGGTTACTGGATACGCTGCGCAGTGCGCTCCATCCGGGGTTGCCAGTCTTCCTTGATGGCTGCCGACACCACAATGTGATGGGCCCGACCGATCAACAGGTGGCGAGGCACCAGGCCGATGTAGCGTGAGTCAGCACCTGTTGTCACGGTTGTCACCCAAAAGAAATACTGGTCGTGCGGAACCACCACGGGGCCCCAATTGCGCCGGGCCATTACGTCAGGTAAAAACTGCACCGTACGCGTGCTGCCAGCGAGGTGCCCGTGGCCTGCAAGGCCCGGTGGATGCGCCGTTGTCCAGTGGCTCTTGATGGCTATGAACGCTGTCATACGATGCCCGCTCGCCATTGACGGTGAGCAGGCCATCGTGCAGTTCCACCACGTCACCTGGCACAGCCACCATCCGTTTGATCAGGCGGGTACCGTCCGTGGGGAGTTGAATGTCACTACGTCGCCGCGCTGCGGTGTTCCGGTGGAAAATAGCACCGTGTCGGTCAGCGGCAACTCTGAAGTCATAGGCCAGCCGGTTACCATCACCACGTCGCCCTCCAGCAATGTGGGGCGCATGGAGCCAGAGGGAATGGGGTTCCAGTCGGCAATGGCCAGGCGGAAAAAGCCAAAGCAGACCAGAAAGGCGATGAAACCCCGGTTGATCCTGAAGAAGGCTTTCACCGCAAGATCCAATCAAGCACGGCGGCTGACAACAACCACACGCTCCAGCTGCACAGCAGGCAGTACCGGGGCGGTCTTGGCCATGCGTGTTGCGGTGGTGGTCAGATCGGCCGGCTGGGTATTGTGGGCCATGCGGTCAAAGCCGGCCAACATGCTGCCATTGAGGACCAGGGTCATGGCAACGGCGAAGGCAAATCCGGCAAAACTGAAACGGGGGCTGGTGGCAAAGTTCGACATGGTGGGCTCCGGTTACTGGGTCAAGCTGACCCGATGAGCGAACTGTAGGCATCCGTCCCCTGCGTTACCAGTGGTTTGCGACAGTGTGCAACTGGGTGCGAAGAACCGCGTCTTTTGCGGATTGACGGTGGCTTTACCGCCCCGGTCGCCAGCGTTTGAGCAACAAAGCGTTGGTCACGACGCTCACCGAGCTCATCGCCATGGCGGCTCCCGCCACCACCGGACTGAGGTAGCCCAGCGCCGCCAGGGGAATACCGGCCACGTTGTAGAAGAACGCCCAAAACAGGTTCTGCCGGATTTTGGCCACGGTGCGATCCGATATATCCAACGCCGCAGCCACCAAACTCAGGTCCCCCCGCATGAGTGTGATGCCGGCTGCGTGCATGGCCACATCCGTGCCGTTGCCCATAGCCAGGCTCCACATCGGCCGCCGCCAGCGCGGGTGCGTCGTTGACGCCGTCACCCACCATGGCAACGGTGTGGCCGCCGTCTTGAGTCCGGCCACCAGTGATGCCTTGTCGCCCGGCAGCACCTCTGCCATCACCTCGCCTTCTTCAGGCCGTAACCCCAAGCGACGGGCCATGGCCTCGGCCGCGCCCCGGTTATCGCCGGAAATCATCACGGTCCGGATACCGCGTGCGCGCAGCGCTTCGAGGGCCTCACGGGCACCGGGCTTGTTCATCACCAAAGGCCATGATGGCCTTCAACGTCAAGCCTTCTGTGGTGCGTTCAGCGACGGCCGACACGGTGAACCCTGCGCCTGAAGCTCCTGCGCACGGGTGGCAAGCATCCCCATGCGCACACCCAGTTCCTCCATCCAGCGCAAGCTTCCGATCAAGTAGCTTCTGGCGCCCACCTCTCCCTCACTGCCGCGGCCCGGCACGGCGCGCACGGCATCGGGTGCAATAACCGCCACACCACGTTCCTTGGCAGCGGCCAAGCGCAGCGCGCGCCAACGGGTGTTCGCTGCCGCTTTGCAGGCTGGCCACAGCCTGCATGACCGAAGTCTCATCGATACCTTCCGCACACGCCAAGGTGGTTAGGCGCGGCTGGCCCACCGTCAGCGTGCCGGTCTTGTCAAAGGCCACCACATCAACCTTATGCGCCAGTTCCAGCGCTTGGGCATCTTTGATGAGGATGCCATGCTGGGCTGCCACGCCAGTGCCCGCCATGATGGCCGCCGGTGTGGCCAGCCCCAGTGCACACGGGCAGGCAATCACCAGCACCGCTACCGCATGAATGACCGCCGTCTCAAACGGGTGCCCACTCAGCCACCAGCCCAGCAGCGTGAGCAAAGCCAGCACCAGCACCACGGGTACGAACACTGCGCTGACCTTGTCTACCAGACGCTGGATGGGCGCCTTGGCGGCCTGAGCGTCTTCTACCAGACGGATGATGCGCGACAGCACAGTGTCCACGCCCACCGCTGTGACTTGCAGCACCACACGGCCATCGCCATTGATCGAGCCACCGGTGAGTCCATCACCTGCGTCTTTGCGCACCGGCAGCGGTTCGCCGGTGAGCATGGACTCGTCCACCTGGGTTGTGCCTTCCTGCAAGAGGCCATCCACCGGGAAGCGTTCGCCGGGCTTGACGACCAGCCGGTCGCCAACCATGACTTCTGCGATGGGCATATCCACCTCGCCATTACGGCCCAGCACATGGGCTATATCCGGCGCAGACCATGCAGCGCGCGGATGGCGGCCGTGGTCTGGCGTTTGGCGCGCGCCTCCAGCCACTTGCCCAGCAGCACCAGGGTGATGACCACGGCGGAGCCTTCAAAGTACAGGTGCACCATGGCACCATCGCCGGCCTGTAGCCACAACCACACCGACAGAGCCCAGCCCGCAGTCGCCAATGGCCACCAACAGGTCCATGTTGCCGCTGCGCGCCAGCACGGCGTGCCAGCCGGCCTTTGTAGAAGCGCGCACCCAGTATGAATTGCACCGGCGTGGCCAGCGCAACTGCACCCAGGCTGGCAACATCCAATGCTGGCCAAACCAGTCACCCACCATGGGCAAAGCCAGCGGAAACGACAACAGCGCACCCAGTGCCACCGGGCCAAATCCGGCCCACGGTGATACCGATTCCAGCGCATCCACCTCGGCCGGACTGCGCGGCTCGTAGCCAGCGTCGCGCACGGCGCGTTTGAGGCGCACCGGCATCTGCGCATCGCCCGCAAAAACAATACGGGCGGATTCTGTAGCCAGGTTGACGGATGCGTCCTGCACGCCGGGGACTTTTTTTCAGGCGCGCTCAACGCGGCCAACACAGGATGCGCAGGTCATGCCGCCAATGCCGATGTCCAGCGTAGCGCCGGCGGTGGAGGGAGTAGGGTTTGTTTCCATGGTGTGTAGCCTAAACCCTCCCGCCATAGGAAGGTCAAGTGCGGAAGGACAAGTGCTTGACTCTCCCACCGTGGTAAGGTTCAAACTGTGGCTCTTTTGATCCAACAACCCCACAAGGAACCCCCATGAACCAAACCTTTACCGTAACCGGTATGACCTGTGGTCATTGCGAAAAGGCCGTGACCCAGGCGCTGCAGCAAGTGGATCCACAGGCCCAGGTGGTGATCGACCGCAGCCAAAACAGCGTGCAAGTGCAATCCAACCAGCCACGCCAGGCGCTGGCAGCAGCGATTGCCGAAGAAGGCTATGCCGTTGCCGACTGAGTCCAACGGGCAGAACGGAAACGCCGGCCCCATTGCCATTGGCGAGGCGGCGCGCCAGTCTGGCGTTTCGGCAAAAATGCTGCGCCATTACGAATCGTTGGGCCTCTTGGGGCAGGTCAACCGCACCGACAGCGGCTACCGCCAATACACGCCCGGCGATGTGCACACTCTGCGCTTTATCAAGCGTGGCCGTGACTTGGGCTTTTCCATGGCCGAGATTTCCGAGCTGGTGGGCTTGTGGCACAACCGCAGCCGTGCCAGCGCCAGCGTGAAGCGCATCGCCCAAAAACACATGGATGAGCTGAACACCCGCATGGCTGCCATGCAGGCCATGCAGCGCTCCCTGCAAGACCTGCTGCAGAACTGCCATGGTGACGCCCGCCCTGACTGCCCTATCCTGGATGATTTGGCCGGCAAAGGCAGCACCGGGGCCAGCTGTCATTGAAGGCCCATAACCCGCCCGCCGCTACACTGCGCCGATGATCGACCCTTGCACCCTGTACCCGGCACTTGCCAGCGTGGAGCCGTCGCTGCACTCACAGGGCACGTCGATCGGGCCCATGACCGTGCCCGCTGGTACCGTGCTGTTCAGCGCACAGGCCGCTTGCAGGGGTTTCCCGCTGGTATTGGAAGGCGAAGTCAAGGTCAGCCGCCACTCCAGCGACGGACGCTCACTGGAGTTGTACCGCGTCGTGCCGGGTGAACTGTGCTGGCCTCCAGCGCCAGCCTTTTTCGCAGCCTGCCGCTGTCGGCCACCGGCACAGCCACCAAGCCGACCACGCTACTGCTGATTCCACCGGTGCTGTTTAACCAATGGCTGGAGACACCCCCCTTTCGCGATGCCGTGTTGGGCCTGTTTGCCGAGCGCATGGCAGACCTGACCGGACTGATCGACGCCGTGGCCTTCCAGCGCCTGGACCAACGCCTGGCCGCTGCCCTGCTGGGCCGGGGGCCCGACCTGGCGCTCACCCACCAGGAACTGGCCGACGAGCTGGGCACGGTGCGGGAAATGGTGTCGCGCCTGCTGCGTCGTTTCGAACGTGAAGGCTGGGTAGAGCTGGCACGCGAACGCATTCACATCCGCGATAGCGCCGCGTTGCGCACTGTGGCCGCAGCATTGCCAAACTAAGAATTGGTACGGTCGATTTACTATGTTTTTCTTAGCTACTTAGGCATATTTCACGAGGGCTAGAGGCCAATTTTGCTCGAATTTCCCAAACGGAAGGCCGCCTTATTCATCGCCTTGGGGCAGCCCAGCAGCCAATCGGCAACGCCATGCAAACCCACGATTTGGCGGTACCAGAGTGCGGGGGCGCGGAGTCCTTTGCGCTGATGGTGATGGTGATGGGCCACAGCATGGCACCCGAGTTTCTGGAAGGCGAAATCCTCATCATTGAGCCCGAAGGCTTGGCCAAAGACGGCGCTTACGTGCTGGCGTGGCACAACGAAGAATGGACATTCCGCCAGCTTGTGCGAACCAAAGCAGGTTGGGTACTGCACCCGCTGAGCCCGGCATTTGCCGATGCGCCCCTGGCTGACCTGTCGGCCGTGCGCGGCGTCATCATCCTGAAAGCGCTACCCGGGCGGCGCCGAGCGTCCAAGTTTTACGTCTGACTATCTGATTTTCAACACCGAAAGGTGATAAGCAAGACAGCCTTTTGCAAGAAAGTTGTGAGTAGAACTTGCCTCTAGCCCTCGTGGAATATACGTAAGCAGCTCATTTATTTGTAGTGCAGCCTTTGTATTCTCGGTCGTTACTATCGGGGAATCCGAATCACTTGTGATGTGGGTGACGGGCGGTAGTGCTGCGATTGCAATAGTAGCCCAGAAGGAACAGCTGCCGTTCGATTGTCAGCAATAGGTTCCGGTTTAGCGCACAAGCTCAGCGGCGCGGCGCTGTTGGCGCGTCTGCTGGAGCGCCTTGTTGGGCCTAAACCTCTCCACGGAACCACGCATCAAGGAAAAAGAAGGGCTCGTGCTTGATTGTTCCGCATAAGCAGACCGGCCCAAAGGAATATACCGATGTAGCCTCCGAACAGGATATGGCTAAAGAGCGGGTTTCCTGCCCGAAGCTGAATCGCGATTGCCCCACCCAGATAACCAGTCAATAACAACGCACCCACCAATGCTGTTTTTGGTATGGCGTAGAGTACAGTGCAACCCAAAAGCAAGATGCCAAGACCACGAGCTAACGTGGTTGTGCTGTTGAAGCCCAAAGCCTGCATCGTGTCTATGACGGGTTGGATAGGCACCAGTTTCATTACTGCATCGAGTAGCAAGAAGGCGATAGCCAGCCCACTTAGAACGCGCCCCAGCCAGATGACGGGTGAAGTGTTTGTTATTACGTCGACGGACATGTTTCGCTCCTGTGTGTAAGAGATACAGTATTTGAGGCCCAACGTGTGAGCTGAGCGGCGCGCGCGCCGTCGCATGAGCTTGGCACTTTATCCTTCACGCGTCCGCTCCAGCGATTTGTTAGGTCGCATCCTGTTCGCCTGTGCAAGAAGTCCCCGGCCCAATTGGTGTTTCGGGGGCCAGCCGCGCACGCGCCGGGAGAAGTCCGGAAAGCCGCAAAAGAAAGCGGCAAAGCGGCGGCGGGCCGCCGGCCCAGGGACGCCGCGGCCGCCGTGAGGGCGGGTCGCGCGCCGCCAGGGGCGGAGCCACGGTGGCGGCGTGCCGGCCGGGGGCTCACGGCGGCTGGGCGGCGTCAACAGGTCGCGCCCGGGACACGGCCGGCGCGGCTCGCGCAGGTCCGGGGAAGGGGAGGCTCCCGTCTTTGCGCAACAGTGGCGCTCTGGTCGTCATGGGCATGGGGGATGCAGGTCTTTCAACGCTAAAGAGTCCACCATGAATGCTACCTATCGTTGCCGTCGATCTTGCAAAGTCCGTCTTTCAACTTGCTGTGGCTGATGAACACTGGAAGATTATCGAAACCCAGCGCCTGACACGCACCCAGTTCGAGCGCTGGTTTCTCAACCGGGAAGTAAACCTGGTCATCATGGAAGCCTGCGGTTCGGCCCACCACTGGGCGCGCTGGCTCAATAGCCTGGGCAATGAGGTTCGGCTGTTGCCAGCCCAGTACATCCGCGCCTACGTCAAGCGCAACAAGACCGACGCGGTCGATGCTGCCGCACTTCTGGAAGCGGCGCGCGCGTCTGACATGCGTCCCGTGCGGGTGAAGTCTGTCGAACAACAAGCTCTGCAAGGTATGCACCGCATACGTTCACTATGGATGGGTACCCGCACTTCCCGCATTAATGCCTTGCGCGGCTTCTGCCGTGAGTTTGGCATTGCCATCCCTGTGGGTGCACGCACCGGCGTGGAAGCAATCAGCCGATACTGGCCGATCCCAATACGGCAGTGCCGGACTTGATCCGCGGCACAGCCAAACTGCTGTAGAAGAAATTCGACTTGCTCGAAGCCCGCATTGCGCAGCTGGAGCGTGAACTGGCTGCCATTGCCAAGTTCAGTCCAGCTTGCACCACACTGTTGTCAATTCCCGGCATTGGCTTGCTGACCGCCACGGCGCTGGTGGCAGCGACTTCTGGCGATGTGAGCACTTCGCGATGCGCGGCATTTTTCCAGCTGGTTTGGTCTGACGCCCATGAGTCAGCTCGGGCAGTAGCCGCCATCTGGGGGCGTATCTCCAAGAAGGGGATCGCTACTTGCGCATGTTGCTGACCCACGGGGCCAGGAGCGTGCTGCGTGCGTCCAAGGTGGCGCAGGACGCCGGGCGCGAGGTGTGTGGCGTTCGGCGCTGGGCATTGGATGTGCAAAGTCGAAGCAACCACAATAAGGCGGCTTGTGCACTGGGCAACAAGCTGGCACGGATTTGTTATGCCACGCTGCGGGACAAGGAGCCGTTTGGAGAGTGCCAGGCTGAACAAGAAGACTCACAGGAGAGCTTTGTGATGCCAGCGTGGACCGAAAAGATCCAAACAGCCGTCACCAAGAAGAAACGGAACACCCATCACGCGTTGCGACGAGATTGATCGACCATCATGGCCAACCGGGTTCACCCCACACCGATAGACGCCGATAACCTTCCGGCATTGTGCCTGCCGTTTGTAACGATTGGCGCATCGGTGACGCAGATTCCATGTCGGCACGGACCATTACCAGAGTCCACACCAGATGCCGGATATACGACTGCAGGCGCTTCCTCAAAGCCAAACTATCGATTAGTTTCTTGAACTTGTGGGGAGTCCATATAGATTTGTTAGGTCGCATCCCTTTTTTGCCTGCGCAAAAGAAGCCCCTCCTCTTCGGCCCCAACTGGTGATTTTCATGAAGAGTGGCCAGACGCGAACGAACTGGTCAGAAGAGTTTCAAGTCTCGGATATAAGCCGCAAACGAAAGCCCGGGCAAAGAACGCGCTTAGCTCGCCCGGCGGCCCAGATGAACGCGGCGATGCCATCGCCGTAGAGGGCAGTTAGGAAGCGGTCTTCGCCAAGATGATCGGCAGTACCACCAAACGGTTGGCGGCGCTGTCCGCAATCGGATGGATGTTTCTAACTGGCGAGCTTGGAATGGCGTCAATTTCACTTCATGCGATAACCTTCAGTAAGACCTAACGAGGCTGTAAAACCTGATTTACCGCGCGCCATTTGGCTGCACTACAGGCTTCGCGGATCAGTTTTCATGAATTTTGTGTCCATCTACAAAGTGTGCCGCATTTTGGATCCGTTTCCACGCCTATTGACGGTTCTAGGGCCTCATTTCAACTCTATTGCGTTCTGTGCTGCCCTATGCCCGTCTTTGACAGCTTGTAAATGTTGTGACCTTGCAGTACAGGTTCCACCGCGTGTTGACCTTGGTGCGTTCTCGGTGGTTCAGCGTCCGGCGCTTGTTGTGCCGGATGTTGGCAAACACCGGCTCCACGGTGCCAAAGAGATGGCTGTATAGCTGGCGTCCCTTGGGCGAATCGATGGATTGGCGCATGCGCTCGCTTGGGTTTGCGGTGTCTTCGGACGGGGCACAAAGCGGGGGACCTGACGACCACGTCCGTAGTTCAGCTTATTCATCAGTTTTGAGGTATTGCCCACTCAGCGCACAGGCATTGTAGTCGATCTCTTTGGCGGTGGTCGTTTGGAAGTGCAAACCTCTTGATGAGAGGTAGATCTTGCCAGCACTAGTCATCAATTGAACCGCAGGACACGTCGCGGTGTTGTTGATGTTAAGCTGAAGTCCTTGGGGCCAAAGCGTCGGATTTCGGTTTGCCCCGGTGGCCTTCTCAGACAGCGGGTCGGGCTTGCCTTTGTATTTGTCCTGCTCCGCAAAGCGCTCATCGCGGTATCGCATTTGGTTGTCGGCAACCACGGACGGAACGCCTTGTCTCCATCAGCTTTGCGATGTTGGCATCGCTGTGGTAACCGGCATCTTGGCGACCATGTATGCCTGGTGTGCGATAGGACTAGCCTGCTCAATCATGGGTAGCAGCATGGCTTGTTCTCGGAACCCTTGAACCAATGACGTCCGCTGGAAGTGATAATTCGGTTTGCGCCGTCCACCACGGCCTGTGTCGCGTAGCCTTGCATGACACCTTTGCTGGCGGCCATCTGGCACTCTGAGGGTCTGTGACATTGGATTTGAGTTCTTTGCCTCGCTACCCATGCGTTTGGGCGGTGCTCGGTGGAATTCCGGAAAAAGGTTTCTATAGTGGGCGTCCATCTGGGTTTGGCGTTTG
Source organism: Candidatus Aalborgicola defluviihabitans (assembly GCF_016705985.1). Lineage (NCBI taxonomy): Bacteria > Pseudomonadati > Pseudomonadota > Betaproteobacteria > Burkholderiales > Comamonadaceae > Allorhodoferax (SeqCode) > Candidatus Aalborgicola defluviihabitans. Next base: position 13,573 of record NZ_JADJKN010000025.1, read on the forward strand.
GGCCTAGTGTGCACCTGCGTCTGATCCAGGCCCCTGTTTGTCTTGGGCCTGGTAGTGGGTTGGTATTTATCGCATGCCTTTCCAACTGGATCGGCGTGCGGGTGGCGCACTTTCTGGGGTACCGCTGCGGCTTCTTTGCTGGCGTTGCTGGCAACTTGACGCCATCGATGGCGTAACATCTCGCAGTCCGATCAGGCCTTGGGTATCGTATTATCATTACTTGCAGCTGAACAGGGGTTTGATTTGGTCGTCGCAAACTGCAGACAACTTATGATGTGGTTATATTAAAATACTTGTCGCCGTTGATGGCGATGAATAGGACGTTACGCAGGCAGGCTTGTTCGATGGACCGGCTGGGGATCAAACCTTGGTCAGAATAGTAAAACGATCTTGAGCATGACGCGGGGTCACAGGCACTGGCTCCGATTCAACCGCCCTTAAACTTGGCATCCATCGCCTTGAGATCGAGTTCGCTGTTCACGAGGTAGTCCAGTGCGAAGGCGAAACTGCTGGGGACGACTTGTTCAGACTATATGACTGGCAACAGCATGCTGTTGCGGTCTTGGGGTTTGTAGCGTTTCGTGTTTGCGCAGCATGTTGGGGATGTAAACACAACGTTTTAGGCCACGGCAGATGGGGAAAAAATGCCAGTGGGAGAGGTTTTTTACAGCCTCAACGTAGAAAGAATCGGAGCTGCGCGGCTTTGTTTTCGCAGCGTCCAGCGCACCAGAAGGGGAGCGAGGTTGAGCGCCATGTTATGCCTTTCCTATATTTTGAGTAACCATAGAATGCCAACGCGAGTGACATTTCTGGCACAGAAAAGAGGTAGGCCATGAGCTTGACTCTGCACTAAACAATGCCTCAGGTGCCCAATGGTGATTCGGAGAATCTTCTTCGCCACAAACTCCTGGCAAACAGGAAGCTGCCAATTTATTTCTGGAAGGCTGAGCTCAATACCAATTTCTGTTGACTTAGGTGCCGACGAAGTGTTGTTCTGTGATTGCAGTGGCCGGTAGGAAAATATACACGTTGTGACTGCCTGAG
>NZ_JADJKN010000026.1:0-9598 GCF_016705985.1 Candidatus Aalborgicola defluviihabitans
AACGGATGATGCGCGACAGCACAGTGTCCACGCCCACCGCTGTGACACGCCGCACCACACGGCCATCTCGCCATTGATCGAGCCACCGGTGAGTCCATCACCTGCGTCTTTGCGCACCGGCAGCCGGTTCGCCGGTGAGCGTAAGTTCAATCCACCTGGGTCGCGCCTTCTTGCAAGATGCCATCCACCGAAAGCGTTCCCCGGGCTTGACGACCAGCCGGTCGCCAACCGCGAAGCTTCTGCGATGGGCATATCCACCTCTCCGTACGGCCCAGCACATGGGCTATATCCGGGTGCCCAGACCATGCAGAACGCGAATGGCGGCCGTGGTCTGGCGCTTGGCGCGCCCTCCAGCCGCTTGCCCAGCAGCACCAGGGTAATGACCACGGCGGAGCCTTCAAAGTACAGGTGCCCCATGGCACCATCGCCGGCCTGTAGCCACAACCACACCGACCAGAGCCCAGCCCGCAGTCGTGCCAATGGCCACCAACAGGTCCATGTTGCCGCTGCGCGTCAGCACGGCGGTGCCAGCCAGCCTTGCAGAGAAAGCGCGCACCCAGTATGAATTGCACCGGCGTCGCCAGCGCAAACTGCACCCAGGCTGGCAACATCCAATGCTGGCCAAACCAGTCACCCACCATGGGCAGTGCCCCCGGAAACGACAGCAGCGCGCCAGTGCCACCGGGCCCAAATCCGGCCCACGGTGATACCGATTCCAGGCATCCACCTCAGCCGGACTGCGCGGCTCGTAGCCAGCGTCGCGCACGGCGCGTTTGAGGCGTACCGGCATCTGCGCATCGCCCGCAAAAACAATACGGGCCAGTTCTGTAGCCAAGTTGACCGATGCGTCCTGCACGCCGGGGACTTTTTCAGGGCGCTCAACGCGGCCGACGCAGGATACTGCGCAGGTCATGCCGCCAATGCCGATGTCCAGCGTAGCGCCGGCGGCGGAGGGAGTAGGGTTTGTTTCCATGGTGTGTAGCCTAAACCCTCCGCCATAGGAAGGTCAAGTGCGGAAGGACAGGTGTGACTCCCACCGTGGTAAAGTTCAAACGTGGCTCTTCTAATTCAACAACCCCACAAGGAACCCCATAGACAAACCTTTACCGTAACCGGCATGACCTGCGGCCATTGCGAAAAGGCCGTGACCGAGCGCTGCAACAAGTGGATCCACAGGCACAGGTGGTGATTGACCGCAGCCACAACAGCGTGCAGGTGCAATCCAACCAGCCACGCCAGGCGCTGGCGGCTGCGATTACTGAAGAGAGGCTATGCCGTTGCCGACTGAGTCAGGGGGGCAGAACGGAAACGCCGGCCCCATTGCCATTGGCGAGGCAGCGCCAGTCAGCGTTTCGGCAAAAATGCTGCGCCGTACGAATCGTTGGGCCTCTTGGGGCGGGTCAACCGCACCGACAGCGGCTACCGTCAGGCACAGCCCGGCAGTGTGCGCACTCTGCGCTTTATCAAGCGTGGCCCGTGACTTGGGCTTTTCCATGGCCGAGATTTCGAGCTGGTGGGCTTATTGGCACAACCGCAGCCGTGCCAGCGCCAGCGTGAAACGCATCGCCCAAAAACACATGGATGAGCTGAACACCCGCCGGGCTGCCATGCAGGCCATGCAGCGCTCACAAGACCTGCACAGAACTGCCATGGTGACGCCCGCCCTGACTATCCTGGATGATTTGGCCGGCAAAGGCGGCACCGGGGCCGCTGTCATTGAAGGCCCATAACCCGCCCGCCGCTACACTGCGCCGATGATCGACCTTGCACTGTACCCGGCACTTTGCCGGCGTGGAGCCGTCGCTGCACTCACGGAGCACGTCGATCGGGCCCTTGACCGTGCCCGCTGGTACCGTGCTGTTCAGCAGCGCACAGGCCCGCTTGCAGGGGTTTCCACTGGTGGAAGGCAGAAGTCAAGGTCAGCCCGCCACTCCAGCGACGGACGCTCACTGGAGTTGTACCGGGTGGTGCCAGGCGAACTGTGCCTGGCCTCCAGCGCCTGGCCTTTCGCAGCCTGCCGCTGTCGGCCACCGGCAGCCATAAGCCGACCACGCTACTGCTGATTCCGCCAGTGCTGTTGTAATGGCTGGAGACACCCCTTTCGCGATGCCGTGTTGGGCCTGTTTGCCGAGCGCATGGCGAACCTGACCGGACTGATCGACGCCGTGGCCTTCCAGCGCCTGGACCAACGCCTGGCCCGCTGCCCTGCTGGGCCAGGGCCCGACCTAACGCTCACCCACCAGGAACTGGCCGACGAGCTGGGCACGGTGCGGAAATGAAGTGTCGCGCCTGCTGCGTCGTTTCGAGCGTGAAGGCTGGGTAGAGCTGGCACGCGAACACATTCACATCCGCGATAGCTCGCCACGCGTTGCCTCTGGCCGCAACGTTGCCAAACTAAAAAGTTGGTGGACGGTCGATTACTTTGTTTTTCATAGCTACTTAGGCATGTTCACGAGGGCTAGAGGCCAATTTTGCTCAATTTCCCAAACGGAAGGCCGCCTTATTCATCGCCTTGGGGCAGCCCAGCAACCAATCGGCAACGCCATACAAGCCCATCGATTTGGCGGTACCAGAGTGCGAGGGCGCAGGTCCTTTGCGCTGATGGTGATGGTGATGGTGATGGCGATGGTGATGGGCCACGGCACCCGACCGGTTTCTGGAAGGCGAAATCCTCATCATTGGGCGAAGGCTTGGCCAAAGACGCTTACGTGCTGGCGTGGCACAACGAAGAATGGACATTCCGCCAGCTTGTACGAACAAAGCGGGTTAGGTACTGCCCCTGAGCCCGGCATTTGACGATGCACCCTGGCTGACCTGTCGGCCGTGCGTCGTCATCCTGAAAGCGCTACCCGGGCGGCGCCGGGGTCCAAGTTTAACGTCTCTGACTATCTGATTTTCACCCGAAAGGGTGATAAGCGAGACAGTCTTTGCAAGAAAGTTGTGGTAGAACTTGCCTCTAGCCCTCGTGGAATATACGTAAGCAGCTCATTTAGTTGTGAGTGAAGCCTTTGCTCTCGGTCGTTACTATCGGGGAATCCGAATCACTTGTGATGTGGGTGACGGGCAGTAGTCTGCGATTGCAATAGTACCCAGAAGGAACGGCTGCCGTTCGATTGTCAGCAATAGTTCCGGTTTAGCGCACAAGCTCAACGGCGCGGGCTGTTGGCGCGTCTGCTGGAGCGACTTGTTGGACCTAAACCTCTCCACGGAACCGCATCAAGGAAAAAGAAGGGCTCGATAACTGGCGATTGTTCCACATAAGCGGACCGGCCCAAGGAATATACCGAGCCTCCAGACAGGATATGGCTAAAGGCGGAGTTTCTGCCCAAGCTGAATCGCGGTCGCCCCACCCGGATAACCAGTCAATAACAACGCACCACCAATGCTGTTTTGGTATGGCGTAGGTAAGTGCAACCCAAAGCAAGATGCCAAGACCACGAGCTAACATGGTTTGTGCATTGAAACTAAACCTGCATCGTGTCTATGACGGTTGGATAGGCACCAGTTTCATTACTGCATCGGTAGCAAGGAGGCCACTTAGACCCGACGCCCACCAGATGACGGGTGAAGTGTTTGTTAGCGTCGACGGACATGTTTCGCTCCTGTGTGAGAGGCCCGACATTATTTGAGGGCCCAACGTGTGACTGAGCGGCGCGCGCCGTCGCATGAAGCGGCACTTTATCCCTTCCGCGTCCGCTCCAGCGATTTGTTAGGTCGCATCCTGTTTCGCCTGTGCAAGAAGCTCATCGACTCGGCCCCAATTGGTGATTTCATTTGAGAGTGGCCAGCCGCGCACGAACTGGCCGAAGAGTTTCAAGTCTCGCGATATAGCCGCAAATAGAAAGCCGGCAAAGAACGCGCTTACAAGCGGCGCGGCCCAACGCTGGTGATGCCGTGAAGCGGGTACGCGCGCGCCAGAGATCGGGCCAAACGGTTGGCGCGGCGTTACGAAACGCGGCACTTCTAACTGGCGACGGAGCTTGGCGTCGGGCTCACTTGCGATACCTTCGCGCGTCCGCTCCATCACTGGCTGGCGGCTTTATCGCGCAACTCGGTGAATGATGGGATGGACTCCCCCGTCTTTTTGCGCAACAGTGGCGCTCTGGTCGTCATGGGCATGGGGATCAGGTCTTTCAACGTAAGGAGTCCGACATGAATGCTACTACCGTTGCCGTCGATCTTGCAAAGTCCGTCTTTCAACTTGCTGTGGCTGATGAACACTGGAAGATTATTGAAACCCAGCGCCTGACGCGCACCCAGTTCGAGCGTTGGTTTCTCAACCGGGAAGTAAACCTGGTCATCATGGAAGCCTGTGGCTCCGCCCACCACTGGGCGCGCTGGCTCAATAGCCTGGGCATTGAGGTTCGGCTGTTGCCAGCCCAGTACATCCGCGCCTACGTCAAGCGCAACAAGACCGACGCAGCCGATGCTGCCGCACTTCTGGAAGCTGCGCGTGCGTCTGACATGCGTCCCGTGCGGGTGAAGTCTGTCGAACAACAAGCGCTGAAAGGCATGCACCGCATTCGTTCCTTGTGGATGGGCACACGCACTTCCCGCATCAATGCATTGCGCGGCTTCTGCCGTGAGTTTGGCATTGCCATCCCTGTGGGTGCACGCACGGGCGTGGAAGCAATCAGCCGGATACTGGCTGATCCCAACACTGCCGTTCCTGACTTGATCCGCGGCACAGCCAAACTGCTGGTAGAGGAGATTCGCTTGCTCGAAGCCCGCATTGCGCAGCTGGAGCGTGAACTGGCTGCCATTGCCAAGTTCAGTCCAGCTTGCACCACACTGTTGTCAATTCCTGGCATTGGCTTGCTGACCGCCACGGCGCTGGTGGCAGCTACCTCTGGCGATGTGAGTCACTTCAAGGATGCGCGGCATTTTTCCAGCTGGTTTGGTCTGACGCCCAAGGAGTACAGCTCGGGCAGTAGCCGCCATCTGGGGCGTATCTCCAAGAAGGGGATCGCTACTTGCGCATGTTGCTGACCCACGGGGCCAGGAGCGTGCTGCGTGCGTCAGGTGGCGCAGGACGCCGGGCGCGAGGTGCGGCGTGCGCCGCTGGGCATTGGATGTGCAGAGTCGAAGCAACCACAATAAGGCGGCTTGTGCTGGCCCAACAAGCTGGCACGGATTTGTTATGCCACGCTGCGGGACAAGGAGCCGTTTGGCGAGTGCCAGGCTGAACAAGAAGATCAATAGGGAGAGCTTGTGATGCCAGCGTAGACCGAAAATATCCAAAACAGCCGTCACCAAGAAGAAACTGAACACCCATCACGCGTTGCGAGATTGATCGACCATCATGGCCAACCGGGTTCACCCCACACCGATAGACGCCGATAACTCTTCCGGCAGCGTGCCTGCCGTTTGTAACGATTGGCGCTGGTGACGCAGATTCCATGTCGGCACGGACCATTACGAGTCCACACCAGATGCCGGATATACGACTGCATGCGCTTCCTCAAAGCCAAACTATCGATTAGTTTCTTGAACTTGTGGGGGGAGTCCATATACGATTTGTTAGGTCGCATCCCTTTTTCGACATATGCGGGAACTCAACGACTCGAGCCCCAGTGGTGATTTCTTTCCGCAGTTACCAGCCGCACCAGAAACGGCCGAAGGTTTCAACAATCTCGCGATCACCTTTGGGCCCCATTAAACCTGGCAAAGAACGCTAGCTTGGCCAGCTCGGCCTCCACATTCCCTGCGACTGTTGGCTGCTTGAGGGCGGTAATGGAAGACAAGTTCGCCCATTCGCGCGTCCGCTTTTTAGAGTGATCGGAAGTACCACCAAACGGTTGGCGGCGTTGTCCGCAATCGGATGGATGCTTCCGATAACGGTGAAGAAATTCTGGCATTGAATTGTCACTTTACTCGATAAGCATCCAGAATTTTGGGACCCTAACGAGGCTGTAAAAAACCCGATTTCCACGCGCGCCATTTCGGCTGCACTCCGCTTCGCGGATCAGTTTTCGTGAATTTTGTGTCCATCTACAAAGTGTGCCTCATTTTGGATCCGTTTCGCGCCTATTGACGGTTCAGGGCCTATTTCACCCTATTGCGTTCTGTGCTGCCCCATGCCCGTCTTGGACAGCTTCTCAATGTTGCGCACCATGCAGTACAGGTTCCACTGGGTGGTTGACCTTGGTGCGTCCTCGGTGGTTCAGCCGCGTCAGGCGCTTGTTGTGCCGGATGTTGGCAAACACCGGCTCCACGGTGCCAAAGCGCTGGCTGTATAGCTGGCGTCCCTTGGGCGAATCGATGGCTTGGCGCATGCGCTCGCTTGGGTTTGCGGTGTCTTTGGGGCTTGGGCACAAAGCGGGTGACCTGACGACCACGTCCGTAGTTCGGTTTGATTGGGCCTTTGAGGCATTGCCCACTCAGCGCACAGGCATTGCAGTCGATCTCTTTGGCGGTGTACGTTTGGTAGTGCAAACCTCTTGATGAGAGGTAGATCGTGCCAGCACTAGTCATCAATTGACCCGCAGGACACGTCGCGGTGTTGTTGTCGTTAAAGCTGAAGTCCTTGGGGCCAAAGCGTTTGACTTCTTGCTCTTGCCCGGTGGCCTTCTTCTCAGACAGCGGGTCGGGCTTGCCTTTGTATTTGTCCGTTTCGCAAGCGCTCATCGCGGTATCGCATTTGGTTGTCGGCAACCATGGCCGGAATGCCTTGCTCCATCAGCTTTGCGATGTTGGCATCGCTGTGGTAACCGGCATCTGCGGTGACCAAGGTATCTGGTGTGCGATAGGGACTAGCCTGCTCAATCATGGGTAGCAGCATGGCTTGCTCGGAACCTGAACCAATGACGTCCGCTGCAATGATAATTTGGTTTGCGCTGTCCACCGCGGCCTGTGTCGCGTAGCCTTGCATGACACCTTTGCTGGTGGCCATCTTGGCACTCTGAGGGTCTGTGACATTGGATTTGAGTTCTTTGCCTTTGCTACCTATGCGTTTGGGCGAGGTGCTCAGGAATTCCCGGGTGCGTGCTGCTTCTTTGCGCAGGGCGTCCATCTGGGTTTGGCGTTTGGGCTCTAGTACCTGCGTCTGATCCAGGCCTTGTTTGTCTTGGGCCTGGTGCAGGGCCAGTATTTTGTCGGCTGCCTTCTCCAACCGATCGGCGCGGTGGCGCAATTCTTCGTGGGTACCGCTGCGCTCTTTGCTGGCGTTGCTGGGCAACTTGACGCCATCGATGGCGAACATCTCGCGTCCGATCAGGCCTTGGGCATCGCAGGTCATCAATACTTGGCTGAACAGGGGTTTGATTTGGTCGCTCAAACTGCAGACAAACTTGGCGATGTGGGTGTGGCTGGGTTGGCTGTCGCCGCTGATGGCGATGAATAGGACGTTACGCAGGCAGGCTTGTTCGATGGACCGGCTGGAGATCAAACCTTGGCTGTAGGCCAGTAAAACGATCTTGAGCATGACGCGGGGGTCATAGGCACTGGCTCCGACTGAATCGTTCTTGAACTTGGCATCCATCGCCTTGAGATCGAGTTCGTTGTCTACGAGGTAGTCCAGTGCGAAGGCGAAACTGCCGGGGACGATTTGTTCAGACAACACGACTGGCAACAGCATGCTGTTGCGGTCTTGGGGTTTGTAGCGGGCCATGTTTTGCGCAGTACGTTGGGGATGTAAACACAACGTTTTAGGCCACGCAGGGGTAGACGAAAAATGCCAGTGGGAGAGGTTTTTTTACAGCCTCAACGTAGAGCTAACCGGCGCTGCGCGGCACATCGCACAGCGTCCAGCATGTCCCGAAGGGGCGAGGTTGACACCATGTTGTGCCTTTCTATATTTTGAGTAACCATAGAATGCCAACGCGAGTGACATTTCTGGCACAGAAAAGAGGTAGGCCATGAGCTTGACTCTGCACCAAACAATGCCTCAGGTGCCCAATGGTGATTCTCGGCACCTTCTTCGCCACAAACCTCGCAAACAGGAAGCTGCCAATTTGTTTTTAAAGGCTGAGGCTCAATACCAAATTCCCAGAAACTACGGCCGACGAAATGTGTTGTTCTGTGATTGCAGTGGCCGCAGTAGAAAACACACACGTTGTGACCGCCTGAGTTTTTGGCAGCGCCAACCATCCATTGCTTCTCAACGCCGCACTCGGGACATGGATAGGCTGGCCACTCGAAAGGTTTATTTGCCATGAAAAATTGTCCATTTTGTGGCGGCAACGAGATCGGCCCGTGCTGGAACACGCGCCAAGACGGAAATGAAATAACGATGATGTTTTGTAACTCATGCGGAGCAACCGGCCCGGTTGTAATTTACAAAACATCTGACGACGAAAATAGGTCGGCTAAGGCCTGGAATAAAAGGCATAACTTAATGTAGCCGAGCGCCTATCTTGGCATTTCCAAGCTAGACGACGAAATAAACCCGACGGACGGGCTTTTACGAAACCAGCAGCAACCAGCAACCCCGCATGAACATTCATTTCTTGTCGATAAAGCCGTGTACTTTTGCATGGCACCCATTCTACAAACCCGTCGTATATTCTGGTCAATCAAAGCCAATGACTGCCGTAAAGGAATGACGCGGCGGACAACTTTCTGCCAACTGCCGGCATTCCGGTAAATTAAATCATCACAACCTCGCCGACCATCACGCGGCAAAAGCCCGCAACCACTTTGGAAGAAGCAAGTTCCTGCCGTGTGCTGGGTAATAAGGCGGTCCAGAAATTCGCGCACAAAGCGCTCGGTCTGGGCACCGTGGAAACGGTCGGTGATTTGCCCGTGGCTGTAGGCAATGCGGTTGGAAACCCCTTGACCACGATGGGCGCCCGGCGATGCGCATGTTTTCATGCGGCGGCGGCTCCGCTTTGGCAAGTGAAAACTGGCCGTCGTAGTGAAGTGCCAATTTCTCCAGCAGGTCATTGCCCGTTTGTTCGGCGAAGGCGGTCATGTCACGCACCGAACCCGGGTTCGTGGAGATGACGCGCAGCACCTGCCCCGACGTCATGTCGGCCAGTGCCTTTTTGGTTTTGACGATGGGCAACGAGCAGAGCAGGGCAGGGCAGGCCAGATGCGTCAAATTGCTATTTGCCAGATGGGTGCCTGTAGACGCGGTATACAGCGCCGCGAAACGGCATCTCCCGCTCCGCCGTGGCGCCCACCGCGATGGCCAAGCGGATCGACGCCTGATTTTCCACGTGGATGAGGCTGATCAGGCGCAGGTCTGGCAGATGGTGCGCCGCCATCGCCTGGCGGCACCGGACCGCCTCTGCGGCATAGCCCTGGCTCCAATGCCGCCGGATCAGAGCCCACGATCTCGGGCTCTGGCCACTCTTTGGGATACCACAGGCCTACAAGCCCCAGCACGGTCGCCGTCGCTTTTTCCTCAACCAGGTAGGGGCCATAGCCGAGCCGCTGCCAATGCCTGCCGATGCTCCCCACGGTGCGCCGGCTGTCCTCTTCCGTCAAAGCTTGAAGGGTGGTGTACTTGACGCTTTGCACATCGCCATAGTATTCATGCAGCGCGAACCAGTCTTCATCCGTGACGGATTTCCAAGACGGGGGAATCGGGGCGTTTCGATCGACTCGGGAATCAGGAAGCTCATGTGATTTTGCGAATGGGGCTTATGACGGCATC
>NZ_JADJKN010000027.1:0-8007 GCF_016705985.1 Candidatus Aalborgicola defluviihabitans
CTTACACCGCCTCCAGCGCGAGCAGCTCAGCCACCGTCTGCCTTCGTCGAATAAGCCGGGGCTCACCATTTTCCATCAGCACTTCGGCAATCAGCGGGCGCGCGTTGTAGTTCGATGACATGGAGGCGCCATACGCACCGGTGTCGTGCAACACCAGCAGATCTCCCACCTGCGCCTGCGGCAAGGACCGGTGCAACACCACGCCACCGTCTCCCTGCGTAAACACATCTCCCGACTCGCACAGAGGTCCGGCAACCACCGTGTCAAACTGCAGGCCATTAACCGCTGTGCCATCAGAGTGGATCAACTCCATGCCGTGGTAGGCGCCGTATAGGGCCGGGCGAGCCAGATCACTGAAGCCGGCGTCCACCATCACAAAATGGTTGGCGCCCTGTTGCTTCGTGGCGCGTACCTCGGTGACCAGCACGCCGGACTCGGCCATTAAATAGCGGCCCGGTTCTATTTCCAGTTTCACTGGGTGCTCCAGCAGTTGTTCCACGGCATGGCGCACTGCATCCCATAATGAAAAGTAGTGCGCCGTATCAATCGTGGGTTCACCGGCCTGGTAGGGAACGGACAGACCGCCGCCCGCGGAGATGGCGTGCAGGTCCAAACCCTGCGCATTCACTACCTCTACCAGCTTCAGCATGGCACCGCACACTTCCTGCAAGTGCGCGTAGTCCACGCCTGAGCCGATGTGCATGTGCAGGCCCTGCAAGGCCAGGCCGTTGGACTTGATCTTTTCGCAGGCGCGTACTAGGTCGCCATGCCAGATGCCATGCTTGCTATGCTCGCCACCGGTATTTGTTTTCTTGGAATGGCCATGCCCGAAACCTGGGTTGATGCGTAGCCACACCGGGTGCCCCGGGTTGACCGCACCCAATTGGTCCAGCATGTCCATGGAGCCGCAGTTCACGGGAATATTGAGTTCCACCACGCGCGCAAGCGTAGCGCGGTCCAGCAGATCGGCCGTGAACACGATGTCTGCGTGCCCGTTGTGCAAGCCCGGCGTAAAACCACCAGCCAACGCGCGTTCGATTTCACCCAAAGACACCGAGTCCACCACTGCGCCCTGTCGCTTCATGAGGCGAAGGATGTGTGTATTGGAGTTGGCTTTCTGAGCGAAACGCACTACGTCAAACAACCGCAGAGCGGCAATCTGGCGCGTAATGGTGTCGGCATCATAGATCCACAGCGGGGTACCGAACTGCTGGGCCAAAGGAGCGATGGTAGCGGGAGTAAAAGGGTTCATGGGTGGATGATCCCCTTCATAGTCAATTCAATCAATGCTACTCTTGTTATGTACCTATTCAATATTGATATGAATTTAACTCATCGCCAGCTGACGATGTTTCGCGCCATCATGCTGCACGGCAACCTGGGGCGTGCAGCTGGCGCGTGCGCGTCAAGCCAGCCCACTTTGAGTCGCGAGCTGGGTCGTCTGGAGCAGTTACTGGGGTTTAACCTTTTTGACCGGGTGCGGGGCCGATTACGGCCTACCGTGCGGGCACTTGCGCTGATGCAGGAAGTAGAACGCTCGTTTATAGGCTTGGAACAGATCGCAGCGCGCGCCAGCGAATTGCGCACCCAAGCGACAGGTCGCTTGCGCATTGCGTGTTTGCCGGCATTGGCCCATGCCTTGGTACCCCGCGCACTGGTATATCTCTCACATGCACATCCTGAACTAGGAGTCAGCGTGCATCCCTTAGAGTCGCCCTGGCTGGAGCAAGCCATGAGTGAACAGCGTTTTGACCTGGGACTGAGTGAAACCCAAGAGGCACCTGCTGGAGTTGCCTTGCAGCCCTTACTGAAAGTCAATGAAGTGGCTGTTTTGCCACGTGATCACAGCCTGTGCCGCAAGGCGCGACTGCAACCACGCGACTTTACAGGCGAGCGCTTCATCAGTCTCGCGGTTGGCGACCCGTATCGAACCGCCATTGATGCGATGTTCGCGGATGCTAAAGTACATCGCGCAACCCTGCTTGAAACCACGAGCGCAGTGGCCGTCTGCGCCATGGTGCGTCAGGGCCTGGGCGTTGCCATCGTAAACCCGCTCACCGCACTGGAACTCAGCGGACCGGACCTAGTAGTGCGGCCGCTTACCGTTGCCATCGGTTACCAGGTGAATATGCTTCTTCCGGACATCGCAGCTCCGCACCCCCTGCAGGGCGTTCTCGCAGATACCGTCCGCAAAGCCTGTGCCGCCTTGAACCACCATCACTCGCTATGAGTTCCATAGCTGCCAACGCTTTATGACACGTCCTTCTGCCCCCCACCGCGCGGCCTGCGCCATCCGTCTGCGCCTGAGCGCTGTCATCCCAAGGTGGCTCAGGTACCAAGGCGAGCGCTTGTCAAAGTCAGCTATGGAGCGACCAGTTCGGGAACCTCAATGCCCGCTGACACCTTAACCTGCCATTCTCTGGCACAGCAAAAAGTCCGGTCAAGGCCGGGTGCGCCGACTCGGGAACAGCGATTGCCCTTTTCAATTTTGGACGAGGCGGCGTGGTCAGTGAAGCATCTCTCCACTCCTCAGCAATCACACTGGAATCCGGTTCAGATCAATGCAAAGACGTTGATCTATTTACCTGCCAATTGCCTACACAGCGCCCACCACACTGGAATCATTACAAGAAAAAATCAAGCCCAAAATCTCACCCCAAGTGCTTGATTTTATTAAGAATAATTATCACCACTCACCCACGAACAACAGGATTATGAGTCCTCTGCTCTAACCAGCATGAGCTAGCGGCCCCCTGCCTTGAACAACAAGGAATCTGCGATTGTAGAGCCTGCTACTTCTGACTCAGCGCGTTGGTGACCATGCGTGACGTGATATCCACAATTTCGATCATGCGGTCGTAGGCCATGCGGGTGGGGCCAATGACCCCTAAGGTGCCGACCACGTGGCCGTTGATCTCGTAAGGGGCGGAGACGACAGACAACTCTTCAAACGGCACGAACTGGCTTTCGCCGCCGATGTAGATCTGCACGCCCTCAGCCCGGCTGGAGCCATCCAAAAGCCGCATCAGCTGCGTTTTTTGCTCGAACAGGTCGAACATGCGGCGCAATGACCCCAAGTCGTTGGAGAAGTCTTCGACCGTCAACAGATTGCGCTCGCCCGAGACCACGAGTTGGTCTGTGCTCTCGGCCAACACATCACTACCCGCTTGCACGGCTTGCTGCATCAGCACGGCCATTTCGCCGCGCAATTGATCCACTTCCAGCTTCAGCCGTTCGCGCATTTCCTCAATGGACAAGCCCGAGTAGTGCGAGTTAAGAATGTTGCTGGCCTCAATCAACTGCGATTGAGTGAAATCATGTGCCGTAAAGATGACGCGGTTTTGCACATCGCCATCAGGCGCTACCAGGATCACCAGGACGCGTTTGTCACCCAAGCGCAAGAACTCGATATGGCGGAACACCGAGGGCTTGCGCGGTGCCGTGACCACACCCACAAACTGAGACAAGCTTGACAGCATTTGCGCCGCGTTGGCGATCACGCGCTGAGGCTGGTCAGGCAGCAGGGGCTCGCGGGCTTGCGCATCCAGATCCGGCAAAGTCAAGGACCGCGCCGTCAGCATCGTGTCCACAAACATGCGGTAGCCCCGGGCCGTGGGCACGCGCCCCGCCGAGGTGTGGGGGCTGACGATCAAGCCAAGCTCTTCCAGATCCGCCATCACATTTCGTATGGTGGCAGCTGACAACTCCAAACCAGACGCGCGCGACAAAGTCCGCGACCCTACGGGTTGCCCATCGGCGATATAGCGCTCAACCAGCGCCTTCAACAGAATCTTGGCTCGATCATCCAACATGTGTCGTTCATTCTAGAGCGGATGAGGGCAAATCGGGGGGCAAACCGCCTTGATGCGTGGTGTTGTTTCACAACCCTGTGTGGTGTAATTCGCCGCATGCCAACCGCTTCTCCATGCCGCTTTCGTCACGCTGCCTTGATCGGCAAATACCAGGCCAGTGGCATTCGCCCGATTCTGGAAGACGTGGCCCATACGCTGTCGCGTGCGGGAGTCGATGTGTCGCTCGAGTTCGACACGGCGTTGAACACTGGCATCTCTGAATACCCACCCTTGACGCTGGACGAAATCGGCCGTCAATGTGATGTGGCCGTGGTGGTCGGGGGCGATGGCACCATGCTGGCCATTGCCCGTGAACTGTCGCGCTACGGCGTACCCCTGATCGGGATCAACCAAGGGCGACTGGGGTTCATCACAGACATTCAACAAAGTGACATGCATGTTGCTCTGCCCTTGATATTGGGCGGGCAATATGAGGAAGAGGCGCGATCCTGCTGGAAGGCGCCGTGCTGCGTCCCTTGAGAACCGGTGGCTTTGAGACCATCTATGAGGGATACGCCATCAACGAAGTGGTCGTGAGCCGGGGCGCAACCGCCAGCATGGTGGAACTGCGCGCTGAAGTCGATGGCCAGTTTGTCGCCAATTACCGGGCTGACGGGTTGATCGTGTCATCCCCCACAGGCTCAACCGCTTATGCCCTGTCGGCAGGGGGCCCAATCTTGCACCCTGGATTGGGTGGTTGGGTGATCGTGCCGATTGCGTCGCACACCATGTCCAACCGGCCCATCGTGGTCCCTGACACCGGCACCATCACGATCGAGATCGTGGCGGGCCGAGACGCCAGCATGAACTTTGACATGCAGTCCTTGGCCAGTTTGCTGCACGGCGACCGCGTGACGGTGCGGCGCTCTTGCCACCGCGTGCGCTTTTTGCACCCCAAGGGCTGGAATTACTACGCCACGCTGCGGCGCAAGATGCGCTGGAACGAAGGAGTGAGCTGAGATGTTGCGTCGCCTGATCCTGCGCGACTTTGTGATCGTCACGTCGCTGGACATTGATTTGAGCAGCGGCTTCACGGCCCTGACGGGCGAAACGGGCGCAGGCAAATCAATCCTGATTGACGCCTTGCAATTGGCCCTGGGTAGCCGCGGCGATGCGGGCGTGGTGCGTGAAGGCGCCGCCCGCGCAGACATCACTGCCGAATTTGAACCCTCCACCGCTTTGTTGGCCACTTTGACACCTTGGCTAGAAGAAGCCGGTTTTGACCTGGCTGAATCTGGCGAGCCCTTGCTACTGCGCCGCGTGGTGGACAACCAAGGCAAAAGCCGCGCCTGGATCAATGGCCGAAGTGCCACCGTGACGCAACTGCGTGAGTTGGGTGAGCATCTGGTCGACATCCATGGCCAACACGCCTGGCAAAGCTTGACCCGTGCTGACTCCGTTCGTGCGTTGGTCGACGGCCAAGCCGGGGCAGACACCGCCGCATTGCAATCGGCCTGGACGGCCCGGCGCCAAGCCCAGCAAAAGCTAGACGATGCTCGTAGCAAACAAGCCGACCTGGACCGTGAACGCGAACGCCTGCAATGGCAAATTGCCGAACTGGACAAGCTCGCCCCGCAGGCCGACGAGTGGGATGAGTTGAACACCGAGCACCAACGCCTGAGCCACGGCCAAGCCATTTTGGATGCGGCCCGGTTGGCGCTGGATGCTGTCTCTGAAGCCGATGACAGCGCAGACTCCCGCTCCTCACGCGCCGTGCCGTGGGTTGGCAGTGGCTGAGTGTGGGCGAACCATCTGGCCCAATGCCCTGGAGGTGCTAGCGCCTAAGCGCAATTGCAAGACGCCGCACACAGCATCAACTCCGCATTGCGCCACACAGAACTGGACCCAGACCGCTTGCAAGAGTTGGACAGCCGCATGTCTTTGTGGATGAGCCTGGCCCGGCGCTACCGCCGCTCGCCGGCTGAATTGCCCGAGTTGCTACGCAGTTGGAAGGCCGAGCTGGCTGATGTCGATGCGGCAGCCGATCTGGATGGGCTGGAAAAGCAAGCCCAGGCAGCACACCAGGCTTGGCTGACCACCGCCAAGGCCGTGTCCAAACAACGTGCAGCCATGGCCCCCACACTGAGCCAATTGGTCACCGAGGCCATGCAGAAATTGGGCATGGCGGGCGGCCGTTTTGAAGTGGCTTTGGTCAAACAGGATGAGCCGCAGGCTGGGTTTGGAGTCAGTGGACTTTTGGTCGCGGGCCAAGCAGGCCGCACCCGCCCATTGGGTAAAGTAGCTCGGGCGGCGAGCTGTCCCGGGCCTGGCCCTGGCCATTGCGGTGACCACCACGCAGCGCGCGGATGAAGCCTCCGCTGTGGGCACCTTGATCTTTGACGAAATTGACTCTGGCGTGGGTGGTGCCGTGGCAGACACGGTGGGCCAATTGATGCAACAACTGGGGCGTGAGCGTCAGGTTTTGGCCGTCACGCACTTGGCTCAAGTGGCTGCATGCGCGCACCAGCACCTGGTGGTATCCAAAGCCTTGACCGGTGGCCAAACCAGCAGTGACATCCGCCCCGTTGAGTCGGATGATCGCGTCAAGGAGATCGCCCGCATGCTGGGTGGGGTCATCACCGACACCAGCCGCGCCCATGCCCAAGCCATGCTGCAATCTGCTCGTGAACATGATCAAGTGGATGCAGGCTTGGTTGCCAGCACCACGCGCAGTCGCAGCAAAAAGGTAGCCGCATGAGCGTCCTCGACATCGTCGTCCTGACGGGCATTTCAGGCTCAGGCAAATCCGTGGCGCTCAACGCCTTGGAGGACACCGGCTACTTCTGCGTCGACAACCTGCCGCCTGAATTGCTTCGCAGTTTGGTCGATCTGGAACAAAAACGCGCCCCCCTTTTGCAGCGCCGCCTGGCTGTGTCTATCGATGTGCGCAGTGCGCAATCGTTGCCTGATTTGCTGCCCGTTCTGACGCAACTGCGCCAGGAAGGCATCTCGGTACGGTCGGTGTTCTTGGATGCCAGCACAGATGCTTTGGTGCGCCGTTTTTCAGAAACGCGCCGCCCTCACCCGCTGTCCCAGGCCGCCCAGACTGAAGCCACATCGGGTGAAAAATCTTGGTTGACACCATCAACCTGGAGCGCGGTTGCCTGGAGGCCGTTGGGTGCGAGGTGTCCACCGTCATTGACATCTTTGCTGCGCCCTGCCCAGTTGCGCACCTGGATTCACAACGTGGTCCAGGCCTCAGCGTCGCGCCTGACCTTGGTGTTCGAGTCGTTCGCGTTCAAACACGGCGTACCCATTGACGCAGACTTTGTGTTTGATGTGCGCATGCTGCCCAACCCCTACTACATCAAGGAGCTCAAGCCCTTGACGGGGCGAGATCAGCCCGTGATTGATTACCTGGTGCAGCAGCCTGAATCAGCCGAGATGATTGCGCAGATTGAAGCGTTTTTGCTGCGCTGGCTGCCCACCATGGAAGGCGACCAGCGTAGCTACGTGACGGTGGCCATTGGCTGCACCGGCGGTCAGCACCGATCGGTGTATTGCGTGGAACAGTTGTTCAAACGCTTTGAATCGCGTGGCGTGGTGTTGGCACGCCACCGCGAGCAAGACGCCCGCTGAACACGGGCGCCTCGTCAGCCTCACTTTTGGGGGCTGACCTTTTTGCCGGCCTTGAGGGCCTCGCAATGACGGCCTCAGGCTTCGGCGGCGAACCGATGGGTCGCTGGGGTTACGGCCCTCAACCACGTCATCCAAGCGGGTTTTGACGATGGCCAAAGCCTCTGGGTGGCTGTAGATGTAGAACTGGCCCTTCTCGATGGCATCAAAGACCATCGAAGCCACGTCAGCCGCAGTCACCTCGCCCGAAGTGACAGCCTTGGTGCTGGTGGCGTGCGCCACCATCTGGCTCACGGTCGGCTTGGTGTCACTGCGCAACTCGTTAGGACGGTTCAAATGCGAGTTGTGGATGCTGGTGGGCACAAAGTACGGGCACAGCACGGAGCAATGAACTTGCTCAGACACCAAGGCCAGGTCTTGGTACATGGTCTCCGTCAGGCTGACCACAGCATGTTTGCTGACGTTGTAAGCGCCCATATTGGGCGTGTTGACCAAGCCCGCCCATCGAGGCCACGTTGACCATGTGACCACGGAAGTTGGCATCCTTGTCAGCGGCTTCCAGCATCAAAGGCGTGAAATG